>JACRKZ010000065.1 GCA_016235455.1 Armatimonadota bacterium | reverse complement strand
GTACGGCATCTCGGCGATGCCCACCACAGCCGGCGCGAAGGACCGCGCGAACGGCACGAAGCGCGCCATGATCAGCCCGGCCGGGCCGTACTTGTCCACAAAGTCGCGCGTCTGCAGGAGATGGTCGCGGCGGAAGAAGCGTGTCGATTCGCGCTTGTAGAGTGCCGCGCCGGCGGTCCGGCCGATATAGTAGTTCAGATGGTCGCCGCACACCGCCGCCAGCGGCACGAGCACCAGCACATGGCCGATGGACAGCTTATCGGGGAACATGGACGCCACGAACCCCGCCGCCACCAGCAGTGAATCGCCGGGCAGGAAGCAGCCGACAAACAGCCCGGTCTCGGCGAAGACGATGCCGCACAGCACGACCAGGCCCCCAGCCTGGATGATCTGCACAAGGTCGTAGCCGAAGAAGTTGATGGTGGTGCTTTCCATGGACCCGCCTATTCGCAGGGCATCCTAGCCGAAGGTTGGGCGATGGTCAACTGAGCGCGCGGTGGATGCGTCAACCTTGCGGAAGGATAGACCCTGACCATAACGAACGTCCGTCGTATCATGTTGGTCGTGGGAGGAGCCGCCTGTCCATGGATGCTCAACAGCCTGATCTTGATGCCTTGGAGCTTGCCGACTGGCTCGACTCGCTTGACGATGTGCTCTACACGCGTGGCCGCGAACGGGTCAAGCGCTTGCTCCAAGGCCTGCAGATCCATGCCCAGAAGGCTGGCGTGGTGCTGCCGGTCACATCGCAGACGCCCTATGTAAACACCATCGACGTCGATTCGCAGCCGCCCTACCCCGGCAACCTGGAAGTCGAGAAGCGTATTCGCCGCTGGGTCCGCTGGAATGCGATGGCCATGGTCGTGCGCGCCAACAAGGCGGAGAACGGCATTGGCGGCCACATCTCCAGCTATGCCTCGGCGGCCACGCTGTACGAGGTCGGCCTGCACCACTTCTTCCGCGGGCCCGACCATCCGTCCGGTGGCGACCTGCTGTACATCCAGGGTCATGCCACGCCGGGCCTATACGCTCGCGCCTTCCTCGAGGGCCGGCTGTCCGAGCAGCAGCTGCTGAACTTCCGCCGCGAGTTGGCGCCCGGTGGCGGCCTGTCATCGTACCCGCATCCGTGGCTCATGCCCGACTTCTGGCAGTTCCCGACGGTGTCCATGGGCCTCGGCCCGCTGATGGCGATCTACCGCGCCCGCATGCTCCGCTACCTGGAGGACCGCGGCCTCAAAGAGCGCTCCGACCAGAAGGTAGTCGCCTTCCTGGGCGACGGCGAGACCGACGAGCCCGAGACCCTCGGCGCCATCACGCTGGCCAGCCGCGAAGGGCTCGACAACCTGCTGTTCGTCGTCAACTGCAACCTGCAGCGGCTCGACGGCCCGGTGCGCGGCAACGGCAAGATCGTCCAGGAACTGGAAGCCATCTTCCGCGGCGCCGGCTGGAACGTGATCAAGGTGCTGTGGGGCGCTGAGTGGGACCCGCTACTCGCCGCCGACCGCGAGGGTGTGCTGGCGCGGCGCATGTTGGACGTCGTGGACGGCGCCTACCAGCGCTACAAGGCCGAGAACGGCACCTACGTACGCGAGCACTTCTTCGGCTCCGACCCGCGGCTGCTGGAGTTGGTCTCCAAGATGTCCGACGATGACCTCTGGCAGCTCAAGCGCGGCGGCCACGATTCCTCCAAGGTCTACGCCGCCTACCACGCCGCCTACGCCCACAAGGGCGCGCCCACCGTCATCCTGGCCAAGACCATCAAGGGCTACGGCATGGGCGACGCCGGCGAGGCGCAGAACGTCACCCATCAGCAGAAGAAGCTCTCGCCCGAGGCCATCCTGGCCTTCCGCGACCGCTTCCACCTGCCGCTGACCGATGAGCAGGCCGAGCATCTGGAGTTCTATCGGCCGCCCGAGGACAGCGTCGAGGTGCAGTATCTGCGCGACCGCCGCCGCACGCTGGGCGGCCCGCTGCCCAGTCGCCGATCGGTCAATGTGCCTCTCAAGGCCGCCGAGACCGACCACTACGACGAGTTCATGGCCGGCACAGGCGACCGCGAGGTGAGCACCACGATGGTCTTCGTGCGGCTGCTCAGCAAGCTGCTCAAGGACCCCGACCTGGGCCAGTCTATCGTGCCCATCGTGCCCGACGAGGCACGCACCTTCGGCATGGAGGGCCTGTTCCGCCAGTGCGGCATCTACGCGCATCAGGGCCAGCTCTATGAGCCGGTCGACCACGAAAGCCTGATGTACTACAAGGAGCAGCGCGACGGCCAGATCCTCGAAGAGGGCATCAATGAGGCCGGCGCCATGTCCTCGTTCATCGCCGCCGGCACGGCTTACGCCACGCACGGTCGGCCGCTGATCCCGTTCTTCATCTACTACTCGATGTTTGGCTTCCAGCGCATCGGCGACCTGGCCTGGGCCGCGGGCGATATGCGCTGCCGCGGGTTCATGCTGGGCGGCACCGCCGGCCGCACCACGCTGGCCGGCGAAGGGCTCCAGCATCAGGACGGCCACAGCCATGTGCTGGCCTTGCCGATCCCCAACATGGAGGCCTACGACACGGCTTACGCCTACGAGCTGGCCACGGTCATCCGCGACGGTCTGCGGCGCATGGGCGAGAACCAGGAAGACATCTTCTACTACCTGACCGTGGGCAACGAGAACTACACCCAGCCGCCTATGCCCCCCGGGGTCGAGGAAGGCATCCTGCGCGGGCTGTACCGTTTCCAGGAAGCGACCGCGGGCCAGCCGGCCATCCGGCTGCTGGGCAGCGGCTCCATCCTCAACGAGGTGGTGCGGGCCCGCGACCTGCTGGCCGAGAAGTACGGCGTGTCGGCCGAGGTGTGGTCGGTGACCAGCTACAAGGCGCTGAGCCGCGACGCGGTGGACTGCGAACGCTGGAACCTGCTGCATCCCGGCGAGCCCGAGCGCCTGCCCTGGGTCACTCAGCAGCTCGGCGGCGACAAGCTGCCGGCGGTGGCGGCCTCGGACTACATGAAGGTGCTGCCCGAATCCATCGCCAAGTGGGTGCCCGGCGGCCTGACCAGCCTGGGCACCGACGGCTTCGGCCGCAGTGAGAGTCGCGCCGAGCTGCGCGACTTCTTCGAGGTCGACCATCGCTGGGTGACCGTGGCGGCGCTGTCGTCGTTGGCCCGCGCGGGGCAGGTCAAGCCGGAGGTGGTGACCGCCGCCATGGCCGACCTGGGCATCGACCCCGAGCGGCCGTCAGCCTGGGCCCGCTGAGTTGTCGCGCCACTGTTGGACATGAGGTGAGATATGGCCGTTGACTTTGTGCTGCCCGACCTGGGCGAAGGCATCAAGGCAGCCGATGTGGTGAAGGTGCTGGTCAAGGAGGGCGACACGGTCGCCGCCGGCCAGACGGTGCTGGAAGTAGAGACCGACAAGGCCGGGCTCGATGTGCCCTGCCCCGTGGCCGGCACGGTGAGCAAGGTGCTGGTGAAGGCCGGCACCAAGGCCAACGTCGGCGCGGTGATGCTGGTCATTGAGGCCGGTGAAGCCGCGGCCACCAAGCCCGCCGACCCGCCGGCCAAGGCCGAGGCGCTGGCGGCGGCCGTGGCCGCGGCCGCGGCGATAGCTACAGCGGCGAACGCTACCCCAGAGCCCGCCGCGGCCGAAGCGCCGGCGGCGCCCGAGCCGGCCAAGGCCGCCGTCAGCAGCGACAAGACGCCGGTCTTCGCCTCGCCGTCGGTGCGGCAGTTCGCGCGTGAGGTGGGCATCGACATCCGCACCGTCGAGGGCACCGGACCCGGCGGGCGCATCAGCGTCGAGGACGTGAAGGCGGCCGCGCGGAACGTCGGCCGGCTGGTGCCCGTGGCGCCCGCCGCCGGCCCCGATCTTCCCGAGTTCAGCCGGTGGGGCGCCATCCACGTCGAGCCGATGAACAAGGTGCGGCGCACCGCGGCCACCTACCTGTCCGAGTGCTGGCACACCATCCCGCATGTCACCATCTTCGACAAGTGCGACGTGACCGCACTTGAAGCCTGGCGGGCCAGGCTCAAACCGCGCGCCGACCGGGCCGGCGTGAAGATCACCGTCACGGCCATTCTGCTCAAGGTGCTGGCCAAGGCGCTGAAGCAGTTCCCCAAGCTCAATGCCAGCCTGGACATTCCCGGCGACCAGATCGTCCTCAAGGACCACTACCACCTGGGCATCGCCGTCGATTCCGAGCGCGGCCTGGTGGTGCCCGTGGTGCGCGATGTCGACCGGAAGAGCCTGTTCCAGGTGGCCAAGGAGATGACCGACCTGGCCGATGCCGGCCGGCGCGGCAAGCTGGCGCCGAACGACATGCAGGGCGCGTCGTTCACGCTGACCAACCTCGGCGGGCTGGGCATCGGCTACTTCACGCCGGTCGTGCCGCACCCGCAGGTGGCCATTCTCGGCGTGGGCCGCTCGGTCCGCGAACCCGTATGGAACGAGGCGGCCGGCGCGTTCGAACCGCGGCTGATGATGCCGCTGTCGCTGTCGATCGATCACCGTCTGGTCGACGGCGCGGACGGCGCGCGGTTCCTGCGCTGGATCATCGACACGGTGCAAGAGCCGCTGTCGCTACTGGAAGGGTGACGATAGAACCATGGCAGAAAAGCCTCGCTTGCTGGTGTTGGGCGCTGGGCCGGGCGGCTATCCGGCGGCATTCCTGGGCGCTGACCACGGGTTCGACGTGACGCTGGTCGATCTCGATGAGCAGCCTGGCGGCGTCTGTCTGCACCGCGGTTGCATCCCCTCAAAGGCGCTGCTGCACATCGCCAAGGTGCTCAGCGAAGCCAAGGAGGCCGAGCGTTTCGGTGTCAGCTTCGGTCAGCCGACCATCGACCTGGACAAGCTGCGCGCCTGGAAGAACAGCGTCGTGGCCAAGATGACCGGTGGTCTGGGCGTGCTGGGCAAGGTGCGCAAGGTGAAGCATCTGGCCGGCCGCGGCCGCTTCCTCGATGCCAACCACCTGCTGGTGGCGCTCAACAACGGCGGCGCCGAGACGGTCGAGTTCGACTATGCCGTCGTGGCCACGGGCTCCACGCCCATCGCGCTGCCCAAGCTGTTCCCGGCCAGCCCGCGCGTCATGGATTCCACGAGCGCGCTGGCGGTCGAGGACATCCCCGGCACCATGCTGGTCGTCGGTGGTGGCTACATCGGCCTGGAACTGGGCAGTGTCTACAGTGGGCTGGGCTCCAAGGTCACTGTGGTCGAAGCCACTCAGGGTCTGCTCAGCGGCGTCGACCGTGATCTGGTGGACATCCTCGAAGTGAGCCTGCGGGCCAAGTTCGAGGAGGTGCTGCTGGACACCAAGGTAGTCGAAGCGCGCGAAGTCGAGGGCGGCATCGAGGTCAAGATGGTCGGCCTCGACCTCAAGGACCCGGTCCGTGTCTTCGACCGTGTGTTGGTCTCGATCGGCCGGCGACCGAGCTCGGCCGGCATCGGCCTCGAGGAACTGGGCATCGAGATTGACGGCCACGGGTTCGTCAAGGTCGACGGCCAGCGCCGCACCAACGTGCCGAACATCTGGGCCATCGGCGATGTGGCCGGCCAACCCATGTTGGCGCACAAAGCCACCTACGAGGCGCGCATCGCCGTCGAGGCCATGCTCGGCAAGCCGACCGCGTATGACCCGCAAGCCATTCCCGCCGTGGTCTTCACCGACCCCGAGGTGGCCTGGGCCGGAATCACCGAGGCTGAGGCCCGGCAGGAGGCCATTCCGCACAAAGTCACCCGCTTCCCGTGGGCGGCTTCGGGCCGGGCCACCACGCTGGCCCGCAACGACGGCATGACCAAGATGATCGTCGACCCGCAGTCGGAGCGCATCCTGGGCATGGCTATCGTCGGTGTCGGCGCGGGCGAAATGATCGCCGAGGGCGTGCTGGCCATCGAGATGGGCGCCTCGGCCACGGACGTGATGATGTCCATCCACGCCCACCCGACCCTGTCCGAGACGGTCATGGAGGCCGCCGAGCTCCAATTCGGCCACAGCCCGCACCTGATCTCGCGGTCGTAGAGCGCCAACCACCGAGGTCACAGAGAGGAGCCCCTCCTGGGTCTTCTCTGTGGCCGCTGTGTTCTCTGTGGTTGGCGAGTCAGAGAGAGGATGCCGCCACCGCTCGCCGAACAGGCCGCCGGGGGCAAGTGCCTGGAGGCTGACAATGAGCAGTACGTCGTGTACGCGTCGCGGGTTTCTTGCAGGTTCGGCCGCATTGATGGCCGCGCCAACGCTTCTACGAGCCAAGGGGCTCAACGAGAAGCTGGACGTCGTCGTCATCGGCTGCGGCGGCCGTGGTGGCGGCAACCTCGGCGAAGTGGTCGCCGCCGGCGAGAACATCGTCGCCGTCTGTGACATCAACCAGAAGACGCTCGACGCGGCCGCCGGCCGCTTCCCCGGCGCCAAGGCCTATGCGGACTTCCGCAAGCTGTATGAGGAGTTCAAGAGCTTCGACGCGGTGGTGGTAAGCACCGCCGAGCACACCCACTCGCTGGCCACGCTGCCGGCGCTCAAGATGGGCAAGCACGTCTACTGCGAGAAGCCGCTGGCCCACAACATCTGGGAGACGCGCACCATCCGCGAGGCCGCGCGCCGGGCCAAGGTGGCCACGCAGATGGGCACGCAGATCCACGCCGGTGGCAACTATCGGCGCGTGGTGGAGCTGGTGCAGAGCGGCGCTGTCGGCAAGGTCACCGAATGCCACTGCTGGGTCGGCCGCGCCTGGGGCCTGCAGAGCGCCGATGATGCCAAGCGCTTTGGCGACATCGTCACCGTCACCGAACGACCGAAGGAAGCCGAGCCGGTGCCCGAATGGCTGCACTGGGACCTGTTCCTGGGACCGGCGCCCGAGCGGCCCTACAACTCGGTCTACTACCCCGGACCCAAGTGGTACCGCTGGTGGGACTTCGGCAGTGGCACCATGAGCGACCTGGGCTCGCACTGGAATGATCTGCCGTTCTGGGCGCTCAAGCTCGACGCGCCCAAGACGGTCGAAGCCGCCGGCCCGCCGGCCGACCTCGAACTGGCCCCCGCCACCATGAGCGCCACCTACGAGTATGGCCAGCGCGGTGACTTGCCGCCGGTGAAGCTGACCTGGTACCAGGGCAACATGAAGCCGCAGATCTGGACCGACAAGGGCATCCCGCAGTGGGACAGCGGCTGCCTGTTCATCGGTGACAAGGGCATGTTGCTGGCCGACTACGGCAAGCATGTGCTGCTGCCCGAGGCGCAGTTCAAGGACTTCAAGCGCCCCGATCCGACCATCCCCGACAGCATCGGCCATCATCGCGAGTGGCTGCGCGCCTGCCGCACCGGCGAGCCGACGACCTGCAACTTCGAGTATGCCGGCGGCCTGACCGAGGCCAACCACCTGGGCAACGTGGCCTACCGCTGCGGCAAGAAGATCGTCTGGGACCCGGCCAAGCTGCGCGTGACCAATGCGCCGGAAGCGGCCAAGTTCGTCAAGCGGACGTACCGGAAGGGCTGGGAGCTGGCGTAGCAGCTACGGGACATCCGCAGATATCGCAGATGGACGCAGATACCGGAACGCCGTCTATCTGCGTTCATCTGCGATATCTGCGGATGTGCTTTGGTGCTAGCGCGCCCCGCAAGCCTGCAGGCAGGCCTGCATGTGCCCGCGCGACTCGGCGGCGATGACCGCGCACTGGGTCACGCTGTACTCTTTGGCGCCGATGACTTCCAGGTCGACCGGGCCGGTGTAGCCGTGCTCATGCAGCACGCGGATGTAACCGAGCAGGTCGATGTCGCCGCGGCCGTTGGCCTGCATCTCGGGCTTGCCGGGGTTCTGCTGGGTGCCCTTACAGTCGCGGATGTGCACGTGTTTGACGCGCGACACCACCGCCGCGATGGCTTCCACGGGGTTCTCGCCGGCGCGGTGGATGTGGCTCGGGTCCATGTCGATGCCGAAGCTCGGCAGGTCGATAGCCTTGATCACTTCGAGCGTGGTCGGCGTGTTCCAGATGGACGCGCCCACATGCGCCTTGACGCACAGCGTCACGCCATACTTCCCGGCCATCTCGGCCAGCTTGCCCAGGCTGTCGATGGACGCCTGGAGCGACTCCTCGTCGCCGCTCTTGCCGCCAGGCCCGCAATTGACGATGGGCACGCCGATCTCGGCCGCCGCCTGGAACGCGGTCTCCATGACCGCGGGATCCTGGCTGGGCTGCTCCATGCCCAACAACTCCAGGCCGTAGCGCTCGACATAGGTCTTGATGTCCGGCGCGATCTCCTGCCAGCGCTCCAGCACCAGGTGCTCGGACATGCCACCGATGGCCGACAGCTCGATGCCGTCGTAGCCGGCCAGGGCCAGGCACTCGAACGCGGTCTCCAGCGCATGACCGCCGAACAGAACGGAGTTGGCTCCGAGCTTCATCACTCACTCCTCATCAGGTTGCACAGATTACGCAGATGGTTGGGCAGTTTCGTGGGCCACGCGCACCACGGTCTCATTGTCCAGCGACTCGATGGCCGCGGCCAGCACGCGTTGGGCCGCGAGGCCGTCGGCGCCCGAGCCGTCGATCTGATCAGGCGCGACGCCGTCGGTGACCTGCTGCAGGAACTTGGCCAAGCGCGCGCGGAAGGTGTCCACGAAGTCGCCGAAGCTGCCGAACGCCGGGTCGGTGTAGACCGACTTGATCAGGTCGCCCGCGGGGTACAGCGTGGCCTGGCGCCACATATCCTCGAGCACGAATCGCCCACCGGTGCCGGCGACTTCGCAGCGCTCCATGGGATGGCCGCGCTGGATGTCGTAGCTGCCGGTCAGCGAGGCGACGACGCCGTTGACGAAACGCATGTTGAACTGCGCGGTGGACCAGATGGAGCGGCCCGGCGCCTTGGTTGCGAAGCACTGCACGGCCTCGACATCGCCACAGAAGTAGCGCATGACGTCGACGGTATGCGGATGCAGCGCCTTGAGCTGGAAGTAGGGCGAGCTCTCGGCGGGGTTCATGATCCACATGGCCATGTTGCAGAACAGCAGGTGCCCGAGTCGACCCTCCTCCTGCCACTTCTTGGCGACCAGCGTGGCCGGCGTGAAGCGGTGGTTGAGGTTGATGCCGTAGCAGACGCCCATCTCACGCGCCTTGGCGACCATCGCCTCGGCGAGCGGGATCTCGTTGGAGATGGGCTTCTCGCCCAGCACGTGGCAACGAGACGCCAGCGCCTGCATGGTCGGCTCGTAGTGGTCGCTACCGTACTCATACCCGCCGGTGGTGACGCTGACAAGGTCCGGCGCCAGATCGCGCAGCATGGTCTCGACGTTGTCCCAGCCGGGCACGCCATGCGCCGCCTTGGCGGCGTCCAGGCGGTCGGGCCGCACATCGCAGACCCCAACCAACTCCGAGAGCGGGTTCTCTCGGTAGATCATCGCGTGCCGATTGCCAATCGGTCCCATGCCGATGACCGCCACCCTCAGCATGGCAGCTCTCCTCTGACCCCCAAAGGCCCCTCGATCCACAGATTGCGCAGATTACACAGATCGGGCGGGTTCCTCATCTGTGCAATCTGTGCAATCTGTGGATCTTACTCTCCGTCCGCCGCTACTTTCGGCTTTCGGCTTGCAGGCGCTGAGCCTGTCCGGGGTCGCCGATGTGCAGCGTGTCGAACGCCTGCTGGCTGGTCTTGAACGGTCCGAGCCCGGCGATGCCGTGCCAATCGCCCTGGTTCTCGATCGGGCTGGGCAGACCGGTCTCGGCCATGCGGCGGGCCACATGGGCCTCCAGCCGGCCGCGTAGCGTGGCCACGATGTCCGGGTTCTGCTCGGCGACGTTGGTGTTCTCGAGGGGATCGGTCACCAGGTTGTAGAGCTCGATGCCCGGCTTGAAGTGGAAGTCGGGCTCCAGGGCCACCATCAGCTTCCACTCCGGGGTGCGCCAGCCGTGCTTGCGCATCCAGGTGCATTCGGTGATGTAGAACTCGCTCTCGTGGCTGGCCACGTCGCCCGACGCGAGCTCCATCAGACTGGTGCCGTCGAACTGCGCATCCGTCTCGACCTCGGCCAGTTCGAGGATGGTCGGTACCAGGTCCTTGTGGAAGCAGTAGCCCGGCACGCGCTGGCCGCCGGCCACCTTGGCCGGGTAGCGGATGATCATCGGCACGTGGAGCGTGTTGTCGTAGATGCCGTGATGGTCGTACCAGCAGTCGTGCTCGTCGAGCGTCTCGCCGTGGTCGGCGGTGATGACGATGATCGTGTTGTCCAGGATTCCGAGCGTGTCGAGCTGGTTGATCAGCACACCGATGCAGGCGTCCATGTAGGCCACGGCGCCGTCGTACTGGGCGTTGACGTATTCGGCGTCGGTGCAGCCGGGCGGCATCCAGGCGGCGAAGTAGTCGCAGAAAGGCTTGAAGGCCCACATACCGTCCAGCGAGTGGTTCTCCGGGTCCGTCTCGTCGCCGTGGTAGAACAGGCGGTCATAGGGCGACGGCGGCAAATAGGGGGAGTGCGGGTCCATGTGCCGCAGCAGCATGAAGAACGGCTTGTCCTCGCCGGCCAGGCGACTGATCTCGGGGACCGTGACCTCGTTGAGGTTCTCGGCCTTGCGGCTGGGCCGCTGCTCCCACGAGCCCCAGCCCGAGAAGTTGATGTACTTCTGGAAGCCGCGGGCGGCGGGGTTGCCCTCGAAGCCGATGGAGGTGGTGTTGTAGCCGGCGGCTCCGAGGATCTCGGCCAACGTCGGCACCTCGGCGCGCATCGGTCCCTGGTGACGCAAGGCGACGACCTGCGTTCCAAACACGTCGCGCCCGGTCAGCATGCCGGCATAGCCGCTGGTGGTCGGGATGTGCGGGCTGTAGTAGCGCTCCCACAGGGTGCCTTCATAGGACAGCTCGTCCAGATGCGGCGTGGTCAGCTTCGGGTAGCCGTAGCAGCTCATGTGATCGGCAGACAGCGAGTCGATGCCGAAGATAACGATGTTGGGCCGGCGGCCCGTGCAACATGCCATGTGTCTATCCTCGCTCTGACAGGTGGACCCTTGTTCGGGTGTGGCCGCGGACAACCTGCCCACGGCGGGCGAAATGTCACTCCAGCGGCAGCTTCACGCGCCGGCCGGTCTCGGCCGACTGGTATGCGCCCAGAATCATGTGGACGGTCTGCTTCGCCTCGGCCAGCGTGCTGATCGGCTCGGCCCGGCCGAGGAACCAGTCCACGGCGCGGCGCGCGACCGCGGCGATGCGCTCGCCATGGCCCGCGGGCAGCGGAATGTCGAACAGCTCCCAGGCTCCGGTCTCGACCGTGTACAGCTTGAGCCCCACCGCGCCAGGGGGCCGGACGCCGGTCGACGGCCCGTCGTCGTGGTTCTGGACGATGGTGCCCTTGTCCCCGTAGACCTCGGTGGTGTTCTCCGCGGCGCGGGTCACCGAGGCATTCATCAACGTGCCCATGCAGCCGTCGGCCCAGCGGTAGAGGGCCACGCCGGTGTCGTCTGGGGCCACGTTGGTCAGCACGTTGTCGATCTCGGCCATGACCGAGACGGGCATGCCCAGCACCCACAGCAGGAAGTCCGCTGCGTGCGAGGCATCGTCGGAGAACATGCCCTTGTTGGCCTCGGCGGAGATGTGCCAGTTGCTCGCGCCCTTGACGAAGCCCTCGTTGAACAGCACATCGATGCAGTGGCGGCGGCGGATGTAGCCGACGCGCCCAATGGCGCCCGAGTCGATGATCTCCTTGATCTTCTGGTTGAGCGGGTCGCAGCGCATCTGGTAGGCCACCATGGCGCGCACGCCGGCCCGCTCGACAGCGGCGATGATCCGGTCGCAGTCGTCCAGCCGGAAGGCCAGCGGCTTCTGGATGAGGATGTCCTTGCCGGCCTCGGCGGCGGCCACGGCCACATCGGCGTGGCGGTTGGTCTCGGCGCCGATCATCACGCCCTGCACATCATCGCGAGCCAGCACGGCGGCCAGATCGGTCGAGTAGTCGTGGCCGAAGTTCGCCGCGTTGGAGCGCGCCCGGTTCTCGTCGTGGTCCCAGCAGGTGAGCACCTGCGCGTCATCGAACCCGCGGATCTGCGAGGTGTACGAGCCAACATGGCCATGGGCGTAGCCCAACACGGCCAGGCCATAGGGTGCAGCCATCGGTTCCTCCACTGTCGGTGGGTCAAAGTACCCCACCCGATTCCGAGGTGCAAGCACAATCGGGTCAAAGGTGCGGCGTCCGTTTGGGCGATTCGTGCTAACGCGGACGACGGCCCAGACAGCGCCCTTCGCGGCACGTCGAGTCGAGGCGCCAGGCTCGGCCAGCCAGCAGGAGACCGCCGCGCCGCGCCGAACCGCGCGACTGCCAGAGAGAACCATGAAGAGACTAGTTGCCGTTGCGTGCCTGCTGTCGTGCACCGCGGCCCTCGCCGGGCCCGAGCGCTGGGAGCCGAACATCAAGGCCTTTGAGGCCGCCGATGCCAAGAGTCCGCCGCCGACCGGACAGGTGCTGTTCGTCGGCAGTTCGACCATCGTGGGCTGGAACCTGACCCGCTGCTTCCCGGGTCTGCCGGCTCTCAACCGCGGCTTCGGCGGCTCCACCGTGGCCGACAGCGTGGCTTTCTACGAGCGCATCATCCGGCCCTACCGGCCGCGCGTCATCGTCTTCTACGCTGGCGGCAACGACCTGGCCGGCGGCGTCAGCCCGCGGACCGTGCGCGACGGCGTGGCCGCGCTGCTGCGCCGCGTGCGCGCCGACATGCCGCTGACGCGGTTTGTCTGGGTCCCCATCAAAGCCACGGCCGCCCGCTGGAACCTGCGGCCCATCGAGCAGCAGACCAACGCCCTGGTCGCCGACCTGCTCTCCTACGACTGGGAATCCGTCGTGCTCGACGTCGACAGCTACACGCTCGGCGCCGACGGCCTGCCGCGGCTCGATGTGCTCCGGCCCGACAAGCTGCACATGAACGATCTGGGCTACGACCTGATGAGCGCCGCCCTGCGACCCTACCTGGACTACCAGGTCCCCACCCGGCTGGGCCTCGCCAGCGGTGCCTCAACCTTGCGCTAGGAGAACCGCGATGCCTGAGCCCGTCGTCCCGATTAGGGCCATCCACCTCGACCTGAAGGGCGTGCCACCGACGCCGGAGCGGCTGATCAGCCTGCTCGATGTGTTGTCCGCCGCCAAGTACAACGCCATCGTTGCCGAGTGGGAGGACACGTTCCCCTGGACCGTCGATCCGCGCTTCCGCTGCGAGACGGCCTACACCCGCGACGAGGTCCTGCGCTTCGCGGCCGCCGCGGCGCAGCGCGGCATCGAGATCATCTCGCTGGTGCAATGCCTGGGCCACATGGAGACGCCGCTGAGTGTTGCCGGCTACGAGCATTTGCGCGAGGTGCCGCACAAGAGCGACGTGCTCAACCCGCTCGCGCCCGGTGCGCGCGAGCTTGTGCAGGCCATGGTCGACGACGTGCTCGAGCTCCTGCCCGACCAGCGCTATCTGCACCTGGGCGGCGACGAAGCCTGGAGTTTCGGCACGCATCCGCACACGAGCGCCTACATAGCCGAGCATGGCAAGGGCGCGCTGTATCTGCACCACATCGACCCGATCCTCGACAAGCTCAACGCGCGCGGCGTGCGACCCATCCTGTGGCACGACATGATGCTCTCCTGGGACAGCCAGGCCCTGCGCCGTTTCGCGCCTAAGGCCGACCTGTGCGTCTGGGGCTATGGCGGCCGGCCCGACACCACCGGCGCGCACCATGCCGTCAAGCACTTCGACCGGCTCTGCGAGCACGGCATCACGATGTGGGGCGGCACCGCCTACAAGGGCGCCGACGGCCACAACGTCGACCTGCCGGTGTGGGCCACGCGCGAGGAGAACGCGCAGGGCTATGCCGACATCGCCGGCAAGTATGGCCTGGCCGGAGTCATCGCCACGGCCTGGAGCCGCTACTCCACCCAGGATGTGCAGTGCGAGCCCATCGACGGTGCTCTGGACTGCCTGGTCAACGTCGGTCTCATCCTCCACGACGGCGAGTCGCCCGAGGGCGGGCGCGATGCCTGCCTGGGCATTCTGGACGGCATCGGCGAGCGCCAGACCTTCGAGGCGTGCTTCGCGGCCCTGGCCAAGCTGCGCGACGCGCGCAACGGCGCCTGGGGCGTGGTGCGGCAACTGCGTGAGGTGTTGACCACGGCGACCCTGGACGGCCGCCGCCGTGGCGCCGGCGTGTCCGTCGGGCGCCTGAAGTGGCTGCGCGACGCCGTGGCCCACGCCGGCGCCGCCGGCATGGAGGTCAAGTCGGCACATGCCGGCCTGGTCCCCGCGCTGTGGCTGGAGCGCTACGTCGCGGAGCGCGTCGATCCGCTGCGCGAGGAACTGGGCGCCCTGGAGCCGCGCGTGGCGGCGCTGGAGCCGGCCGGCTACGCCGCACTGAGCTAGGAAGGAGCATCCCATGGCCCACGTTCGCGTGGCTTGTTCATCGATCACCTACGGCCAGTTCCGACAGGCCGAGCCTGACGCCTACCCGGAGGAGCGCATCCTCAGCGAGATAGCCGCGGCGGGCTATGCCGGCGCCACCAGCGGCCCGCGTGAGGGCCGCACGCCCCGCGAGACGCGCGCGCTGTATGAGTCGCACGGCCTGACGCCGGTCTCCGGCTACCTCGGCGTGGACTGGTGGAAGCCCGAGAAGCGCGACGACATCCTGGCCGCGGCGCATCGCCAAGCCGACTTCCACGCCGGCATCGGCTGCTATGAGCTGTACGTGGCCGCGGGTGGGTTCGACTATGTCAGCCGGGCATGCGGCAAGACGCGCAGCCAGCTCGCCGGCCACGTGGGGCCAGAGGATGGGCTGACCGCCGACGAATTCAAGTACATGGCCGAGCGGCTCAACGAGATCGGCACGCTGACGATGGACTACGGCGTGTGGTCGTGCTTCCACAACCATGTCGGCTCGGTGGTGGAGACCGAGGAGGAGATGGAGAAGCTGCTTGAGCTGACCGACCCGAACCTGCTCTTCCTGGGCCCCGATGTGGGTCATCTGGCCTGGGCCGGAGCCGACCCTGTCGCCTTCTGCGACCGCCATATGGGCCGCATCAAGACACTGCACCTCAAGGATGCGCGCGCCGACCTGGTCGAGGCCAGCCGCGCCGAGGGCTGGGACTACGGCAAGTTCGTGGGCAGCGGCGGCTGGGTGGAGCTGGGCGACGGCATGATCGACTTCCCGCTGCTGTTCGATGTGCTGGCCCGCGCCGACTACTACGGCTGGGTCATCGTCGAGATCGACCGGACGCCACGCGCCTCGGCACTCGAGAGCATCACCGCCAGTCGGCAGTACCTGCTGAGCCTGGGCATCTGAGCGAGCCGGTTGTCCCGCCTAAGGGCGGGACAACCAGGTCACGTCCAACCCGCCGCCCAGCGCCAGCAGATCGCCCAACGTCAGCCGCGCGCGCACGAGATGCGCGTGCCCGATGGCTTCTCGCGCCGCCTCGGCCGGGACCGGCTGGCTCATCTGCCCGAACTCGGTCGGCGCGCCCGCGGCCCGCAGAGCCGTCTCCACCTGCGCGGCGGGCCGCACCAGCCGGTCGAGCTCAGCTTGAGCCTGGTCGAGCCGCGCCACGAACGCGCGCCGCACTGGCTCGGCCGCGCGCCAGGCCTCAAGCTTGCGGCTCACATCACGCCAGGCCTCGGCCGCCATGGCCTCGCCGCCGGGGAGGCGGGCGAAGCGAGACGCGATGGCCGCGCGCCACTCGCTGTCCACCGCGGGGTCCAGCGAGCCGCCGAGGGCCGCTCGGTCGAGCGCTGGCCACAGCCGTTCGTAAGCACGCGCGGCGACCAGCGTGGCGACGCCGACCTGCTCGCCATGCAGCGCGGGCTGCCGCTGCCAGCCTTCGGCGGTCATGTCCAGCCAGTGGCTGATGACATGCTCCCAGCCCGAGAGCGGCGCGGTCTGGTTGACCACCGACATGGCCAGTCCCGCGCGCAGCACGCCCTCGGTCACCGCGCGCACGCCAGCGAGGCTACCGGCCGCCACCTCGGCCGCGCGGTCAACCATGGCCTGCTCGGCCTGGCCCATGACCACGCCGGGCACCACGCTGAAGCCATCGTCGAGCCCGAAGCGCGACGCCAGCCACCAGTCGCCGTAGCTCACGCTACGCGCCATGACATCGCCGAATCCGGCGCGCGTCATCACCGCGGGCGCCTCGCTGAGGGTGGTCAGGTCGCAGAACACGTAGTCGGGCGCGCGCGCGGGTAGCGTGCGCTTCACACCGTCGACCATCAGCACGGTCAGCGCCGAGGTGTAGGCCGTGACGCTGGCCGCCGTGGGCAGGCAGATCAGCGCGGCATCGGGCGCGGCGTGGTCGCGCGCGCTCTTGGTCAGATCGGTGACCGCGCCCGACCCGACGCTGAGCAGCACACGCGCGCCGGCAATGCGTCGGCCCAGCGCCTCGGCTTCGGCCTGGGTGGCATGGACCTCGCCCATCAGCAGCTCGAACCGGGTCGACCGGGGCAAGATCGCTCGCAGGCCGGCGAGCAACGGCTCGCCACCGCGGGTCTTGGGTGTGCCGTCGGTGACGACGACGACCTCGCGCGCCGACAGCTCGTCCAGGCAGGCGGCGAGCAGCGGCCAGGCATCCTCGGCCAGCGCCACGACGCGTGTGCCGAACGGCCTGGTGATGAGGCCGGGCTCGGCGGCGGCTAGCACTTCGCGCTGCAGACTGTCAAGATCCAACTGGCTGGCCACGGTCGACTCCGATGTGGTACAAGCCCTCTGGCGGGGCCGCTTTGTGATACCACAGGCCGGCCCAGGAAGCGAGTCTCTGCACACTGTGATCGGCTCGGAATGGTGGGATGCGTGTCCGTCGCTGCTGGCCGTGCTGGATTCCCAGTGCGGCCTGACGCGGTTCAATGCCGCTTGGCGTCGCGTTGGGCTGGACCTGGGCTCCGACGCCTGCCTGACAGGCGAGCAACGCCATCGGCTGGCCGAAGCGGCGCGGTCGCTGGCGACCGCGGGCGATGAGACCGTCCTGCGCATCGCGCTGCCGGACGACTCCGGGCAACTGCGCTCGATCTCGGCGCGACTGCGGCGCGGGGCCGACGGCGATGTGCATCTGTCGGGCCACCTGGACGAGGCCTGGCTGGAACAGGGCCTGCGCACCGTGCTGGAGATGATCCGCGAGTTGCTCTCCAGCGTCGACGCCATGGCACTGCTGCGCCGCGCGGTGGAGTTGCCGCGCGAGCGGCTTGGCGTGGCGCGGTGCTCCATCTACGTGCTTGACGGCGAGGTGGTGCGGGGCACCTACGGCACCAGCGCCGACGGGCGCACCACCGAGGAGCGCGCTCATCGCCTGCCCTTCGACGAGCGTTGGCACGCGCTGTTTCACTTGCGCCAGCCCGGTGAGCCCGCCTGGCGCATCAGGCACGCCGACGACCTGACCGAGTTCGAAGACGGCGCCGAGCGGGTCATCGGCCGGGGCTGGATCGCCATGACGCCGATCCAGAGCCGTTCGGCCCCCATCGCTGTGTTCTGCAACGATCCTGGCCTGACCGGCGCGGGCGTGGATGAGCAGCTGCAGGAGGTTCTTGCCGCCTACGCCTCGCTGCTGGGCCAGCTCATCGAGCAGCACTGGGCCGACCAAGCCCTGCGGGACAGTGAGGCCCGCTGGCGCGCGGTGGTCGACACCATGGGCGACGGCCTCGTTTCGGCCACGACCCACGGCCGCATCGTGGCCTTCAACCGGGCCGCGGAGCGGCTGTTCGGCTACAGCGCCGACCAGGTGATCGGCCGGCCGGTGACCATGCTCATGCCGCCGGCCGAGGCGGCGCGGCACGACGGGTACATGCGGCGTCACCTGCTGACCGTGCCGGTGGGTTCCACGGATTCCCGCCGCGAGGTGGAGGGCCTGCGCGCCGACGGCACCACCGTGCCGCTCGATCTGGTGCTGACCGAGATGATGCAGGGCGATGAGCGGGTGCTCGTCAGTCTGCTCCGCGATGTGACCGAGCGCAAGGCCGCGGAACAGGCCGTGCGCGCCAGCCTGCGCGAGCTCAACGCCGTGCTGGAAGCTGCCACCCAGGCCACCATCGTGGCCACCGACACCAGCGGGCGCATTCTGGTGTTCAATGCCGGCGCGGAGCGGCTGCTGGGCTACCAGTCCGAGGAACTGGTCGGCCAACAGACACCGCTGCGTTTCTTCCTCCCCAGCGAGGTGGCCGCCTACGCCGAAGAGATCAACGCCCAGTACGGGCGTCGCTTCTCCGGGTTCGAGGCGCTCACCGAGCGCGCCCGGCATGGCGCCTACGACGAACGCGAGTGGACGCTGGTGCGCGCCGACGGGTCGCACGTCATCGTGCGCCTGGCGGTGACCGCGGTGCGCGATGACGACGGGCGGATCACCGGCTACCTCGGCACGGCCGTCGACCTGACCGCACAGAAGCGCGCCGAGCAGGAGTTGCGCCTGGCTGGCGAGCGGGCCGAAGCCGCCAACCGGGCCAAGAGCGAATTCCTGGCTGCCATGAGCCACGAAATCCGCACGCCGCTGAATGCTATCATCGGGCTGCTCGGCCTGCTCTCGGAGTCCGCGCTGGGCGAGCAGGAGCGTGACTGGGTCGACACCATGCGCCGTTCGTCGGGCTCGCTGGTCACATTGGTCAACGACGCCCTGGACCTGGCCAAGATCGAGGCCGGCCGCCTGGATCTGGAGGCCCTGCCGTTCGACTTGCGCGACATCGTCACCGACACAGTGGATCTGTATGCTGCTCACGCCGCCGAACAAGGCCTCGACCTGATTGTGCACTGCCCGAGCAACTGCCCGCCGACCATGGTTGGCGACACCGTGCGGCTGCGACAGGTGCTGGGCAACTTCCTCTCCAATGCCTTCAAGTTCACCGCCGAAGGCCACGTTCTGGTCGACATACGTTGTGAACCCCTCGACGGCGACCGGGTGCGGCTGTGCCTGGCGGTGGAGGACACGGGCATCGGCATCGAGCCGACTGACCTGCCACGGCTGTTCGAGGAGTTCACTCAGGCCGACAGCTCCACCACCCGCCGCTACGGCGGCACGGGATTGGGTCTGTCCATCTGCCGTCACTTAGCCGAACTCATGGGCGGCGAGGTGGACGCGAACAGCACGCCGGGCCGCGGCTCCCGGTTCGAGTTCCGCGTTCCACTGGGGCTGGTGCCCGGCACGCCGGCCGTGCGCGGCCCGTTCGGCGAGCCGGTGGCCGCCGACTTGCTCGTGCTGTGCGGCGAGCCGGTGTTGGCCACCTCGCTCTGCGCCATGGCCGCGGAGTGCGGTGCACACGCTGCCATGGCCGCGCCGGACGACCTGACCGAGCTGGACCCGAGCTGGTCGCCGGCCATCATCCTGGTCGACCACCATCCTCCGGCTCGCGACGGGCTGGCAGCGGCCGACCGACTGACGGCCGACGGCCGCTGGCCCGATGCGCGCCGCCTCCTGGTGGCGCAGCCCGGCGCCTGGACCGACGCAGGCACGCTACGCGAGCACGGGTTCCACGGCTATCTGCTCAAGCCAGTCTGGCCGTGGGTCCTGCACCAGACGCTGGCTCGGGTACTGACCGCCGCGCCGGCCGAGGTCATCCATGTGCGCGGCGAAGGCGACGCCGACCCGGCCGGCCCGGCGGCCAGCGCCTGGCCGGCACGCGTGCTGGTGGTCGACGACAACGCGGTGAACCGCAAGGTGGCCGCGCAGATCCTCGCCTCACTGGGCTGCCAGGTGGCCTTGGCCGCCTCGGGCGAGGAGGCGCTGGAGCAGTCCGCGGCGAGTGACCCGCCCTACGACGTCGTCTTCATGGACTGCCACATGCCGGGCATGGACGGCTTCCAGGCCACGCAAGCGATTCGTGCCCGTGAGACCGACCACCGTGTGCCGATCGTCGCCCTGACCGCCTTGGCCATGGTCAGTGACCGCGAGCGCTGCCTGGCGGCGGGCATGGACGACTACGTGCCCAAGCCGATCACGGTGGCCGCGTTGCGCCAGGCGCTCTCCCGCTGGTGCCACACGACGCCGCAGGCCGACGAGCCAGCCGCGCCGCTGGCCCCGCCGACACCGACCGAGCCCGTCCTCGACGAGGCCATGCTCCGGCAGTACCACACCGCGCTCAGCAAGCGCGAGCCCGACTTCGTGGCCAACATGGTGGCCCTGTTTGAGCGGGAGCTGCCGGCGCAACTGGAGTTCCTGTCCGCCGCCGTGGCCGCGGGCGATGCCGCCGAGGTGACACGCTCGGCGCACGGCCTCAAGGGCACCTGCGCCACGGTCGGCGGCAAGCGGGCCGCCGCGCTGGCCCGCGATCTGGAGTTCGCGGGTCGTGAGGCGCGGCTGGCGGGCACCGCGGCCATGCTGGACCGGCTGCGCGCGGAGCTCGAGTCGTTGCGCGCCGCGCTGGCGGAACTGGTCACGAGGCTCTAGCGGGCGGCCCGCAAGGCTGCGGCACAGCACGACCACTGCGCAAACTGCGCCGATCTACCTCGTCGCGACTACCGCCATCAGACGGTGGTAGTCGGCTCGACGAATTCCTGGCGGCGTCGTCAGGCGCGAAACAGGCTCCAGCCTGGATGTCCGCCGCCTACGGCGCGAACTCATAGGGATGGTCGAACAGATCGTCGACGAACGCCTCGTAGTAGTACAGCGCGCCGTAGCTCCAGTTGGGGCCCTTGACGCCGGGGAAGTTGGGCCTGTCCATCATCAGCGCGCCGTACCTGGCCGGGCCACCAGGCGGCAGCGGGAATAGGTTGGGCCAGACCCGTGCGTTGCCCCGCGGCACCCAGGGCGGCAGGTCCAGGCGCAGATCACCGAGCGGCTTGAGGTCCGGATAGCTGTAGGTGTGGATGGCGTCGTCGGAACTGCCCGAGAAGACGTAGCGCCGGTCGCCGAAGGTCTGGATGAGACAGCCCGTCGAGTTGCGCTCCACCGGCCCCGCGACGAGCTTGTAAGGCCCGTCCCAGGCGTCGCTCTCGAACATCATGGCCCTCATGCCCTCCAGCCGACAGGTGAGCAGGCGCCATTTGGCTGCCTGGGCATCGTAGACGACACACGGGTCCTCATGCTGGCCCGGCACGCCGGTGAACACCGTCTCGCGCAGCACCGAGATGCCGCGTCGCGGGTCGCGTGGGCTGCGTCCCGTGGCCATGCCCGACGGGCCGCGATCAGGCCGGCTGAACAGGCAGCAGAACGACCGCCACTCCTTGGCTGCGTCGTCGTAGAAGACGTGGCTGGAGTAGTCGTTGCGCAGCTTGCCGTCGCCGCGGTCGTACAGGATGATGCCCTCGAAGCGCGGGTCGAACACGCTCGGGTCCAGGCTCAGCACGCCCTGGCAGGAATCAGCGATGTTGAGCCCGCGCGCGGAGAAGGTGAACCACAGCCGCCCGGCGTCCCAATAGGGCGAGCCATCGCGCTGGGTGATCATGCGGATGTCGGCCTGACCCACGCCCGCCGAGAGGAATGACGAGGCGCCGCCCAGCACCAACGACGCGCCGGCGGGCAGACGTGTGGCCACGCCGAACGACATCGTCGAGCACAGCTTGCGGTCGCGCAGGTCCAGCACATCGGCGAACGTCTTCGCATCGGCGGTGTGACCCAGGTACGTCGTCACCCCGTCGTGAGTGGCGAAGGCCGACACCGAGCAGCCGGCCAACTGCACGCTGAGCAGGCACGGCGGCGGCGGCGCGGGCTGGGCCGAAAGCGGCTCCTCGCGCACCACCTGCCCCTCCTTGACCAGCCGCAGCAGCAGGCCGTCGCGCTCCACGCCGTAGCGCGCCACCACTTGCACGCGCGCGCTCAGGTCGATCGTGGCCAGATCCACCGCGACCTCCGCGGGTGCCGTGGTGGTCACGGCCCGCAAGTCGAGTTGATAGGTGGCGAATGGCTGCACGCCGCCCACCCACAGCGTACTGTCGCCTGCACCGACGGTCAGCACGCCGCCGGCCAGGTCGCAGCGCGCCGGCTGAGGTCCGCGCGCGGGGTGCATGAGCCCAAGGTCAACGACCTCGGCTGGCACCAACTGGCTCAAGGGCAGGTTGTTGCTCAGCACGAAGCGGCGAACGGCCTTGCGATGGAACGACAGCGCCAGCGGGTCGGTGGCGCTGGAAGCAGACACGGCCATGGCGGCCAACGGTACCAACGACCACAGCATACTGCTCATTAGGGGCTCCTGGCGGTGCATTTGGCCTCGGCGAGGGCGATGCCTCCCCGATCTGTGCCGCTTGATCCGCGGCATAGGGCGCCCAGGCCGCCCGCACGCATGCCGGACACGCTACGGGAAAGCAACCGCGGGCGCCTGACCACCATCACGCGGCTAGTCGTTGCCACCCAGCATCTCGGCCATCTTCTCGCGCAGCGCGGCCAGGCTGTAGGGCTTCTGCAGGAAGCCGGCCAGGCCTTTGCCGGCGAAGCGCTGCGTGGCATCCTGCTCGTTGTAGCCGCTGCACAGCATCACCCGCACATCGGGCCGCAGGCGGCGCAGTTCGCGGAAGGTCTCCTCGCCGTCCATGTGTGGCATCGTCAGGTCGAGCAGGACGCAGGAGACGTCATCACCGGCTTCAGCGAACAGCTCCAGTGCCTCGCGGCCGTGCGCCGCGGTGAGCACCGCGAAGCCCATGCGCTCTAACATGCGGCGGCCCACCGCGCGTACGGTCTCTTCATCGTCGACGATCAGCACAGTGCCGGAGCCGCGCCACGCGCGGCCCTCGCCGGCAGCACCGCGGCGCAAGCCGACAGCGCCTTCAGGTAGCTCATTGGCAGGGAAGAGGACTTTGAACGTCGTGCCACGGCCGGGCTCGCTGTAGACCTTGATGGCGCCCTTGTGACCGCGGACGATGCCCAGCACGGCCGACATGCCCAGGCCGCGACCGGTGAACTTGGTGGTGAAGAAGGGGTCGAAGATGCGCTCGACGACATCGGGAGCCATGCCGCACCCGGTATCGGCCACCTCGACGTAGGCGTAGATGCCCTCCGGCAGCGGGTCGGTCAGACTGGCCAGCACCGTGTCGTTGACCGCGTCGAGGTAGGCGCGGTCACACTCCATGGCGCCAGTGGACAGTGCGATCACGCCGCTCGCATCGCCGATCGCCTCGGAGGCGTTGGTGATCAGGTTCATGATGATCTGGCGAACCTGCGTGGCATCGCCGTCGAACGTGGGCACATTGGCCGCAAAGTTGAACTTCAGCACGGCCTTCTTGGAGATCGAAACCTCGAGCAGGTGGGCCATCTCTTCCACCAGCTCACCCAGGCGGATCGGCTCGACCACAAAGCGGCCCTTGCCCGAATAGGCCAGCATCTGCTTGGCCAGATCGGCCGCGCGGCGCGAGGCGCGCTCGATCTCCATGATGTTGTCGCGCGCGGGCGACATGGGCGACAGCTCATCGAGCGCCAGGTCGGCGTTGCCCAGGATGGCCATGAGCAGGTTGTTGAAGTCGTGGGCGATGCCGCCCGCCAGCACGCCCAGGCTTTCCAGCTTCTGCGAGTGCTGGAGCTGCCGTTCGAGCGCCCGGCGCTCCTCCTCGGCGCGCAGCCGCTCAGTGACATCGGTGGCCAGCACCAGCACGGCCGGGCGCCCATCATAGTCGATGGCGTGGCGTACGATGTCGACGTCGATGAGGGTGCCGTCACGCTTCACGTGCCGCCACACCCCGACTGACTCCGGCCGGTCCGGTAGCAGCGCGTCGACGCTCTGGCGGAGCGGCTCCCATGCGTCGGCGGGGCGTATGTCGAACAGCGTCATCGACCGGAACTCATCGGCGGTGTAGCCATAGTGGGCCAGCGCGGCGCCATTGGCGGCCAGGAAGGCATACGTCTGCCGGTCGAACACCCACATCGGCTGCGGGTTCGACTCGAAGAGCCGCCGGTAGCGCTCCTCGCTATCGCGCAGCGCGGCCTCGGCTTGCTTGCGCTCCGTGATGTCGTGGACGATGGAATGGAGCAGCGTCTGGCCGCGCATCTGCACCCGGCTGGCGAAGACCGCCACGTCACGGATCGTGCCATCGGCCAACCGGTGTTGGAACTCAAAGACCATCTGCTGGTCGGCGGTCACTCGATCCATGGCGGCCCGCACCCACTCCAGTGGCATCGGGTTGATTTCGCCGATGGTCATTGCGCGGAGCTGGTCGCGCGTCCAGCCATAGTAGCGCTCGGCGGCGATGTTGGCGTCGACGATGCGGCCGTCGGCTGGGTCGATGAGTAGCTTCACGGCCGCGTGGTCGTAGAACAGGCTGCGGAACAGCGTCTCACTTTCGCGCAAGGCCGCCTCGGCCTCCCGGCGGTCGGTGATGTCCTCATAGGTGCCCAGGACTCCGACGATCGTGCCGTCAGGATCGCGCAGGGGCGTCTTGCTGGTCCTCACCCACAGTCGCCGTCCGTCGGGCCGGGTCTGAGGTTCCTCGAATCCGATCTTGGCCACGCCGGACTCGATGACCTCGCGGTCGTCACGGCGGTAGGCTTCGGTCTCGTCCCGCCAACTCATCTCGTGATCGTCGAGGCCAACCAACTGGTCGGGCCGCTCAAAACCGGCATCCCGCGCGAACGGCAGGTTGCAGCCTTGGTAGCGTCCGTCCAGGTCCTTCCAGAAAACGCGCACGGGCACGGTATCCAGCACGCCGCGCAGCAGGCGTCGTGCCGCGTTGGCCTCGTCCTCGGCGCAGCGACGCGCACTGATGTCCGCGTTCGTGCCCACCAGCCGG
The DNA here is from genome assembly GCA_016235455.1 of Armatimonadota bacterium. Classification (GTDB taxonomy): domain Bacteria; phylum Armatimonadota; class UBA10988; order UBA10988; family UBA10988; genus UBA10988. Next base: position 24,853 of record JACRKZ010000065.1, on the reverse strand, counting down.
GTGGCACGCCCATCCTCGTCACGCGTCACGGCTTTGCCACGGCCCAACACCCAGCACCACCCGCCGTCCTTGGTGCGCATCCTGAACTCGGCGGCGAAGTCGTCGAAGCGACCCTCGATGCAGTCGGTGGCGGTCTTCAGCGCGGCGTCACGATCGTCTGGGTGGAGCAAGCCCTCCCACGATGCCGCCGTGGGCTCGAGTTCCGCCGCCTCGTACCCGAGCATGGCGGCGTATCCCGGGCTGAAGTAGGCTTGGCCGGTGGGCACGTCCCAGTCCCAGACGCCATCCTGGCTGGCCTCCATGGCCAGCGCGAAACGCTCCTCGCTGCGGGCCAGCTCGCCAGCCCGCAGGCGCACCTCGCTGTCCAGGCTGTCGACCAGCCGCGCCAGCTCCCGCGCGGCGCGTTCCGCGTCGAGGTGCAGCGCCACCAGGTTGGCTGTGTTGCTCACATACGGCAGGTAGGGTTCCAGCGCGGCGGCGTCGCCCACCTCCAGCACCAGCGCGCCGTACTCGGCCCGCGCGGTCCTGAGCGCCACCGTGATGCTGTCGTCGCCGACGGCGGGCCGACCTTGGTCCAGCACGACCGTGCAGGAGCGAACGCCCGGCACACCGCCCAGGCCACTGCTGACCATGTCGGCCAGCCGCGATTCGTCAGGAGCCGCTTGCAGGCCTGACTGAAGCATCAGGAAGCGACCCAGCACCGCCGGATCCAAAGGGTGGACGCTGTGCAAGGAGTCAGCCTGCCATTCGATCCTGCCGCCCGCGGAGGTAGACCTCGGGTGCCACATAGTAGGGGTTGCGCACCAGTTGGCCACGCACGATCATCACTGGGTGCACCGTCAGCACACCCATGATCTCCTCGCCCGAGAAGCAGCGAGTATCGTACTGACAGCAGGCCGTACACGGGTAGTCGGACAGCAGACTGTTGACGCGCGACTCGTAGACCATCATCGACGCCAGGTCGAGCCGGCCCTCGACCAGACACCAGCCCGTCTCGCCGGCCACGCGCGCACCGGCATAGCCTTGCTCAAAGACCGCATCGGTGTAGTAGTCGCGGATCGTGTCGAGCATTGGCTCGGCCTCGAACGTGCCGGTTGGGCAGTAGGCGCTCTCGGCCTCGGCGACGGTCAACGCGCCCTCACAGGCCCGCGCGTCGACGCCCAAACCCTCCAGGCTGTCAAGCATCTCCGCGGGCGTCATGGCGTCGACCAGGTACATGACCTTCTCACCGGCCGCCAGCCCGCTGCCGAGGAACTGCGACATGACCCGCAGGCGCTCTCGTTCGTCGTTGTACAGGTAGCAGATGTGCAGGCCCTCCGGGAACATCTCGTCGGTGAAGCCCAATGAGATGGACCTGCGCTCAGGACTCGAAGTACCCATGACAGCCTCCCTTGACCCCACCCCTAGCATGGCGCAAGCAAGCGTTCACAATCAAGTCATTCTCACCGGCGCTTGCCACGCACTGACGCTGGTCTCTACACTGGTGGCCCAAGGAGCGCTCCATGCCCAACCCCGTGCTCGTCTCGATTCTGGTCGCCGGCGCCGCCCTGGGCGCCTCCAGGCCGCTGACGCCCGACGCCCTGCCCTGCCGGCTGGTGCTTGGCACGCAGACTTTCGGTAGCGCCTACGCCTTCACTGACGAACCGCTGCTGCTGGAGACCGCGCGGGCCATCTGGGACATGGGCAGCACGGTCATCAAGTTCAAGCTCGACCGCGACTATGCCAAGGGCAAGGGCGCCAATGTCAAGGCCACGCTGCCCGGCATCGATAGCCTGACCGCGCTCTGTCGCGACGAGCCCACCCACCGCCGAGTGCTGGACATGCCGTTTGGCGACTTCGTGCTGTGGGCCTATCCGCTCCGCGGCGGCTGGTGGAACCACGGCCTGTCGAAAGCCGATGCCGACCAGGAGTATGCCGAGATCCACGACCTGACCGTCTGGCTGCTGAAGACGTATGCCGGCACGGGCAAACGGTTCTACCTGGGCCACTGGGAAGGCGACTGGTACCTGCGGCCGGGTTACGACACCAAGAACGACGATGTGGTCAAGCCCGAGGCACTGGCCGGCATGGTCGCCTGGCTCAACGTCCGCCAGGATGCCATCGACGCCGCCAAGCGCGAGACCCCGCACGAGGGCGTCGACGTGTTCGGCTACACCGAGGTCAACCTGGTCAAGCTCGCCATGGCTGACCGGCCTAGCCTGACGCGCGACGTGCTGCCCAAGACCCGCATCGATTACGTCTCCTACAGCAGCTACGACACCCAAGGCACGGCGGACGGCCTGCGCGCCGCTCTGGATCACATCGAAAGCCGGCTGGCGCCGAAAGCCGGCATCGCGGGCCGGCGGGTGTTCATCGGCGAGTACGGCTTCCCCGCGGAGAACATCACGCCCGCCGAACAGGACAGGCGCTCGCGACAGGTCATGCGCACCGGCCTGAGCTGGGGCTGCCCGTTCGTGCTCTACTGGGAAATGTACAACAACGAGGTCAAGGACGGCCGACAGCGCGGCTTCTGGCTGATCGACGACAAGGGCGTCAAGCAGCCGGTGTACGACACCCACGAGCGCTTCTACGCCTGGGCGCGGGCCTGGCTGGCCGAGCAGCGGGCCGCGACCGGCAGACTGCCCGACGACGCGGCGTTCCGCACCGCGGCGGTTGCATGGTTCGATGGAGCGCACTGACGTGGCCCTGCGCGTCGCTGGGCGCGACGATGCCCGCGCCTGCTGCGAGGCCAACATCCTCTGCTGGCGCCGCGCCTATGCCCACATCGTCTCCGCCGACTACCTTAGTTCGATGTCCGTCGACGAGCGTGCCCCGCGCTTCGGCGACTATCTGGTCGACCACGCCGAACGATCTTGGGTCGTGGAGGTGGACGGCCAAGTGGTCGGCTTTGTCTCCTGCGGCCCGTCCCGCGACGCGGACGAGCCCGGTTGGGGTGAGGTGTACGCGGTCTACGTGCATCCCGACCACTGGGGCCACGGGCACGGCCGCGCGCTCATGGAGCAGGCCGAGCGCTATCTGGCCGAGCGCCGGCTGCTGCCCATCCGGCTGTGGGTGTTCGAGGCCAACGATGCCTCGCTCGCCTTCTACGCGCAGCGCGGCTACCGGCCGGACGGTGGCCGCAAGTGCCTGCGTATCGGCGATCAGGAACTGCCGGTGGTGCGATTGATCCTGCGCTGACGAGCTCTCTCTGTCAGCCGTCCTCGTGTTCGGCCAAGCCGCCGAGAACGCGCTGGTCGGCGGCACGCAAGTCGTCCAGCGCGCCGCGGATGGTCTCCTGGCCCTCCACCGTGCCGACCTTGGCCAACTGCTCCATGATGGCGATCAGCATGTGATCCTGATGCACCAGGTGGTCGAGGATGACTTTGATCTCCTCCTCGGCCTTCTGGTTGATGACGTAGTCGTTGTGGGCCGTGAGGCGGTCCTTCTCGTTCTGGCGGTTCTGGCTCATCATCACCACGGGCCCGGTGTAGGCCGCTTGGAAGCTGAGCACCAGGTTGAGCAAGATGAACGGGTACGGATCGAAGGGCTGATGGGCGGCGCGGTGCTGCGCCACGGCGATGGCCAGCCACACGTTCATGGTGATCCAGCCGGCCAGGAGCACCGACTGGATGATGATGAACGGCCAACTGCCAACCGCCGCGGCCACGGCATCGGCCACACGCTGGCCCAGGCCGACCGCCTTGTCATGCGCGGCCAGTGGGTCGCGAATCTCGGGATGGTCGTGCTTGTATGATGCAGCAGGACCGGGATCGAAGACCGGGCGAGACATGGCCACCTCCTCCGCTACACGGTGTCTGCCGCTGGGTGTCGCCGCCAGCCGCCGCCATTACGGCCCGCCGGCCTCACGCTGAAGCTCAGCGGCCGAGAGCGGACGGCCCCACAGCTTCACGTCGTCCATGAGCCCGCTATAGAAGCACGGGTGCGGGTCCAGATTGATGCCCGACCACGCCTCACGCCCGATGATCAGCGGCTCCAGGTTGCCCACGCGCGTGCCCGCATTCTCCTTGGTAGCGATGGCCCGGCCGTTGGCGTACAGCGTCACCCCCACACCGGGTGTGACCACGGCGGCGACATGCTGCCAGACGCCGGCGGTCAGGGCCTTGGGTGAGCGGAAGTTGAAGCTCCACTTGCCGTTGGTGTCCGTGGCCTCGAACTCCAACCCGCCATCCCACAGCGACAGGATGAAGGGCGCCTCGGTGCCGACCAGGCGTTTGGCGATGAGCCCCTGCCGTCCGTCGACGGTGTCGGGCTTGATCCAGCAGGCCAGCGTCACGGCGTCGAGGTTGAACAGCGTCGGCTCATTGACGCGCAGGAACACCTCCTTGCCGAACTGCGCGCCCTTGCCCTGCCGGCCCTCGACCCACTTGACCTCGCCCACCGAGCGAGCCGCGTAGCCATGACCGGTGGCGTCGGGCGCACGGTCGCCCGCGGCCTCCTCGAAGCGGTACCAGACCAGCGGTCCGGGCTCACGTAGCAGCGCGGCGCGCTTCGCCGCGGCGGCCTGCTCCTCGGCTCGCTCGTCGCATATTGGCTGCCGGACGTTCTTGAACTGGTTGTCGCGCAGCAGCACGTCGGCCTGCGCCTTGCGCAGCCAGATGCCGTAATCGGTGTCTTCGATGCGGTTGTGCTCGGCCACCACGTTGCGCACGAACGCCTTCTCGTGTGCCGGGTTGGCGGGGTCGGCGCCGCCGATGGCCAGGTAGGCGTTGTTGCGCAGGCGGTTGCCCCGCGCCACGCAGCCCAGCGTCAGGCAGGCCTCGAAGTCGGCGCGCGGCGGCAGGGCGAAGATGCCCAGATGCGCCTCGCCGGCCAGCAGGTAGTTGTCGTGTCCGCTGCGATAGACGTTGCCCTCGGCGACCTCGTTGTTCAGCCACTGGATGTACCACGACGGCTGGATGCCCTGATAGTCCATGCCGAAGTTGTGGAATCCGGCGGTGCGCATGGACACGTTGCCATCGCAGATGGCCTCGCAGGCCATGCCGTAGAGTTGGATGGCCACGCCACTGTCCGAGAAGCGGTTGTCGACGAACAGGTATTGCCCATGGAACATGGTCATGGTGACGATGGAGCCCAGGCCCGGCGGCTGCAACCACGGCCGGTCCAGCGTGACCACGCGCCCGTCCACCGCCAGCACCCGGCGCCATTGCCCCCGCCCTGGGCCGTCGACGATGAACACGCCCGCGCCAGCCCAGTCCCGACCCTCGGTCTTGACGTCGCCGGCCATGGTCGTCTTGGCGCCGTCAACGCTGGCCACGGGACCGAACCAGGCACCGCCGCCGGCATCGCTGGTCATCGCCTCGCGGTCCCAGCCGTGCATCAGGTCGAGTTGGTTACGCGCGTAGTAGATGTGCTCGGAACTCGGCGTGGTGAAGTTGGACAGCCCGCCACCGGTGCTCATCAGGTCCGCGCCGGTGAGCGTGTTGTCCTCGAAGATCAGCCCGTCGGAGCCTTCGAACGTGTACCAGCCCCAGCGGCCGTTGAACAGGCGGTTGCCGCGGATGAGCGCGCCGCGCGCGCGGTTGAGGAAGATGGACCGGCCACTGCCATACAGGTCGCAGTCGACGATCTTCAGGTTGCGGCCGCCCATACGAACCGTATCGCCGCCGCCGGTGGACCAGCGCAGACTGTCGACCAGCCGCTTGTCCACCTCCTTGGTCTCGAGATGACCGCGGTAGGTGTTCGCCCGCACCCGCAGCCGCGCCAGCGTGATGTCGCCGGCGTCGGGCACGCTGCCCAGATCGCCCACGAGCACATGCTGGTGACCGCTGGCGTACAGTGTCAGGTCGGTCACCGCGAAGCCGTGCGTGCCCTGGACCAGCGCGGGCAGCGGCGGGTCGGCATCGGGCCAGCAGAGGCTGGTCAGCTCCCGCGTGTCGCCGCGCAGCGTGACCCGCGGCGGGACCTTGATCGTCGCGCTCACCAGATATCGCCCGCGCGGCAACCGCACGGTGCCGCCGCCCTCGGCGCCGGCCCTATCCAGGAGGCCTTGCAGCACAACGGTGTCGTCGATGTCGCCGTTGCCCTGCGCACCGGCCTCGCGGGCGTCATAGACCCGGCCCGGCTCGGGCCGAGGCTGGTCCACGACCAGCGCCAGGGGCTCGCTCCAGCCCAGCGGACCACCGAGGCCGTTGTGCACGTACACCTGATAGGTGCCTGGAGTCATGTCGGCGGGCAGGTCGGCACGCAGCGTGTAGCGGTCGGCGACCGCGGCCACGCGGCGGGTCTTGGTGCCGCGCAACATGACCACCGCCTTGGTGCCCAGGCTCTTGCCACAGACCCGCAGCCAGCCGCCCGGAGTCGCGCTCGGTCCGCGGTCGCCTTGCAGCCACCAGGCTGTGGGCCGGTTCAGCAGGCCCTGGAACTGGCCGTCAAGGCGCCAGGCGACTATGCCCGCCGGCATCTTGGCCGGCACGAGGAACTTGAGCCCGTCGCTGGTGGCAGCCAGGACCTCGGCGCTTTGGCCAGCGCCTGACCAGGCCGCGGGCTTGGGCTCGCCAGCCTCGCCGTCGGGCAGCCGCGCGACCTCCACACGCGGCGCTCGCGGCAGGCCATCGCCCACCACGAGCACGGTGTCGTCGGGACCAACCGGATCGAGCACCTGGAAGACCGCGGCGCAAGCAAGGCACGGCAGAGCGCCGAGGAGCAGGAGGAGTCTGGCTTTCATGCCGACCCATTCGCGCACGCACCGGGCAGTCCTGCGGGCGCGGGTTCAGAACATCGACCAGCGCAGCCCGGTCTGGATGCTCAGATCCTCGGTGTTCGCGTTCTCCGTAAGGTTCTCGGTGAACGACCAGTCGAGCACGGCGTCGGGCCCCAGGCGGTAGTGTGCGGCGCCCGCCAGCCGCCAGGCCGCGCCGCCGAAGCTGCCCGGCTCGGCTTTGGCCAAGGCCTGCTCCTCGCGGCTGATCTGCACCTGCCAGGACCAGTGGCGGTCCACGCGCATCTCGAGGCCCGCGTGCAGGTCCAGCGTGTTGGCGATGGGCACACGGCTCAGGCCCTTCCAGGCAGAATGCCAGGTGTACCCCGCGCCCAGATAGGTGCGAAAGTCGCCCCAGGACTTGGCGGCATTGACCGACAGCCCACCTTCCCAGTTGCCCGAGCCGGCGAAGCGGCTGACGGCGCCCGTGGGCGCCTTGAGGCTGCCCGCAACCATCACGGCCGGCCCGCCATGCGTCTCGCGCCGCGCGGCGTAGAGCCCACGCACCACGAGGTCACCCAGGTCCAGCGCGCTCGACCCGTCGAAGTAGCGCGACTGGTCGCCGCGGGCCACGAGGATCTGCGCATGGCCACTGGGCGTGTAGCTGCGGCCCAGATCGGGGAAGTTGAGCAGGCGATGCCAGCCTTTGATGACCTCGTCCAGCAGGCCGCCCCAGTGTGCCTGCAACGGCAGCTCGGCGCGCACGCCCCAGCGGCGGCCGATCGGCACGGTGGCCGCCAGGCTGAGCCGGGTCGTCTCGGTGTCGGCGAAGAGGTAGGTGTTTGAGGGATGGGCCGCCGCCCAGTCGCGCATCATCGCCGCGTCGAGCGGCTGTTGTGGCCGGCCCTGGTTGAGGTTGCTCTGCAGCGCGTACCAGGCGGGGCTACCGGTCACATTGCTCGAGTAGGCCAGCGTGTTGGCCTCCGTGACGTGGACCTCGAAGCACGGGCGCCGGGGCAGCACGGGATCCAGCAGCGGCTGGTCCAGGAAGATGGTGTGGAACGGGTGGCTGTTGGGGCACCATAGCGGGCCGTTGCCCGGCCACGCCGGTTCGGCGGCCTGGGCCGTGACGAGCCAGAGCGCCAGGGCCAAGCCCGCGACGCGTGGGACGGTCATAAGCGGAGTGCTCGCTCTGGTCATGCGGCGAGCGTCACCGGGGACGCTCGCCGCGGGCAACGACCTACAGCACGCCCAGCGCCGCCGCTGGGGCAGGCAGCGTGAAGGCGCGCGCACCAAGCTCGCGGTCGAGCATCAGCACCGAGTGCGGATTGCCGTCGACGAACTTGAGCGTGTCCACCAGGCCCTTGGCCGTGGACACCTCTTCGACCTGCTCGGTGACGAACCACTGCAGGAAGGCGTTGGTCGAGTGATCCTTGAGTTCCAGGGCCAGGTCGACCAGCTCGCTGATCCAGGCAGAAACCTTGAGTTCGTGCTCCAGCACCTCCTGGAAGGCGGCCAGCGGCGACGACCACTCGGTGTCCACCGCGGCAATGGGCGCCAGCAGCACCCGGCCGCCCGCCTCGCTGACATAGCCCAGCATCATCAGCGAATGGGTCTCTTCCTCTTTGTGCTGCACCCGCATCCAGTGCGAGAAGCCCTTGAGCCCCAGGTCGTCGAACCAGGTGGCCATGGACAGATAGATATAGCCTGACCACATCTCGCGGTTGATCTGCTCGTTGATCGCCTGCTCCATGCGCGGATCCAACATCACCGACTCCTCTCCTTGGCGAGCTGCCCGGCCACTACGCCGCGCGACCCGTGTTTCCTCTCCGAAGAGGGTGACGCCGCCGTGTGGCGAAGTCATGTAGCGGAGACTGCGGCCATGTTGCTCTGCGCCACCTGCCTGGGCGCCAGCCTTCTGCTGGCTCGACCGATCAGCGAGGATGAGGCCAACGTGCCCGCCTATGCCCTGCCCCCCGTGCTCGTCGCCAGCGACGGCTCGCCCGTGCGCAGCGCCGAGGACTGGGTCCAGCGCCGTCGACCCGAAGTCATGGAGCTGTTTCGCTCGGTGGTCTATGGCCGCACGCCGGCGCCCGCACCGATCCTGGCCGAGGTGGTCGAGCAGGACAGCCAGGCTCTGGGCGGCCGCGCCACGCGCCGGCAGGTAACGATCTACCTGCTCGGCCGGCGCGATGGGCCGTTCGTCGACCTGCTGGTCTATTCGCCCAACCACGTGCAAGGCAAGGCGCCGGCCTTCCTGGGCCTGAACTTCGATGGCAACCAGGCCACGACCGCCGACCCAGCCGTGCGGCTGGCGCGCACCTGGCACGCCAACGGCAAGCCGGGCTTCGTCAACAACCGCGCCACCGAGGCCACGCGCGGCACGGGCCTCGACCGCTGGCCCATCGACATGATTCTCGCGCGCGGCTTTGCCGTGGCCACGGCCTACTACGGCGACATCGAGCCCGACCATGCCGAGGGCTGGAAGACCGGCCTGCGCGCGGCCATGAGCCCGCAGGGCGCACAGACGGCGTGGAAGCAGGACGACTGGGGGGCCATCGGCGCCTGGTCGTATGGGCTCAGTCGTTGCCTGGACTACCTGCAGACGCTGCCCGACATCGATGGTTCGAAGGTCTCGGTCATTGGCCACTCACGGCTGGGCAAGACCTCGCTGTGGGCCGGCGCGCAGGACGAGCGCTTCGCCATGGTCGTGTCCAACGACTCGGGCGAAGGCGGCGCGGCCCTGACGCGCCGTTGCTTCGGCGAGTCGCTGGCGCGCATCACAACGGCCTTCCCACACTGGTTCGCCCCCGGCTACGCACGCTTCGCCGACCGCGAACATGATCTGCCGGTGGACTTCCACGAACTGATCGCCCTGTGTGCGCCGCGGCCGTGCTACATCGCCAGCGCCACCGAAGACAAGTGGGCGGACCCCAAGGGCGAGTTCCTGTCCGGTGTCGGCGCCGGACCGGTCTACAGCCTGTTTGGGCTGTCCGGCCTGGGCACCGAGACCTGGCCCGCGCCGGCGACTCCCGTCGGCGAGTCAATCGGTTACCATTTGCGCATCGGCAAGCACGACATCACCGAGTACGATTGGGACAAGTACCTGGCCTTCGCCGAGCGGCACCTGGTCGCCGGGCATCGAGCGCAAGGTCCCTCTTCGATTCGGTAGGTAGCATGGCGCGCATGGTCCTGGTAGTTCGTCGATCGGTAGTCTGGTCGCTGCTTCTGGGTAGCTTGTCGCTTGCCGGCTGTCAACGTCACCGCGCCGCGGTCGATGACCCGCCCGGCGCGGTCGACGCGGCGACGGCAGCGCCGGGCGCCACCGAGCATACGCCGATGGTCTCCGACCCGGACTTCCTCTGCCCGGGCAAGCCGGTCTACTCGCGCGACTTGCTGTTCCGCCTGGACCGCCTGCGCCGCGCCGCCGACGACATGGCCGAGGGGCCTGAGCGCGAGCGTTACCGCCGCACCATCCAACTGGCCGAGGAGGCGCGCCGCGCCTGGCCCCAGGTGACCCGCTTCCAGGTGGAGGCCGACGGCCAGGGCATGACGCTCAGCCCGCTCGACTGGGACCCGCAACCGAGAATCGCCCGGGAGCTGAAAACCAGGCTGGCAGTGGTCGGCGGAGAGCTGGAATCGATCATCATCGCCATGGCCGCTGCCGACCGCGGTTGGCCTGTGGTCCTGGTCTATGCCGGCCCGCTGGGCGGGCTCTGTTCGGATACGGGTGGCAACCTGCGCTATTTTGACGGCGAGCCGTTCCTGCCGCGGCCGCCCGAGCAGTTGCGGCTGTTCCGCGATGCGCTGGGCATGGCCGCGAACAACTTCTGGGCGCTGCCGCCCGGCATCAGCGGCCGGCTCGAGCGCTATCTGCGCAGCTACTACGCCAAGAGCATCACGCTCCTGCGCACCGCCACCTACAACTCCCTGCACGTCGAGATGCGGGCGGACGCGCTCACCGGCATCGTCACCGGCGAGGGCACGCGCGTGGTGGCCAAAACCTACATCGACACCGAACCCGAGGGCCGCGTCGGCGAGAAAGCCGGCCTGACCCCCAGCGTCATCACGCCCAACCTGTCCTATGGCCTGGTGTTCGATGTGGAAGGCCTGCGCGCCTCGGACTGGATGCACTTGCCCGCGCATGTCACACCCGAGCGCGTCTGCGCGATGGCGGGGATGTCCTTGGGCGATCTACCCGGTGATTCGGCGGCGCACCGCAGCGCCGAGGCCATGCGCCGCATGTCGGCCACCGAGCGAACACACATTTTCACCAACACGCGCTTCGGCTACAGCACGCTGGCCGAGGGCTTCAACCTGTTCATGCAGTGCCGCGGCCTGCGCGACACCAACCCGGCGCTGCGCTGGCTGAACAAGGCGCGCTGCACCAGCGGGTTCAACATCAGCATCGCCGGCGGGCTGGCCACATTCAATAGCGTCAGCTACCACCTCGTGGCCAGTGTGCTCCAGGAAGACCACGACCTGCGGCAGAGCGAGCAACTGCGCCCGTTGACCAAGGTGGAACAGCCCGGCTTGCGCGACTACCTGGCGTCCTTCTTCCAGGACCGCAACGTGCGGGTCGTGTTCCCACCGCAGTTCTACGTGCGCAAAGCTTCGGCCGTGTTCGCCATGGCGCATCCCTATGGCTCGCAAGACTTCCTCAATCTCATGCCTCGGCCCAACGGCGACGGCCTGTGGATGAGCTACGCCATGGACCTGCGAGACCTGCGCCCCCGGGACGACATCGAGCGCGCGTCGATGCTCGACTTCGAGGGTTTTGCCGGCGGACGGCGCACCTGGGGTTGCCGTGGCTCCGCGGCCAAGACCGCGGTCGGCAACCTCTACATGGTGTCCAAGAGCGCCATGCCGGCCCGCTACTACGGCGGCATGCGCATCTTGCAGAACCTGATCAACACCGGCGCCGCGCTGGTCAACGATTTGGCCCGGTCCAAGTAGCCTAGCTGATAGCGCGGAACCGGGCTTCGCCGTCCACCATGCGCACCCACAGTTCCGAGCCGTCCTTGACCGAGCCCAGCAGCAGTTGGTCGGCCAGCGGCTGAATGAGCCGTCGCTCCACGGCGCGGTCGAGCAGGCGGGCATCGGTCTGTTGACCTTCGCCGCCAGCCAGCAACGCCTCGTAGACCGTGTCGTCCAGCCGCAGGCGGATGCGCCGCTGCGCCAGCCGTTGCTCCACCTCGTGCACGCTCTGATCGATGATGCGCCTCAGCGACTTGGCGTCGAGCGGCTCGAAGACCAGCACCTCATCGATGCGACTGAGCAACTCGGGCCGCAGCGCATGGCGCACCGCGTCGTCGACGATGCGATGGTAACCCGTCAGGTCGCCTGGCTCCATGGCGCGTTGCCGGAAGCCGACATGGTTGTTGTCCAGCCGGGCCAGCGCCTCGCGGCTGCCCAGATTGCTGGTCAACACGATGATGGTCTCGGCAAAGCTGACCGTGCGGCCATGCCCATCGGTCAGGCGGCCTTCGTCGAAGACCTGCAGGAAGATGTCCAGTAGACGCGGATGGGCCTTGTCGATCTCGTCGAACAACAGCACCGCATAGGGCGTGGTGCGCACGGCGTCGGTCAGCTGGCCGGGCTCGTCATGGCCCAGATAGCCCGGTGGCGCGCCGATCAGACGAGCCGTGGAGTGCTCCTCGGCATACTCGCTCATGTCGAAGCGGACGAGCCGCCGCTCATCGCCGAACAGGTACTCGGCCAGCGCCTTGGCCAACTCGGTCTTGCCCGTACCGGGCAGCCCGGCGAACAGGAACGTGGCCTCCGGCCGGCCAGGGCGCACCAGACCCGCACGGGCCGTGCGCACTGCGCGGCAGACCGCGGCAACGGCCTGCTCCTGACCGATGACGCGCCGGTTGAGTGCGGCTTCCATGCGCAGCAGGCGCTCCGCTTCGGTCTCGCGCACCTGGTCGAGCGGCAGCCGCCGCAATCCGGCCACCACCTGCGCCACATCGATGCGGTCGATGGTGCGGTGCGGCTCGTTGTCGACCACGGCGCCCAGCGTATGCAGCCGCGCCGCGGCGCAGGTCTGGTCCAGCAGGTCAATGGCCTTGTCGGGCAGCCGCCGGTCGGGCAGGTAGCGCACGCTCAGGTCGACCGCCGCGGCCACGGCCTGCGGTGTGATGGTCAGGCCATGATGCGCCTCGAACCGCGCCACCAGGCTGCCGACGATGGCTGCGGCCTCGTCTCTGGTGGGCTCATCGACCCAGATGACCTCGAACCGGCGGTCGAGCGCGGCATCGGTCTCCACCAGCCGGCGATACTCGGCCACCGTGGTGGCGCCCACCAGCCGCACCTCGCGGCGGCTGAGCGCGGGCTTGAGGATGTTGGAGGCGTCCGACGCGCCCTCGCCGCCCGCGCCGACGATGGTGTGCAGTTCGTCAATGAACAGGACCAGGTTGGGGTCGTGGCCCGCCTCGGTCAGGATGGCGTTGAGCCGCTCCTCAAACTCCCCGCGGTAGCGTGCACCGGCCAGCAGCGCCGACATGCTGACCTCGACGATGCGACAGTGCCGCAGGTCGTCCGGCCCTTCCAGCGCCGCGAGATGCTGTGCCAGCCCCTCGACGATGGCCGTCTTGCCCACGCCGGGCTCGCCGACCAGCAGCGCGTCGTTCTTCTCGCTGCGTACCAGCGCGCGGCCCAAGGCAGTGATCTGCTCGATGCGGTCGTGGACGGGCTTGAGCTGTCCGGCGCGCGCGAGCGCCGTCAGGTCTCGGCCGACCTGGTCGAGCACACCAACGGTCGGCGCGGCGGCCGCCGCCGGCACGCCGGCCTGGTCGCCCAGCAGCTGGTCCACGGCCGCTCGCAGGGCCGCCACAGGCACATCACAGCGCACCAGCAGCGGCGCCATAGTCGGCCGTGCCAGCAGTTGGGCCAGCAGATGCACCAGCCGCATGGGCTGGTCGGCGGCGTCGGCGGCCTGCTGCGCGGCCAGGCAAGCGTCGCGCGCCTCGCTGCTGCGCTGCAACACCTGCCGCTGCTCGGTGATCTGGCCGCCACGCCCGAGCACCGCGCGCAACCGCCGGCGCAGCGCCGCTGGCGCGATGCCAGCCAAGGCGAAGGCGGCGCGCACGACGCGGATCTCAGGCTCGGCGAGTTCCGGTCGGCAGCCGGCCAATTCGGCGATCTCGGCCGTGCTCAGGTCGCACGCCTTGGCCAGACCCAACACGAAGTGCGCCGGCTCCACGGCCGCGAAGCCGCCGGCCTGTGCCTCGATGGCGGCCAGGCCCCAGACCACCATGAACGCGTCGGACTGCGCCCTGGGCTCGATCATCGCGCACCATCCGCGAAGCGCAGGGCGCCGTCGGCCAGGGCGGCGGCGATCTTGCGCTGGTTCTCTGCCGAACGCATCCAGCGCACATCGGCGGCATGCGTCAGATCCACCATCTCGATGGTCAGCACCGGCACGTGGCTGTAGATGGAGCCGGTCAAGGCGCCCTGCTTGCGGCCGATGGCGGTCTCGCGGTCGGTCTTGACGCCGTTGTCGGTCAGTTCGCCACCGAGGCCCTCACGAAGCGCAGCACTCATGGCCTGCGCGGCATGGCCGCTGGCCTCGCGGACGGCCTTGTCAGGCCCGGTCCGGCCGTCGACCGTGCCGGATTCCTCGGGGTAGTAGACGGTGTGCCCCTGGCCGCTGTTGGCATCACAGTGCAGCCGGACACACAGATCGGCGTGAGCCTCGTTGGCGATTTCGGCCCGCTTGCGGTTGGTGACCTTCTGGCCTTCCTTGGCCTTGGTCATCACCACCTTGGTGCCCCGGCGGACCAGTTCGGTGCGTAGTGCCTGCGCCACCTGCCAATTGGCGGCCACCTCGCGCAGTCCGTCGGCCGCCACAGCGCCGGCACCGTTCTCTGACGGGTGGCCGGGGTCGATACAGATGACTCGTGCCGGCGGTTCGGGCTTGGGCTTGGGCTGCTCGGCCGGCGGGTCGGCGACGACGCCCGGCGGCTCGGGGGCCAGCGGGACCCGCGTGACCGGCGGTCTGGCTGGCAGCAGCAGGTGGGCAGTCACGCCGCCGCCCACGAGGCTCGCCACGCCCAGAGCCATAGTGAGGCAGGCTCGTTTGACCTTGGGCCTCACGGCATTTTCCTTCCGCTCAGCGAACGCCCGACGGCGCGGCCTGCGTACCGGGTGTTGTGACGGTAAGCAGCGCCACGATGCGGCCTTCGCCGCCGACGCGCAGCTCGTACTGACCGTTGGTCAGGTGGAAGCTGGCCTCATTGGCGCGGGTCGACAGCAGGCCTCGGCCGACCTCGACTCCCCCGCCCTTGGGCACCAGCACGAAGGCCTGGCCTTGCGCGGCGTTGAGGAGCCGGACGCGGTAGTTGCCCTCTTTGGTGCGCTCGACCGTATAGCCCGAACCGCCCTCAACTACCAGCCCACCGGTCGGCGAGCCGATCACGACGTCCTTACCGTCGGACGAGAACAGCACCATCAGGCTCGCCTGGCCGACCTTCGAGGCCGCCCCGCCGGGGCCGGCCTTGGTCCGCGGCGGTGGCGGCACGGTGGTCGCGGTCGAGGTCGAGGCGGAAGTCATCGTATCGCCGGTCGGGCCAGGCGGGCGACGCACCAGGCGCGGCACCGCGGCAGCCACCACGAGGAACACGACCAGCACGATGAGCGCCAACACGCCGGGGCTGACGCCGCTTGGCGGCTCGCCGGCCACCGAGGCCTCCTCCGCGGGCGGCTCTGGCGCCTCGGGTACCGGCTGGCCTTCGCCTGCGAGATCCAGTTCGGCACCCTCGGGCAGGATGACGCGCGCGCCGCATTGCAGCGCGACAACCGTCACGTTGTCGTGCCCGCCACGCTCCAGCGCGCGGCCCTTGAGATCATCGACAGCCGCCTCGAGCGGCCGCGAGGCCACGACCTCCGCCAGTTCGGCGTCCTGCACGTATTCGCTCAGACCATCGGAGCAGAGGACGAGCAGGTCGCCTTCCAGCAGTTCGCGCGTGGACAGGTCGCAGCGCACCTCCGGCTCCACGCCGATGCAGCGGATCAGGCTGTTGCGCAGCGGCGAGGTGCGCGCCTGCTCGCTGGTCATCAGGCCCTGGCGGATCTGGTCGGCGACGTAGGTGTGGTCGCGGGTCATGCGCTCGCAGCGCATGCCGCGCACCAGGTAGGCGCGGCTGTCGCCCACGTGCGCCAGCACCAACTGGTCGCGCCAGACCACCGCACAGGTCAGTGTCGTGCCCGGCCTCATGCCACCGATCTGCGCGCCCAACCGATGGACGGCCGCGTTGGCGTCGGCGATCAGTTCGTGCAGGTACTCGCTGACCTCGGCCGCGGTGCCGAAAGTGAGCTGATCGGCAAAGGCGCAGAGGTAGTCTTGGAGGCGTTGCGCCACCAGCGCGCTGGCCACTTCGCCGGCCTGGTGGCCGCCCATGCCGTCGGCCACGGCGGCCACCGCACGCAGGCCGCTGGCCGCCTCGCCGTCGGGCGCGAGCCACAGGACGTAACTGTCCTCCTGGTTCTCGCGCACTCGGCCGACGTCATTGACCCAGGCGGCGGTGATCTCGCCGAAACCCATCCGCGCAGCTCCCTCGTGGCACCTCACATCATAACAGAACGGCTACGCCCATTCGAGTCGCTGGGCGAGCCCTTCTTCCAGTGTCAGAGTCGCCGCGCCAGCGTTCTCGCGCACCTGCTCGGGCGTGCTGGCGCCGAACACCGCCGCCGTGGCGCCATTGGGCCGAATGACGTACGCCAAGGCCACTTGCGCCGGGGTGGCGCTCAGCGTCCAGGCGGTTTCCTGCACCGCGTAGACCACGCCGGCCTGCAGGCGATCGCCGTAGCGTTCGCGCGCGTTGCGGCCGTAGCGCTCATCGGCCAGCCGGGTGCCTTCGGCCGGCTCGCCGCCGCCCACGTACTTCGTGGTCAGCACCCCCTGGGCCAGCGGCGAGTAGGCGATGATGCCCAGCGAGCGCTGCCAGCAGGTGGGAAACAAGGTCGCGGCGGCCTCGGTGTCGAGCAGGTTGTAGCGCGCCTGATAGGCGGCCAGTGGCTCGCGGCCGAGCCCATCGGCGATCTGCGCCGCGTTGTGCAGTTGGTTCTCGTCCCAGCCGCAGACGCCCCAGTGGTGGATCTTGCCCGCGCGCACCAGGTCGGTCATGGTGGCGACCACCTCGTCCAGCGTTACTTCGCTGTCGTACCGCTGGCATTGGTAGAGGTCGATGGTCTCCACGCCCAGTCGGCGCAAGCTGGCCTCGCATTGGCTGCGCAGGTGCTTGCGCGACAGGCCGCGTTCGTTGGGGCCGGGGCCCATGGGTCCCCAGACCTTGGTGGCGATGACCAGGTCGTCGCGCCGATGGCGACTCAGCGCCCGGCCCAGATGCACTTCGGCCTGGCCCTTGGCGTCGGTGTTGGCAGTATCGAAGAGGTTGATGCCCTCGTCGATGGCGGCGTCGACTACCGCGTTGTCACGATCCTGGTCCCGGCCGAAGGTGAGCCAAGTGCCCAGGCCCACCGCGCTGACCTTCAGGCCAGAGCGGCCCAGACGGCGATACTCCACGTCAGCCTCCCACGTAGGTGATGCGGTTCATGTCGGTCTGCATCTCGACCAGCTTGCGGAACACGCCGCCCTCCTTGTTCATCAGCTCGTCGTGCGTGCCGATCTCGGCCACGCGACCCTTGTCGATGACCACCAGCCGGTCGGCATTGCGCAGTGTGCTCAGCCGGTGGGCGATGGCGAAGGTGGTGCGGCCCTTGACCAGGCGCTCCAGCGCCTGCTGGATGGCGCGCTCGGTCTTGGTGTCCACCGAGGCGGTCGCCTCGTCGAGGATCAGTACGCGTGGATCGTGCAGGATGGCCCGGGCGATGCTCACCCGCTGGCGCTCGCCGCCCGACAGGCGGTGGCCGCGCTCGCCGACGATGGTGTCGTAGCCGTCGGGCAGGCCGACGATGAACTCGTGCGCATTGGCCGCCAGCGCCGCGGCGAAGACCGCCTCGGGCAGGGCCTCCGGCGCGCCGTAGGCGATGTTGGCGTAAATGCTGCCGTTGAACAGGTAGTTGTCCTGCAAGACCACGCCGATATGCTTGCGGTAGTCTTCCGGGTGCACCTTCCGCACGTCGACACCATCGATGCGCAGGCAGCCCTCATCCACGTCGTAGAACCGGCAGATGAGGTTGATCATGGTCGACTTGCCGGCGCCGCTGTGGCCCACCAGGCCGATCATCTCCCCCGGCTCAACGGTCAGGCAGACGTCGTGCAGCACAGGCTCATGCCGCTCGTAGCCGAAGGTGACGTTGTCGAACTCGAAGCGGCCTTCGACCGTGGCCAGGCGCGTGGCCTCGCGGTCGACGACCATGTCGGGCTGCTCGTCGAGCACTTCCCACACGCGCTCGGAAGCGGCCAGCGTTTCCTGGAACCAGTTGAACAGGTCGGACAGCCACTGGATCGGCCCGTAGATCATGCCCAGGTAGGCGAAGAACTGCACCAGTTCGCCCGGGGACATCCTCCCGGTTAGCACCTGCAAGCCGCCGAAGTACCACACGAGCAGCCCGCTGGAGCCGGTGGCGAACATGAGCCACGGCGTCAGCGTGGCGCGCAGCGTGTTGGCGGCGGTGCCGGCCTCGGCCAGGTCCAGGCTGTCGCGTTCGAAGCGCTTGGATTCGCGACCTTCGGCGGCGAAGGCCTTGACCACGCGCACGCCGCCCAGGCTGTCGGAGATGGTCGCCGACATGCGTTCCCATCGCTGCCATAGCCGGCCGTAGTACAAGCGGATGCGCCGCCAGAAGGCCGTGGCCAGGAAGGTCACCAACGGTGCCGGCGCCAGTGTCAGGAGAGCCAGCCGCCAGTTGTCGTGCAGCAACAACGCGCCGATGCCCACCAGCGTGATGGTGTTGATGATCAGGTTCTGAAACCCGTCGATCAGGAAGCCCTGCATGGCGCGTGTGTCGTTGGTCACCCGCGACATGAGCGCGCCGGTCTGGCGCTTGTCGTAGTAGCGCAGAGTCAGCGTCTGCAGATGGTCATACAGCTCGGTGCGGATGTCGTGGACCACGTAGTAGGCCAGCCACGAGGCCACCCGGCCGCGCACCATGGAGATGCACGCGCCGAGTATCTGGAACATCAGGATGAACAGAACGATCTGCCCCAGCACGCCTTCACGCGTCTGGGCGACGATCATCCACTGCACCCATCGCCCGCCCATGTGGTCAGGGTTGGGCGCGCGCGAGAGCACGCGGTCGAACAGCAGACCGTGGAACTGCGGCATGACCAGGCCGAGGCCCGTGCTCAGCAAGACCAGGGCCAGCATGGTCAGCAGCTTGCCCAGGTGCGGCTGGATGTAGTGGTAAAGCCGTTTGAGCGCATGGCCGCGGTCGAAGCACTTGCGGCACACGCGGCTACCCTCGGGCAGCGGCAACTTGCAGCGCGAGCAGACGCGCTCGTCGTCGCTCTCCTGCTCCACCTCGTCTAGTTGTTCGCCCTTGGCCCAGGCAGCCAAGCGGCTGCGGGCCTTGGCGAAGCGGTCGGCACAGGCGTGGGAGAAGCGCGCGACGCGGATCTGGTCGGCACCGACCAACGCCACCAGCGCCTTGGTGCCGATGCCGCTGTCGATCCGCCAATCGCGCACGGTGCTCAGGTCAAGATCGAGCAGCACCTCGGGCGTCTCGCCCTGCACCACCACGAGCCGACCCGGCTGAGCCAACACCCAACGCTGACCGAACCGGCCCTCGGAATCGATGTCCGCGGCCATGGCGATCTTGGGCTCGATGCCCAGTTCGCCCGCGAAGGCGGTGATCGCCTCGGGCAAAGGCTGTCGCAGGCTGACATGACGTGGACCGGCGCCACCTTCAGGTCCGTGGCGCCCTCGTCCTCGTCCGCCGCCGCCGCCCATGCTGTGCAAATCAATGCTCCCAGGCCGACAAGATGCCCTCGCGGGCGCCTCCTGTCAAGCGCGCGGCGGTTGGCCGTAGGCCGCCATGCTCGCCGGCTGCTCAGTGTAGCGGCAGCCACACCGCCATGGCACCAGCGTCGCGGTTATCCCAGGCATAGTAGGGGATGGCTCGCAGCGGGACCTGAGTCCACGCGGTGCTGCCCGCCGGCCGGTAGAGTTCGCCTTGCCAGCCATCCAGCCGCGGCGCCAACGCCACGCTGTCGATGACCACCACGCCGCCGAGCATGCCGGGTTCCCAGCGCGTGACGAACTTGGCGCCGGCGGGCAAGGCCAGCAGGCGCGGATCGATGCCGTTGTCCTCGGCCTCCAGGCAGTAGACCACCGGCCCACGCGTGATCGCCACGCGGCCCAGGTCATCACCGACGCGCGGGCAGGCCTCGACCAGAGCCACTGGCATGGCCAGGTTCAAGGTCACCTGATCGCCGGCCATCCAATCGCGCCGCAGCGCGGCGTAGCCCTTGGTCACCTCGGCCTCGGTCGGCAGGCCGTTGACCGACACCGACCAGTCGCGGCACCAGCCGGGAATGCGCAGAGCCAGGTCCCAGTTGCCGGCCGTGCCCACGGTGATGGTCACCGTGCCGTCCCACGGGTACTCCGTGGCTACGGTCAGTTGGCGCCCGTCGGCGTCGATGGTGCCGGCGGCATAGAGGTGGAGTGCCACGCCATCAGCCGTGGTGGACGCCACATAGCCGGCCAGACTGGCCATCATCCGGGCCAGGTTCGGCGGGCAGCAGGCGCAGCCGAACCAGCTCTGGCGATGGTGGCCGCCGCTGCTGGCCAGCGGATTGACATAGAAGAAGCGCTCGCCATCGAGACTGACGCCGCTGATCGTGCCGTTGTAGAGCGCGCGCTCCATGACATCGGCGTAGCGGCTGTCCAGATCGAGCTGCAGCAGCCTCTGGGCCCAGAAGACCAGGCCGATGGCGGCGCAGGTCTCGGCGTAGGCGGTCTCATTGGGCAGGTCGAAGGGCGACGTGAAGCCCTCGTTGCGGCTCGACGGGCCAATGCCACCGGTGACGTACATCTTGCGCTCGGTCAGGTCGGCCCACAGCCGCTCGCAGGCCGCCTTCAGCGCATCGTCACCGAGCGCGCCGGCCAGGTCGGCCATGGCCGAGTAGAGGTACATGGCGCGTACGGCGTGGCCGACGGCCTCGCTCTGCTCGCGCACCGGCACGTGGCTCTGATTGTACTCGTAGCGCGAATGCCCGCCATGGCGGTGCAACAGCGCCTCGACGCCTTCGCCCCTGGCCTGGGCTTCCACGTCGAAGTAGTGCGGGTCGCCCTGGCCGCGCTCGTCGACGAAATAGCTGGCCAGGTCCAGGTAGCGTTGCTCACCGGTGGCGCCCGCCAGCTTGACCAGCGCCAGTTCGATCTCTTCGTGCCCGCAGTAGCCGCGCTTCTGGCCCTCGCCCGTGCCAAATACCGTGCCGATGTAGTCCGCATAGCGACACAGCGCGTCGAGCAGCACGCGGTTGCCGGTCGCGGCGTGGTGCGCCACGGCGGCCTCGATGAGATGGCCGGCACAGTACAGCTCGTGCCAATCGCGCAGGTTGGTCCAGCGCTTTTCGGGCTCCGCCACAGTGAAGTGGACGTTGAGGTAACCGTCGGGCTGCTGCGCCGAGGCGACCAGCTCCGCCACCTCGTTGACCAGCCTCTCGAGGTCAGCGTCGGGCTGATCGGCCAGGGAGTAGGCCACGGCCTCGATCCACTTGGCGACGTCGGAATCCCAGAAGATGTGCGGCTGGTTGGGGTCACCCGGCTTCCAGCCCAGCTCGAAGGCGCCGATGCGGCCGGTTTCCTGGCACTGGTCATACTGCGCGCGCAGCGTGCGCTCGCGGTTGACCTTCAGCTTGGGTGCCCAGAAGACGTCATCGAGATGGACATGGGTGAACGGCACGGGCCGCGCGACTGCCTTGGCCATGGCACTAAGCTCCTTGCACTCGGGCGATCAGGTCGATCGTCTCGTCGGCCATCTGGCTGATGGCCACGCGATGGTAGCCGGCCACGCCGGTGTACAGCGTGTCATTGAGGGGATCGGTCAACTTTGCAGGCAGATTGGTCGCGCCCAGCACCACGCCCAGCACGCTACCGGCGGTGGCCCCGTTGCAGTCGGTGTCGAAGCCCGGCATGACCGCGCGGCAGATGGTCCGGGTCATATCCATCTCGCCCCACAGTAGCGCCACGGCCACGATCTCGGCATTGGAGATCGTGTGGCACCAGTCGTGCCCCTTGTTCTCGTCCCAACGCGCTGTCACATAGCCAATGGCCTGTTCGTAGCTCGCGCCGCGCGCGTGCAGGGCCAGGACGCCGTCGATGCGTTCGGTTAGGCGACTGGCCGCGGGCACCTGGGCCAGACCCGCGCGGATGATGGTTACCAGATCGCTGGTCTGGTAGGCCGCGGCCAGCATGGCGGCCACCCACATCTCGCCGTAGATGCCGTTCTTGATGTGGCTGATGGAGGCGTCGCGCCAGGCGTACTCGGCGGCGCGCTCTGGGTTGCCCGGATTCACGTAGCCATAGAAGTCGGCCCGGATCTGCGCGCCGATCCACTCGCGGTACGGATTGCGCACCGAGGCAGAGGCCGGCGGCGGCACGCAGCAGACGAGGTTGCGGTAGGCGATCCGCTCGGCGGTGCACACATGGAAGATGGGGATATCGGACAACCAGAACCGCGCCACATCCTCGGGCCCAAAGTCGGGACCGAAGCGCTTGACGATGGCCAGCCCGGACACCGTGTAGTTGGTGTCGTCGTCCTCGACCATGCCGTCGATGCCCTCGACGTACAGCGCCTTCCAGCCGGTGTTGAACCCGCACTCCTTGGCCAGGTCGGGGTCGATGGTGGCGCTGAAGTAGTCGTCCAGCGGCCACCGGCCTTGGGCTTCCAGGTAGCGCCGGATCTGATGCGAGCGCCGGCCTTCAACCGGCTTGCCGACCAGGCAGCCCGCGCAACGGCCGAGCCAGGCGCCAAGCGCTTTGTCGCGCAGTGCCTCGCCGCTGGCGGCGGCCGCATCGATGACCACGGGCGCCGGCCGCTCGGCCCGAATGCCCTCCAGGTCGGACGGTTCGCGGTAAGCGTATCCGTCCACCGTCGGCAGCGTCTGCACCTGGTCCAGCAGCGCCTCGGCGCGGCGCTGGTTGGCCTCCACGGCCAAATCGAGCGTGGCGAGCGTGGCGAACTCGTCCTCGACACTGCTCAGGTCGCGGCCCTCTTCGGCGGCCTGCAGGCGCTCTGTCTGCAGGTCACCAGCGCTGGTCAGCAGCCATGGCTGGTTGGCCCAGTTGGTGCGGTCGACGGGAAACATGGCAGGTACCTCCGGCATGGTCTGGCTGCCGGGAGGGTACGCCACCGGAATCGTGCCGTCAAGCAGAGTGCCGGCACGACTGCGACCTGGACCGAACGCCGCCGCAGACCACCGTTGACCGACCGCCGGGCATCGGGTATGGTGCTACCGTCCTATGGTAGATCAGCGACCCATCAAGATCGTGCGCGTCATCGCCCGGCTCAACGTCGGCGGTCCCGCCATCCATGTCACGCTGCTCACCGAGCGCTTGGCCGCGCCGGAGTTCGACAGCGTGCTGGTGGCCGGCCGTGTGCCGCCCACCGAGGGCGACATGGCCTACTATGCCGAGCAGCACGGTGTGGCGCCACTCTATCTGGAGACCATGTCGCGCGAGATCTCGCCCCGCAACGATTGGCGCACGGTGCGCGAGTTGATCGCCATTCTGCGCCGCGAGAAGCCGGACGTCGTGCACTCGCATACCGCCAAGGCTGGCTTAGTGGCGCGCGTCGCGGCGTGGCGCGCGGGCGTGCCGGTCGTCGTCCACACCTTCCACGGCCATGTGCTCCGGGGGTACTTCGGTCCGCTCAAGGAGCGGGTCTTCCGCTGGCTGGAGCGCTTCTGCGCGCGTCGCAGCAGCGTGCTGCTCGCGGTGAGCGAGCAGGTACGGCAGGACCTGATCGATCTGGGCATCGCGCCGGCGGGCAAGATCCGGGTCATGGAACTCGGCCTCGAACTGGACCGCTTCGCGCGCGCCTCACGGTCGGGTGTGCTGCGCGCGGAGTTTGGCATCGCCCCAGACGCGCCTTTGTTCGGCTTCTGCGGCCGGCTCACCGCCATCAAGAGCCCCGATTTGCTGCTCACCGCCTTCGCCCGCGTCCATGCGCAGCGACCCGACGCGCACCTGGTCATCCTCGGCGACGGCGAGTTGCGCGGCGAGATGGAGCGCCGGGTGGCCGACGAACGGCTCGCCGAGGTAGTGCACTTCGCAGGATTCCGGCAAGACCTGCCGCCCCTGGTGGCGGACCTCGACGCCATGGTCCTGACCAGCCGCAACGAGGGCACGCCGGTCGCGGTGATCGAGGCCGCCGCGGGCGCCGTGCCCTCGCTCTGCACCGCCGTGGGCGGTGTGCCCGATATCGTCACCCATGGCGAGACGGGCTGGTTGGTGCCTGCGGAAGATATCGAGGCGCTGACGGGGGCGTGGCTCGCCGCCGCGGCTGACCTGCCGGCCTGCGCGGCGCTGGGGCGTCGGGCCCAGGAGCGCGTGCTCACACGCTTCTCCGCCGACCGCTTGGCGGGCGACATGGCGGCACTCTACCGCGAAATGCTGGCCTCGCGCCGCTGACCGATGGCCGCTACCTGCACCAGCATCCGCGCGCGCAGTCGGTTGACCGGATCGCGCGGCTGCGCCGCCACCAGTTGCAGCCAGTGCGCGACTGTCACCGCATCGAACCAGCCGCCGCGCGCCACCGCCGCCGGCGTGAGCGCCCAGGGCCGCCCTTCGCCGGCCAGCAGCCAAAGCGCCTCCAGGCCCAGCGGCTGACGGCGCGCGCGCTCGCTGAGATCGCTGTGAACCCGCTCGCGCAGCAGCCGCCGACAGGCCCGGCGCGGACCGTCGGGCGCCGCCAGGAGGGCCGCGCGCACTGCCGGCTGCGCCAACGGC
Source organism: Armatimonadota bacterium (assembly GCA_016235455.1). Lineage (GTDB taxonomy): Bacteria > Armatimonadota > UBA10988 > UBA10988 > UBA10988 > UBA10988. The sequence goes on along the minus strand of JACRKZ010000065.1, from coordinate 358 downwards.
GCACAGATCGGCACTCCGGACAAAGCACTGGCCGCGGCCAGCACCGGCCGCGTGTAGCCGTCGGTGTGCATGGCGCTGTCGAGTTGGTAGGCAGCGCGTTCCTCGTCGGCGGCGACCGGCAGCGCCGGCCGCCGAGGCGGCGCGCCCAGCGCAGTCGGGTGAAGCTGAGCCAGGTCGGGCTCAATCAGTTCGCGGCGCAGGCCCATGCGCAGGCGCCACTCGCCCCAGCGTGGCGGCAGACAGCCGTAGTTGGCGCGCGCATCGTCGGCGGTGTCATGCCGCGTGCGGCCCACGGGTGGCGCGTCGAGCGTGTCCGCGGGCACCTCGGCGCCGCAGCCGAGCAACAGCGCCGCGCAGC
>JACRKZ010000064.1 GCA_016235455.1 Armatimonadota bacterium | reverse complement strand
CGCCGCCCGCGTCGTGGATGGCTTTGATGGCCGCCTCGTCGTGGCCGTTGAGGTTGGCGATGGACAGCGCGCGGCTCAGGCGCAGGTGCGGGTCGTCGGGCTTGGGCGAGGTCATCGAGGTGGCGCCCGTGGTCAGCATGTCCGCCGGCAGAGCCTTGCGCCAGGCCTCGGCGTTGGCTGACGACCGGTCGACCGCCTCGCCGATGGGCTCGTCGCACAGGTTGTAGGCCACCGGCAGCCAGCCCGCCTGCGCCGCGTGCTGGTCGATGGCGGCCAGAACGGCCTTGACGAAGGCGCTGTAGTCGGTGAACCCGCCGCGCTGGGCAGCGCCCTGGTCGACAAAGTAGTTGTCGAACCCGCCAATGCCGCTGCCATAGTTGACCAGCAACTGCCGGAAGCCCGCCGCCTTGGCGTCGGCCATCTGCTGATCGGCGGCGCCGAAGTCGATCTTGGGCTTACCGTTGTCCCAGCCGGTCAGGTTCAGCCGCGGCACACCCGAGAACGAGGTCAGGCCAGCCTCGCGCATCCTGGCCAGACAGCGGCGGTAGGTGTCGCGCGGCAGGCTGCCCAGGTCCTCGCCGTACCACGGCAGGTCGATGGTGCAGCCCCACGGACCGACTGGCATATCCAGTTCGGCCAGCGGCGTGGCGAACAGTCGCACCGACAGTGGCAGGCGCTGGGCCACCTTGTCGCCCAGCTTCAGCGTGACCTCGCCGGTGTAGGTGCCGGCCTTGACCGGGTTGGGCGTGACCAACGTCAGCCAGAAGGTACTGGTCGTGCCGGCCTTGATGGTCGTCGTGTCGCGGGGCATGACATAGCGCGGCTCTATGGTGTAGACCGTGCCTTCCATGGTCACGCGGCTGACGCGATGGCTGACCACGCCCAGGCGCACCACCGAGGCTGGCAGCGTGCCGCCGGGACCCTTGAGGTCGCCGACGCTGACGGTCATCGGCCCCAGGTCGCGCAACGGATAGACCGAGAAGACGATGGGCTCCAACTCGCCGGCACTGGCCATGGCCGAGAGCCGGTCGGTCACCTCGGCGCGCCGCGGCCGGGCGTTGCAGGGCACATCGCGCATGATGTCGCGGGCGAACAGCACGAAGCCCTGAGTCTGCTCGGCGGGCGTCGGCTCCACGGAGGGGATCAGCCCGTCGGCGTCGCGGTCGCCGCGCGGCGGGATGCGCTTGAAGTAGTTGTCGAACCAGGCGCGGCGCCGCTCGACCAGGTTGGCCAGGTAGCGCTGGCCGGCCTCGGCCTGCGCGGCCGGATAGAGCACCAGCGCCGAGACGCAGTGTGCCCAGTTCTCGCCCTCGAATTCCAGGTTGAGCTGGCCGTCGGTCACCTCGACGTCGAACGCCTTCTCGCCAAAGTACGGCTTCTGGTACTTGTCGAAGGTGTTCTCGTCGAGCCGGTCCTCGGTGTCCGCGAAGCGGTAGTAGCGTTTGGCGAAGCTGTCGCGGTCGAGCCGGTCGTCGACCACCGTCTTGCCTTCGGCCCGGAGCTGGCGGCGGCGATAGAGCTGCACCTCGCCCCAGAAGCCCGACGGGCTGTCGAGATTGATGAACACGTGGTACGTGCCATCGGGCACATCCACGGCGAACTGCCCGGCCTCGACGCAGATGAAGGTCTGGTAGAGCGGATCCGGCTGGAGCACGTCGAACGCTCGCCAGATGCGCGCGTCCTTGAAACCATAGCCGCGGCCGGCGGAATACTGCGTGCCGGGCGTGACCAGCTCGAAGCCGCGGAAGGCCGGCCCGCTGGGCGCGAAGTCGAAGGCGCGCAGGCCAGGCACCTGGACGCGGTCGGCGCTGTCGTCGCGGGTCAGGCGGATGTTGTCGATGAATAGACCGCGGGCCGGTTGGCCGACGATGTAGACCAGGCGGGTGACGCGGGCCTTGTCCAGCGGCCGGCCGGGCCGGCTCTTCTCGCCGACGTAGATGTCGGTGGGCATACGCAGCGTCGAGCGGCCGGGCGGCGCCACGCTGTTGTAGTTGACGCGCGTCCAGTAGCCGTCGGTCAGCGCGTCGCGCACCTCGACGCCCACTTCCTGCGGCGCGTCGTTGGGGTTGAAGACATCGGCGTCGAGGAAGTCGTAGCCGGTCCAGTCCTGCGCACCCTCCCACGAGGCCCAGTCCTTATCGACGCGCATCGACCACTTCCCGTCGGAAGCATTCTCCGCCACGGCCACGCCACCGCCGTCGAACGGCGCGGCCTTGCCGTCCTCGAAGCTGGCCAGCGGCTTGACCGGCGGCCCCGGCGCGGCGGCGCGTGCGGTCAGCGTCTCACCGCAGGCGTAGCAGGTCTTCCATTCGGGCAGGTTGCGATAGCCACACTCGCCGCAGGCCACGGCCCGCGCCGGGTCGAGCCGGCCAGGCGGCTCGATGGGCTTCTCCTCGGTGCCGAAGACGGGCGCATCGGTGATCGGCGTGGCGTCGGGCACCTTCTCGACGCTGGCCTCGTCGACCCACAGCCGGCCAGGGGTGAACAGCCCGATGCGCGCGGTGCAGTCGCCGGCGGTCTTGACTTCGCGCACCAGTTCGACCTTGGTCCAGCCGAACGTGCCGGGCTTCTTGACGCCCATGTACTTCTCGTCGGCGAAGGCGAAGTCGAGCGTCATGCCCCAGGCGTGCACGCCCAGATCCAGCCCGCGCAGCCAGCAGGTGAAGCGGTAGCGGCCCGGCTCGGCGCGGAGCGTCGGCGTGTAGACACGCAGCTTGGCGCCCTGACCGCCGACCAGCAGCGCACTGGTCTGGCCCTGGTGGGCGATGCGGCCCACGGCGAAGCGGCAGTCACCCTCGAACTTCCAGCCGCCCCACTTGGCGTACGGCACGCCGAATTGGTTGGGCTGCTGGACCTGCTCGATCGATGGGTCGACCAGCAGGTTCTGGCTCCAGGCCGCGGAGGCGGTGAGCATGAGGCACAGGCCGATTGCACGCACAATCTGGCTCCTTACCGTGAGCGTGCCACAGACAGGCGCGCGGCGCAATCGTGGCCGGTGGCGGCCGGAGCGGCGAGGCGGTCGCGTGCGAAGGTGGTCTGTCCATGGGCAGGATGCAGGTGCCACGATGGGCTGACGTGCGTCCACCGGGTAGGCCAGCGGACCAGGGAGGGGATCACCGAACTCCGGCGAACCGCGCGCCATGGACACACAGACCCCACTGACCCGTCGTGAGTTCGTCGCCGGCCCCGCCGTGGTGGGCGCCGCGTTGGCCGTGTGCGCCGCCTGTCCCGCGGACGCGGCGGTGGCGCCGCTGCCGGCCTTCGCGCCGGGCACGCGCGTCCTGTTCCAGGGCGACAGCATCACCGACGGCAATCGCGGGCGCAGCGCCGATCCCAACCACATCCTGGGCCACGGCTACTGCTTCATCATCGCGGCCAAGCACGGCGCGGCGTTCCCCGAGCGCAAGCTGGATTTCGCCGACCGCGGCATCAGCGGCAACACCGTGCTCGACCTGCAAGGCCGCTGGCAGAAGGACACGCTGGACCTCAAGCCCGACCTGCTGAGCATCCTCATCGGCGTCAACGACGAAGGCAAGGGCATCGCGCTGGATGTCTACGAGCAGACCTACGACAAGTTGCTGGCCGACACGCTCGCCGCCAATCCCAAGGTGCGGTTCGTGCTGGGCGAGCCGTTTGGTTCGCGCACGGCTCTATCGGCGCGGCGGGCGATCGTGGCGCGATTGGCTGAGAAGTACAAAGCCGCGCTGGTGCCGTTCCAGGCCGCCTTCGACAAAGCGTGCGAACGCGCGCCGCTCGACCATTGGATCTGGGACGGTGTCCACCCGACCTACTCAGGCCACCAGATCATGGCCGACTGCTGGGAAGACGCGGTACGCCGCCAGTGGCCCTGAGCCGAGGAGCACCCGACCATGGCTGATCCCTCGCTGTCGAGGCGCGAACTGGGGAAGGTGGCTGGCGCCGTTGTGCTCGCCCAGGGACTGGGCGCGGCCCAGGGACTGGGCGCGGCCCAGGGACTGGGCGCGGCCCAGACCCAGGCCCAACCGAGCCTGAATGTCTACCCCGACTACGGCTGGCTGCGCGGGCTGGGCATGGTGCCGTCGTGGGGCGCGCGCATCGAGGATGCCTGGTGGTTCTATGACCCCGCCGCCATGCGCGCCGAGGCTGCGCTGGCCAAGCAGATCCACGCCAACTGCATCCGCTTGTGGATCGAGTTCCCGGCCTGGTTCCGCGATCCCGATGGGGTCACCGCCCACTTCCTCGACGCAGTCTCAGCCGTGGCTGAGAACGGCATGAAGGTCATGCCCTGCCTGTTCAACCGCTGGCACGACACCCAGTTCGACTACGGCGGCACCTACCGCTTCGACGGTCCCGGCGCCTGGTCGCACCAACTGACTTACGTCAAGGCGCTGGTGACGCCGCTGGCCGCGGACGAGCGCATCCTCTGCTGGGACCTCTGCAACGAGCCCCAGTCGAACGATCCGGGCAACCCCGAGTTCGCCTGGTTGCGCGACATCGCCGCCACCGTGCGGGCCTGCGGCGCGCGCCAACCGATCACCATCGGCACCATGACCGGCGACAACATCGGCTGCTACGCGCCGTTGGTCGATGTGCTCTGCGGCCACCCCTATGCCCACGACCGTGGCGGGCTGGCCGGGCTCGTCGCCGACTTCGAGCGGCGCCGGCAAGCGGCGGGCAAGCCGTTCTTGTGCAACGAGTGTGTGCCCGGTGCGCTGGACGACCTGATGCGCGCCGATGTGGCGCGGTTCTACGCCGAGATGCTGTCGGAGGCCGGTTTCGGCTGGATGGGCTGGGTCATCCGCGAGGGCAAGGCGATCAGCACCCGCCGCGACCGCCACGATGCCAACGGCATCAACGGCGGCGGCTTCCACCCCTTCTTCACCCGCGACGGCAAGCTACGCGCCGGCCTGGAGTTCCTCACCGAACCGCCCAAGCGCCAGCCACCGTGGGCGTGACACAGACCCGACTCCACAGAGTACGCAGATTACACAGATGACCCGATCTGACCATCTGTGCAATCTGCGTAATCTGTGGAGGAAGATTCACCGGTACAGCGTCGGCGCCGTCCGCCAGTCCTTGTCCTTGTCGCGGCCATACTCGGCCACGCGTGGGCGGCGTTCGCGCAGGCGGACGGACTCCAGGCCGAGGTAGCAGCCCTTCGACTTGGCGTTTTCGCCCACGCAGTCCAGCCGCAGCACATACTCGCCGGGCTCGGGCCAGAAGTCGAGCAAGTGCACCTCGGTGCTGTCCACGTCCTCGGAGTAGAAGTCGATGGGCCCGCCCAGCTTCACGCCGTTGAGCGACGGCTGCCAACGGCCGAAGTCGTACGACGTGGTGAGGTTGAGCACCAGGTGCAACGGCTCCTTCCGTTCGACTCTGAACGGCACTTCCAGCCAGGCGCCTTCGGCCTTCTCAGGTTTGAACAGCAGTTGCGGCCCGTCATACAGGTCGAGCCGCTGCGCCACGGCGTCGCCGGCGCTGTGCCTGGCACCGTCGCGGGCGTAGGCGATGGTGCGCTCGAGGCTGGGCAGCCGCCGCTCTGGCCCGTCGGGCGTCTGGCCGTTGAACGCCGATTCGCCGGTCTGGTACCAGTAGGCCACGCTCGACACGTCGTCCTGGCGCTCGTTCCAACTGTTGACCTTACCGTCGGCGTTCTCATCGGCCGAGATCCAGCCGAAGTGCTCGAATGTCACCTTGAGGCCGGTGCCAAAGACGATGGGGTCCTTGAGGTGCCAGCGATAGGCGCTGGTGTGGCCGCCGACCACGCCCCAGGTGTCGAAGTACGGCACCCCGAAGTACGGTGTCTTGGTCCTCTTGAGGCCCCAGGCCGAGAGGAAGTAGTCCTCGGTGCCCGTGCCCCAGATCGACGGCTTGGCTTCGCCGTCGACGTAGATCTTCTCGTCGCCCTCGCCGAACCACATGGGGCTGCGCGTGCGCACGGCCATGACCGTGCCGACGTAGTGGCCCTTGCCTTTGGTGTCGAGCACCACGTAGTCGCGGCCGGAGACCGCGGGATACTCCTGGCGATACTGCGCGTGGAAATACGGCGTGTCGGCGGGCAGGCTGGGCACTTGCAGCCAGTCGATGTTGTAGTAGAGCAGGTTGATCGCCTGTTTGCTCTGGTTGACGATCTCGATCTTGGCGTGCTTGCGGAAGGGCATGCGCCAGAAGCAGTTGTAGCTGTCGGCATCCTCGACCACCACGGGCTCGGAGATGACCTCGTCGCGGCGGCCGAAGCAGTTGGCGAAGAAGTCGCCCAATGGCGCCTCCACCGCGGGCTTGGCCTGGCCGTCCCAGGTGATGCGCAGCAGCATCTCCTGATGGTTGGCCGAGCCCTGGGGCGCCCAGTCCTGCGGGCCGGGGCCGAGGAAGGTGAACCACATGTGGGTGATCACGCCGGGCCCGGCCTGGTCCATGACGACGTGCGTGGCACCTGGGGCGACGCGGAAGTTGTCGTGGTTGCTGGCCTCGTTCAGGTCGCCGCGCGGCTGACCCTCGAGCTTGGCGGTCGAGCTGACGCGCCGGCTGCGGCCGACCTGCGGCCGCGACAGATCATCGAGCGGGGTTTGGGCCCCGACCACGGATGCCAGAAACAGAGCGAGCCACCAACGCGCCATGCGAGTCTCCCTGCTGCCAGCGCGAATTGGCCGGAGATGGAGACATTCCTTTACGCTGCCGCGACCGGTTACCCCGGTCCACACGTCGGGTCGGGATCGGGCGCGGGCTGGTCCAGCGGCAGCACCTGGGCCAGCGTCTCCCAGCCCAGCATGGCACAGGGCACCCGCGCCACGAAGCGCGACACGCCGTGCAGCGCGACCATGTCGCCCAGCAGTTCCTCATCGGGCTCCTGGCCGTGGATCATGTCGCGGAAGGCGCTGTACAGGTCGCGGATGACCGACACCGGCTGGCCCTTGACGGCCTCGGTCATCAGGCTGAGCGAGGCCTGCGAGATGCTGCAGCCCTCGCCCACGAAGGCGATGTCCTGGACGATGCCGTCCTCGACGAGCACGCTGAGCAGCACCTTGTCGCCACAACTGGGATGGTCGTTGCGGACCTGGACCGCGCCCTCGATCTGGCCGACATTGGACGGTGTGCGATAGTGGTCCAGGATGACCGCCTGGTACAGGTCGTTGAACATCAGCCAAACACCTTCTGGACGACACCGATGGCGGCCACCAGCCGGTCGATGTCACTGGCTCGATTGGTAACGTAGAAACTGGCTCGCGCCGTGGACGGCGCGCCGAGCAGGCCGTGCAGCGGCTGGGCGCAATGATGGCCCGCGCGCACCGCGACCCCCTCGCCGTCGAGCAGCGTGGCCACGTCGTGCGGATGCACACCGTCGATGCTGAAGGCCACCGGTCCCAGCCGGCCGGTCAGCGGCCCATGCACGCGCACGCCGGGGATGGCGCTCAGCGCGGCGGCGGCCTGGTCGCACAGCGCCGTGGTGTGGTCGCGGATCCAGTCGAGCCCCAGCTCGGTCACATAGTCGCAGGCGGCGCCCAGCCCGATGGCCTGGGCGATGGGCGGCGTGCCCGCCTCGAACTTGTACGGCGGATGGTTCCAGGTGGCGTTCTGCAGGTCCACATGGACGATCATATCGCCGCCATACTCGATCGGCTCCATGGCGTCGAGCAGTTCGCGCCGGCCGATCAGGCAGCCGATGCCCGTGGGCCCGCACATCTTGTGGCCCGAGAAGGCCAGGAAATCGCAGCCCAGCTCAGCGAAGCTGACGGGCATGTGGCCCACGCTTTGGGCGGCGTCGACCAGCGTGGCCGCTCCGACGCTCTTGGCCGCGGCGATCAACTCGGCCGCCGGCGCCACGTAGCCCAGCACGTTGGAGACCTGGGCGAAGGCCACCATCTTGACGTTGGGCGTGAGCAACTCGTCGAGCTTGGACAGGTCGAGCGTGCCCTCGGCGGTCAGCGGGATGTGCCGCAGCTCGGCGCCCTTCCGCTTGGCCAGTTGCTGCCAGGGGATGAGGTTGGCATGGTGCTCGGCGACGGTGATCAGGATGGCGTCGCCCGGCTGCAGGCACTCGCCCCAGGAGCTCGCCACAAGGTTGATCGCCGCGGTCGTGCCACGGGTGAAAACCACCGACTCGCGGCCCGGCGCGCCGACCAGGCGCATGACCTTGTCGCGCGCGCCTTCATAGAGGTCGGTGGCCTCGGCGCTGAGCGCGTGCAAGCCGCGATGCACGTTGGCGCAGGATTGTGCATAATAGGCATCGATCGCCGCGCGAACGGGCACAGGGGTTTGCGAGGTCGCCGAATTGTCCAAATAGACCAATGGGCGGCCATGCACTTCGCGTGCAAGCACGGGAAAGTCAGCCTGAATGCGCTCGAAAGGGACGGCCATGCGTGGTTCCTGCCAGCAGTATAACACCGGGTTCAGGGTTGTCCGTGGGGACCGGATCCATGCATGAGCGCTGGATAACGCACCACCGCGCCGGCTGGACGGTGCGCACACGCCAGGTCGGCCCGAGTGGTACGGCGCGTCTCGTGGCGGCCGGGCTGTGCCTGGGTCTGTTGGTCGGCGCGCTGGGCAACGTGGTGGCCTGGCTGACCAATCCGACCATGACCTGTGACCGCTTTGAGCCGTCGGTCGTGCAGCGACACGGCTGGACGCCCGACGAGCCTGGCGGCCGGCCGATCCGCGTCGATCTGAGCCCGCATCTGAGCGGAGCGCGGTAAGGGGAGAATGCCATGCCGGGTCGCTGGGAGTTCTACGACCGCCTCGGCTGGGCTGTGCATAGCCAACACCGCGGCGTCGGCCCGCTCTGGTTGCTGCTGCTGCGCCTGGCGGTCGTCGCCGGCTCGGTGGCGTTCCTGGGGGCGCTGCTCTTTCCCGTCTTCGCCCGGCAAGGTGAACGAGGCGGTGGCAGCGAGCGAGCCTGCCCGTCGAACCTCAAGCAAATCGCCATCGGACTGATCCAATACGCGCAGGACTACGACGACCACCTGCCGCCGGTGTCTTGGCGCCGGTCCAGCGTGCCGTGGCCCGATACCCTACAGCCCTACCTCAAGAGCACGCAGGTGTTCGTGTGCCCGCAGGTCAAGGCCGGCATCAGCTACGGGCTCAACAGCCGGTTCTACAGCGTGATGACGCCGGGCGGTCTGCGCACCGCGCCGCGTCTGGCCGACGCACCCAAGCCGGTCGAGACCTACCTGCTGCTCGAGAGCGATGCGCTGCTGGCGCACCCGCTGCTGGAGCCGCCGCAAGCGCGCCATCCCGATCGGCGTCCTGACAGGACCAACGTCGGCTTCCTCGATGGGCATGTCAAGCAGTTCCGCCGCGATGCGCTACAGACAGGCTACGAGCCCTGGCCGAACGGCTGGGACGCGCGGCCATGAGTGGGGGGTGGGGAATGGGTGAGTGGTGGCAGACGGTCGAGAAGAACGGCTGGACGGTGCGCTCGAAGCGGTCTGGTCTGGCCGATGTGCAGTGGGTGCCGGCGTTCGTGTGCGTGGCGATGATGGGAGTGCTGTTCGTGCTGGTTGTCGAGTATGCGAACGACAGCCACAGGACGAATGGCTGCCAGACCCACATGAAGGTCATGACCCTCGGGTTGTTAAGCTACACACAGGACTACGACGAGCGGTTGCCGCTGTTTGACCGCAACGCCAAGGATGGAGCGGCGCGGTTCGCCTGGGCCGACGACCAGTTCGCCCAGGTTGAGCCCGGCTCGCGGCCGCCGCGTGGCTTCGCGTTGCACTGCCCGGCCGATCCAACGGAAGATGGCACTCTGAGCTACGCCCTCAACGCTCGCCTGTATCCGACGCAGGTCGCGCCCGGCGTGCTGGCCGGCGTCCGGCTGCGCGACGTGGCCTGGCCGGCAAGCGTCTACGCCATTCTGGAGGCCGACACCGAGCATGGGGCGGGCAACGACGGCCTGCTCGACCCCGACCGCGAGTGGCCCGTGGCGCGCCACCGTCGGCGCCACGATGCCCGCACCATGGTGGGCTATCTCGACGGTCATTGGATGCCCTTGCCGGTGGGGCAACTGCGCGGCCGCGCGGCGCCCAACTTCTGGAACCCGACGCCCGCCAAGCCGGAGGCCAAGCCATGAGTACCGCCGGCGACTCGCCTCGCAAACCGGGACGCCGACCGCTTGTCGGCCCCCAGCGGCGGCGCGTCTCAGGCGTCCTTGACCAACAACTGGTGGGTGTCCCGGCTTCCGAGGGCAGCGTCGGAGCATGGGAGCGGCGTCATGCCTGACGATTGGGCCACCTGCAAGCGCGACGGCTTGGCCGTGCATACGCGTAAGGCGGCGTGGGCCAGCCTGCTTCTCAAAGGCGGGCTCATCTTGGCAGGTGCCGCGGTGCTGCGGTCCGCGTGGTCCATCTTCTTCGTGCAGCCGCAGCCCAGCAACACGTCGTGGTGCTCATCGAACCTAAAGCAACTGAGTCTGGCCATGGTGATGTACGCCGAGGACTACGACGGCAAGCTGCCCACGGCCTGGTCGGGCCCGGCTGGTCTGGGTAAGCCCGGCGGCTGGGTGAAGTACGCCGAGAGCGATGCCGATGCCGATGCCGCTCGTACCGCAGCCACGGGACTGCTGTTTGCCTACACTCATTCCATCGGTACCGAATTCCATTGCCCACGCGACCCTCGCGCCGGCGCCCTCAGCTACGCCGCCAACGCGCGGCTGTTCCCCACGCAGGTGGAACCGGGCAAATGGGCCGGCGTCTCACGCCGCGCCGTGGCCCTGCCAGACCAGGTCTACCTGTTGGTCGAGGCCGACCGCCAGCCCGACGGCCTCCTGCATCCGGCGCGCAACTGGCCCGCCAAGCGGCACTTTGACGGTGAGCCGGACTCGACCATCGTGGCCTTCCTCGATGGCCACGTGCGGCGGCTGCGCATGGATCAGTTGGCGCCGCCGACGGCCCCCTGGAACTGGAACCCGACCGCGACAGGAGCCCAGCCATGACCCCGGCCAGCGACTCACCTCGGACACCGCCCATGCCTGACGACTGGACCGCGCGCACGCGCACCGGCAAGCGTATGGTGCGGTGGATGCTGACGATGGCAATGGCCGCCCTGCTGATCGGCACTGTCGCCCTGGTCAACCGCGCCGTCCAGCAGAACACCGAGCGGTGTCGCGCATCGTCATGCCAGTCCAACCTCAAGCAGCTTGGCCTGGCGCTGTGTCAGTACGCCCAGGACTACGACGACACGCTGCCGCTGGTCTCGCCCACCGGGTCGGCCAGCTTGCCGCCCTTCGGCTGGGCACTGCCGTACCTGCGTAGCAGCACCGTGCTGCACTGCCCGAGCGACACTGCCAACCACCGCCTCAGCTACGCGCTCAATGCCCGACTGTTCACCCGCGAGGTCGCCCCCGGCGTGCTGGCCGGCGTGAGGCGCAGAAATGTCGAGGAGCCGAGCGAGGTCCGCACCATCGTCGAGGCCGGCCCGCCCGATGACGGGCTGCTGGACCCATATCGCGAGCAGCCGGTGGCGCGCCACGGCAAGGATGGATCGATGATCGCCTTCCTGGATGGGATGGTGAACTCGAGCACGCACTCCTGTATGTACACCAACCCCGGCAAGCATATGTGGGAGCCGAAAACCAAGCCCCAAGGAGCAAACCCATGACTCAACGCAAGGACCGCGCTTTCACCCTGATCGAGCTGCTGGTCGTCATCGCGATCATCGCCATCCTGGCGGCGATCCTCTTCCCGGTCTTCGCCAAGGCCCGCGACAAGGCCGAGCAGACCTCCTGCACCAGCAACCTCAAGCAGCTCGGACTCGGCTTCATGATGTACTGCCAGGACTACGACCAGCGCCTGCCGCTGGTCTGGGACAACACCACCGGCAACGGCAAGTATGGCGGCTGGATGTACTACACCACCTTCGCCAACCCGGTGCAGGGCAACATGGACCCGACCAAGGGCGGCATCTACCCGTACGTCAAGAACGCGCAGATCTTCGTCTGCCCCGTGGACGACACCGATCAAGGCTGCTCCTATGCGGTCAATGCGCTGCTCTTCCCCACGGCGCTGCCCAGCGGCGCGCATGGCGGTATGAAGCAGGGCCGCATCGTCGGGCCGGCGTCGGTCTACCTGATCGGCGAGGAGAACGCCACCCAGGAGACCACCAACGACGCCTACATGAACCCGATCATGGACAAGCCCGTGCTGCGCCATACCGAGCAGTGCGTGTTCGCCTTCTGCGACGGCCATGCCAAGTCCATGCGCGGCAACGACGTCATCTATCCCAACATCGGCGGCGCCTTCCGCTACGAGCCGCGCTGAGTTAGGCTTGCGCCGCGTCTACCAGACGAGGGAGTACCGCTCATGCTCTGGGGCTGTCTGCTGGCCACGCTGCTCTGCGCACCGGCAGCGCACGTGCAAGTGATCGACCAGCCCGTCCTCGACGCCGAGGACGGGCCGCTGCTGGGCAATGGCGATCTGTCGGTGAGCGTCTACCAGACGCGCGACAAGCTGGTCTACCGGCTGGGCAAAGGCGACGTCTGGGACCGCCGGCTCGACACCGCCGACGACCCCAAGCCGCCCCACATCAGCGAGATTGCCCGCGGCATTCGCGACGAGGGCTGGAAGTGCTCGCCCTATGGCGACGGCGTGCCGGTGGCGTTGCGGGGCACCAAGGACCCCCAGCGCATGAAGGAGATCTGTAGCGGCGCGCCGGCCAGCTACACCAAGCGCCCCTATCCCTGCCCCAAGCCCACCGGCGAGGTCAGCCTGCAACTGCCGCCCGACCTGCCCGGCCTCACGGTGCGCCATGAACTGGCCTTCGAGGAAGGCATTCTGCGCACTACCTGCACCTGGCCGCTGGGCTTCGTCGTGCGCATCGAGGCCTACATCCCGCCCAGCCCCAACGTGCTGGTGCTGCGCTGGAGCGTCGAAGGCTGGTCCGAGACGACGCGCATGGGCCACCTCTACCCGCCGGTGTGGCCCGCGGTCTATCGCTGGCGCGACCCGACCACGCGCGAGTATGGCCAGCGCTTCGCCGCCGACTCGCGTCATGGCGAGTTCCTGGTGTTTGATCACGCCAAATGCACGCCTCTGCCGCCGCCGACGGTCAAGCGCATCGCCGACCGGCCGGTCATCGAGCAGACGTTCCACGGTGAGCCGACCTTCACCCAAGGCTTCCGCTACCTGCTGGCCCCGTTCTGCTCAGCCGGCTGGCAGCCGCAGCCGGTGGATCTGGGCGCCTCGGGCGAGGCGCGGCTGCGCTGTGATGCCGCCAAGGAGACCACCAGCGGCTGGTTGGCCGTAGCCGTGCCCACCGAGAGCGATGCCGGCGGCGCCGAGGCCGAACTGGCGCGGCTGACACCCAAGCTGACCGCCGAAGCCACGCTGGACGAGTATCGCGCGGCCACGCGCGCCGCGGCCGCCGAGTTCTGGGCACGGTCGTCGGTGACCATCGACGACCCGCTGCTGCAGTCGCTGTGGTACGACACGCTGCACGCGCGGCGCTGCACCAACGCGCCGGGCAAGCTGCCGCCCGGCCTGTTCCTGCCCAGCACCGTGCAGGACTACTCGCACTGGCACGGCGACTGGCACACCAACTACAACTACCAGCAGCCGTTCTACGCCGACTACACCGCCAACCAGGTGGCCATGGGCGATGCCTTCTTCACCGGCATGGACTACATGCTCCAGGCCGGCCGGCTCATTGCCAGCCGGTACTACGGCACGCGCGGCGCGTTCATCCAGCTCACCAACTACCCGATCAAGGCCATCGACGACCCGCTCGGCGCGGTGCCCATGGGTCGCATGGCCTACATGACCGGCTGGTGCGCGGCCAACTACTGGAACCGCTACCGCGTGACGCTCGACCGTGAGTGGCTGGCCAGCACGGGCTATCCCGCGCTGCGCGACCTGGGTCTGTTCTACCTGGACTTCATGCAGCGCGGCGACGACGGGCTGTACCACATCTTCCCCTCCAACCAGGGCGAGGACGGCTTCACCGGCGACCCCAAGGACTACACCGATCGGCCGCAGGTCATGCGCCATGCACGCTACTGCCTGCGCGTGGCCGCCGCCGCCGCCGAGGTGCTCGGCGTCGACCCCGAGTTGCGCGCCGGCTGGACTGAACGCCTGGAGAAGTGCGCCGGCGACGACGGCAAGCCGCCGGTCAAGCTCGACGGCGTGCGCCGGCTGTTCGCCGAGACCAACCCGCCCGAGTTCGCCGACGGCCGGCCCTATGTCGCGCCCAACCGCGGACCCGAGGACGCCCTGTGGCCCAAGCCCACCGAATGGCTCGACGAGTGGTATGCCGGGCAGTACCCCATCGTCGCCATGGGCGTGCTGCGCGGCGGTGAGTTCGGCCCCGAGCGCGGGTACCGCGGCCTGCGCCACATCGTCGAGCGCTGGCGCCATCCCAACGGCCTGGTCTGGGCCATGGCGCTGGCCGACTACGGTCATTCGGGCGCCTGGACCGAAACGCTGGGCATCGTTGCGCCGCTACAGGAGATGATGCTGCAGAGCTACGGCGGCGTGCTGCGGCTGTTCCCCGGCTGGCCCGCCAGCCACGACGCGAGCTTTGCCACCTTCCGCGCCGAAGGCGCCTTCCTGGTCAGCGCCGGCATCACCCACGGCGTCGTCGGCCCGGTGGCGGTGCGTAGCGAGCGGGGCGGCCCCTGCCGGCTCTACTCACCGTGGCCCGACGGGCTGCGGGTGACCGACGCCGCGGGCGCCGAAGTGCGGGCCACCGGCCCTGCCGACGGCATCTTCGAGTTCGCCACGACGGCCGGCGGCGTCTATCGGGTGACCGCGAAGTGAAGCTGTACGCCTTCACACGCCCCACGCCCGACGCCCTCCGCCGCGCGCGCAGCGCGCCGCCGCGCCGTTGACACCGCCTTGGGGCTAGGGTAGACTGCGAATCCCAGAATGCTCCGAGAATCCGGGAGACGGACGATGCCGACCGCGAAGAAGACGACTCAGGCCAACGGTAAGCTGGCGGTGGTGGTGACGGGCGCCGCCGGTCACGCGGCGGCGCTGCTGGGCGCGTTGGAAGCGCTCGAGGCGGCCGGCCAGAAGCCCGACCTGCTGGTCGGTGCGTCGGGCGGCGCCTTGGCTGCATCGCTCTACGCCGCCGGGGGCGAGGCGGGTCCGGCACGTGAGGCGCTGTACGGCCTGGTCAGCGCCAATTCCTGGCAGGAGCTGGCCGACATCGATTTCGGCGCGCTGCGCAACCTGGCCAGCCGGCCGCACGAGGTCTCCGGGTTCGTGCGCGGCGAGGCGCTGTTCGGCGCGCTGCGCGGCACGCTGCTGGGCAACAAGGGCTTCCAGCACACGGCCATCCCGTTGTTCGTCGTGGCCACCGAGCTGAACACCGGCGACGCCATGGTGTTCGGCAACGAGACGCGCGACAGCCTGGGCGAGGATGCGGCCTACACCACGTTCGCTCGCACCGAGGCCGACCTGGCACGGGTCAACGTAGCCACCGCCGTACGCGCCAGCATGGGCGTGCCGGGCCTGTTTGCGCCGGTCAGCCTCGATTACTACTGCCTGGTCGACGGCTCGCTGCGCGCGCGCCGCGCCTTGGCCGTGGCGGCGGCTCAGCCGGGCGTCGAGCGCGTGCTCTGGCTCCATGCCGGGCTTGAGTATGCCGATGGCTTCAGCCTGGTCTGCGACTATGCCGGTCAGAGCTTCGCCGCCGGCCTGCTCCAGACGCTGTCGGTGGCCGCGGCCGATGCCTTCGACCCGCACACCGCCGATCCGGCGTTGGCTGGCAAGACCGTCCGTTTCGTCAACCTGGCCACGGCCAGTGTCGGCGCCGGCGACCTGACCAAGACCCAGGCGCTGTATGAGTCCGGCCGCCGCAGCCTGACCGACCTGATGACCACGGCCGACGGTTTCCTGGCCGGTGAGGCCAAGACTGCCGCGACAGCGCTGGCCGCGGTCGTCGACGAGGCCGACGGCCCGCGCTGGCAGGCCACCGTGGGCGCCGGCGGCAACAACACGTTGGCCGTCACCGACCGCAACCCCACCATCCAGCGCGAGTTCGGCTACGAGCTCGACGAGTATCTCAAGAACGCCGGCATCGAGCGGCTGGCCGCGCGTGAGCCCATCGGCGCCATGCCGTGGGCCAAGGCGCAGGCCGAGGCCAAGGTCGGCTTGCTCAAGCTGGCCGCGTTCTACCTGGTCAAGGGCTGCGGCTGTGTCTGCCGCGCGACGACCAAGGGCGTGCGCCACGTGTGGCTCGCCGTCGGCGCCGACCGCCTCTACGCCAAGTGCGCCACGGCCACGTCGTCGGCCATGCTCAACCTGCTGGGCACGCTGGGCGGCAAGAAAAGCTAGTGCCCATGCGGCTCACCGAGCGGCTGGCCGAGCGCGCCGCGGACCGGCTCGACACCCTGTGGGTGGTGGGTGGCTGCGTACGCGACCGCCTCCTGGGCCGGCCGTCGGCCGACATCGACCTCATTGTCCCCGACGCGGTCGAGGCCGCGCGTTGGTTCGCGCGGGTGGCGCGCGCCACCTTCGTGCTGCTCGATGACGGCCACGGCACCGCCCGCATCGTCGCCCGCGACGGCTCGGGCGAGTATCTCGACTTCTGCGAGCCCCAGGGCACACTCGACGAGGACCTGCGCGCGCGCGACTTCACCGTCAATGCCGTGGCCTGCACGCTGGCCGACTGGCTGACCGATGAGCCGCACTGGCTCGACCCGACCGGCGGGCTCGACGACCTGGCCCACGGCCGGCTGCGCAGCACCCACGACGGTGCCATGGCGGCCGACCCGCTGCGCGTGCTGCGCGGTCACCGGCTGGCCGCCGGGCTCGATCTGGTCCTCGACGAGGCCACCCAGCAGCAAATGCGCGCCGCCTTGCCCGGCCTGGCGCGCGTGGCAGCCGAACGCATCCGTACCGAATGGCTGCGCCTGCTCGCCCTGCGTAACGCGCCGAGCGAGTTGCTGCGCTGCGCGGCCTTGGGCACGCTGGGCTGGCTGCTGCCCGAGGCGCCCGACCCGCTGGCCGAGACCCTGGCGCGGGCTGAGGCGGCCCTGGCGGTGGTCGGCGCCGAGCCGCACTTCGGCCCCTGGCTGGATGAGGGCGAGACCGTGGCGCTGCTGCGCTTCGGCGCGCTGTTGCCGGCCGACGACACCGCGCCGACGGCCCGCGACCTGACCCGCCGTTTCGCCCTGAGCCGCGCCCAGCAGCGTCTGCTGGCCCTGGCGCGCGAGCCCTGGGGCACAGCGCCCGAGGAGCTGGCCCTCGGCCTGCATCGGCTGGGGCTCGACCTGGCCGCGCCTCTGCTCGGCGGCGCGGCACGTGGCACGCTGACCGCCGGCGCGCTGGCCGAGGCGCTGGCGCGGCTGCGGACCGAATGGCTGCCCCGCTGGCAGCAGCCGCCGCTGGTCACAGGGCATGATCTGCAGACGACTTTGGGGTACACTCCAGGTCCACGGTTCAAAGCGTGCCTGGACCATCTGCGCATCGAGCAGATCCTGGGCCGCCTGAGCGATCCGGCAGCGGCCTTGGCCGCGGCCCGCGAGGTGATGGAGTCCGATGGCTGACGGCATCGACATCTCGGTGGTCATCCCGGCTTACAACGAGTCGGCGCGGCTGGGCGCCCCGTTGGCGCGCGTGCGCTCGTGGCTCGAGGCCTACGACCAGACCGCGGAGATCATCGTGGTCGACGACGGCAGCGCCGACGACACGGCCGACGTCGCCCGGCGCGGGCTGGAGGGCTTCCCCGCGGCGCAGGTGCTGCGCAATGAGCCCAACGCCGGCAAGGGCGCTTCGGTGCGCCGCGGTGTGCTGGCCGCGCGCGGCGACTACGTGCTGTTCTCGGATGCCGACCTGTCGGTCGACATCGCCGATTGGACCAAGCTGCGCGCCGCCCACGAGGCCGGCGCCGATATCGCCATCGGCTCGCGGGCCATTCGCGGCAGCCACATCGACGTCCATCAGCCCTGGCACCGTGAGCTGGCCGGCCGCTGCTTCAACGTGTTCATCCGCGCCTTTGTCATGAGCGGCATCCACGACACGCAATGCGGCTTCAAGTCGTTTGCGCGGCCGTGCATTCAGTCGGTCTTCAGCCGCCAGACCATCGAGCGCTGGGGCTTCGATGTGGAACTGCTCTACATCGCCCAGCGGCTGGGCTTCCGCATCGCCGAAGTGCCCATCACCTGGCGCAACGACGCCGCCACTAAGATCAACGCCGCCGCCGACGGGTTCAAGATGCTGGGCGAGGCGCTGGAGGCGCGGAAGCTGCACCGGCACCTGACGCCCAAGGACCGCGACTGAGCGTTCGCGCCTCCCGTTCGTTGCACCGGCTTTGGCCGGCCGTGGGGCGATCAGCCTGGGCCAAGCAAATGGCATTCCAGCTGACGCCGAATGGCGCTTTCACTACATCGGAAGCCCCCCTTGGAGTCCCCCCGCGAGCGGGGTGACGGTGAACTGGCTCCCTCCCCGCTCGCCGGGGTAGGGGCTGTCCGCTACTCCATCCCAACGCGCCCTTCCGCGCCGCCAGGCAGCGCGGATACCGCTGGCGGCGCCGACCATGGGTGGGGAATCGCCATTCGGCTTTGGCCGGCTCCGAGGCAATCCGCACGGACGCGCCAATTGGCCATCCGGCCCAAGCCGGGACATCAAACATGCTCGGCCGCCAAGACGTGTTCTGCGCGTAGAATGTGCTTCTGGGGCCATGGCCCCCAGGCGATGTGAGGTCCAGCGATGTCCACCACCGAGTTCCGCCTCGTCTCCGATTTCGAGCCGGCCGGCGATCAGCCCGAGGCCATTGCCGGGCTGGTCGAGGGCCTGCGCGCGGGCGAGCGCCAACTGGTCCTGCGCGGCGCCACCGGCACCGGCAAGACCTACGTGCTGAGCCAGGTCATCGACCAGATCCGCAAGCCCACGCTGGTGCTCGCGCCCAACAAGACGCTGGCCGAACAGCTCTGCTCGGAGTTCCGCGAGTTCTTTCCCGACAACGCCGTGGGCTACTTCGTCAGCTACTACGACTACTACCAGCCCGAGGCCTACATCGTCCAGACGGACACCTACATCGAGAAGGACACCAGCCGCAACGAGGAGATCGACCGGCTGCGCCACTTCGCCACCCAGGCCATCAGCCAGCGCCGCGACGTGATCATCGTGGCCTCGGTGTCGTGCATCTACGGCATCGGCGCGCCCGAGGAGTACCAGCGCATCTCGCTCGCGCTGCGGCCCGGCGAGTATGTGCGGCGCGAGGACATGCTGCGCAATCTGGTGGCCATGCAGTACACGCGCACCCCCATGAGCCTGGCCCGCGGCCAGTTCCGCGTGCGCGGCGATGTGGTCGAGGTGTGCCCCGCGTCGGGCGGGCCCGTCGTGCGCGTGGAGCTGTTCGACGACGAGGTGGAGCGCATTCGCCTGATCGACCCGCTGACCGGCGAGATCACCGGTGAAGAGGCCGAACTGACGCTCTTCCCCGCCAACCACTATGTGACCAGCGAGGAACGGCTGGACGACGCCCTGGCCGGCATCGAGGCCGAGCTGGCCGAGCGCATCGCGTATTTCAAGGAGCGTGAACGCTTCCTGGAGGCCGAACGCATCGCCCAGCGCACGCGCTACGACCTGGAGATGATCCGCGAGACCGGATCGTGCAGTGGCGTCGAGAACTACAGCCGCTGGCTCGACGGCCGTGAGCCCGGCACACCGCCCTATACGCTGATGAGCTACTTCGGCGACGACTTCCTGCTGGTCATCGACGAGAGCCATATCGCCGTGTCCCAGGTCCACAGCCAGCTCGCGGGCGACCGCTCACGCAAGCAGAACCTGGTCGAGTTCGGGTTCCGCCTGCCGTCCGCCTTCGACAACCGGCCGCTCAGCTTCGAGGAGTTCGAGCAGGGCATGCCGCAGGTCATCTACTCCAGCGCCACGCCGGGCCCCTATGAGCTGGGCCGCTGCGAGCGCGCGGTCGACCTGGTGGTCCGCCCGACCGGCCTGATCGACCCGCAAATCGTCGTGCGCCCCACGCGCGGGCAGATCGACGATCTGTACAGCGAGATCCGCCTCACCGTGGACCGCGGCGAACGCGTGCTGGTCACCTGCCTGACCCAACGCCAGTCGGAGGACCTGGCCACCTACCTGCAGAACCTGGGCGTGAAGACCCACTACCTGCACGCCCAGGTCGATACGCTGGAACGGCCGGCGCTGCTGCGCGATCTGCGCATGGGCACGGTCGACGTGATGGTCGGCATCAACCTGCTGCGCGAGGGGCTCGACCTGCCCGAAGTGTCGTGCGTGGCCATTCTCGACGCCGACCAGGTGGGCTTCCTGCGCAGCGCCACCTCGCTCATCCAGACCATCGGCCGCGCCGCGCGCAACGTCAATGGCCGCGTGATCATGTATGCCGATCACGTTACCGACGCCATGGCCGCCGCCATCGACGAGACCAACCGCCGGCGCGCCAAGCAGGAAGCCTACAACGAGGCCCACGGCATCACGCCCGAGACCATCCGCAAGGCCATCCGCGACGTCATCCGCGCCGAGGTCGAGGAGGACGAGGCCGCTCCGGCCAAGCCGTCACCCGTCATCAGCGGGATGGAGCCGGGCATGCCGCGCGAGGTCATGATGGCCATCCTCGAGAGCGAGATGAAGACCGCCGCGGCCGAACTCAACTTCGAGCGCGCCGCCGAACTGCGTGATCAGATCCAGGCGCTGGCCGGCGGCGAGAACATCGGGCTGGCCTCCGGCGCCACCGAGAATCGCCAACGTGATATCGGCACCGCCAAGGGCCGCGGCCAGGGCGGACCGGGCCGGACACGCAAGCGGCGGTAGGCACGCCGCCCCAGGCGATCTGCGCCCATCCGCGCGCGATATCCCAGGCATGCCCCGATGGTGCTGAGCCGCGTCGGCCATCACACTGACAGCACAAGGCTTGCCCAGTCCCTCGGGGCGTGGCGCAGGCAGAGGAGCTGTTCGATGCACACCACCCTCTACGCAGGCTTCGCCGACAAGGATCAGGCCGTGAAGGCCGCCGGCGCGTTGCTCGACTTCGGTATGGATTCGAGCGATGTGTCGCTGGTCAGCGCCGGCACCGAGACGGATCTGGAGCGCTACCGCGAGGCCAGCACTTTCCGTTTCACCCAGGTTGAGCAGGCCCGGCATGACGAGGCAGTCGCCAAGGACGGCGTCACCGTGACCACGGTGGCCGACGCCAAGGCCGCCGCACTGCCGGGCGCCGAGGTCGGGCTCGGGGTGGGCTTGGTGGTCGGGTTGGCGGCGCTCATCGTGCCAGGCTTCGGCCTGGTGCTCGGCGGCGGCGCGCTGGCCATGGCTCTGGCCGGCGCCGCTGGCACCACGGCGGCGGGCGCGCTGGCGGGCGCAGCCACCGGATACATGAAGGACCAAGGCGTGCCCGCCGAGACCGTGGCCGCTTACCACGAGGTAGTGGGCCAAGGTGGCGCCATCCTCGCGGTGGCCCTGCCATCCAACGGCGTGGACGAAAGCAAGGCGCGCGGCCTGCTGGCCAAGTACGGCTCGCAGAACGTCACCACTCACTAGCCATCGCCGGCCCGCCGTGGCTGCTGCGCGCGCCGGATCACCGTATTGCGCCTGATCCCTTGACACATGCAACTGTTGTATGGCATAACAATATGGTCGCGATGTCATATCGCGACAGGAGTGATGTTATGCGTCGTAGAGGGGCGTTCACGCTCATCGAACTGCTGGTCGTGATCGCGATTATCGCCATCCTGGCCGCCATTCTGTTCCCCGTCTTTGCCAAGGCCCGTGAGAAGGCCCGCACATCGTCGTGCGCCAGCAACGAGAAGCAGCAACTGCTGGGCATCATCCAGTATTGCCAGGACTATGACGAGAAGTTCCCGATGTGCCGCGGCTACACGTGGCCGAACCCGTGGCTGGGCAACCAGATCACGATGTGCGACTGGCGCGCGGCGATTCAGCCGTACATCAAGAGCGCGCAGATCTTCACCTGCCCCTCGAACACCACGGGCATCTACACCACGGCCGAGACCGGCAACGCCACGGGCGGCATCTCGCAGCACTACCGCATGTACACCAGCGGCGGCGGCGCCCAGACCAACGGCTTCAGCTATTCGACGGGCAACGGCTCAGCGGTCGCGGCGGTTGTCTCGCCGGCCACGACGGTGGTTGTGGTCGAGGACAGGAACAGCCCTGGTCCTGACCTGTACTGGGGCAGCTACGGCGACATGGCCACCCTCCACAACGGCATGTCCAACTTCGGCTACATCGACGGCCACGTCAAGATCGGCAAGTGGTCCTCACAGTACACGCCGTTCTGGACTTGCCTGTTCGACAACGCCAACGGCGGCACCGGCTGGCAGGGCAATACGCCCAACTAGCACGTTCGTCCGTTCCTTGAAGACACCGGCTGCGGCGACGCGGCCGGTGTCTGCCATTTGTGGGGGTCCGGCGACCGCCCGGTGCATCGTCAGCCGGTTCACGCGACGCCCCTCCTACGTGGCAATCCGGGCGCGGCCACCTGCCCGTAGCTACTGACCCCCATCCCCAGCCACGAAGCCCCAGCCGCGCAGGCTGGGACTTCGTGTTCCCTACCCGCCAACGCGGATGGCAAGTTGCTCACGAAGCGCCCATATTCCACATGACGATACTATCGCACTGTCACACTTTGTTTGCCTGAGGAACAAGGGCTGGGCGCCTGAGCCGGGGAATACCTTGGCGCCCGACACAGAGTCGGCGCAAGGAGATCCCGATGTCCCGTAAGAGAGCATTCACGCTCATCGAACTGCTGGTCGTGATCGCCATCATCGCGATCCTCGCGGCCATTCTGTTCCCTGTCTTCGCCAAGGCCCGAGAGAAAGCACGGCAGTCGTCGTGTCAGTCCAATCTCAAGCAGATCGGCTTGGCGCTCCACCAGTACATGCAGGACTACGACAGCGCCTACCCGGTCTGCCAGGAAGGCGGCTGGCCCGGCAACACGCAGGTCAATGCCGGCTGGGGCGGCTGGATCAGCAATCCCCTCTTCCCCTACATTAAGAACTCGCAGATCTGGCAATGCCCGTCCCGCAACAACGGCTGGTGGGTAGACTGGCGGACCGGCAAGAACGTCAGCTACTGCTACAACTACTACCTGCTGGGCAACGGCACCGCTGTCAAGGAGTCGGACGTCTCCGAGCCGGTCGGCACGTCACGCCTGGTCGCCATGTGGGACAGCGACAACTCCTGGGGCGACGGCTATCCCAGCGCCGGCAACGGCATCGGCCAGCGCGACATCGCCTGGTACCTGTCCGGCGACCGCAAGGCGACCTGCTGGCACATGGAGAACAACAACTGCCTGTTCGTCGATGGCCATGTCAAACCGGCCAACTGGAAGTCGCTGACCTGGGAGCAGATCACCAACGTAGCCAACACCAACGCCAACTATGGCAGGCCCTGCGTGATTACCTACCAGTAGCCGCTCGCCGCCTGGCTCAACCCAGAAGCCCCAGCCCCAGGTGGCTGGGGCTTTCGGCTCCCGGCGCGCCGATCGGCTCCGCCAGTTTCTCTCTGCGCGTCTCAGTTTCTCAAACCGCTACTATCACGCCGTAATACTTCGTTTGCTTGTTGGACAAGGGCTGCGCGGCAGAAGAGGGAAGAATCCGTTCAACCGACCCCGAGTCGGTAGAAGGAGACTTCGATGTCGCGCAAGAGAGCCTTCACACTCATCGAACTGCTGGTGGTGATCGCGATCATCGCCATTCTGGCGGCCATCCTCTTCCCGGTCTTCGCCAAGGCCCGCGAGAAGGCCCGCACTTCCAGTTGCGCCAGCAACCTCAAGCAGCTTGGCCTGGGCATCGTCCAGTACTGTCAGGACTATGACGAGCGCATGCCGATGTGCCGCGGTTACGACGCGCCCAACGCGCTGAACGGCAACGCGGTGGAGTGCATCGACTGGCGCGTCCAGGTCCAGCCCTACCTGAAGAGCAAGCAGATCCTGGGCTGCCCGTCGAACACCGCCACCGACACCAGCGGCCAGGCCGGTGGCCGCTCAGGCGGCATCTTGCATCACTACTCCTGGCCGACCTACTACTGGTGGACCAGCGCCAGCCTGCAGTGGGACAACGGCAGCGTCGCCCTGGCGTCCGTGACCTCGCCTGCGCAGAGCCTGCAAGCGATCGAGACCAACGCCTGGTGGAACCCGGACATGTATGCCGGCAACGCGCAATGGGATGCCTTCCGGGGCCACAATGAGATGGCCAACTTCCTGTACATTGACGGCCACGTCAAGATCCAGAAGTGGTCCAGCACCTTCCAGCCCTACAACTGCTGGACGTTCAGTGGCACCAACCCCGATAACTGCCAGTGCCCATTCTGAGCCTGGTGTGCACACTCAGCGCAAGCCCGACGCCCCGCGGCGCCGGGCTTGCGCTTTCCTGACACCTCACCGCCCCGTAGCGCACCGGCCATCGACCGGCACGCGGTGGCCGCGGCGCGTGTCGTCCGGCGCCCCGCCGTAGAGCCTCACGATACTATCGCATCGTAATGTTTCGTTCATGCCGTCGGTCGGCGCCGCGCCCATAGTGAAGGGCATAGTACGGTGACCGACGTTCGGTCGGTGGAAGGAGAGACCGATGTCTCGAAGGAGAGCATTCACGCTCATCGAGTTGTTGGTGGTGATCGCCATCATCGCCATTCTGGCAGCCATCCTGTTCCCCGTCTTCGCCAAGGCCCGCGAGAAGGCCCGCACATCGAGTTGTGCCAGCAACTTGAAGCAGCTCGGACTGGGCATCATCCAGTACTGTCAGGACTATGACGAGCGCTTGCCGATGTGCCGCGGCTACGACGCGCCCAACCCGCTGGCTGGCAACGCCGTGCAGACCATCGACTGGCGCCTGGCCGTGCAGCCGTACCTCAAGAGCATTCAGATCCTGGCCTGCCCGTCCAACACCAACACAGACACGAGCGGTGGCCCGACGGGCGGCGGCGACCGTTCTGGCGGCATCCAGCACCACTACGCCTGGCCCACCCAGGACTGGCAGGGCAGCGCCGGCCTGCTCTGGGGCAACGGCTCCATCGCCATGGCCGCGGTCATCTCGCCAGCTCAGATGCTGCAGGTGGTCGAGACCAAGGCCTGGTGGAACCCCGACATGGCTGCCTGGAACGCCAACGGCGACGGCGCCCACCACCACAATGACATGGGCAACTTCGCCTACATGGACGGCCACGTGAAGACCCAGCGCTGGAACTCCACGTTCACGCCTTACTGCTGCTGGCGGTTCGACGGCGTCAACCAGGGGTGGAGCACCACCTTCTGATCCTCGTCGCGTGCCCAGCCAGAGAGCCCGGCGCCGCTGTGGCGCCGGGCTTTCCCTTTTGGGGACGATCTGTGGTACCCCTAGGGCATGGTCTACGATCATCCCGCCTACTACGCCGCCGCCTACGGGTTTCGCGATGTACCCGCCGAGATCGAGTTCGCCCTGGCCTTGGTCGAGGCCGGCCTGGGCCGGCCCGCGACGTCAGCCGTGGAGCTGGCCGCCGGGCCGGCCTTGCACGGCCGCGAACTGCTGCGCCGTGGCCTGCGCACCGCCGCAGTGGAACACAATCCGCAGGCGGCCGCCTGGCTGGCTGCCGTCGAACCGGCCATGGAAGTCCAACTCGCGGGCCTCGAAGCCTTCACGCTGGCCAGCCCCGTGGACCTGGCGCTGTGCCCCCTGAGCGGCTTGGCCTACCTGCTGGACGATGCGGCCTGGCTGGCGGCGCTGGAGTGCGTCGCGGCCAATCTGGTGCCCGGCGGGCTGCTGGTCGCCGAGCTCGCCCCGGACGACGCGGCCCGCGGCGAGGTGGACACCTGGCAGGTAGCGCTGCCGGAGGGAGAGATGGAGGTCATCGCCGGACCCAGCCGGTTGGTCGACGAGGACGTCTTCGAATGGGACCTGACGCTAGTGCGCCCGGGGTCTGGTGACCAACTGCTGACCACCACGGAGCGGCAGCGCCGGCTGTCGGCCGCAGGGGTGCAGCGGCTGCTGGCCACGCACGGCGCCTGGTGCGGCGTGCGCTGCTATGCAGGCTACGACCGGCGGCGGCGCTACCGCGGCGCGGGGAGCCTGGTGGTGTGCGCTCAACGGCGCCCCAAATAGCCAAGCGCCGAGCGACCGCGGTCGCTCGGCGCTTGCACTCAGGTCGCAAGAAGCGATCAGGCCGGCTTGATCTCAGCCTTCGCGCCGGACTCTTCCAGCTTCTTCTTGCCCGCTTCGGCGGCAGCCTTGTCCACGGCGTCGAGCACGGTGAACGGGGCGGCCTCGACGGCGTCCTTGGCCTCCTTGAGGCCGAGGCTCGTCAGTTCGCGGACGGCCTTGATGACCTGGACCTTCTGGTCGCCGATGTCGGTCAGGATGAGGTTGAACTCGGTGGGCTCTTCTTCGACCACCGGGGCGTCGCCGCCGCCGGGGCCGGCCATCATCACGGCGCCGCCAACCGGCATTTCGGCCAGCTTGGGGAACGCCTCGATCAGCTTCTCAACCAGTTCCTCGGCTTCCGCCAGGGTCAAGGCCTTCAGGGCTTCAATGATCTGATCAACCGCCATGGGTCTCTCCTCTGAACTATCGTCTGGTCTGCCTGTGATCAGGCAGCGTCGTTGGCCTCGAGCACCTGCTTGAGAGCCTTAACCTTGAGCGGCGCCGCCGAAGCGATGAGCCGAATCCGGCTCGGCGCGCCCTTGAGAATCCGCACCACGTCAGCCAACGCGTCGATCTTGGACCGCATCTTCGCGATGCGCTCGACACCGGCTTTGCCAGTCACCGGCTGTGTGCCGTAGAAGCCGCCCTTGAACTTGATCTTGTCGTTCGTTTTGGCGAGCTTGATGAGCACTTCGGCCGCGGCGCCGGGCACGTCGTACCCGAACGCCACTGCCGTCAGGCCCTTGCACAAGGCAGCGGTGTGGTCTTGGCCATCGGCGGACACGAGCGGCAAGTCATTGGCCGCAAGCGCCAGCAGGATCAGTCGGTTCTTCGCGACAAGCATGTCCGAACCAACCGCCCGCAGCTCCTTGCGGATGCCCTGCATCTCGGCCACCGAAAGCCCGCCGAAGTCGACGAAGACCGCCGACTGGCATTGGCTGAAGCGCTCCGTAAGGGTCGCTACCGCCACTTCTTTCTTGGCCCGTGAGGTGGGCATGAGCACCTCCTCTTAGCAAAATGGCCGCCGAGAGTCTCACCCGAGACTGTCGGCGGCCACGCCCGCACGGCACGTTGGCCGCGTCGGAACCTTGTGAACCTGGACAGGCGCCCCAGGGGGGCATTGTCTCCGGCACGAAGCCTTGCTTCGCCAAGGGAGACCTGTCGTCTCGGGTACACCGCGGTGGGGCTTGCGCTCCACCGTCAAACTGCTTACACGCAGAGGCTATCCTCAGTTGTGCCGGCGCGGCGCGCTTAGCTCGCCAGAGCCGCGGCGTCCGCCTGATCCACCTGGAAGCTCGGCCCCATCGTGGCCGAGAGGTGCATGCGGCGCAGGTACTGGCCCTTGACGCCTTCCGGCTTGGCGCGCAGCACAGCGCCCATCAGCGCGGCGAAGTTCTCGGTCAACTGCTCGACCGTGAACGACGTCTTGCCAATGGAGCAGTGGATGACACCACCGCGCGCGTCGCTGCGGTACTGGATCTTACCGGCCTTGAGCTCGGCGACGATCTTGGCGATGTCGGGACCGACGGTGCCGGCCTTGGCGTTGGGCATGCGCGGACCGAGCTTGCGGCCCAGGCGACCCAGCACTCGCATCATCGACGGGGTGGCGCACAGCACGTCAAAGTCCGCCCAGCCCTCTTCGATCTTCTTGACCAGGTCCTCGCCACCGACCTCGTCCGCGCCCGCCTCGCGGGCGGCGTCGGCATCGGCGCCGTCGGCCACCACGGCCAGCTTCACCGTGCGGCCCGTGCCGTGCGGCAGGACCACGGTGCCACGCACGTTCTGCGTGCTCTGGCGTGGGTCGATACCCAGCTTGATGGACAGGTCCACGGCTTCGTCGAACTTGGCCTTGGCGGTTTCCTTGACCTTGGCCAGCGCCTCGGCCACGGTGATCGGGCCGCCGCGCTCCAGCCCCTTGACGATGTCGTTGTATCGTCGGCTATGCTTCGGCATGTCTCTCTACTCCCGCCGGCCCCAACCATCAGGGCCGTCACAACCGCGGCGCACCGCAGCTGTTGTTCACTCCGTACCAGCACCGGTCGCGAGTTGTGCTCGCGCCCGGCTCCGGAAGCGGGTAGGTGCTCAGTCGGCGACGGTCACGCCCATCTGACGGCAGGTGCCCTCGATGATGCGCATGGCGGCGTCGACGTCGTCAGTGTTCAAATCAGGCAGCTTGATCTCGGCCACCTTGCGGAGTTGGTCGCGCGTAATCGTGCCGACCTTCTCCGTCTTGGCGTTGGCCGAACCCTTGGCGACGCCAATGGCCTGAGCCACGAGCACACCGGCGGGCGGCGTCTTGAGCTCGAAGGTGAAGCTGCGGTCGCCGAAGATCGTCACCTTGGCGGGGACGACGGTACCAGCGTCATACAGCTTGACCGACTGCTCGTTGTACTGCTTGATAAAGATCGGCAGGTTGATGCCATAGGCACCCAGCGCCGGACCCACGGGTGGACCAGGAACAGCCCGGCCGGCCGGAATCTGGATAGTCACCTGCGCCAGGATCTTCTTGGCCACGGTCTATTACTCCTCGCGCTCGACCTCGGTGAACTTCAATTCCACCGGGGTGTCGCGCCCGAAAATGTTGATCATCACCTTGACCGTCTCGCGGTTCAGGTTGACCTCCACGATGCGGCCCGCGAACTCCGCGAACGGGCCGCTGACGATACGGACCACTTCGCCTTCGCTGTAGGCGCTGGTCTGCACGTCCTCGGGTTGCTCGCGAATCTTGAGCAGGTTGCGAACTTCCTCGCCGCTGAGCGGCGTGGGATCGCCGCTGGCGAAGGTGTTTTGCCCCGCCGCTCGACGAATGACGTTACGCGTGTCCTCGTTGATCTCCATGCACACGAAGATGTAGCCGGGGAACAGCTTGCGCTTGATGATGCGCTTCTTGCCGCCCGCGCTGGAGACTTCTTCCTCCTCCGGCACGAAGATATCGGTGAAATCGCCCTCGAGGCCGGCCGCCAAAGCCAGGCGCTCGATCATCGATTTGACCTTCTTCTCGTGACCGGTGAAGGTGTGCAGCGCGTACCACTGATGCCTCATTGCAGTCTCCGTGGCACGCTACTTGAAGATGCCGATAAGGGCAAACAATTTCGAGATAACCAGCTCGAGCAAAGCGACGTACACGCCGACGCCGACCAACGTCATCAGGACGACCGCCGTCAGCTGCCGGACATCGGCCCATGTCGGCCACTTGACCTTCTTCAGCTCGAGGCCGACTTCCTTGAGGAAGAGGCCCGGCTTCTTGAAGGCCTGCACAGCCGCCCTGGACTCAACTGCCTTGCTCATTGTTGTTACTCGCAGCCGCCCCATCAAGGAGGCACGCTTCGCCCATCGGACGATGAATAGGAAACAGGCCCGGCCGGACTCGAACCGACAACATCTGGTTTTGGAGACCAGCGCTCTACCAATTGAGCCACGGGCCTATGAGGAGGCGATTGCTCGCCCCGGCTGTGCACCAAGAGGATACCGCAGTTGGCGTCCCCTGCACAAGACCTAGCGCGTTTCGCGGAAGGCGGTGTGCTTCTTGCAGTACTTGCAGTACTTCTTGAGCTCCAAGCGGCCGCTCGTATTGCGCCGGTTCTTGCTCGTCGTGTACCGCCATACGCCCGGGCGATCCTTGGCGGCACGGCACTCCGTGCACTCCAAGGTCACGTTCAACCGGACGTCCTTGCCTTTCGAACCCACGGCACTCTACCTTTTCTGTTCGGTGGCGGGACCAACGGCCCCGCCACCGGCTGGCGGGGGACCGCCTATTCAATGATCTTCGTGACGACGCCCGAAGCGACCGTGCTACCACCCTCGCGGATGGCGAAACGCAGGCCCTCTTCCATGGCGATCGGCACGTGCAGCGTTCCGGTGATGGTGATGTTGTCACCCGGCATCACCATCTCCACACCT
>JACRKZ010000053.1 GCA_016235455.1 Armatimonadota bacterium | reverse complement strand
GATCAACCAGGCCGTCAACCAGATGGACCAGGTCACCCAGAGCAACGCCGCCAACGCCGAGGAGTCGGCCAGCAGCAGCGAGGAACTGAACGCCCAGGCGCGCGAGTTGCAGGACATGGTCAACATGCTCATCGGCATCGTCCACGGCGCCGACGGCCAGCACAGCACGACACCGGCCCTGGCCGCGCCGCGGCGCAGCTCGGCGGCGGGTCCGTCGCTGGGCAACATGAGCGGAATGAAGAGCATTGCCGCGCCAAGGAAGGCGGCCAGGGCGGGCTCCTCGCCGTCGCAGGTGCTGCCGCTGGACGGTGACGACCTGGACTTCTGAGCAGCCCGACGTAGAGGAGTAGCAACATGGCAATCGAGGCAACAACGATGGCGCCGCGGAGCAAGGCTGAGGCAGGGCTGTACCTGTCCTTCCGCCTGGCCGCCGAGGAGTACGGCATCTCGATCCTCAGCGTACGCGAGATCATCGGGCTGCAGCCCATCACCGCGGTGCCCCAGGCGCCGGCGGCGGTGCTGGGCGTGATCAACCTGCGCGGCAAGGTCATCCCGGTGGTCAGCCTGCGCACGATGTTCGGCCTGCCCGACGTCGAGGCGACCGCGCAGAGCTGCATCATTGTGCTCGACATCACCCACCTGGGCCTGGCTCGACAAGTCGGTGTGCTGGTGGATGAGGTGGCGGAAGTGGCCAACCTGGAGGCCCGCGAAATCGAGCCCGCGCCCGATCTGGGCGCTGGCGCTGGCCAGCGCTATGTGAAGGGCGTCGGCCTGCTGGGCAAGCGTGTCATGATGCTGCTCGACGCGGGCGACATGCTCTCAGACCAGATCAGCGTCGATGCCCTGAGCGCGGCCATGTAGGGCCGCACCAACGTCCATAGCGAAGCCGCGTCCGCAACCGGGCGCGGCTTCGTGCTGTCGGCGGCGCGCCGCCCGATCGTCCACATCGGCCAGCGCGCCGCTGACCAGCGGGCTCCCATCAGGCCCGTACCCGCGGGCGACGCCCGCGGGCTGGGTGGGTCGGAGACGACCACCGCATGGCCGGCGGCGATCCTGACGAACGACTCGCCGTCCGCCGCCCAACTGCTCACGCCCACCGCCTGGCCCGCGCCCAATGGGCCGCTGAACCCAACGGTGAACGGCCCCTGGTGCCGCGAAGGGCGCCTCCGGCAGGGGCCCACACCCGTCACGCACGGCTTGCCGGCCCCAGGTTCACGCCAGCCCGACTCTCGTCCGTCATAGCCCCCGCCGAGGCGCCTTCTGGGCGCCGCGCGCCAGCCCACGGCCCGCTGGATGCGGCGCGGCACACGCTGCGCGCGCGTTTGCGTTGGGTTGGTCTGAGAGTCCCCCATGCGAAGTGCGAGATCCCGCGATACGTCCTGGGAGTCTAGCTGATCTGCCACGACTCAGACTCTGCAAAGAGGCCACACAGACTCGACTATCCGCTTCGTAATGTTTCGCACAAATGTCCAGACCAGTTGGTCATGAGTGGTGACTTCAGAGCGTTTTCAGGTGAACCAGGGTGCGATTGATGGCGATATGTCACATTGGCTTCACATATCAGTTCAACCGGAAGTAAGATTCGGTCGATTGACCGGCGTACATGAAGCGCATCTGTCGAGGGTGCGTCGTGAGGGCAGTCGGCACACCTCGGGGCGGGCAGCCGACTGTGAACAACCAATGAAGCCGCCGGGGAATCAGGGCGGCGTGGAGGGGCAGATGTTTCGTAACAAGGCACTGGGTCTGAAGATGGCCATCGGCTTTGGGGTGATTCTGGCGCTGGCGGCAGCGTTGGGTGCCGCCGCCATGGTGAGCATGTTGGGTGCGAGCAGCAGGTCGACGGCGCTGGCCAACGAGCAGGCGCCGGCGGTCAAAGTGACCACGGAGCTGGAGCGCGCGGTGCGCGACTCCGTGGCGGCCATGCGCGGCTTCGCGCTGATGGGTGATGTCAAGTTCAAGGAGTCCGCGTTGGCCAGCCTGGGTGAGGCGGACGCGGCCGTGGCCGCGGCGCTCAAACTGGCGGGCAACCGGTCGTCGTTGGCCGGGCTCAAGAAGGCGGCTACCGACTCCCAGGCGGCGCTGGCCACCTACCGCGGCCTGGCCGAAAAGACGTTCACCAACCTGGAACAGATGAACAAGAACCAGGAGGCGATGGCCACGGTAGCCAAGGTCGTCGACTCCAACAGCGCAACGTACCTGCAGCAACAGGACGAGCGCGTGCGGGAGGCCCTGGCGAGCAACTCGGTTGCCGATGCCGACGGTCGGATCAGCCGCACCAAGCAGATCAATGCCTACCTGCGCCTGCTGGGCGCTGTCCGCATCGCGGTCTGGCGGGCTCAGGTGGAGCGCGACTCGGCCATCGTCGACGCGGCCCTGCCGAACTTCGAGAAGATGGACGCCTTGTGGACGCAGGTGCGCGGCGCGACCAGCGACCCGGAGGTCGTCGAGTGCCTGGAAGGCATCAAGCGCGCCGTGGCCGACTACCGCAAGGCCATGACCTCGACCGCCGACGAACTGCGCGAGCAGGTAGTCACCGACAAGGAGCGGCTGGCGGCCGGGCAGGTGGTGCTGGAGGCGGCCAGCGGCGCGGCCAAGGCGGGCATCGAACAGATGACCGCGTCGTCCACCAGGTCCGCGTCCGCGCTCCGCGCAGCGACGGTCATGTTGGTGGTGGGTCTGGTCATCGTGCTGCTCCTCGGTGTGGCCATCGGGCTGGGCATGACCAGGAGCATCGCGGGGCCCATCCGGCAGGCCATCGCCGGCCTGGGACGGGCCAGCGACCAGGTGTCGGCGGCGTCCACCCAGCTCAGCGAGGCCAGCGCGGCCATCGCCAGCGGGGCGGGCTCGCAGGCCTCCAGCCTGGAGGAGACGTCGGCGTCGCTCGAGGAGCTGTCGTCGATGACCACGCAGAACGCCGACAACGCCAGTCAGGCCAGCCTCAAGGCCGGCGCCGCGCTGCACGCGGCGCAGAGCGGTGATACCGTGGTAGGCCGCATGAGCGAGGTCATCGGCGCGATCAACGCGTCGGCCAACCAGACCGCGGCGATCATCAAGACGATCGACGAGATCGCTTTCCAGACCAACCTGCTGGCGCTCAACGCCGCCGTGGAAGCGGCCCGTGCCGGCGATGCCGGCAAGGGTTTCGCCGTGGTCGCCGAGGAAGTGCGCAACCTGGCTCAGCGCAGCGCCGAGGCCGCCAAGCAGACGGCCGCGCTGATCAGCGATGCACAACAGAACGCCTCGCTGGGCGTGCAGGCCAGCGACGAAGTGGAAGGCGTGCTGACGGCCATTGGTCGGTCGGTGGCCGAGGTGGCCAGCCTGGTCGACGAGGTGGCCTCGGCCAGCCGCGAGCAGGCACAGGGCATCTCGCAGATCACCGAGGCCATGGCCAGCATGGACCAGGTCACCCAGGGCAATGCGGCCAGCGCCGAGGAGTCGGCCAGCGCCAGCCAGGAGCTCAATGCTCAAGCGCATGAGTTGCAGGAGATGGTGGCCGGCCTGGTGGGTATCGTGGAAGGCGCGACGGCGCGGGCCTCGATGGCCCTGCCCGCACCGCGCCGACCGCTGGCCGGCCTGGCGTTGGTCGACAGGAAGCCGGCGCACCGTGCGCCCGCCATGGCGCACAGCAGCGCCGTCACGCGCACGGCGATCCCGCTGGACGCCTCCGACATGGACTTCTAGGTGCCGAGCCGCGGGCCCGCCGCAAGGCGGGTCCCCGGCCCGCCCTGGAGCGGGTCGTCCACAATCAGCAACCAGCCCCGGCCCGGTTCAAGGCGCACTGACTCCCGCGCCACCCACGCCGAAGCCGGCTGGAAGCCCTCGATTGCGGGCGCCTGGAAAGCGACGTCAGCCGGTCGATCGGTGATCGCCAACCCCACCTCGACCGGCTCCGTCGCCCAACTGGCCAGCGCGATGACGGCCTTGTCGCGGCCCTGATACACCGTGGCCAGCACGTCGTCGCGGCCGGTGCGCACCGGGCAGTTGGGCGACCAGTAGCCGACCATGGCCATGTCCGCCAGGCCGACCTCGTCCCAGAACCGCCACAAGGGCGTCGGATCACCGTTGTAGGGATAGCGACAGGTCATCCCGTAGAGCATCCCGCGCCAGGGGTTGCCGCCATCCTGCAGCATCTCGCCCATGACGCCGAACGGGATGCCGCTGATGTCGGTCAGCCAGTAGTCGGGCGGGCTGTTGTAGTCGAAGTACTCGCCCAGCCACAGCCGGTCCAGGTAGGGCAGATGCTCCAGGTAGAGGTTCATGCTGCTGGCGAAGCCGTCGCGTTCGTTGTACTGGTTGGCCGAGTGCAGATCGATGTGCGGCGCCGGCCGGTGGCGCGCCAGCACCCGCCGCACACGCTTCATGATCTCGCGGTCGAACGCCAGGTCGTCGATGTACAGCCCATCGATGCCGACCTGCTCGGCCAGATGGGCCAGCCCTTCCACGTAGAAGTTGTGCCAGCGCGACATGCCGTTGGTGACCAGACTGCTGTCTTCCCAGGTTGGGTCGAACCAGGCCGCCAGGTAGTCCTCGCCGAGGTGCTCACATAGCCACGAGTAGCCGCCACCGGGCCCCGGCGCGAAGACTTCGTCGCCCAGGCTGCGCAGCGCCCAGAGCTCCGGCGCGCGCGTGGTCAGCTCGCGCACGGTGTAGTAGAGCTTGAGCCGCACATCGGCCGCATGGGCTTCGTCGACGTACGCCCGTAACTGGTCGGTACGCAGGAACGGGTAGTTGATGTAGGGGTTGGGCGCCTGAGCGTGGTGCAGCACGATGGCGTTGGCGCCGGCTTCGGCCACCTCGCCCACCGGCAGGTAGCGATGGCACAGCCGCGTGCGGAAGTGGCTGGCCGTATCGAGCGGCTTGAACGGGGTGAGTGCCAGCCGGAAGTCGAAGCGCAGCGACTCGCCGGCCGCCATGTGCCGCGCGCCGCCGGCGCAGACCAGGCGCACCGCGCCGCCGTGCTCGCCGATGGTGATGCCGCCGGCACCGTCGTTGTGCCAGGAGCGTGGCAGGACGAGCGGCCTGCTGTGGTAGAAGTTGGTGTTCAGCGGCCGGCGATACCGCTCATCGCGCAGGCTGACCTGCACGCCCGCCCACGGGCAGCCCAGCCAGACCGAGTCCTGGTTGCGCTCGACCGACCAGCGCCAGTCGAACGACTCGGGCCGTTGGCCGCCCTTCTGCCCCAGCCCGACCATGTGCGTGGCCAACTCGCGCGCCAGCGGCAGCACCAGGGCCACATCGTCCAGGTCCACATCGGCCTCGGCGGCCAGCTCCACCTCATAGGCCAGTGTGCCGTCGAACTCCAACCGGCCCCGCAGCGCCAGTCGCAGCCCGTCGGCAGTCGACGCGCGCGACCAGGCCACGGCGCCGTCGTTGGCCGAGTCGATGCCGTAAGGCTCGCCGCGCCAGACGATTGGCTGCCCACCGCGCACACAGGCCAGTTCGACTGGCGCGGCAAGCAGTTCCGCCGGCTGCTCGGTCAGATGGGTGACCTCGGGCGCGAAGTAGCTGGCCAGGCTCGCCGGCAGCCCGTCCGGCGCCAGGCGCATGGTGCGGCCGAGCACCCCCAGCGTGGCGCCGGTCACGGTCACCGGCACAAACGGCGGCACGAGGGTGTCGTCGCGCGCCAGATTGCTGTCGAGCCAGCGCAGCCGCGAGAGCCGCTCCGGCTCGTCGTCGCCGCGCCGCGCGACGGCCTCGCCGGCGATCTCGATGATGACCGGCAGCAGGGCCAACTCGTCATCGGCCTCGACCGCCAGGCTCGCCTGGAAGCGTCCGGCGGGGCTCTCGGCGGGCACCCCGAACCCGCACCACAACGCCTGCACGCCGCCTTGGGGCACGCTCACCTGGTGGGTCAGCGGGCGACCGTCGTGATTGGTGCCGGCCAGGTTGAAGCAGCGGAAGGCGTCGTCGGGCGCATCCCACGGCAGGCCGTCGAGGCAGACAGCGACCGCCCCCAGGTCGCGCCGCGCGGCGTACAGGCCGACCTGGAAGACGCGGAACTCGCCCGGCGCGGCGACGAGTTCAAGCGGCCGGCCCGGCGCGCGTGCCGTCCAGGCCAATGGCACGTCGCGCGTCATGCGGATCGGCTGGTCGCGGTCCTCGCCGAAGACCAGGAAGCCTTGGCCGGGCCGCGCCTCCAGCATCGCCGCCACTTCGGCCGCGGAGGCGCAGGCTTCCATGGCGCCAAAGGCATGGTGCTCGGCCACCGCTTCGAAGGCCACGAAGCGCGCCTCGATCAGGTGCTCGGGCGGCTGCCAGGTCGGCTCGGCGGCCGGTCGATAGGTGGTCGAGGGGTAGTAGGTGCCGGCGGAGTCATACGGCAGGTAGTAGATGTGATACCGGCCCGGCCCGGCTGTCGGCTCGAAGGCCACCTCGCCGGCGTCGCGGCTGATGCTCAGCGCTCGCGCGTTAGCGACCTCGGCGCCGTCGGCGGTGGTGACCACGAGCGCCACCTGCTCGGGCGACGGGTCGCGCCGGCGCCACGGCAGCCGGACCCACACGGCGGGCGCGTGATGGTCCACCTCGACCACCGCGCGGTGGTTGCCCCATACGGCACGATCCCAGCCAAACGCCTCTCCGCCGACGATAGCCAACGTTGGTTCTCCCGTAGCCAACGATACCACCACGGAGGACGCACAGCGCACGGAAGGGATCAGGATTCCTGGATCGCTGTGTTCTCTGTGGCCTCCGTGGTGGTTTCAGGTCGGCTCAGTGTCGAGGCACACCGTTCTTGGCGATGGCGTCGAGCATCTTCTGGGCGACCTGCTCCCACGCGGCCTGGGACTGATTGCGCGGCACATCGATGCCCAGGATGGTCTTGGCCAGGCCGCCCATGCGCCAGGCGTCGGCGTGGTAGAAGGTACGCAGCACGGTGGACGGCTGGATGCGCTCCTTGTCCATGATCGTGGCGATGTCGCCGGTGCCGAGTCTCGCCGCCGCGTAGAAGCTGAGGTGCGAGTCCTGCTGGCCCGGCGCCTTCTCATCGAGCCAGCGCAACATCGCCAGGTACCGTTCGCGCGGCAACTCGCAGCGGTAGGGCACGGGCCACGAAGTCTCGTGGGGCAGCAGCGCATAGCGCACCATGCGCCGGCCCAGCGCTGCGCCGGCGATGGGCGGCTCGGCTGCCGGCCACAGGTCGAGTGCCAGCCAGCCGGCACGGGCATCGATGGTCAGCGCATACGGCGCGGCCCGGTCGGCATCGAGCCGGCGCAGGGTCAATCCACTGCGCAGGCTGGAGAAGTCGGCCCAGCCGGCGCTCTGCTGACCCTCTTCCAGCGGCAGCGCCAGCGTGTCGGCGTGGTTGGCCTTCCACAGCGAGTAACCGCCGGGCCGCTGGATGAGCCCACCCAAGTCCCAGTAGGGCCAGTAGGCGCGGTTGTCCGACAGGTTCTGGTTGGTGCGCCGCACATCGTTCTGGTCCATGCGGAACAGTTCGGCGCGCGTCTGCCCACCCAGGCCCAGCAGCCGCTCATGGGCGTCCGCCGGCAGGACCAGCGGCAGCGCCAGCCGGTGCCGTGCCACCAGGCGATCGAGAGGCAGCGCGGTGTAGTCGGTCTCCTCCTCGACGATCAGCAGCGGGTCGTCCGGCGCGGCGGTGATGGTGCGGCGGAACGGCACGCTGATCTGGCCGTCGGTATACGCGCCGATCGCCACCAACCGGCCACCCTCGGCGGTGACCGAGGTGAGCCGTGCGGGCAGCTCACCGGCGGCACGATGGCCAAAGAGCGAATCAAGCGAGCCATCGCCCGCGGGCGCCAACGTCAGGCCCGCGCCGACGAAGCCAGCCGGCGCGGCCAGCAGGTCGGCGCCCTGGTAGGTCAGCTTGTCGACTAGCCCGCAGCCACCGGGCTCGACGGTCAGGGCCAGGTCGATGCCGGTCAGCGTGGCGCCGTGCGCCGCGCCGAGCCAGGGCAGGGACAGCAGCACCCACGCTCGCCACCGGCCGGTAGGCCGGTGCCACCAGAGCTTCATGTCAGCGGCCCTCCTCGGCCAGCACAGCCAGGGCAAAGGGAATGTCGCGGATGATGTTGCCGTCGACGAACACGCTCGGCCCGCCGGGCAGGCCGGGCCACTGGTCGGGCGGCAGCACGGTGGCCGCGGAGCCCGCGTCGGCCTCGCGCAGCCGGGGCAGCATGTCCTCGATGGCGCGGCGGTACTTGGCATCGCCCGTGAAGCGATAGGCGGCGGCGTAGACCCGGAAGTAGCCGCCCCAGGTCCAGTGGTTCTTCATCTGCGCGGGCAGGCAGCGCTCGGCGAAGCTGGCCGCCAGCGGGGCCTTGGCGCGGTCGCCGGTCAGGTCGATGTACTCGTCCAGCGCGTCCTTGATGCCAAAGGCGGCGGACATCATCACCAGCCAGCCACCCTCGGCGGTCTTCAGCAGCTCCGAGCCGTCGAGCTCGGCCCGGAGCCGACCCAGCCAGACCGGGTCGCCGGTGGCCTCCCACTGATAGAGGAAGATCTGCGCGTTGGGCCCCAGCGGCCCGTCGCCCGCGCCGCCGTTGGGGTTACGCAGGGCCAGCTGCGTGATCTCGTCGAGGATGTCCTTGGCGCGGCCGTCACCGGTCAGGTAGTAGTCGATCTTGGCGCCCACGGGATGCGCGCCGCGCGCCCCGACATAGAGGTCGCCCCACGGCCAGGAGTCGTGGCGGTGAGCGGCACCCTTGACGTAGACCCAGTTCCCCGAGTAGTTCTCGGGCCAGGCCGGCGTGTGCACCGAGCAGACATCATGCACATGCCGCAGGTAGCTCTCGGCGAACTCGAAGTCGGCGCGCTCGCCCTTGCGCACGGCCTGCAGCATCAGCGCATAGGCCAGCCGGCCCACGGAGTCGCCGTTGGCCCAGCCCCAGCGGCCGAAATCGGTGGCCCACCGGCCGTTGGGGATGTACTCGTTGTAGCTCTGCGCCACGTTGCCATACAGCCAGAAGCCATACCAACCGAACTTCTCGCGGCTCTGGCGCCAGAAGTCCACCGGCCGCTCCAGCGCCGCCTCGATGTCGTCGAACGAGGTTGCCACACGCTCGCGGTAGGGGCCTAACGCGAGGCTCGCGGCGTAATGGTGCGGCGGCGCCCAGAGCAGCGGCCGATGCTCCAGCCAGCGCCAGCCAGCGCGCAGCTCCGACTCGGGCAGGGCCGGATCGTGCAGCCAGAAGAGCAGATCGTGGCTCTTGCCCACGCCCTTGCTGGCCAGCCGGTAGTTGCGCCAGGGACCGTCGCCCCGCGGCGCGAACGGCTCGGGCTGCGTGCCTTGGGCCACGTCCGGCCCGCCCGCCTCCCCGACGCTCTTCTCCCGTGCGTGGCGCCGGAAGTCCAGCGGCGGCGCCTCGGGCGCCCACAGATTGGCGCAGACCAGCCCGTCGCGCAGGTCGGCGTGCAGGCTCTTGGCGCCCTGCTGCCAGAACCCGCGCACGCCCACGGCCAGCGCCTGGCCCGGCCCGCTGACGTCCATCAGCCCCTCGAACCGCCGACCGCCAGCCAGGCGCTCGAGCGCCCTGCCTTCGGATCGCCAGACCTGATAGCTGCCAGCGTCGGGCTGGTACAGGCCGGCCAGCGGGCCTGGCGCCCCAGCGGTGGCGGCCCCCACGAAGCGCACCGTCGCGGCGCCCGCCGGTGCGGGCAGGCGCAGACTTAGCGCGTGGCCGAAATCGTGGTCGCCATCGCCCTCGTAGCTGAAGAAGTGCTCCACGCGCAGCAGCGACGAGCCGGCATAGGCGTGCAGCCGTAGCCGGAACGGGCAGTCGCCACGCACCTCGGTGCCGGTGATGGTGCTGCCTACCAGCGCGTATCGGTAGACGCCGGTGACCAACACCACGGCGTGCAACGGGCCGGCCTGCTCGAGGCTCACGCTCTGCACCACGATGCGCGAGGGATCGCTCTGGGCCTGCTTCAGCCAGCGATCCTGGGGCGTGTAGTCGGCCGGCGCGGCGGTGTGCAGGAAGTCCAGGACGTTCAGCCGCCGCGTGCCGGCGCTCAACGCGGGCTGGCCACCAGCGGCGAGCTCATCGACAAACCCGCAGCCATCGCCGCGCACCGAGAGCCGCAGCGCGCCGGTGTCGAGGCTGACGCCGCCGGCCTCGGCGCGCGCCACGATGCCCGCCGGCAGCGCGCGCGGCCCAACGCCCCAGCGCAGCGTCAGGCTGGCCGCCGTGGTCTGGAAGTCGAGCAGCACCCACTTGAGGCTGCCATCGGGCCAGACCGCCAGCGTACGGGTCTGCAACGGCAGCTCGGCGCCGCCGGCGAGCAGGTGCAGCTCGCGCTCGTCGCGCAGCACGCCGCGCGCCAGCGGCAGGCCGCCGGTCACGGGCAGCGCGCGCGCCGGCGGCGGGCCGGCCCAGTCGAGGGTCAATGGCAGATCGGCACCGTGGGCCGACGTTGCCAGACAGAGGGTCAGCACGACGAGCAAAGCGCGTGTCATCGCGGACTCCCAGTCGAGCGTTCGCCACCGACGCCTCGCCTCCTACCAGCAGTGCGCGCGGGAAGGTGTCGGGCCTGGCGCTGCCAACAACCGCGCGGGAGCAGGCCCGTGCTCGGACGCTGGTGGCTGTTGACAACTCTCTGCGCAACACTGGGTGCCGCGGCGGCGCCGTGGGAGAAGGTCGTCGGCATCGCCGACTTCGACCAGTTCGACCTCAGCCCGGCCGATGCGGTCTACGCGGTACGCAAGGCCGGCGAACTCAAGTGCGAAGGTACCAGCCTTAACGGCCGGGTCAGCGTGCGCGTCGAGGTGCCCGAGACCGGCTGGTACGAGCTGTCGGCCGACCCCAACGGCGGGCTCAACGATTTCCAGATCGACACCCAGCCGCCGCTGCAGGCCGGCGAACGACCCAAGGCCGGCGGCGAGCGCTTCGGCAAGGTGGGCAACGTCTGGCTGACCCAAGGCGCCCACACCATCGCCGTGCAGCGGCGCATCTGGTGGGGCTTCTGGCCGCCGCTCAAGGCGATCCAAGTGCGTCGCGCCGGCTCGGCCTTGGGGCAGAACCTGGGCGTAGCCTTTGCTCACGGCTGGGGCGATGCCGTGGTGCGGCGTGGCGAGTCGCTGGGTCTGACCATCACCGTCGCCGGCCGGCAGCAGACCGGGCGGCTGCGCCTGGCACTTAGAGCGGCCGACAACACGCTGGGCACGCCGGTCGACGTGACACTGCCCGCCGTGGCCGAGCCGCTGCGGCTGCAGGCCAAGGTGCCCTGCCCCACCGAGGGCCGCTTCCAACTGCTCTACCTCGACGGCGACCAGCCCATCCCCGCCTACGACCTGCCGCCGCTGGCCGTGCAGGTGCTCGACACCAGGCGCGTGGCGCGGCCTGGCGGCGAGCTCCGGCGCACGCTCGTCGGCGAGGTGGACTGTGCCGCCAAGGCGCCCGACTACGAGCAGAGCGGCGCCAGTACGCTGGTGGAGCAAGCCGGCCTGCGCTACCGGCAGTCGGGCGAGGTCGGCTTCCTCAGCGCGCAGCACAAGGGCGAGGCCGAGAGCTGGTTCGCCTACACGCTGGCCACGCCCGAGGTCGGTCGGCCGTACCAGGTCGAGATCGACTACCCCGACGACGCCTACCGCACCTTCCTGATCGTGCTGCGCGAAGCCTCCACCGAGGACTATCCCGTGGCCGGCGGCGTCGATTCCGGCGGGTCGTGGGCCTGCACGGGCGCGATGCAGACGCAGTCGCTGCTGTTCTGGCCGCGCACCGCCGCGCCACGCATCGTCTTCATGCCGGCCCACAACGGGCTCCGCGCCGCCGCGGCCAAGGTGCGCGTCTACCGGGTCGACGGCGAGATCCCGCCCTTGGACGTACCCGACAATGGCCGCCTCTTCGCCAATTGGTATGAGGAAGGCAGCAACTTCGCCGGCTTTTACGGCGGCAAGAAAGGCGGCGTGGTCGACGCGGTGCGCTCAGCCGACAACTGGGCGCGGGAGGTGGCCTACATGGGCGGCAACCTGCTCATGCCAACCGCCGCGGTCTACCAGATGAGCCTGTATCCCTCGGCCTACAACCGCCAGTTCGCCGAGCCCACCACGCCCGACGTGCTGCGGGTGCTGGCGCTGACCTGCGAGAAGTACGGCCTGCGGCTCGTGCCCGAGTTGCACCCCGAGTGCCGCGAGCTGGGCGACCCGGACTACGCCGGGCCAGCGGGCGACAACGTGCTGATCTCGAAGACCGGTGCACGCAGCGGCTACGCCGCTCACGGCCCGATGTTCCACCCGCTGCACCCGGCCAACCGCGCCTGGTACCTGGGCCTGGTCGGCGAGATGGCCGCGCGCTACGCCGACTCCCCGGCCTTCGCCGGCGTCAGCCTGCGCCAGATGAGCTGGGCCAACCCGTCGCTGCTCAACTTCCACTCGCTCGACTGGGGCTACGACGACCTGGCCATCGGTCTGTTCGAGCGCGAGGCCCAGGTCGACGTGCCGGTGCCACCGCGCGCGGCCGACCGCTACACCAAGCGCTACGACTGGCTCATGGCCAACGCGCGGGCACGGTGGATCGACTGGCGCTGCGCCAAGGTAGCCGAACTCTATGCCGCGCTGGTCGCCCAAGTGCGCACCGTAAGGCCTGACCTGAAGCTGTTTAGCACGCTGTTCGACGCGGACCGCGAGGCGGGCCTGGACATGGCGCGGCTGGCCCAGATCGACGGCCTGGTGCTGATCAACGCGCGCCACGCCTACGGCCGCCGGCAGCGCACCTATGCCGGCCATCTGGCCGACCCGGAAATGCGTGAGGAACTGACCGGCTCGGCGCGCCTGACCTCGGTGCCGGGCGGCGCCTTCCTTTTCGGCGCTGGCTACTTCGAGGCCACGGAGAAAGTCCTAAAGCCCGTCAGCATCGGCCTCCCGGCGGACACCAAGGAGAAGTGGATCAGCGGCGTGGTCAACCCGGCGGGGCGCGCTTACCTGGAGCGCTATGCCCTGGCCATGGCCGACGGCGACGCGGTCCTGCTGGGCGATGGCGGCAACGCGTACACGCTGGGCCAGCCGCTGCTGCGCGAGTTCCTGGCCGAGTATCGACGGCTGCCGGCCGAACGGTTTGTGCCCCGGCCCGACGCGCGCGATCCCGTGGCCGTGTGGGAACTGGCACGGCCCGGCGATTCGCTGTTCTATTGCGTCAACCGCGAGAGCTACCCGGTGGAGGTGGCGCTGACGCTGGCTGGCGCCGGCCCGGTGCGACGGCTCGTTGGCGGCGCGGCCTTGCCGGTCGATGGCGGGCGCGCGAAGCTGACCGTGCCGCCGTTCGGGCTGCTGGCCTGCACCGCGCCGGCCGGCACGCGGCTGGCGCGCGTCGAGACGACGGTGCCGGCGGCCGAGCGCGCGCGCGTGGCCGCCATGGCCGAGCCGCTGCTCCGGCTGACCGGGCTGAGCGACGCCGGTCGCCGGGGGCTGGATGCGGCGCTGGCCGAGTACCGAACCTGCCTGGCCGAAGGACGTCTCTGGCGAGCGCGGACCTTGTGGGAGACGGCCGATCTGGCGCGTGATGTGTACGAACCGACGAAGGTGTACCCGGTGGGCCTGGAGTACCTCAAACCGTAGGTCAAGGAGCAGCTCGTGGGTGAGATCCGTTGCTATGTGGTTCGCCAGAACAAGCTGCTGGAGCGGCTGCCGTCGATGGACGCGGCCCTGGCCATCAGCGAGAAGAAAGCCTACCTGTGGATCGACCTGACCGACCCCACCGAGGCCGACTTCGCGCCGCTGGTTGAGCCGTTCGAACTGCACCCGCTGGCCATCGAGGACTGCCTGGACGACGATCAGGTGCCGAAGATGGAGGAATTCCCGGGGCACAGCTTCGTGCTGTTCAACCGCTGGCGCCAGACCGGC
This sequence comes from Armatimonadota bacterium, assembly GCA_016235455.1. Classification (GTDB taxonomy): domain Bacteria; phylum Armatimonadota; class UBA10988; order UBA10988; family UBA10988; genus UBA10988. The sequence goes on along the minus strand of JACRKZ010000053.1, from coordinate 8,248 downwards.
GGACCACCCGCCGTGGAGGAGGTCAACTTCTTCCTGAACGACCGCTACCTGCTCACGGTACACGCCCACGGCCTCTCGCCCGACGCGCTGGCCGACCGCTTCGAGGCGTGCGCCAAGCGTGACCTGGCCGAGGCCCGACACGGACCGGACCATCTGCTGCACGTGCTGCTCGACGAGATCGTCGACGAGAAGTTCGAGGCCATCGAGGCGCTCCAGGAGCAGCTCGACGACATCGAGGAGCGCATTCTGGACGGCAGCGAGGGCTTCCAGCCGGGCCAACTGGTGCATTTGCGGCGGAGCTTGCTGCGGCTGCGCAAGAGCCTGGTCTATGAGCGGGAGATCCTGACCAAGCTCTGTCGCCGCGACTCGCCCTATGTGTCCGAGGCCGCGGTCTACGCATTCCGCGACATCAACGACCACCTGACCAAGTTCTTCGAGGTGGTGGAGATCTGCCGCGAGCTGGTCGCCAGCATCATCGAGATCCACCTCTCGGCGGTCAACAACCAGATGGCGCTGATCGGCAACCGCACCAATTTCGTCATGCGCCGCCTGACCATGATCACCGTCATCTTCATGCCCATGACGCTGCTGTCGGGCATAGGCGGTATGTCCGAATGGAGCGCGATGACCAAGGCGCTGCCCATGCCGGTCGCCTACGCACTGTTCTTCGTGCTCATGGGCGTGGTCGGCTGGGCCAGCTACCGTGTCCTCATCTGGCTCGACCGGCGTGACCGCAGGTCTGCTTCCTAAGGGAGTTCCAGCGTGACGAACATCGACCCCGACGTCCTGATCGAACTCGGAGAATGGGCCGCATTGGGCTTCTACGAAGGGCTCGACCTGCCCTGGCCACGGTCCTATGGCCTGGCCCTGCGCCGGCTCTATGAGCACCTGCCCGTGACCATCGCGCCCGACGCGTTGCTGCACCCCGTCGAGCCCCTGCCCACCGCTTGGACCATGACTTCGCACGGCCACTGGTATGCCACGGCGCTCATCGTCGATGCCGACCACAACCGCGGCCTGCGGGTCAATCGCCATGTCGCTGACGATCGGCGCGCACGGTTCCCGCACCACGCACAGGCCATCGACGCCTTGGTGGCCGACCTTGAGCCGCGATTGCCGCACTTCGGCGGCTACACCCACAGCAACCCCGACATGCGCCGTGTGGTGCACGAGGGCTTCGAGGCCATGGCCGCCGAGTTGGCCGACCGCCTCGCCGAGCAGCCCGACGATCCGCTGCTGCTGGCCTTGACCGACTACGCCGCCGGCGTGCTGGCCTTCTGGGAGCGTACGCGCGAGGCCCTGGCTCAGGCAGCGCTGGCCCGACCCGAACTGGCGCCCATCGCCGCGGCCTTCGCGCGGTGCTTCCGTCAGCCGGCGACGAGTTTCCTGGAAGGGCTGCTGGCGGTCAACTTCACCTGGATGCTCGATTTCTGCGACAGCATCGGCCGTTTCGACCAGGTGCTCGGGCCGCTGTTCGAGGCCGATCTGGCCGCCGGCCGGCTCGATCTCGGCCTGGCGCGCCGCCTGCTGGACGAGCTGTGGCAGTCGTTCGAGCGGCTCAACGGCTGGAACCTGCAACTCGGCGGGCGCAGACCGGACGGCGCCGACGGCTGCAACGCACTGACACTCGAATGCATCGATGCCTGCCAGCGCAACAAGCTGCGCCGACCGAATGTGGCGCTGCGGCTGAGCGACGACACGCCGCCGCATGTGCTCCGACGCGCGCTCGTGGTACTGGGCGAAGGCAGCGGCCGGCCCGCGCTGTACAACGACGACCTGTACATCGCATCGCTGCTGGCGGCCGATGTGGGGCTGACGGTCGAGGACGCCCGCGAGATCGGCTTCGGCGGCTGCACGGAGACGATGATCGCCGGACTGTCCAACGTCGGTAGCCTGGAGGCCGAGATCAACCTGGCCGTGGCGCTCGAGCGCGCGCTGCGCCAGCCCGGAGCGGCGGCCTGGTCAACCATCGACGATGCCGTGAGCGCGGTGCAGGCCGAGGTCGAGGCCCTGACCGAGGCCATGGCGGCCCACCACAACGCGGCCCTGACGGCACGCTTCGCGGCCGGCGACCCGAAGCTGCCGCGCACCTTCTTCACCCGCGACTGCGTCGCGCGCGGCCTGTCGTTCGAGGCCGGCGGCGCACGCTACAACTGGGCCGTCGTCTCCTACCAGGGCATCGCCAACGTGATCGACAGCCTGGCCGCCATCGAGCAGGTGGTCTTTGCTGACCACGCGGCGAGCATGGCCGAGGTGCTGGCCGCGCTGGCCGCCAACTTCGAGGGCCATGAGCCGCTGCGCCGCCGGTTGGCTGGCTCCCGTCGGTTTGGCAACGACGTGGAGCGGGTCGACCAACTGGGCGCGGCCGTCGTCGAGCACGCTTGGCGCTGTCTGCGGACGCACCGCACGCCACGCGGCGGGCGCTACCTGCCCTCGTGCATCCTGTTCGCCACGTACGGCGATGCTGGCTCGTCGGTCGGCGCTACGCCCGACGGCCGGCTGGCCGGCACCCCGCTGAACGACTCCGTGGGACCGGTGGCCGGGCGCGACACGCACGGGCCGACGGCCATGCTGGCCTCGGTGGCCAAGCTGCCACTGCACCTGGCGGTGGGCACGCCGGTGCTCAACCTGCGCGCGCAACACGCGCTGTTCGAGTCGAGCGCCGGGCTGGAGGCCCTGGCGGCGCTGGTGCGTGGCTTCTTTGAGCGCGGCGGGCCACAGATCCAGCTCACCGTGGTGGATCGCGCCACGCTGTTGGCGGCGCAGGCCGAGCCGGAGCGCTACGCCGACCTGATCGTCCGCATCGGCGGCTACAGCGAGTACTTCACGCGGCTCGGTCGCGACCTGCAGGAAACCGTCATCGCCCGCACCGAGCACGGCGCGGCCTAGAAAACGGTGTCAGGGACCGTTTTCAGCATGATGGAAAACGGTCCCTGACACCGTTTTGTGAAGGGGGTGCTCCATGGCCAGAACTGTCGTCGTCACCGGAGCCTTCGGCTACTCGGGCAAGTACATCGCCCAGCGCCTGCTGGCGGCGGGCGATCAGGTGCGCACGCTGACCAACTCGCCCGACCGCGCCAACGCGTTCGACGGCGTGGTGGAGGTGCACGGCTACCACTTCGACCAGCCCGACGAGCTGACCCGGTCGCTGGAGGGTGTCGACGCGCTGATCAACACCTACTGGGTGCGCTTCGACCACCGTGACTTCAACCACAGCCAGGCCGTGGACAACACACTGACGTTGTTCGCGGCGGCCAAGCGCGCCGGCGTGCGGCGCATCGTGCATGTCAGCATCACCAATCCCAGCCACGAGTCGCCGCTGCCCTACTTCTCGGGCAAAGCCGAGTTGGAGGAGGCGCTGACCGAGTCGGGGCTGTCCTATGCCATCCTGCGCCCCACAGTGCTGTTTGGCGCCGAGGACATCCTCATCAACAACATCGCCTGGATGCTGCGCCGGTTCCCGGTGTTCGGGCTGTTCGGCGACGGCGAGTACCGGCTGCAGCCCATCTACGTCGACGACCTGGCGGCACTGGCCGTGACCTGCTCCGCCAGTACGGAGAACCAGGTCATCGACGCAATCGGCCCCGAGACCTTCACCTATCGCGAACTGGTGCGGGTAGTGGGCGATGCGGTCGGCCGACACCGGCCCATGGTCAGCCTGCCGCCGGAGCTGGGCTACTGGCTGTCGGTGGCCATGGGCTGGTTCCTGGGCGACGTGGTGGTCACGCGCGAGGAGATCCGCGGGCTGATGGACAACCTGCTGGTCACCGATTCCGCCCCGGCCGGCCAGACCGCGCTGTCGGACTGGTGCCGCGCACACGGCGACACGCTGGGCCGACGCTACGCAAGCGAACTGGCGCGCCGGCGGGACCGGCGCGCCAGCTATGAGAGCTTGTAGCCTCGGCGGCTCGCCGAGGCTACCGGAGCCGCCTACTTGGGCATCTTGGAGTAGCGCATCCGCCAGTTGCCCAGCGTTGCGCTGTACTTCCACGGTGGAGCCTTCTTCAGGTCCAGAGTGATCATCGACAGCTCGAAGACCTTGGCCAGGTCCTTCCCGGCGTCCTTGTCGACCTTGAGCCGATAGGCCACGAGGATCGGCAACTGATAGTTGATCAGGCGGCCCAGCGCGTCCTTCTCGCCACCTTCCCAGTTGCCCGTGACGCGTACGGAGAGCACCTCGTCGCCTTCCTTGGCCTCGCCCCGCAAGTAGGCCAGGCAAGATGCCGCCAGGGCCTCGACCGTGCCGGGACCAGCAAAGTTCTTGGTGTTGCCAGGCCAGGTGCGGGCGTCGATGGCGGCTTCGATCTTGGCCGCGCAAGCCGCTCGATCGGCGACCGCCTTGTCCAGGCGCGCCTTGATGTCGGCGTTGTCGGGGTCGAAGGTGAGCGCCGCCTCGATCTTGGCCTTCTCACGGTCGAACACGGATAGCCGGATGTCTTCGCTGTACTTGTCGATGCCATCCAAGGTGCCCGTGGCATCCTGGTACAGCTTCGCCGCGACCTCCTTGGCGTTCTCGCTGGTCTTGGCCAGGCCTTCGGTCAGCCGGGCGAAGGCATAGCCGGGCGACGGCGTGGTGTCGATGCGATGACCCATGAGCTCGGCCAGCTTGGTCTCCACGGCCTGCTCGGTCGCGCCGTACTTGTCCGTGAACTCCTTGAGCTGTTTGGCCAGCGCCGGCCTCTGCTCGGCGAACCAGGTCTTGAAGACGGCCAGCGCCTTGTCGTAGTCAGCCTTGCGGTCCTCGTAGTTGCCGGAGATGCTGGTGGCGCCCTCCGCCGTTCGGAACACCTCGTCCATCTTGGCATACGTGGCCAGCAGCGCCTTGATGTCGGCGTCGACCGCTTCGCGCAGCTTGGCCGTATCGGCCAACACGCCGGCACCGGTGCCCTTGAGGCGGGCGATCTCGTCGAGGGTGCGCTTGATCGCGGGATGCTTGGGCGAGATGACCGTCTTGTCGCCGTTATCGGCGGCGTTCTCGGCCTCGGTGGCGATGCCTTTCATACGCTTGTCCGCGCTGTCGAAATCCTCCGTGGCCTCGTCCACCATCTTGGCCTGCAGTTTGGCCGCTGCGCCGGCCACCAGGTCACGGATGACCTCCAGCCGATTGCGGTAGTTGCCGGGGATGATCGGTTCGCCCAGGCGCACCGCCACCCACATGCCACAGGCCTCGAACTTCTCGCGCGCGCTGTCCAGCGCCTCGCGCATCTTGGTCATGTCAGCGTCGTCGGCGGTCCAGCCTTCGGCCAGCGCCTCGCAGTAGGCGTCGAAGCCATCGTCCCAGGTGTTGCGCAGGCGGCGAGCCAGGGCCAGCGACCGCGGCTCACCGTCCTTGAGTTCGTCCAGCTTGCCGTCGGCCTTGAGTTGCCCGTAGCGCTCCATGGCGTCGGCGCCACCGGCGAGCACTTTGGCGACGGCCTTCACGGCCTGCTCCTTGACGTACTTGGACGGTACCGCCTGGGCCGCGCTGCCGCAGACCAACGCCAGCACTGCCACCCAGCAAAGCGATCGCACGCGTTTCATGAGACCCTCCCTGGCCGTTTCACGGCCGGCCCGGTATCGTGGCGGGCAATATCTACCCCGTGACTTTATCCACGCGCCCAGGCACCGTCTACTACCATCGGCAGGATTGGGCCGTTCACTAGGAAAAAAGCAGGGATCGACAGGCCGCCGTAACATCGGGTACCTGGCAGCACCAAGGAGAGGCACGCCATGCAGTGGTGGCGGATGGGAGTGTTGATCATGGCGATCACCGCGGCAGCAGGAGCTGAGCTCGACCGCAAGGGACTGGCCCTCTGGCTGGACGCCGCGGACCTGGCCACCGTGCAGCGCGATGGCGATGCCGTGGTGCGCTGGCGCGACAAGTCGGGCGCGGGCCACGATGCCGTGGCGGACCCGCAACGCCGGCCGACCGCGCTCGGGACGGCGCTGGGCGGCAAGCCGGCAGTGCGCTTCTCGGGCGGCCAAGCGTTGCTCGTGCCAGCCATCCGTGAGGCCGCCGGGCCCGCGGCCATCTTCATCGTCTCGCAGCGTGGCGCCGAGCAGGCAGCGCGCGGCGGCGACTGGCAGCGCGTGCTGTCGATCCAGGCGCCCGGCGCCGACCGCGACAACAAGGATCCCGGCCTGGCGCTGCTGCTGCCAGCCGATGGCAAGACGGCGGCGTATGGCCCGACCGTGCGCGAGGTGCTGGCCGGATCGATGAGCCTGGCGCCGCTGACCATCGGCCGCAGCGCGCTGGGCACGCACCAGGGCTTCGAGGGTGATATCGCGGAGATCCTGGTCTATGACCGACCGCTGTTCTCCGAAGAGGCGGTGCGCGCGGTGATCGACTACCTCTGCGCCAAATGGGGTGCCAAGTCGGCCCGTGCCGCCGAGGGCTGGACGCGGGTCGGCCCGCTGGGCGACACGCCGCAGCGCGTTTCGGAGCTGCTGCCGTTGTCCGACCAGACCAACAAGGCTGGCTGGACACCGGTCAAGGACGCCTGGGACGAGTTCGACGGGCCGGTGCTCGACGCGACCAGGTGGACACCGACCATGTGGTACTGGAAGGGCCGCGCACCGGCGCTGTTCAACCCGGCCAACGTCACGCAGCAGAAGGGCTGCCTGCAGGTGACCATGCGCAAGCAGAACCTGCCGGCCATGGCCGAGGACCCCCAGTACAAGGACTACACCTCGGCGGTGGTCATCAGCACGCGGCGCTACGGCTACGGCTACTACGAGGTGCGCGCCAAGCCGATGGCCTCGGCCGGATCCAGCTCGTTCTGGTTCCAGCACACAGGCATTCCCGGCTACGGCACCGAGATCGACGTGTTCGAGCTGGGCGCGCTGGCCAAGGGCTTCGAGCGCAAGTACAACATGAACGTGCATGTGGACCGTAAGGAGACCGGCGCCAAATACTCCGACGGCGGCATGTGGGAAGCGCCGTTCCGCTTCGTCGACGACTTCCACGTGTTCGGGCTGGACTGGAGCAAAGACGAACTGGTCTACTACGTGGACGGCGTGGCCGTACGGCGTATCACCAACCGCGACTGCCACGAGCCAATGCTGATCATCTTCGACAGCGAGACCATGCCGGAGTGGTTCGGTATGCCCGAGGACAAGGATCTGCCGTCGACGTTTGAGGTGGACTACCTGCGGGCCTGGCGCAGGTAGAAAGGGCAGGAGCACCATGGTCACCGCCATCACGCGCCCAATCAGCGACGACGAGCGCGACCGGTTGCGAGAAGCCTTGTGGCACGAGCAACTGGCCACCCGCAACTTCCTCGGCGTCCTGCTTACGGGACGCAGGGCCGCCGCCCGGCTGGCCGCCGACACGCGGGAAGTGACGGTGGTCAGCGTCAGCGCGGTCGGCGTGCGCTTCCTCATGCCCGCCAAGTCGGTGCCTGGTGATCGAGGCGCCCTGCTGATCGAGCTCGAGGACGGCGGCCTGCTGGTCATGGCCTCGGACGCGGTCTCCGGCATCTTGGACCTGCCCAGCAAGACGCCGGGGCCGCATGAGCAGATGACTTGGGTCATCGGCCCCAAGCGCATCCACTTGGACTACCACGGCTCGGGCCTGACGCTCAGGCCCGGCCGGCATGCCATGGCCACCGCGGCTGCGGACGCCGTCCTGCAGCACGCCTGGGCGCGCATCGACGGGCATGTCATCCCTGGCAAGCTGGCCACCTGCGAGGCCGACGTCGAACGGTACGTGACTGCGCCGCCCGAGGCCCCCCGGACCGTGCCGGTGCCGAGCGAGCACTGCGGCCTGCCAGCGGAGGCCCTGCCCGACGACTGATTCGCCCCCTGCTTCCTCTCGTGCCCTCTATTTCCAAACACATCGCCAGGCAGCGCACGCAGACCCAGGCCGAACCGCTCGGTCAGAAGGACTTGTGCACTGGTCGCGAACAAAACCACGTGGAGAGCGCCGTGTCCAGCAAAGTACGCATCGGGTTCGTCGGGGTGGGTGGCATGGGTCAGTGCGCGCATCTGCGCAACTACGCCTCGCTGCCCGAGTGTGAGGTGGTGGCCATCGCCGAGATCCGACCGGCCATGGCGCAGAAGGTGGCACAACGCTACTTCGTGCCCAAGGTCTACGGGGACGCGGAGGCCATGCTCGACAACGAGCAAATCGACGCGCTGGTGGTGCCGCAGCCATTCGACCGGCATGGGCAGATCCTGCCCGCGCTCTACCAGCGCGGCCTGCCCGTGCTGACCGAGAAGCCGCTGGCCGCCTCGGTGCCTGTCGGTGAGCGGCTGGTGGCGCAGCTCG
>JACRKZ010000052.1 GCA_016235455.1 Armatimonadota bacterium | reverse complement strand
GGCGTCCAACTCGTCCTCAAGGCCCGCACGCAAAACACCCAGTACGAATTCCGCCTGGCCGACACCGGCGCCGACCTGAAGGCCGCCCTGGCCGCCGGCGCCAAGCCCGCCGCCGCCGCCGCCGCCGAGGCGAAGGCCGCGCCGGTCGATGGCAAGGCTGCCCCGGCCGAAGCCAAGAGCACGCCGGCAGAGTCCGCCAAGACCGAGCCCGCCAAGGCGGCCACGCCTGACGCCGCCAAGAAGAGCGATGCCCCCAAGACCGAGCCCGGGAAGCCGGCTCGCGACGGTGGTGAGCCCGTGCGGCTGGCCCAGGCGCCCAAGGGCGCCGAACCGGCCCCGGCTCCCGCCGACGCCAAGGACGCCAAGTCCGCTCCGGCCCCGGCGCCGGACGCCGAGGACGCGGCGCTGCTGTCCGACGACGCTCTGCGCCGCGGCGTGGCCGAGCGCGTGCGCACCTTCATGGACGAAGAGCAAAGCAAGTTCCCGGCCGCCTGGGGCGAGGTGCACGCCGAGATGATCGGCAGCAACGTCGTCGTCCTGCGCACCTTCATCAAGCCGAGCGTCGGTGGCGCCGACAAGAAGGAGCTGCTCAGCAGCCAGAAGGCCGCCTTCGAAAACGCGCTGCGCAAGGTCTTTCCCAAGGTGGTCGCCCTGGGCGAGCCGCGCGAGCTGAAGATCCCGGCCAATGCCATCCAGCAGGTCAAGGACGTCATTCAGCGCCGCGTGGACAAGCTCGGTGTGGCCGAGGCCCAGTGTGTCACGCAGGGCACGGACCGCGTCGCGGTGCAGCTGCCCGGCATCAAGGATCCCGAAGAGGCGGTCCAGATGCTCGGCACGACCGCCCGGCTGGAGTTCCGCAAGGTGCCCGAGAAGTACGAGCCCAAGGTCGACAAGAGCGAAGGCGGCAAGGAAACGACCACCTTCGCCACCAAGACCGACCGCTCGCCCGTCCCGACCGAAGTCGCCTACTACGAGGCGCCTGAGTTCGATGGCGACAAGAACATCCTGGTGGGTACCCACCTGAAGGCCAATGCCGTCAACGTGTCGTTCACCAAGGGCACCGAGCCGGCGGTCAACCTGACCCTGACCAGCGAAGGCGCCAAGCGCTTCGACAAGTTCGCCCGCGACAACTACAAGAAGTTCCTGGCCGTCTACCTGGACGGAGAGGTCATCTCGGCGCCGCAGATGAACGCGACGCAGTTCAACGGTCAGGTGCAGATCAGCGGTGGCTTCCAGACCCTGGAAGAGGCCAACGCCCTGAAGATCCTGCTCAACGCCGGCTCGCTGCCGGTGCCGGTGGACGTGGTCGAGCAGCGCACGGTCAGTGCCACGCTCGGCGCCGACTCCATCAACCAGGCCGGTCGCGCCGGACTGCTGGGCACGCTGCTCATCGTGATCATCATGGCCGTGCTGTTCCGCGTGTCGGGCTGGCTGGCCAACGTGGCCCTGGCGTTCTACTGCATCTACACCCTCGCCGCCCTGCAGTTGGTGGGCGCCACGCTGACCATGCCTGGCATCCTTGGCTTGCTGCTGAGCGTCGGTATGGCCGTGGACGCCAACGTCATCGTCTTCGAGCGGCTCAAGGAGGAGGTGCGCGAGTACCACTCGCGCCCGTTGGCGGCCAACCTCAGGCACGCCTACGACCGCAGTTGGCCGGCCATTCTGGACGGCAACGTGACGGCGATGATGATGGCCATCGTGCTCTACGCGCTGGGTACCGGGTCCATTCGTGGCTTCGCGGTGACCCTGGCGCTGGGCATCTTCTGCCACCTGTTCACCGCGCTGGTCGTCACCCGCAAACTGCAGACCCTGCTCGCCGCGTCGCACCTGGCCGAGCACATTGACAAGGCCTATCGCGTCTGAGGTCGGTGCCGATGACTGCCTATTGCCGGCAGGAGATACGTCGTGAGCTCTGAAACCAAGAAATATCCGTATCCGTTCCCGATCATCCCGTGGACGTCGAAGTGGTTGACCATCTCGGTGCTGGTTGTCCTGGCCGGTATCGTCAAGATGGGCATCAACTACAACACCAAGGGCCAGCCCCTGGACTTCGGCATCGACTTCACCGGTGGCGCGTCCTACGTGTACCACTTCGACAAGCTGCCCGGCGCCACGCCGACCAAGGCCATCGCCACCGTCCGCCCCAAGCTTGAGGCCGGCGGCATCAAGAATGTCGGCATCCAGGTCTTCCCGCAGGGCAACCAGGTGCAGATCCGCACCCGCACCGGCTCCGACGGCAGCGATGTCTCGGGCGCCAGCCGCAAGGCCAGCGAGGAGGCCCAGAAGATCCTGGGCATCCTGCAGCAGGGCACCAGCGGCAAGGTTGAGTTGCAGCAGCAGGAACTGGTCGGGCCGGTTATCGGCAAGTACCTGCGCAGCCAGGCCATCACGGCCATTCTGCTCGGCTGCGTCCTGATCATGTTCTACGTGTGGATCCGCTACAACATCGGCGGCCTCGGCGGCGGCTACCTGTTCGGCGTCTGCGCGTTGATCTCGCTGGTCCACGACGTGCTGGTCATGCTCTGCTGCTATGCCTTCACCGGCCACGACATCGACACGACGTTCATCGCGTCGGTGTTGACCGTGGTGGGCTTCAGCGTGCAGGACACGGTCATCATCTTCGACCGTATCCGCGAGAACCTGCGCAAGCTCGATCCGCTGCAGCGCCGTGACATCCGTCACCTTGAGGACGTCGTCGAGCTCAGCTTGTGGCAGACCATGACCCGTTCGGTGGTCACGGTGGGCACGGCCATCACCCCGTTGCTCTGCCTCTACCTGTTCGGTGGCGTCAGCGTGCGCCACTTCGCCTTCGCCATGTTCGTGGGTATGGCTTCCGGCGGCTACAGCTCCATCTTCAACGCTTCGCCGTTGCTGATCCTGTTCAACCGCCGCTCCCTGGCCAAGCGCGCGCTGACCGAGCCGCTGCCCGCGGCGCGACAGCAGCAGCGTCCTCGGCCCACGGCGGCCTCCGCCGCCAAGCCCGCGGCCGCGACGGCCAAGCCCGCCGCGCCCAAGCCGGCCGCCACGGTCGAGGCCGAGTCCGGCGAAGCTGCCGGCACCGGCACCAAGAAGAAGGGCGGCGGCGGCAACAAGGGCAAGCGTCGCTACTGATGAGAGCCGTCGCCGTCATTCCGGCGCGGTTCGCCGCAACCAGGCTTCCCGGCAAAGTCCTCCTGGACATCGCCGGGAAGCCGATGATCCAGCATGTCTACGAGCGCACCAGCGCCGCGCACGGCATTGCTGAGGTGATCGTGGCCACCGATGACGAGCGCATCGCGCACGCCGTGCGCGGCTTCGGTGGCAAGGTGGTCATGACCCGCGCCGACCACCAGACCGGTACCGACCGGCTGGCTGAAGTCGCCCAGGGGCTCGACTGCGATCTGGTGGTCAATGTGCAGGGCGATGAGCCACTCATCGCGGCACAATCGGTGCAGATCGCCCTGGAGCCGATGGTGGCTCGCGCCGACCTGCCGATGAGTACGCTCCGCGAGGCGCTGAACGATCGCGATGCCATCCTTGACCCCAACAACGTCAAGGTGGTCTGCGACCAGGAGGGGTTCGCGCTGTACTTCAGCCGGCACCCCATCCCCTTCCGCCGCGACCCTGACCAGCACATCACCTGGTGGCGGCACATCGGCCTGTATGTCTACCGCCGCGACTTCCTGCTCACCTACGCCAAGCTGCCGCCCACGCCGCTGCAACTCGCTGAGAGCCTGGAGCAGTTGCGCGCGCTGGAGCATGGCTACCGCATCTATTGCGCCGAGACACCCCACGCGGCGGTCGGCGTCGATACGCCCGAGGACCTTGAGCGCGTGCGCGCCCTGCTGGCCCAGTAGCCCAAACCACGGAGGCGTGTCCGCGACGATACGCGTCCACGCCTCCCCGGCCAACCTTCACGCTGTCTACAGGATCTCGCCCGCGCCGTCGCTCGGCACCGTCGCGTAGACATCCGCCTCGCGCCCACAGCGCCGCGCATACTCGCGCATCAGCGCACTGGTCAACGGCGCCACGGCACCGGCCTCGCAGACAGCGATGATGCAGCCGCCGAACCCCGCGCCGACCATGCGCGCACCATAGACGCCGGGCACGGTCCAGGCGATCTCACACAGCGCGTCCAGTTCCTCGCACGACACCTCGTAGTCGTCGCGCAGGCTCTGGTGCGACTGGGTCACCAATCGGCCGAAGCGCTCCAGGTCGCCTTTGGCCAGCAGTTCCACACTGGCGTGCGTGCGCTCGGTCTCGGTGACCACGTGGCGCGCGCGACGGTACACGTCGCGGCTCAGCAAGTCCCGGCAATCGTCGAGCATGGCGTTGGTCACATCGCGCAGCGCCGTCACGCCCGGGTAGCGCGTGGCGATTAGCCGCGAGGCCAGTTCGCACTGCGCGCGGCGCTCGTTGTAGGCAGTGGCAGCCAGCGTGCGCGCGCGGCGCGTGTCGGCCACAACGATGGTCATCTCGGGCAGCGAGACGATCTCGTGCTCCTTGATGCGGCAGTCGATGAGCAGCGCCGAGCCGGCCTTGCCCATACGGGCCGTGTACTGGTCCATGATGCCGCCGCGCAAGCCAGTGGCGGCGTTCTCGGCGTCCAGAATCAACTCCACCATGCGCTTGGGGTCGACGGTCAGGCCGTTGAGGACCTCCAACGTGGTGGCCACGGCCGCCGTGAAGGCCGAGGAGGAGGAGACGCCGCCGCCAATGGGCACGTCGCCGGCGATGATGCCCTCGAAGCCGCTGCAGCCAAAGCCGTTGGCCTCCAGCACGCTGACCATGCCCTTGACGTAGTTGCTCCAGTGGTGCTGGCTCTGGACGAAGCCCGCATCGTCCAGGTCGAACTCGACAACCGTGGCCGGGTCGAAGTCCAGCGCGGCCAGGCGCACCACGCGGTCGGCGCGCGGCGTGACGGCGAAAACGACCTCGCGGTCGATGGCGCAGGGCAGCACGAACCCGTCGTTGTAGTCGGTGTGCTCGCCAATCAGGTTGACCCGGCCCGGGGCACGGAAAAGGCGCGGCGTGCCGGCAAATCGCGCGGCATATTCGTTACGCAAGAGGGCATGGTCAAGGGCCATGGGGTCGTTCCTTCCACCGTTGTGTGAGCCCGCATTCTACCACGAGCCCGAGGCGAATCGGGTATACTCATGGAGGCTTGGAGAGCCCGCTCGATGGACGTTGACCGCATCCCACCCGCGCCAGTGCACCCTGAATCGCCGGCCATCGACGCGGATCTGGTGGCGGTATCGGCCGAGCGATGCACGTGGTGCGGCAGTGCCGACCGGCAGGCCTACCCGCGGCTGCGGCAGGACGATGGCCACAGTTCGCCGGGCTGGTACCACTGCACGCGCTGCGGGCTGTGGAACTCCCAGGATCCCACCGGCGGCGATGCCGCGGTGGCCGACGAGGAATACGCCTACGCCGGCATGTACCAGAAGCATCTGGCCCGCAAGCTGCGTACGGCGCACCACCGTTGCCGCGTGCTGGAGGCCATGATGCCGGCCCGTGGCGCGCTGCTCGACATCGGCTGCAGCTACGGCTCGATGCTCGCCGCCGGTGCACAGCGCGGCTGGCGCACGGCCGGCGTGGACATTTCCCCGGCGGTGGTCAAGGTGGCCCGAGAGCAGGGGCTGGACGCGCATGTGGCGCTGATGACCGCCCTGCCCTTCGCCGACGGCAGTTTCGATCTGGTGCATGCCAAGCACGTCATCGAGCATGACATGCAGACCTACCGCGCCTTGAGCGAGATGCAGCGCGTGGCCAGACCGGGCGCGCTGATCATGGTGGAAACCCCCGACGCCGAGAGCCGCCGACACAGCGCCCCGCCAGACCAACTGGCCGCTACCAGCAAACACTGGACCATCTGGCACCGCGTGCTATTCACGCCGGCCACGCTGGCCGGCTTCTGCACGCGGCTGGGCTGGACACAGGTCGCCGAGCCCGCGGTGGTCTGGGGTCCGCCCGGCTTCCTGGCCTGGCGAGCGTTCAAGCGCTGGGGCGAGAAGTCGCGCCGCGTGAGCCGGCTCGTCACGTTCTGGCGCGTACCATAGTGACCGTGGAGGTGCCCGGTTGAGCGAATTCGAGACGCTGCGATCGCAGGTGGACGGAGCGCGCGAGCGGGTCAACCGCGTCGGCGAGGTGCTCAAGCGGTACTTCGTGGACAAAGACGAACTGATCGACCTGATGGTGCTCTGCACAACCGCGCAGGAGCCGCTGCTGCTGGTCGGCGCACCGGGCACGGCCAAGTCGGACCTGGTGGTGAAGTTCGTCCAGGCCCTGTCGCTGCCCGACGGCGACTACTTCGAATACATGCTCACACGGTTCACCGAACCCAGCGAGATCATCGGCCCCATCGACATCAACCAGTTGCGCGAGGGCAACTACATCCGTCGGGTGGAAGGCAAGATCCCTACGGCGCGCGTGGTCTTCCTCGATGAGATCTTCAAGTCCAACTCGGCCATCCTCAACACGCTGTTGACCGTACTCAACGAGCGCAAGTACTACCAGGACGGCAAGCCGGTGACAGTGCCGCTGGTGATGTTGTTCGGCGCCACCAACTCGGTGGCCAGCTACGAGGAGATGGACGCCCTGCGCGACCGGTTCGTGCTGAAGGTCGAAAGCCGCAGTGTGCGCTCGGCTCGGTTCGAGGCGCTGGTCACTGCCGGGTTGGCCAATGAGACGTACCGGGCGCTCAACCAACAACCGTGGGCCGGCGTGGCGTCGTTGGACGACTTCGTGGCGGTGCGGCGTTTCCTGGACTACCAGGAGAACGACGCCGCCGCCGGTCTCGGCCTGACGCGCTGGTTCCCGCCCGATGTGTTCGATCTGTTCCGGCGCATTCTGGCCGGCCTGGAGGCCGAGGAACTGGCCGCCGTGAGCGACCGCAAAGTCATCAAGCTCTATCGACTGCTGCGCACGCGCGCCTTCCTGGCCCATGGCGGCGAGGTGCGACGCGAGGATCTGCGCCTGCTCTGCCATCTGGGTGAGGATGAGGAGCGCTTTGCTCTGGTGCGCGAGCGCGTCGAACAGATGCTGCGGGTCGGCTGACAAGATCCAGGAGAGTCCGGTGCCGTCGCGTCAAGCTCAGCCCTTTGCCCTCTTCGCCGCGGCCTGGCTCATCTTCGCCGCGACGATGCTGCTGGGCATTGCTCCGCTGGTGCCCGCCGGCTACCGCGCGGTCTGCTGGGGCAGCATCACGCTGACGGCCGTGCCGCTGCTGTTCTGGGGCGCGGAACTGGGCAGCGGCTCGGCGCGGCGACGCAAGCAGTCGCAGTCGCTCCGCCGGCAACTGGCCGCCGCGCACAACCTGGTCGCCGAACGCGTCACCGAGCGCTTGCGCCGCATCCACCAGTCCTTCGCGCCCGAGCAGTTGCGCGCCGAGGCCGACCGCCTGCGCCGCGTGCTGCGCGACAGCGGCACCGGCAAGGGCTCGCGCGCGGACTGGCTGCGCCTGCTGAGCATCGAAGGCTGCGGCAGTGGCTCATGGTGGGGGCTGAGCGAGAGCCTGCTCTCCATCGGCGAAGTCGATGGCGCCATTCGCGCCGGCGCCGAGGCGCTACGGGTGGGTGCCATCGAGCCCGACCAGTTGCTGACCCTGGCCGAACAGGCCATGGGCACCGAGCACGACGCCTGGGTGCCTGGCCGCGCGCTGCGACCTCACGGCCTCACCGCGCTGGCCCTCAATGCCGAGGTGTTGGCGCCGGGCCAGGTGGCGGAGTTGTACCAGCTGCTCGCGCGGGCCGGGCTGCCGCGCACGGTGGAGCTGGTGCTGTGGCGCGAGTTGCTGGCCGTCACCGGCGACCGCGAGGAGGCCAGCCGCCAGCGCGACCGCCTGGCGGGCGCCGTCGAGCCCGACCTGGCGTTCGCGCGCCAGTTGCGCGACGGCTGGGCCGGCTACCGCTCGGGCGACAACCCCCTGGCCGAGCCGGACTCCACTTACGCCGACGACGGCGAGAGCTGGGTGGACCACGTGCCGCCGCGCTGGCGCGCGGCGCTGGGCATGGAGCCGTGGGTCTATGTGGATCCGCCGGTACGCCACCGCGCCTCGCTGCCGGTCTATGCGCTGTCCGATTCGGGCGACCTGCTGAGCATGGCCGACAAGCTGCTGGAACTCACCGCCGAGCCGGTCAGCGGCCGCATCGCGGGCGACCAGTCGCCGGCCATTGTGCAGGCCCAGATCCGCGCACGCCTCTGGCCCCGGGCCAAGCGCTCGCGCTCGGCCATCTCCGAACTGCTGGCCATCCTCGCACCGATGAAGTCGCCCGGCCACGTGTCGGCGGGGTTGGTGGTCATTGGCGAGGCACTCGGCGAGGAGACGGACCCGCGCCTGGCCGACCTGCGCTGCGATCTCGAGCGCATTGTGCGTCTGCTGCCCGACGAGGCCACGCTGGCACCAGCCTTGGAGGCCGTGGGCCGGGCCTGGGCGCCGGTGGATCCGCCGCAGGCCATCAGGCTGTGGACCGAAGCGGCCGACCTGGCCCGCCGGCTCGACCCCGGCGCGGCGCGCGCGCGGCTGGCCTCGTTCGTGTCCGGTTGGCTGACCGAGACACGCCGCCCCGACCTCGGCGCCAACGCCGCGGCCATCCTCAACCTGGCCGTCGCCGCGGCCATCGACTCGCGCGACGGCGCGGCACTGAGCGAGACGCTGCTGGCCGTCAGCGCGCAGCCCGCCGGGCCCGCGCGTGACGAGCTGCGGCGGCAACTGGCGGCGCTGAGCAACACCTGGCCGAGCCGCTTCCTGGCCGGCTGGGGCGAGCGCAACGTCGTGGCCATGGCCGCCGCCGCCGAGAAGCTGTGGGCCGACAGCCTGGAGACCTGGCACTGGACAGCGGCGGCGCTGGCCAGCGCCGCGCGGCCTGGCGACGAGGTGGTCCTGCGCCCGCTGCTCGACCCGCTGCGCCGTGGCGCCAAGGGCAGCGCCAGAGACGGCGCGTCTGGTGGCGACGAACGCGCCGTGGCGGCCTGGCTGGTGCTGGCCTATGCCGTCGACCGCATCGAGGAGCGGCCCGGTCGGCCCGAGGCGCGCCGCGCGCTCGACGCCATGATGGCCCTGCCGCCGGCTCGACTGGGACCCGCCCTGGTTGCCTTGCGGACCACGCTGACGCGGCCGGAGTCGCGCTGGCTCGAAGCCGTGGAAGCGGGCCTGCTCAGGCGGCTGTCCGGCAACGCGCGCATCGACGCCGAGGCCCTGCACCGCGTGGAAGCCATCGCCGATGTGCTGCCGCCGGCGCGGCTACAGGCCCATCTGGACCGCTGGATCGGCCAATGGAGTGCCGATCTGACCGCCTTCGGCCGCTCGATCTGGGATGTCCAGACGCGCTAGAGGAGCCCGCCATGCTGCCCTTGGCCATCGACGCCGACTTCCCTGGCGGCAACATCGTCGTCGAGCAGACCACCGAGACCACCGCCCGCGTGCGCCAGGACCTGCGCGACACCACGACCGACTGGTTCTACTGGGCCTTCCGCCTGCGTGACGCCCAGGGCCGCGACGTCCACATCACGTTCACTGGCAGCAACCCGCTGGCCGGCCGCGGCCCGGCGGTCAGTGACGACGCCGGCGCCACCTGGCGCTGGCTGGGCGCCGAGGCCGTCAATGGCCAGTCGTTCCGGTACCACGTGCCCGACTCGCCCGACGTGCGCTTCGCCATGCACATTCCCTACCTGCAGGCCGACTGGCAGGCCTTCGTCGCGGGCCGCAGCGGGCGGCCCGGCTGGGTAGTCGAGACGCTGTGCCGCAGCGAGCACGACCGGCCGGTGGAGCGACTGCGCCTTGGTCGTCTGGATGGCACGGCGCCGCATCGCCTGTTGTTCACCGCGCGGCACCACTGCTGCGAGGCCATGGCCAGCTACATGTTGGAGGGTGTGGTCGACGGCTTGCTGGCCTCGCCGTGGTGCGCTCTGAACGTCGAGGCCATGGTGGTGCCTTTCGTGGACAAGGACGGCGTGGAGCAGGGAGACCAGGGCAAGAACCGTCGCCCGCGCGACCACAACCGCGACTACGACGAGCGCGCGCGCTACGCCGCGGTCAAGTCGCTGATGGCCGAGGTGCCGGCCTGGTCGGCCGGCCGGCTGCGGCTGGCACTCGATCTCCATTGCCCCTGGATCCGCGGTGAATGGAACGAGCATCCGTACTTCGTCGGCGGGCCAGAGCAGGACAACTGGCGGCGCGCACTGGCCCTCGCCGCCCAGCTGGAGGGCACGGACCACGGGCCGCTACCCTACTCCGCCGCACGCAACCTGCCGTATGGCACGGCCTGGAACACCGACGCCAACACCACCGACGGCCGCTCGTTCGCCCGCTGGGCGGCGTCGCTCTCGGACACCGTCACCGCCACCGCATTGGAGTTCCCCTATGCGGTGGTCGACGGGCAGGAGGTGACGCCGGACAAGGCGCGCGCCTTCGGGCGTGGCCTGGCGCGAGCCATCGAGCGCTGGCTTCAGCGGTGAAGCAGGCGCTGCCACAGGCTGCGCCGACCATCGCCGCCCTTGCTCGAGTCGTCGGGCGCGGCATCCAGGTCCAGATCCACGCGCACGGTGTCCAGGAGCGATGCCACCTCGGTCTCGGCCTCGGCCACGAGGTAGTCGACGAGGTCCACCACGGGCCTCAAAGCCGAGCGTGGCACGCGCAGCAGGCGGATGGTCTCGCCCTCGCCGGGCTCAACCAGCGTCAGGTGGTCGTCGGCCAGGCAGAGCGTCTCCACCAGGCCACGACGCGACAGGAACGGTGCCAGCCTGAGCCCCACGGGCACGTACAAGTGCTCGGTGGCGAGGCGACCGACGAAGGCCTGGCCACCGGTGATCGGCGGGGGCATGCGGTTGGTGGTGCCGGGTCGCTCACAAATGAAGATGGTCGGCTCACCGCGATCACCCACGTCCAGGCAGGCGGCCTGGAGCGTGGCCAGTTCGCTCTCGGCCGACTCGCTCAGCAGGCGGTCGAGGGCCGGTCGATCCGCCGGAGCCAGCCGCCACAGCGTGGGCCGGTCAGCAGAATCGGTGGGCTCCAGCCGCAGCGCTACCTGCACCCGCGGCAGCGCCGTGGCTGCCGTCCAGGTCTCCGTGCGCAGGCCCTCAGGGTCGAGGCTGAGGTGGTCATAGACATCGCGGAACCCGCCGCTCACCCGGTTCCACGCGCCTTGCTTGTCGACCAGCCAGAAGTCGCGGTCGCCGGCGACCCTGACGTGCCGGGCCAGCGGATGGTCCCAGCCCCAAGGCAGCAGCAGCCGCGGCTGCTCGGTCGAAGGCTGATAGAGGGTCAGCGCAGGATCGGCCAACCACGCCTCGCGCAGAAAGCCGCTGAGCCGCTCCACGCGCAGCAAGGCGCGCCCGCCAGCCACCACCAGCACGCCGATCTGATCGTTGCCCAGCATCAGGTTCTGGCGGATGGCCTCGCGGAAGCGTTGCCCATCAGAGATCTCGACATAGGTCGTCGAGGCCGGCTCACCACGGCGCGGCGCCAACGGCACCGCTTGGCCCAGCGCCGCCAGATCGCGCACTTCCGCCACGCCGTAGACGCGCTCGGCCTCTCGGGTACGCACGACGATGCGCTCACCCTCGCGACTCAACGCGCCCACCGAGGCGCCTGCACCAGGCACCGGCGTCTCGCTCTGGATGACCCAGGCCGTCTGACCCTCGGGACCCAGCAACTGCACCCTCCGCGCCGGGCGCTGCCAGGCCGCCGGATCACTGATCAGGCTCAGCCCAGCCACAAGCTCCTCGGTGCTGGCGAAGTAGAGGTCGGGCATCAGGCGAACATCCTCCCCAGCAGCCGCGCGCGCGCTGCCCGCAGGCTGGCGATCGGGTCCAGCGTGAAGTCGATCGCGCCGTCGGTCGCCGGCTCGTTGCCGACCCGGATCGGTTGCATCACCAGACGCTGCCCGTGGTTGAGGCGCAGCCCGTCCAGCCCCACTAGCTGCTCACGCGGCGCCAGGCCGACGATGGTCACTGCCCGGCTGGTGTCGGCACGGCGCGCGGCAATCAGGTCCGCCAGCGACCCCTGATCGACAGTCACCGTAGCCATACCAGCGGCTTCGCGGTCGGCCAGCAGCAGCCGCAGCACCTCGGCCACCTCACGTCGCTCGGCACCGAGCGCGGCGGCCGCGCCCTCGGGCTGCACCAGCCGCAACTCGAAACGCACGTCGTCATGCGCGAAGACTCGCACCAGATCACTCACCAGCGACAGCACCAAGCCTAACACGCAGCGCAGCAGCTTCACGCCGCGCAGGCCACGCTCGGCGTCGCCCACGGTCACCGGGCCCAACAGCGCGTCCGACTCGTCCAGGTAGAAGACCATCGTGCGCCGCATGAGATGCAGCACCGCGCCGTCGCGCAACCAGCGCAGCAGTTCGTTCTCCGCGTAGCGCAGGCTGAACAGGTCCAGCTCACGACCGCGCTCGAGATAGAGCAACTCCGAGGGCACCAGGTTCTCGATAGGGCCGCGTGTGCTGATCTCGGCGATGCCGCCCACGGGATAGGTGCCTACGCTGCTCAGGTTGGTGCGCGCCAGCGCCCGCTCGCGCAGGCCGCGGGCGTCGATGCGCGGCAGGCTGCCCAGCACGCGTTCGGCGCGCTTGATGCCGCGCGCCACTTCGCGCAGGCTGGCGCGCGGGAAGACACGGATGTGCTCAATCTCGTAGAAGTCCTCGTCGGCCAGCCGCTGGTCGAGGTCGAGCAGGCCGGCGGCGCGAACCACCTCTTCCACCTGCCCGAGTACCACCCCCGGCCGCTCCACGGTCGACTCGAACAGAGCCAGCCGGTCGGCCAGCCGCCGCGGCTGCACGTCGAGGTCGCCCACGGCGCCGAGGTCGAACTCGTACCGCTGGCTGAGCCGCGCCGCGATGGGCCGCAGCAGGATCTCGAGCACCAAGGCCAGCGCCTCGTCCTGCTCGCGCTGCCCGCGCAGCAGACTCGACAGCCGAGCAAAGGCCGACTCCTGCAGTCGACGGAGCAGCACACGCTGCTCGTACTGCTCACGCAGCACCTGCTCGGCGCGACTCAGGCGGCGGTCGGCGAAGTAGTCACGGAAACGGAAGTCGTCACCCGACAGCAGCATGTAGCCCAGATCGAGCACCACACCGAGCGGCAGGCGGATATCGTGAGCGCAGAGATGCCGATACCAGCCGAGCGCGCGCGGCGCCAGTTCAGCCAGGTCATCGGGGTGGCGCGCGCAGAACAGCAGGCTGCCCACCAGGTAGTCGGTCACGGCCGGCCCGCGCAGCATGACCCGCTGGCCGGAGCCAGCCGCCATCGCCGCCAGCGAGCCCGCGCCTGATCGACTCACCTGGTGGCCTCCCAAAGCAGAAACGCCCGAACCGAGCCGGCCAAGGCCGTCAGGTCGGGCGTCTTCGCGGTCACCGCTTCGCGGAGGACTAGTCCTCGCGCTGATACGGCAGCAGACCGATGTCGCGAGCGCGCTTGATGGCCTGCGTAAGCAGACGCTGGTAGCGGGCGCTGAGACCAGTCTGGCGGCGCGGCAAGATCTTGCCACGCTCGGTCAGAAACCTGACCAAAAGACCATGATTCTTGTAGTCCAGCTCGTTGTCCGGATCCATCACCACCGGCGCGCCACGGCGGCCGTATCGCTTGCCCATCTGGTGCACTCCTCAACACGCTCGTTCTCAGCCAGCTCGACGCATCACGGCACCCAAAGGAACCAGACCACGCGCAAAGGCAGTCAGAGATGGGCGCGAAGGGACTTGAACCCCTGACCTCATGCATGTCAAGCATGCGCTCTAACCAACTGAGCTACGCGCCCGTAGCAAGGCGAGATGATACCGACCCGGCGCGTTTCTGTCAACCGCTGCGCGTTCGCCTTCGCGACGTCCACGCGGGCGCGCGCTCCAAGTCACTCGGTGGGGCTGAAGCCCGCCCCGCGGATGGCCGCGACGATGGCCTCCACACCGGCCTGGCCGGTGACCTTAACGGTCTTGGTCGGCGGTGTGCACACCACCGCCTCCACACCGGCCACGGCGCGCAGCGCCGCCTCGATCTTCGCCGCGCACGCGGCACACATCATGTCGGGCACCTTGATCGTCTGTTCCATGGTCATCTCGCTGTATTCGGCCAGTTCCAGCAGCACGCCCTCGGGGTCCAGCAGGTAGGCCAGGCGCTTGCGCCGGCCAGCCACCGGGAACGGTACCTCAACCGGCTCTGAGAGCAGTGTGACGCCAGACTCGCTCAAGCGCCGCCATACCGCGTCGAGATCGTCCACGTCGAAGGCCACGTGGCGCAGCCCGAACGCGTGCGGAGCGCTGACGTCGCCGGCGACGAAAGGCTCGGGCCGCACGTAGGACAGCAGCTCGAGGCGAGCCCCGCCGTCGGGCGCCTCCAGGATGACGCAGTCCATCACGGCCCCGGGCAGGCCCACCACCTGACCGATCCAGGAGTCCTGCAGGCGGCGCTCCAGCACGGGCCGCAGTCCGAGCCGGTCGCGGTAGAAGGCGGTGGCGGCGACAAGATCGCGCACCACGAGGTTGGCGTGGTCCAACCGACGGACACAGCCTGGCGAGAAGGGTTGGTTCATGGGAAAGCGGGAGACGGGAATCGAACCCGCGTAATCAGCTTGGAAGGCTGGAGCTCTACCATTGAGCTACTCCCGCAAGGTAAGTGGTCGGGGCGAGAGGATTTGAACCTCCGGCCTCAGGCTCCCAAAGCCCGCGCTCTAGCCAAACTGAGCTACACCCCGCCGGTACCGTCAGTATAGGCCAGACGCCGGCCGTTGGTCAACCGACCCACACGGTGGTGGTGCGCTTCTCGTCCGGTCGGGTCGCGCGCCGACCGCGCGCGGCGGCGGCGGGCAGAGCCCGGTGACAGCCCTGACTCGCCGGTCTCGGCCAGGCAACGAGACACCGACTTCGAAGGCGAGATGAAGTTGACCGGCCAACTTCGAATGTGCTAGGATGACGTGTGCCATCTTTGGTGGCTGCGAGTCTGCGCGCCATTGGCCCGCGGGCCGGTACTGGTGCTGGACGGGTGGCAGGCGAGTACGAGTCGACCTGGCTCCCCCGGTAGGGTCGATTTCGGCTTGGCATCGAGAGAACGCGCCCTTCTCGTTGCCTCCCGGTGTCTGAAACAACATGCGCGCCGTAGCGGGGCCGACGGATAGCGTCGAGCAGACCGCTGGGCGGGGGTTGAAGATGCTGTCATCCAAGGTTCGTTTTCCGCTGCTGGCCTGGGTTGTCGGCTTGCTGGCCATGACTGCCCTGCCGGGCTGGTCACTGGACACCTATTACTGGAACAAGGGCCAACGTATCCCGTTGGTGCCGTCGGACCAGTTCGTGGGTGTGAAGCTCAATGCCGCTGGTGCTGGTGCATCACGCGCCATGCCGCGGCTGCGCGCCAACTACAACAGCACGCAGTCGACCTATCTCAAGCGCTACAACGTGGCCGTGCTGGCCGCGCCGACGCGTAGCGCGGGCGCCGTGGCCTCACTGTCGGCCCAGGTCGGCAAGGACACCGCGACCCAGGTACTGCTGCCCACGTACGGCCAAGGCCCCGCCATGCAGGTGGACCTGGGTCAGTTCGTGGTGCGCTTCCGCTCGACCCCCTCGCCCGCCGTGTTGGCCGAACTCCAGCGCACCTACGGGTTCCACGTGCTGGAAGCCTACCGCTGGCTGCCGGGCGCTTACCTTTGCGCGGTCAACGACCTGGCCACCCAGACCGGCGTGTCTGTCGCCAACCGCTTGTACGAGAACGAGCAGACCATCTTTTCCGAGCCCGACCTGCTGCGTAGCATGCGGGCCCGCGGCCTGGAACGATCGGCGGCCGCCCCCCTGGCCTCGCGGCTGACGCCCACCGACCCGCTGTTCCCGCGTCAGTGGCACCTGAACAACACCGGCCGGGTCGGCTCGGTCCCGGGCGGCACGGTGGGGGCCGATGTCAACGCCAAGCGCGCCTGGGATCTGACCACCGGCGGCTCCATCAAGATCGCTATCCTCGACGATGGCTGCGATCTCCGGCACCCTGACTTCCAGCCGGCGGCCACGAAGTTCGCCGCCATGCGCGACGTCCTCGACAACGACGGCGACCCCAGCCCCGAGACCGGCGACATGCACGGCACCGCCTGCGCCGGCATCGCCGCCGCGGCGCAGAACGGCATCGGTGTGTCCGGTATCGCTCCGTCGTGCCAGCTCATCCCCATCCGCATGCTCGGCATGGCCATGACGGTCAGCATCGAAGCGGAGGCCTTCACCTTCGCCACCGACAACGGCGCGGATGTCATCTCCAACAGTTGGGGCCCAACCGACGGCTATGGCATCGTCTCGCCACTGCCCGCGCTCACCGCTGCCGCCATCGACAACGCCGTCACCAACGGCCGTGGCGGGCTCGGTTGCGTGGTCACCTGGGCGTCCGGCAACGGCTCGCCCATCGACAGCACCGACGACGACGGCTACGCCTCCAATCCGCAGGTGCTGAATGTCGGCGCCAGCACCTGGAACGACACCAAGTCGTCCTTCAGTGAGACCGGCACCAGCTTGGACTGCGTCGCGCCGGGCGGCTCGGGCGATGATGTTCCCGAGCACAGCATCCTGACCACGGACAACGTGGGCGCCAGTGGCTACACGGCCTCCAACTACACCACCGGCATCGACTTCAGCGGCACGTCCGCCGCCTGCCCGCTGGCCGCGGGCGTGGCCGCCCTGGCCCTCTCGGTCAACCCGTCGCTGACCTCGGCCCAGGCCATGGCGTTGCTCGAGAACACCGCCGTCAAGATCGACAGCGCCGCCGGCGCTTACGACGTGAACGGCCATAGCAACCGCTACGGTTATGGTCGCTTGGACGCGTATGCCGCGGCCAGCGCCGCGGTCACCGGCCCGCGCATCACCGTTTCGGTCAACACGCTCAACGGCCCGTCGGTCGGCGGTCGTCTGATGGACGACACCAATGCCGTGGTCATCACCTCCGTCCTCGGCGGCACCTCCCACACGACAAACGTCTGGGACGGCACGCCGAAGACGGTGCTGTGCGATGCTGGCAGCACCCTCAGCGTCAGCACCACCGACAGCGCCGGCAGCACCCAGAGCCGTTGGCAAATCGCCCCGGGCCAGCAGAACTCGGTCACTGTCGGCTCATCGGATGCCAGTCTGTCGTTCGACTACTACAACCAGGTCAGCGCATCGCTGAGCACCCAGGTGCCCGCCGACGCCGCGCCGCTCACCACGGGCAACGAGGCGACGGTCTCGTATGTGTCCCTGGGCCAGGCGGCCAGTGTTGCCGTCGCGGCCACCCCGGTCCGCGCCTGGGTCGACGCCGGCAGCACCCTGACCTACTCGGCCCGCACCGCCGGCACGACCGCCGACCAGCGCTGGCTCCTGTTCAACGACACGCCGGTCAACTTCACCGTGACGCTGGCCAACCGCGAACTCTCGCCGACCTACTACCAGCAGATCCGACCCACCATCACGCTGAGCGGCGCCACGCGCAACAACCCCGTGACGGTCACGAACCACATGCTCTACGGCGTCAGCCAGGCCACCACGCCGGTGGATGCTTACGGCACGTGGTCCAACTGGGCCGACGTCGGTAGCCTCATCGGCTTCTCCGAGCGCAGCAAGGGCAGCCCCACGCTAGTGGCCCAGGGCACGCGTTCGTTCACGGTGACGGTCGGGCTCAACGGCACGGTGCTCTACGATATCCTGGCCGTCGCCGGTATGTCCGGGCTGACTGCGTCGGGTAACGACCTGCCCGCGGACGGTGCCACGGATGTGGTACTGACCCTCACGGTGCGCGACTCGGCTGGTCAGGCTTTGGCCGGCATCGCCGCAGCGCGCCTGACGGTCACGGCCGACAACAACGACGGCTTGACCATCACGCCGCCGACCACGCCCTCGGACGCCAACGGCCAGGCCATCTTCCGCGCGCATCGCTCTGTCGATGGGCCGGTGGTTTTCCGTGGCAACGTCGACGGCGAGGCGGTCTCGAACAGCGTGACCGTCACGTTCCTGCGAGTCATGGATATCACGCTGCCGGTGCCGGGTCTGTACCTGACCACCTTCCCCATCACCGTGCCTAACTCGTCCGAGCAGATCGCCAACTTCAATGTGGCCCCCAAGCCGACGCGCCTGGCTGGCTACAACGAGGATCTGATGGCCTACCAGGCCTTCGACCCCGCGGCGCCGAGCTCGTTCTTCAACATCGCGCCCGGCAAGGGCTGGTTCCTGCAGACCACGGTGCCAGGCTCCATCCGCCTCTACGGCACCTGGAACACCAGCGCCTCGGCGCAGCCGACCTACCAGTTCGATATGGCCAAGGCGGCTTACCATCTCATTGGCAACCCGCGGCCGGACCAGCCTCTGGCGTTCCGCATGCAGGATGTGCGCGTCTACGTCAACGGCGTCGACCAGGGCGACCTGCGCACGCAGGCCAACTGGTCCATCGTCGACCCGTTCCTGTGGGCTTTCAACGGTCACACCTACGAACTGGTGATGGACCCGAACATGGCCGGTGCTGACGGCGTGCGCTCCCAGTTGGAGGTCTTCGAGGGTGCCTTCTGGCGCACTCGCACCGCCAACGTGCGCATCGTCGTGGCGCCCGGCTCGGTGGCTCGTGCCGCTGCGCCGACCAGTGCGAGCAACTTCGGCTTCTCGCTGGTGGCCGCCGCGGGTGAAGAGACTTCACGGGTCATCGTTGGCGCTCAGTCGGCGGCGCTGCGCAGCGTGCGCCCGCCGGCGCCTGCTGGTGCCGCGGGCGGCGTGATGCTCGAGGTGCTCGCCGCCGATGGCAGCCGCGCCGCAGCTGACTTCGTCGGAGGCGCGGTGGTCAACGAGGCCACGTGGCGGCTCAAGGTCAGCGGCAGCAACGGCCGCCAGGTGACCCTGAGTTGGCCCAGCCTGCTCCGCCAGTTGCCGGCCGGCTACCGCGCTCGCCTCATCGACCCGACCTCCGGGCGCGTCGTGGCGCTCAACACCACGGGCTCTTATGTGGTCAACAGCGACCGCGAACTGGTTCTGTCGGTGGCGCCGCGCGCGGCCGGCGCGCTGGCGGTGCAGAGCTTCCAGCCCACCACCACGCGCGGCGGCTCCACCGAGTTCGACGTCACGCTCAGCGCCCCGGCTGAGTTGATCGTGCAGGTCGCCAGCCTGACCGGTCGGCTGGTAGCCCAGACGGCGCCGGTGCAGGGCGATGGCCCGACGCGCATCGTCTGGAACGGCCTGGACAACGCCGGCCGGCCGCTGCCCGCCGGCGTCTACAACGTGACGCTCATCGCGCGCAACGACCAAGGCGACACGGTCCGCGCGGTGCGCACGGTGCGGCTGCGCTAGCGCACGCACCTCACCCCAAATACGAGAGGGCTCGTCCGCTGGACGAGCCCTCTCGTATTTGGGCACTGCCCAAGCCAGCGGTGAGGACCTACCCCTCGGGCTCGTTCCACACGCCGTCGGCCTTGAGCAGCGAGATCAGCTCAGCGACGCCTCGCGCTTCTGGGATGCCCGTCTTGACCATGTCGCGGCCGCGGTACAGCGCGATCTTCCCCTCGCCCTTGCCCACATAGCCGTAGTCGGCGTCGGCCATCTCACCGGGTCCATTGACGATGCAGCCCATGACAGCGATGTCGATGCCGGCCAGGTGCTCGGTGGCATCGCGTACCTGGTTGAGCACCGTGGGCAGGTCGAAGTAGGTGCGGCCACAGCTAGGGCAGGCAATGTACTCGGTCTTCGTCTTGCGCAGGCCCAGGCCCTGCAGGATCTCGTAGCACACCGGGATCTCGTTGACTGGCGGCTCGGAAAGCGAGACGCGGATGGTGTCACCGATGCCCTCGGCCAGCAGCGTGCCGATGCCGATGGCGGACTTGATGCGGGCATAGTCGCGGTCGCCCGCCTCGGTGACGCCCAGGTGCAGCGGATAGTCCATGCCCGCCGCATCCATGGTCGAGGCCATCAGCCGGTAGGCCGCCAACATGACCGGCACGCGCGAGGCCTTGAGCGAGATGACCAGGTTGCGGTAGTCGTGCTTCTCGCACAGCCGCAGGAACTCCATGGCGGAAGCGACCATGCCCTCGGGTGTGTCGCCGTAGGTGACCAGCATGCGCTGCGCCAGCGAGCCGTGGTTCACGCCAATGCGCATGGCGATGTCGCGGGCTCGGCACGCCTCGATGACCGGCAGGAGCTGGTCTTCGATGGCCTCGAGCTCGGCCTGATGCTCGGCCTCCGTATAGTCGACGGCATCGGCACTGGGCTTGCGGAACACGAACAGGCCGGGATTGATGCGTACCTTGTCGACATGCTTGGCCACTTCAACGGCGATCTTGCTGCCATCATGGTGGACATCGGCGGCGAGCGGCACGGTGCAGCCCAGTTCGTCGAGCCGCGCGCGGATCTGGCCGATGGCGATCGCATCGCCCATGGTCGGTGCCGTGACGCGCACAATCTCGCAGCCGGCGCGCCACAGGTTGACCGCTTCGTCCACGACCGCGTCCACGTCGCGCGTGTGGGCCGTCGTCATCGACTGCACGACCACGGGGTGGCCACCACCGATGGTCACGTTGCCCACGCGCACTCCGCGCGTCTTGCGCCGCGGATAGTACAGCTCCATGCTCAGCATCTCCCATGCCCGCTCGGGGCCGATCACCAGGGCATTCTACGACTGGGTCGTCCACCCGGCAAGGCCGACAGGACCCGCTGCACCGTTGGCGAAAGGCAGAGCGGAGTTCAGGATGCGCACCTTCGCCCAGTTCGTGGTGCTTCTGCTGATCGTGGCCCGCGGTGTTGGGGCCGCCATCACCGCCACACCCATGGGCAACACTGTACGCCTGACCAACGGTGTCGTCGATCTGCGGGTCGACCTGGCGACCGGCGCGCTGTGCGGCTTTGCGCCCACCGGGCAGCCCAGTCGCGTCACGCACTCCGCGGTGGATCTCGTGGTCGAAGCCGGCGGCAGCCGGTTCAGCAAGGCCACGCCTTCGTTCGAGGCCTGGCAAGCCACGCCCGACGGCCTCGACGTCACCTGGCGCGCGGCTGGCTGGCGCGTCACGGAGCATTGGCGCCTGTCCGACGGCTCGCCGTGCGTGCGGCGTAGTGTGACCATCGTTCCACCCGACGATGCGGGAGTGCTCACGCAGGTACGGCTGCGCCTGGACGGTCTTCACCTGCCAAGCGCCGCGGATGCGAGCGTCGTGCTGCCTCACAGCTTTCCGATCTCGGCGCGAGCCGTGGCCGACAACCACCCCGGCACCGACCGGTCGGCGGGTGGCGGCAACACCAATCGCCTCGTGGTCTTGCGCAGCGCCGCGCTCGACCAGGCACTTGTGGTGCTCGGCGACGATGGCGATGACCCGAGCTGGGCCCATGTTACCGAGCAGGCCGGCAGCATCGATGTCGAGCACGTCTGGAACGCCGAGGCCCAGCTCAAGGGCGGCGTGCCCATCACCGTCGGCACGCAGGTGCTGACCAGTGCCTTAGCTTCCACCGACGCCGTCACGGCCGCCTCCTGGGACGCGTTCGACCGGCTCGGCCGGCGCGTGCCCGCCGATCGACGCGCCGACGTAGACCGCACCGTGGTCTACAGTGCCCACGCCGGCGGCACCATCGATTCCGACTGGCGCGACACCGGCGGGTTCGGAGCGATGACGGCGCGTCTGGACCGCATCGCCGCGCTGGGCGTCAACACTCTATGGATGCTGCCGTTCTGGAAAGGCTGGGTGTATGCGCCCGTGGATTACGCGGCCCACGACGACAAGCTCGGCACAGAGGCGCAGTTGCGCGACCTGGTGGCCACAGCCGGCCGCCGCGGCGTGCGCGTGCTGGCCGATCTGGTCCCGCACGGCCCGCGTGAGGAGAGTGGCCTGCTGGCGCAGCATCCGGATTGGGTGTCACGCGACCGAGCCGGCCAGCCCATCATCTGGTGGGGCTGCCTGAGCTGCGATTACGCCCACCCGGGGTGGCAGGGGTACATGGCCGACCACGCCGTCGATTGGATGAAGCGCGTCGGCCTGGCCGGCTACCGGGTCGACGTGGCCGGCGGCGGGCCGTCCAACTGGCGCCCGTACGACGGCAATCGGCCCAGCAACTCCAGCCTCAAGGGCTCGCACGACCTGCTGGCCGCCGTGCGCTCGCGCATCAAGAGGCAGGACGCGGGCGCCATGCTCATCCAGGAGGGCACGTCGCCGCAGCTGGCCACCACGGGCGACCTGATCTACGACTTCCCGTGGGCCTACGAGGTGTTGCCACGCGTTTTGGAAATGCCCCTGCCCGAATGGCAGGCCGCGCTGGCCGATTGGCTGGCCTGGCGCCCGGCGCAGTACCCGCGGGGCACGAAGTTCATGCGCTACGTGACCAGCCACGACACGATCCGCGGGCTGCCACGCTATGGTGCCAATCTGCATCGTGGGCTGCTGCTGCTTACCGCCCTGGTCGATGGCGCGCCGATGCTGTACGACCGCGAGGAGGCCGGGCACGAGTTCGCGC
Source organism: Armatimonadota bacterium (assembly GCA_016235455.1). GTDB lineage: Bacteria > Armatimonadota > UBA10988 > UBA10988 > UBA10988 > UBA10988. Next base: position 2,787 of record JACRKZ010000052.1, on the reverse strand, counting down.
TGGCGCCATTGCTCCGAGCGCGCGGCGCCCTGCTGCCCGCCGCCGGGCCCGTCGAGTACCCTTTGGCCGCCAAGGGCAGCGACCTGCTCTGCTGGCGGCCAGCCAGCGGTCGCCGGCTACCGCTCGTGGCTATCAATCTCAGCCACCAACGGCAGCAGGCCGAGTTGCCTGGGCCCGTCGCGGGGCTGACCTGGACACGGCTCGGCGCGGACGGGCCGAGCGTGGCCCGCGCCGTCACGCACGTCGAGCTACAGCCCGGTGAAGCCGGCATCCTCACCGACAACGCCTGGGCGACGCCCACCGAGGCCCCGCCGGCGCCACCACGACAGGCGCTGCCCCCCGCGGGCGACCTGTTGGCGGTCAAGGCTGGCGACATGACGCTTCGCGTCGATCCGCGGCGTGGCGGCGCCATCGACAGCCTGTGGCTCGGCGATGCGGCCGGCGCCGTGCGCCTGGCCGACGCGGAGTCCTGGCGCGAGGGGGAGCGCAAGCTGTTCCCCGGCACACCGCCGCTGGATCTGACCGCCTTCGCCGCAACCGCCAGCCGCGCGGGCAATGCGCTGGAATGCCGGGGCGTGGTGGCCGGCAAGCTGCGCGTCACGCGGCGCTACGAGGCCCGCGACGGCATCGTCTGCACGATGACCCTGGAAGCGACCGAGCCCGTGCAAGGCGCCAACTGCGAGCTGCGGCAGGTGCTCGGGCTGCGCGGCGAGCGCTGGCGCGCCGACACGATCGAGGGCACACTGGCCGGTACTCCCGACCCCACGGTGAAGCCTGCGCAACCTCGCGAGTGGCCAGGCTATCGCTACCGCCACGCGGCCGGGCCGCTGTGGCGCGACAGCACCTTGCCGCTGGCGGGCGGCTGCGGTGTGCAGGTCGGTGGCGCCGGCCTGATGCTCACCGACGTCAACTCGGCCCTGCCTGAACTACCCCACGACATCCTGCTCTGCGACAATGGACACGGCGCCGATGTGGTCCTGGACTGGTTCACCGGCCGCCAGCCGGTGACGCTGCTGCCCGGCCACCCGATCACGCTCAGCTTCCGGCTGACCACGGGCCGCGAGACGGCCCGGTCGACGCGGTTGACCTGCCAGGGCGGCAACTGGCATGTGCGCAACCAGCACTTCGAGGCGGTCATCGGCCGCTCGGCCGGCGGGTCGCTACGCGAGCTGCGCCGCCTCACCAACGGCACGGCGGGACCCAGCCTCGTGGCGGGCACCAACAGCTACACCGACAACGGGCTTTACCAGACCTGGACCGACCCCCTGGGCCAGCAGCACAAGACCAACGTCGGCAGCAATCTGGACGTCGAGCCCGATGTCCGCGTGGACGACCGGGCTGGTCGGCTGCGGCTGACCTTCCAGGGCGTGCTCAGTGGCGATCAGGGCTTCGGCATGTCCATCCAGCGGCCGTACACCTGGTACCGGCACGAGTTCGTGGTGGATGATGGCCCCGCGCTGCACATGAAGCTCGGCATCCGACCGCGGGCGGGCTTCGAGCGGCGCGATGTGGCCGCGTTCGCCGCGCATACGCTGCGCTTCCTGCGCGTGACCAACTGGAGTTGCGCCGGCACCGATGGCACCAGCGGCGGCGCCATGCCGCCCGACCGCTTCGAACGCCTGTGGCAGAGCCGCGAGCACGGCGGTGTCGGGCCGGGCCAGTACAAGCTGACCATCGACGGCCGGCAGCTCGTGGTCACCGTGCGCGCCGGCGCGGAGTCGCTGCAGAACGCGTTCCTGCTGTCGGGCATTGACCCGGTGCTCTTCCTGGCACACTACGACAACCAGCCGGTGCCCATTGCGCCTACCTGGCGCGAGGTCGAACTGGAGATCCAGCCGTGAAGCAACTCCTCTGCTGCTGCCTGCTGGCGGTCGCTGGCTGCCAGGCCCAACCGCGGGTCGAGGGTTCGGCCACCGCCCTCACGCTGGCCAACGCTCATCTGACGGCCACCATCGACCTGGCGCGCGGCGGCTGGCTGGGCCGGCTGGCCGGAGCCGACGGCCGTGTCTATGCGGGCGGCGGCATGGTCTACACTGACTGGGGCCTGTTCACCCCGCGCGGCGTGGTGAGTAGCGCTGGTGACGCCGCACCGAAGGTGACCCAGGGCCAGGACGGTGGCCAGACCTGGGTCCGTGTCGAGGGCACGTTCCATGCCGACGCCGCCTGCGAGCCGGCAGCATCGAGCGTTGGCTACGCGCTGCGCTACAGCCTGGGTGACAAGCCCGAGCTGGCCGTGGAGGTCGCCGTGACGCCGACGGTGGCGCTCAAGGGCACCCCAGCCTTCCTGGCCGCGCAGACGCAGATGACCGGGCTGAGCGAATGGCTGGCCTGGACGGTCGAAGGTCGCATCAACGAGCGCATCACGCGCGACGGCCGCTGCTTCGAGTCGGCCAGGACGCCGCTCGACCCGGCGCGGCCGGAGCTGGAACTGCTCTATGCCGATGGCCGCCGGCTGGTCATCGCCGGCATCGGCGCGGAGGGCTGTCCGCTGCAGAATGTGTTCCTGCATGTCGGCACCGGCGGCAGTGGCGCGCTGTTTGTCGGACTGCTCGATGGCGAATCGCCCGGCTGGCCCGCTGGCCAGACCTGGCGCGCGCGTTACGCGTTGCGGCTGGCCGCGCCCTAATCGGGCACGCGCGACACCAACCAGGTGCCAATGGCCAGACCGGCGATGTTGGTGCTCCAACAGATGAGGCCGGGATAGGCCACGCCTTCACCCAGGAAGCAGGTCGCGTTCCACAGGATGTAGTAGCTCAGCAACAGGCCCACGCCCAGCGCAAAGGCCGT
>JACRKZ010000004.1 GCA_016235455.1 Armatimonadota bacterium | reverse complement strand
CGCGGGCTGGCCAGTCCACGGCTGGCGGTGCCGTTCGCGCTGTTCTCATCGTTAGGCGGCGCCATCGGCGCGTCGCTGGGCCTGGCGGCGCCGCGCGCGGTCATCGAGACGCTGCTCGGCGTCACGGTGCTCGGCGTGGCGTTGCTGATGTGCCGGCTTGGTACGTCCAGCACCGAGCGCGAAGGCGGCCCGATCGCGCTGGCGCTGGGCATGGTTGGCGGCTACGTGGAGCCCGACGGCCAGCACGTGGCCTGGCAGGCGCACTATGCGCGCTACGGGCTGCCCATCGCCTTTGTCATCGGTCTGGCGGGCGGGCTGTTCGGCGTGGGTGGCGGCTGGGCTATGGTGCCCACGTTCACCGCGCTGATGGGCGTGCCGCTCAAGGTGGCTGCCGCCAGCAGCGTGCTGGTCATCGCACTGGGCAACACCGGCGCGCTGACCGTGTACCTGCGCAGCGGCAGCATCCTGCCGCTCATGGTCGTGCCGTCCGTGCTGGGTCTGATGCTCGGCGCTCGTATCGGCGCGCGCCGACTGGCTGTGGCCAACGCCGCGCTGGTCCGCCGTACGTTGGTGGCGGTGCTGATGTTGGCGGGCGCGCGCAGCCTGTTGGTCGGGTTGCTGGGATTGTTGCGATGAACACGACCACGCCGGCCATCACCGAACGCGAGTCGCTGCTCTGCGCGGCGGTGCTCACCTGGGGCAGTCGCGTGGCGCTGGTGTTGATGGTGGCCAGCTACGCAGCCTATCTGTTGGGCGTCGGCACACCCCGCGTCTCGCCGGCGGCAGCTCAGGCCAACTGGCACCGCTCGCACAGCGCGTTTGCCGCGGCCACCGCCATGCCGCAGGGCTGGGCCTTTCTGGGCGAGCTGCACCACTCGGACATGCTGGCCATGAGCGGGCTGTGTCTGGTGCCGGTGGCGGCACTGGTGGCCGTGGCGGCACTCGTGCCCGGCTGTCTGCGTCGGCGCGAGTGGTTGTTCGGCGCCGTCTGCGCGGCGCTGGTGGGCCTGGTGCTGGTCACGGCGCTGGTGGTGGGCTAACGGCCGCCGAACCGCATTGACATCCGTGCCCGGCCGAAGCGTCTGTCGGCCGGCGCGGTGTCGTCGGCCTCGCGTGCTAGCGCGATCGCCACGCGGATGATCAGAGCCAGCGCCATCAAGATCAGGTCCATGAGCACCGTAACGGTCGCGCCGCGGGCCACGTTCCCGTCAGCTCGCCGGCTGCTGGTTCACCGTCGGGAACAGCGCCTCCACGTCATCGCGCCAGCCATCTAGCGCGGCCTTGAGCCGGGCGGTCACCGCGGGCTGCTCGGCGGCCTGGTTGCGCGACTCGCTCACATCGTCGACCAGGTTGTAGAGTTCCAGCCGGCCATCCTCGAAGAACTCGATGAGCTTCCACTCGCCCCAGCGCACTGACGAGCCGGGCGTGCCGCCCTGGTTGGCGTAGTGCGGGAAGTGCCAGAAGATGGGCCGGTCGGTGAACTCGGGCTCCTCGCGCAGCAGCGGCAGCAGGCTCAGGCCGTCGCAGTGGCGCTCGGGCCGCGGCGGCAGGCCGGCCAGATCGAGCAGCGTCGGGCAAAGGTCGGTGCTGGTGATGGGCACGGCGCAGCGACTGCCGGGGCGCACGAGACGCGGGTAGCGCACCAGCCACGGCTCGCGCGTGCCGCCGTCATACATCCAGCCCTTGCCTTCGGCCAGCGGCGCGTTGCAAGTGGGCGAACCTTCGCTGGTGGCCAGGCCGCCATTGTCGCTGGTGAAGATGACCACCGTGTCGTCAGCCAGGCCCAACTCGTCGAGCACGGCCAGCAGCCGGCCGACATTGGTGTCCAGGTTCTCGACCATGGCCGCATAGGCCGGGTCGCTCTGGATGATGCGCCGCTTGACCCGGAGGTGCCCCTTGGCCTCGGTGGGGAAGTGCTCGCCTTCGACCATGGCAGGCATCTGGTCGAGGCGCAGGCGCCGGGCCTTCTCGCGGTACTTGGCCACCAGCGGCTCGGGCGCCTCGATGGGTGTGTGCACCGCGTAGTGCCACAGGTTGAGGAAGAACGGCCGGCTCGGGTCGCGCCGGCGGAGCAGCGCGATGGCCTCGTCGGTCAGGCGGTCGGTCAGGTACTCGCCGTCCGGGCCATCGCTCATCGTTGGCAGGCCCCAAGGCGAGAAGTAGCCGCAGCCGTGCGGCGCGCCCCAGTCGCAGCCGGCCACGTTCTCGTCGAACCCGTGGTGCAGCGGCCAGTAGGGCTCGCGACCCAGGTGCCACTTGCCCACATGCCAGGTCTGGTAGCCGCCGTCGCGCAGCATGGTCGCGACGGTCTGCTCCTCGCAGCGCAGTTCGCGCAGGTACGGGGCGTCCACCAGCTTGCCGCGGTCGGGATGCCCGGTGCTCTCGATGGGCATGATGTACTGCGTGATCCCCAACCGCGCCGGATAGCGGCCGGTCAGCAGGCTGGCGCGGCTCGGCGAGCACACCGGGCAGGCGGCATAGCCGTTTTCGAACAACATGCCCTGCGCGGCGAAGCGGTCCAGATTGGGCGTCTCGTAGAAGGTGCTGCCATAGCAGCCGATATCGCGCTGGCCCATGTCGTCAATGAGGATGAACAGGATGTTGGGTTGCTGCATGGTACTCCGGGCCGAGGTTCATGGGCCCTAAGTGAGCTCCATCCGCAGATGGCGCAGATGGACGCAGAGAGTCCGGCAACGGCCGTTGTCTTCATCTGCGGCTATCTGCGCTATCTGCGGATGCAGCTCACCCAGGCGCCGACGCTAGTCAGTCCTTGTCGGTGCGGAACGGTACGGCGGGCAGGCCTTCCTTGTTGTAGAGGTTGGCGCCGGCCGGGTTCATGGCGAAGGCGTAGCGCACATCCTTGGGCTTGGTGACGGCGGCGTTGGTGACGACCACCGTCTGGCCCACGATCTTCGCCTCACCAGGATACCACTTGCCGTCGTCGCCGCGGATGGCGAACCACTTGAGCGGCGCGTCGGGCGTCTCCTTCAACGGGGCCAGGCCGACCTTGCTGCCGACGACCAGCCCGCCGCCGACATGGTCGAAGCTGAGCACGGCTCGAGCGCCATCCACGGTCATCTCGCGGAACAGCGGGCCGCTGTACTCGACCTTCTGGCCATAGTCCTTGGCCAGCGCCCACAGCGCCAGCCGTGCTCCGACATCCTGCTTGTTACGCGGGTGGATATCGTTGTCGGCACCGATGTCGATGATGCAGGCCATGCCGGTGTTGGGGATGGCGCAGGCCTGGGTCTGCGCTTCGCGGAGGCGCGACCAGCCATCACCGCCCTCGGGCTTGCTCGGGTCGGAAGTCTGGAAGTTGGCCAACTGCACCCAGTAGAAGGGGAAGTCGCCCTGGCCCCAGAGCTGGCGCCAGCCGCCCACCAGGGCCTGGGTCTTCTGCTTGTAGCTGATGCCTTCGCCGCCGTTGGACTCGCCCTGGTACCAGATGGCGCCGCGGATGGCATAGGGGATGAGCGGGTTGATGCGCGCGTTGTAGAGCCGCGTCGGCGCCTGCACGTCGTTCCACGACACCGGCTCGGCCGGCATCGCGGGCGGCATCTGCTTGGCGGCGGCCGCGGCCTCGGCCAGCGGCAACCAGGCCTTGAGCTGGGTCAGGTACTCGGCGTACTTGGCGGCGCCCAATGCGGTGGTCGGCGTCCAGCCGTCGACGCGCGCGGCCAGGTCCTTGAGTTCAGGCACCAGGCGGTAGCCCTCGGGCGGGATCCAGGTCTCGATGCAGGTGCCGCCCCAATTCGAGCCGATCAGGCCGACCGGCACGTTGAGCTGCTTGCTGATGGTCTTGGCGAAGAACCAGCCGACAGCGGTGAAGCCGCGCACCGTGCCGGGATCGGCCACGGTCCAGTTGCCGTCGACATCGTTCACAGGGCGCGGCGCATGGCCGTTGTTGACCTTGATGTGGCGGATGATCGGGTAGTTGGCGGCGTCTGCGGCTTCCTTGTCGACATCCAACACGCCGCCCACCGTCCACTCCATGTTGGACTGGCCCGAGCAGACCCAGACCTCGCCAACCAGCACGCTGTTGTACTTCACCGTGTTGGCGCCGGTCACGGTCAGGTCGCGCCCTTCGCGACTGACCGGCAGCGCATCGAGCTTGACCATCCAAGCGCCGTCGGCGCCGGCGGTGGCCTCCTTGGCCTGGCCGGCGAAGGTCACGGTGACCTTCTCGCTGGGCGCGGCCGTGCCCCACACCGGTACCGGCCGACCGGTCTGCAAGACCATGCCGCTACCAAAGATCCTGGGCAGCTTGACGTCGGCGCGCGCGGGCCAGGCCAGCAGCGCGAGCAGAACAACGGGTGACAACCACCTCAAATGGCGCATGTGCAGGCTCCTGGCGGTTGGTTCGGCGCGCCGCCGCCGATTCCTTGCCCCGGCGGTTAGGGCGGTGCGGTCGAGGCCGTCCTGTCACAAGCCAGCCTGGCGCGGAAGCCAGCGCTGAACGCTGTGAACGACTCGCCGAAGCAGGCCTTGAAGGCCTGCTCCCGGTCGCGCGCGCGGAGCAGGTCGCGCACGTAGCCGAGGAATCGCTCGCGGCCGACGCGACTGATCAGGTCGTCCACCAGGCAGGCGTTCTGGCAGTAGATGAACGGCTGACGGTACGGCACCCGCAGCACGATGGCGTCCTCGGCGCGGGTCTTGAACTGCGTGGGAGGCACCCAGTTGCCGGCACGGATGAGCGCTCTGGTCGCTTCGCGACTGGGGTAGAACGGTGTGCCCTGCTGCTCGGCGCTGGTTACCGCGATGCCCTCCAGCAGCCACTTCGGGAACCGCCACGGCGTGAGCGGGCCGCCGTGGTCGAACAGCAGCAGGTGCGACAACTCGTGCCGCAGGTAGGTCGACAGCAGGATGCGACCCGCGGCGGCCTCGCGCAGCGCCCATGGCGAGACCACGAGCCGACCACTGGGGAAGGCGCAGAACCGCGCGCGCGTCGGCACGTGGCGCAGGTAGCTGGCGTCGCCGCCGAAGGCCACGATCTGCGGCTTGTGCCGGAAGGTCAGGCCGTGCCAACGCTCCACCTGGGCGACCAGAGCGTCGATGTCCAGGTCGGCCGGCCACACGGCGCCCGGCTGCCGGTAGACCACCGCGCGGCGATGTGGCAGGCGCTCGAAGCCGACGATCACCGGCGACCAGGCGAACAGCTTCCCCCAGAGGAACTGCTGGACCAGGACGACGGCCAGGATGCCCGCCAGCGGGCGTAGCTTGCGACCCATGGTCTCCATCCTGCTGGGCAGTGCCCTGTGGGCAGGAGTTGCTTACGCTGTCGGGAAACCAAGGGACGGAGGGTGCGCCATGGAGCCCCAATCCGCCCCGCGGGCCGTGCTGCGGGCGGCAGTGGAGTCCGACGTCGTCGACCTGGCCGCGGTTATCGTGGCCGCGTTTGCAGACGTGGCCGAGCGCTTCGGCCTGACACCGGACAACTGCCCCACGAACCCCGCCTTCTGCCGGCCGGAATGGCTGCGGAGCGAGTTCGAGCGCGGCCACTGCTTCTTCGTCGCTGAAGACCAAGGCCGGATCGTGGGCTGCGTGGGGGTCGAGCCATCGAGCCCCACCGTCTGCTTCATGGAGCGGCTGGCGGTGGTGCCCGGCTGGCGCGGTCGGGGCGTGGGCCAGGCGCTGGTGCGGCGAGCACTGGCCCAGGCCGAGGCGTTCGGCGCGGCCGAGGTGCAACTCGGCATGATCGCGGGGCACCACGAACTACAGGCCTGGTATGAGCAGCTCGGCTTCCGCCTGCGGGGCACCCGCGTGTTTGACCACTTGCCCTTCGAGGTGCTGTTCCTCAGCCGCCCGCTGACCGGAGTGATGCGATGACCGCCCTGATGCTCATGCTGCTGACCACGGCCGTGGCTGCCGCACCGTTCACCAGCACGCTGCTGACCCAGCCCGAGCGCTGGACCGACCGCATGAACGATCCGCTGGTCGGCGCGGCGGATGGCGCGCTGCGCGTGACCATCGCCGCCGACCGCAAGTGGGCCATCGCCGCGGTGCCCAACGTGACCCTATCGCCTCAAGGCCGCCTGCGCGTCAAAGTACGGGCCATCTCCGGCGGCAACTGGCTGGTGCGCTACTACGGTGACGTCGATGGCACGGGCAAGATGGTCTCGGTGTCCGTCCACGAGCGCATGACCAGCCCCGGCACGGCCGAGATCAGTCTCGACCCGCGGCTGCTGCCCGGCGCGCGACCCGTGCAGTTCCAGCTCGGCATCGAGGGCAAGCCCGGCGACTTTGTGGAGTTCGAAAGCGTCGAGCTGCTGCCGGCCCCCAACCCGCCGACGAGCGTCGTGCCCGCCGGCCAGGTGGATGTGAAGGCGGTCGCCCTCATGCCCAGTCTGCCGCGACCGCTCAAGATCATCGACTGGCCGGCGCGCGCGCGGGCCTTCGACAAGCTGGCCTTTGACCTCGATGCCAAGGGCCAGTGGCTGCCCTTGATCTGGCTCGACGACGCGCGGCGCAACGCCGACCACGTCATGTTCGGCCTGCCCAGCTACATCAGCGCCGAGCAGAAGGGCGAGGACCACGAGGGCATCGTCAGCCTGGCGGCCGTGCTCAGCGGCACGCTGGTGGGCCTGGACAAGCGCGCCGGCGCGCACGACTGGGTGCGCATGGTCGATGGCTACTACAACCGCGCCAACGGCGAAGGCGTCGTGCTGAACCGCACGGCCACCGGCACCGGCGGGTCGGCCTGGTATGAGATCTGGCCGGGCATGTTGTTCACCATGCTGGCCGCTCGCCACCAGGCCGACGAGCGGCTCGCCGCCATCCAGTCGGCCCAGGCGGACCGCTGGGCCGAGGCGGCCAAGGTGCTGGGTGACAAGGGCTTCGAGTTCACCGCCATCGACCTCAAGAGCATGACCCCGCGCTTCAACGGCCAGTGGCGCGAGCCCGACGCCTCCGCGGGACTCGCCTGGCTGGAGTACTGCGCCTGGCGCCGCACGGGCGAGGCCCGCCACTTCGAGGCGGCGCACACCTGCCTCGATGCGCTCAACGCGCGCACGACCAACCCATACTACGAAGTCATGCTGCCCTGGGGCGTACAGGCCGCCGCGCGCGCCAACGCCGAGACCGGCGCGACGTACGATCTGCCTCGGCTGGTCGCCTGGTGCTTCGACCCCGGCAATGCACGCGGCGCCTGGGGCGTTGAGGCCACCTCCTGGGCCGGGCTGGACTGCCACGGCCTGGTGGGCAGCATCACCGGCTATGGCGGCTACGCGTTCGCCATGAACACCTTCGCCGAGGCGGCGGCGCTGACGCCCATCGTGCGTTACGACCCGCGTTTCGCCCATGCGGTGGGCAAGTGGATGCTTAACCTGACCAACGCGGCGCGGCTGTTCTACCCCGACCAACTGCCTGCGGCCAACCAGCAGTGCCCCGAATGGAAGGGCGACCCCGCGGCTTGCATCGCCTACGAGGGACTGCGCCAGACCGCCCACGGCCAGAGCCCTTGGGCCGGCGGCGACCCGACCGAGATGGGCTGGGGGCCGAAGACCGACCTGGGCGTCTATGGTTCGGCGCACATCGGGCTGCTCGCGGCACTGGTCGGCCGCACCAACCACGAGGCCATTCTGGCGCTCGACTGCCTGGCGACTGACTTTTGGCACACGCCGGCCTGGCCAACGAAGCTGGTGTACAACCCGTATGCCGACACGCGGCAGGTGGCGCTGCCGGTGGGTGAGGCCGCGGTGGACGTCTACGACATCGTCGCTGACGCGTACCTGGCGCGCGGCGCGAAGGGCAGCGCGCACTTCGGTCTGACCAGTGAGCAGGCGGCGGTGGTGGTGCTCATCCCCGCGGGCACGAAGCTCGAGCCGCAGGGCAAGGCATTGGCGGCCGGCGGCCGTGTGGTCGACTGGCGGCCGTAACTACCCGAGCGTGAGGGGAGTGGACCGATGGAACGCCGTGACTTCTTGCGAGCAGCCGCGATGGCGGCGACGGTGGCGGCGGTGAAGGGCGCGCCGGCCGCGCCGGCCAAGCCGAACATCCTGTTTCTGCTGACCGACGACCATGGGTACCCATTCCTGAGTTGCTACGGTGACAGCAACGTCAAGACGCCGAGCATCGACGCGCTGGCGGCCGGCGGCCAGCGGTTCCACCGCTTCTTCACCACCGCGCCCCAGTGCGTGCCCTCGCGGGCGTCGCTGCTGACCGGCCGGTCGCCGGTGGCGGCGCGCATCACGCGATTCTCGTCGCCGCTGCCGCGCGAGGAAGTGACCTATCCTGAGTTGCTGCGCCAGCAGGCGGGCTATTTCGTGGGTGTGTGCGGCCGCACCTACCATCTCGATGGCTCGGGGTCTGCCGTCGGCGACACCTACGGGCAACTGCTCGAGCAGCATGGACTGAAGACCTTCGAGCAGCGCTTCGACTATGTGCGCACCGGCTCGGACCAGGCGGCCATCGAGCAGTTCCGCGAGTTCCTTGACTTGCGGCCGGCGGGCAAGCCGTTCTGCCTGTGGCTCAACTTCAGCGACCCGCACCATCCCTGGAACGCCCCGGCCGAACTGCGGCCCGATCCGGCCCGGATCAGGGTGCCCGGCTGGCTACCCGACCTGCCGGGGGTGCGCGAGCAGTTGGCCGACTACTGCGCCGAGGTCAACCGCCTTGACCGCAGTGTCGGCGCGGCGCTAGACCTGCTCGCGGCGCGCGGGCTGGTCGACAACACGCTGGTGGTGCTGGCGGGTGACAACGGCCTGGCCCTGCCCAGCGGCAAGGGCAGCCTGCACGACCCGGGCACGCACACGCCGCTGGTGGTGCGTTGGCCGGGCGTGGTCAAGCCGGGCGGCGAGTCCAGCGCGCTGATCAGCGGTGAGGATCTGGCGCCGACCTTGCTCTCGGCGGCTGGGCTGGCCGTGCCCCAGCGCATCACCGGCACGAGCTTCCTGCCCATCCTCACCGGCGAGAAGGCCAGCGTGCGGCAGCACGTGTTCACGGATTCCAGCTTCCAGGCCATCACCGAGGCGCACGCCGCCGGCCAGTTGGCGCCCGAGTTCGAGGCGGCCTGGTTCACCACGCCGCGCCCGGTCTATGAGCTGTACGATCTGCAGGCCGACCCCAACGAGCTGCGCAACCTCAGCGGGCAACCGGCCGTCGCGGCGGTCGAGCGCGAGCTGCGCATGACCCTGGCGGAGAAGATGGTCACCGACTTCGACTACCTGCCGCTGCCGGCCGTAGCGCCGGCCGCGGGCGCCGGCGGCGGCCGCGCACAGGCCTTTGAGCGGCTGGACACAGACCGCGACGGCAAGCTCAGCTACGAGGAGTTCGCCGCGGGCCGGGAGCCGGCCGACGCGCGCAAGTGGTTCGACTTGCGCGATGCCGATGGCGACGGGAAGGTCAGCCGGCAGGAGTATGTACCGGAGGGGCCGTTGCCGAAGACGGGTCGCTAGCACAGCGTCAGCCGAGGTGGGCGGCCGACCATGGGTTTGCGTAGCACATCGCCCCGCCACGTGGCATAACGGGATCGTCCGGGAGTCGCGCCATGGAAGCGATAGGCTCTGAGCAGACTGCGCCGCGCCGCGCCATCCTACCGGTCCTCATCGGCGGGCTGGCGACCACCGTCCTGACGTTGGCGGGCGTGTGGTATCTGGAACGAGTCAGCGACAAGGCCAACGTGATGGGTTGGTACGCGGACTACGTGATCCCCGTAGGGCCGCTACTGGTCGGTATCGTGGCCGGCATCGGCTACGGGCTGATGTCCTATCGCACGGGGGTGAAGGTCTCCGGCCGGTTGCTGGTGTTGGTTCTGGTGCTGCAGCTACTGGCCTACTTCGTCGCGCAGTACATCCAGTTCGAGCGGTTCGCCAAGCTGCTTGCCTCGATCTCCGACGCCCGCGGCGCGCACCTCAGCTTCTGGCATTGGTTCGACTTCACGACCCGGTCGTTCGCTTGGGTCGAGGAGAACGGCCGGGCCACGAACGGCTCGGCGCTCGGCGCGTGGGGCTATGGCATCCGCGCCCTGGAGATCCTGGGCTTCACGCTTGGCGGGCTGATGGTGCCCGGCATCATGCGCACGCTGCCCTACTGCGGCGGATGCGGCGTCTACATGAAGTCGCGGCAGCTCTGTGTGCTGAGCGCGGGCGTCAAGCCGCGCAAGGTGAAGAAGACCGACACCGAGGGCCAGGCCGCCTACGCCGCCGAGGCGGCGGCCGCGCTGGCGGCCGGCATGGCCCGCCTCGAGCAGGTGCGCGGCTGGGTTGCCGAGGGACAGACGTCGGCGCTGCAGATGCTGCGTGAGCAGAACAAGGCCGAGGCCAAGCAGGCCATGGGCCAGACGCTGCGCCTGGTCTGCACGCTGGTGCAATGCCCGCTGTGTCGCGCCGGGCACCTCAAGGCCGAAGCCTACACCAGCGACAACCCGACCTTGCCGCAGGATCTGGGGCAATCGACGGCGCTGCGCGGGCTGGAGATCTGAGCACGACGACAGGATGGGCCGGCGGGGCTCGCGTCTGCCGGCCTCAACCCACCGGCGTCAAACCGTGATGCGCTCCCGCAGCCAGGGCAGCACCTCCTCACGCGCGATGCGCACCTGCTCCATGCTGTCGCGGTCGCGGATGGTCACCTGGTTGTCATCGTCGATGGTCTGGTGGTCGACGGTGATGCAGTACAGCGTGCCGATCTCGTCCTGCCGGCGATAGAGCTTGCCGATGGCCGCCGTGTCGTCGTACTGCGTCATGTAGTGCGGCTTGAGCTCGGCGGCCAGCGCGGTGGCGTAGTCGACGATCTCGGGCCGGTTCTTGGCCAGCGGCAGCACCGCGGCCTTGATCGGCGCCAGCGCCGGATGGAAGCGCAACACCGTGCGCACGTCCTTCTGGCCCTTCTGGTTGACCAGTTCCTCTTCCTCATAGGCTTCGGTGAGGAAGGCCAGCACGTTGCGGTCGACGCCGGCCGACGGCTCAATGACGTGCGGCACCACGCGGCGCTCGGTCTTCGTGTCGAAGTAGTCCAGCGTCTTGCCGCTGAACTCACCGTGCTGCGTCAGGTCGAAGTCGGTGCGGTTGGCGATGCCTTCCAGCTCGGCAAAGCCGATGGGGAAGCGATAGAGGATGTCCACGGTGCGCGTGCTGTAGTGGCTGCGCTTGTGGTCGGGATGCTCGTAGAGATCCAGGTTCTCGCGCTTGATGCCATACCGCGTGTACCAGGCGATGCGCGCGTCGATCCACTCCTGGTGGCACTGCGCGCCGTCCTCGGGCCAGCAGAAGTACTCGATCTCCATCTGCTCGAACTCGCGCGTGCGGAAGGTGAAGTTGCCCGTGACGATCTCGTTGCGGAAGGCCTTGCCCACCTGCGCGATGCCGAACGGCAACTTGCGGCGCATGGTCTGCTGCACGTTCTCGTAGTTGACGAAGATGCCCTGCGCGGTCTCGGGCCGCAGGTAGGCGATGGACCCCGCCACGGCGCCCACTTCGGTCTTGAACATCATGTTGAACGCGCGCGGCTCGGTGAAGCTGTCCTTCTCGCCACAGGTCGGGCAGACCTGGGGGGTGCCTTCGGGCGCGTCGATGATCATCGGCGTCAGGCGCACTTCCCACTTCTTGCCGATCTGATACTTCTCGCGCGCCTTGGCCTCGGCCTCATCGGCCTCGCCGGCCTCGATGGCGAAAGGCTTGGTCTCCTCGCCGTGCACCGCCTCGACAAACCACACATGGTCGGCGCGGAAGCGGGCCTTGCAGGCCTTGCAGTCGACCAGCGGGTCGTTGAACACGGCGACGTGGCCGCTGGCCTCCCACACGCGCGGATGCATGAGGATGCTGGCGTCCAGCGGCTCCATGTCCATGCGCTCCTGCACCACGGCGCGCCACCAGGCGCCCTTGATGTTGTTCTTCAGCAGCGTGCCCAAGGGGCCGTAGTCGTACGTGCTCTGGAAACCGCCGTAGATCTCGCTGCTGGGGAAGATGAACCCACGCCGCTTGCACAGCGAAACCAACTGCTCCATGGTTACCATTGCACGCTCTCCTCGGAGCTTCACATTGTAGGCGGCGACGGGGGGATGGTCAACGCGGGAAGAGGCGGGCGCTTGGCTCAGGGCCGATGTTCATGCACTTCGGGCGTGCCTGCCGTGGACGGACCGTCGCGCCGATCCCCCAGGACTCGGTCCGCATCGCGGAGGGCACAACCAAGCACAAAGGTCGATAGCGATTCACCGCGTGCCGATGCTGCCCGTTGAAGTGCCTCTTTCTCCGCGCGCGTCGCCCGCGGGGCCAGGCGCTCCGTCTTGGCTGTGCGCTGCTCCGTGCCCATCGTTGTCGCTCCAACGTCTCGCCGAGCCCTAGAGCGGTCGCCGTCGAACTGCCGGCCCGACCCAGGTCGGTTCGCTATCGGGCCGGGCCGCTCCTCCCTGCCCCGCCGATCAGGCCAGGTTGCCCCTGCGCGCATCCGCTACCACGTCATACTTATACCGTTAGCTTCTCGCGACCCAAAGGGTGGCATCCATGAGCCAAGGGCAGCGCGTGCCAGACATCGCCAATCTCGAGTTCGTCGAGGACCTGTACCTGCACTACCTCGACGACCCGGACTCCGTGCCCGCCCACTGGCGCGGCTATTTCGCCGGGCTCACGCCGACGGCCAACGGCCACTCGAACCATCCGCCGGCGCCGCGGGCCGAGAGCATCTTCAATCCGCGCGGCAGCGCCGTTGCCCGGCGTGCGCCCGAAGGCGCCGCGCAGTACCAGCAACGCCTCGAGATGCTCATCCGCGCCTATCGCGTGCGCGGCCATCTGGCCGCCCATGTCGATCCGCTCATGCGGCACGTGGCGCGGCCCGAGGAACTCGACGCGGCGTTCCACGGCTTCTCGGAAGCCGATATGGACCGCACCTTCCACACCGGCACGCTGGAAAGCAATGGCCGCGACCGCACGCTGCGCGAGATCATCGAGCATCTGGAGGAGACCTACTGCCGGCTGATCGGCGCGCAGTTCATGCACATGGACGATCTGCGGATGCGCCAGTGGCTGCTCGAACGCATGGAGGCCACGCGCAACCGCCTGCGCCTGACGCGCGAGGAGCAGGTGCGCATCCTCACCAAGCTGACCGACGCGGTCATCTTCGAGGACTTCATTCAGCGCAAGTTCGTCGGCGCCAAGAGCTTCTCGCTGGAAGGCGGCGAGAGCCTCATTCCACTGCTCGACCTGGCCATCGAGGATTCGGGGCGGCAGGGCATCCGCGAGATCGTGCTGGGCATGGCCCATCGCGGCCGGCTCAATGTGCTGTCCAACATCATGGGCAAGGGCCCGCAGCAGATCTTCAGGGAGTTCGCCGATCTCGACCCCGAGAAGTACCTGGGTCGCGGCGATGTGAAGTACCACCTGGGCTACTCCAGTGACTACCCAACCGCGGCCGGCCGCAGTGTCCACCTCTCGCTGTGCTTCAATCCCAGCCATCTGGAGTTCGCCAACACCGTGGCCATGGGCCGGCTGCGCGCCAAGCAGGACCGCCGCGGCGACGCCTACCGCGAAGAGGGCCTGATGGTGCTCATCCACGGCGATGCGGCCTTCGCCGGAGAAGGGGTGGTGCAGGAGACGCTCAACCTCAGTCGCCTCGGCGGGTACGGGGTGGGTGGCGCCGTGCATGTGGTCATCAACAACCAGATCGGCTTCACCACGGACCCAATCGACTCGCGCTCGACGCACTACTGCACCGACGTGGCCAAGATGCTGCAGAGCCCGGTGTTCCACGTCAACGGCGAGGACCCGGAATCGGTGGCGCAGGTGGTGCGGCTGGCGCTCGACTTCCGCCGGACCTTCGCGCGCGACGTGATCATCGATATGTACTGCTACCGCCGGCGCGGCCACAACGAGGGCGACGAACCGGCCTTCACCCAGCCGTTGCTCTACGCCGCCATCGAGCAACGCAAGACCGTGCGCGAGGGCTACCTGGAACACCTTTTGCGCCTGGGCGAGGTCAGCCAGAAGGACGCGGATGCCATCGCCTACCAGCGCCAAGAGACACTGGAGGCTGAACTGGCCGTGGCGCGCAGCGCCGACTACAACCCGCCCGTGCGGCAGCTCAGCCGCCTGTGGCAGGGCCTGCATGGCGGCCCGTCGGGCCAGGCCGATCATCCTGACACCAGCCTGCCGGTCGAGGCGCTGCGCGACGTGGGCTATACGCTCACCGCGCTGCCCGACGACTTCACGCCGCACCCCAAGATCAAGCAGGTGATCGACCGGCGCCGCGAGATGGCGCGCGGCGAGCGCCCGCTGGACTGGGGCATGGGCGAGGCGCTGGCCATGGGCACGTTGGTCAACGAGGGCTTCCGGCTGCGGCTGAGCGGCCAGGACAGCCAGCGCGGCACGTTTGGCCACCGGCACTCGGTGCTGCACAGCGTGACCGACGGCCACGAGTTCGCGCCGCTGGAGTTGTTGGGGCCCGGCCGCGTGGAACTGCTCAACAGCCCGCTATGCGAGGTGGGCGTGCTGGGCTTCGAGTACGGTTACAGCCTCGACAGCCCCGACTGCCTGACCATCTGGGAGGCGCAGTTTGGCGACTTCGCCAACGTGGCGCAGGTCATCCTGGACCAATTCATAGCCAGCGGCGAGGACAAGTGGGGGCTGCTGAGCAAGCTCGTGCTGCTGCTGCCGCACGGCATGGAAGGCATGGGCCCAGAACACTCGTCGGCGCGCGTGGAGCGCTACCTGCAGCTCGCGGCCGACGCCAACTGGCAGATCTGCTGGCCCAGCACGCCGGCCCAGATGTTCCATTTGCTGCGCCGCCAGATGCTGCGGCAGTGGGCCAAGCCGCTGGTAGTGTTCACGCCCAAGAGCCTGCTGCGGCACCCCGCGGCGGTCTCGCCGCTCGAGGCGCTGGCCGGCGGCACCTACCAGACGGTGATGCCGGACCCGGCCGAACTCGACCCGGCCGGCGTGCAGCGCGTGCTGCTCTGCTCGGGCAAGATCGCCTATGAGCTCGAGGACCGGCGACGCCAACTCGAGCGCACGGACGTGGCCATATTGCGGCTGGAAGAGCTGTATCCTTTCCCCGAGGCGGAACTGCGCGCGCAGTTGGCCCGCTATGAGCAGGCCCGCAATGTCTACTGGGTACAGGACGAGCCGGCCAACATGGGCCCGTGGCGCTACCTGCTCGCCCAGTATCCACGCGGGCTTTGGGGTCGATGGGAGTTTGACGGAATCTCCAGGCTGGCTGGCGCCAGCCCAGCCACCGGCTCGGCGGCCAGCCACCGGCTGGAGCAGGAGCGTCTGCTCACGGCGGCGCTGGGCGGGCCCCGGTGACCTGCGCGCATAGAAAGGGTGTCGGACCATGGCAGTGGAGCTGATTGTGCCCGCGGTGGGCGAGTCCATCACCGAAGTGCTTATCGGGCGGTGGCTGAAGGCCGAGGGTGACGCGGTGGCCAAGGACGAGGGACTGGCCGAGATCGAAACGGACAAGGTCACCTTCGAACTGCCGGCGCCCGCGGACGGCGTGCTCACGCAGATCCTCGTGCCGGCTGGCGCCAACGCCACGGTCGGCGCCGTGGTCGGTTACGTCACCGAGGGCGCCGTCGTCGCGCCGGCCGCCGCCGCCGACCAGGCCTCGCCCGTGCCGGCGCTGGCACCGGGTGAGTCGCCCGTGGCCGCCGAGGCGGCCGCGCCGGGCGTCGCGCCCCGAATCATGCCCGCCGCCGCGCACGCCATGGCCGAGCAAGGCATCGCGCCCGAGCAGGTCACGCCCAGCGGGCCTGGCGGCCGCGTGCTCAAGGAGGATGTGCTCCGCGCCGCGCCGCAGGCGCCGCCACCCGTGGCGGCGCCTGCGCCGGCTCTGGCGCCGGTGGTCGCCGACGAGGACGAAGAGGTGGTGCCGATGAGCCCGCTGCGCCGTCGCGTGGCCCAGCGGCTGGTGCAGGCCAGCACCGAAATGGCGCTGCTGACCACCTTCAACGAGGTCGACATGAGCGCTGTGATGGCGCTACGCAAGCAGTACCAGGAGGCCTTCGCGAAGAAGTACGAGATCAAGCTCGGCTTCATGTCGTTCTTCGTCAAGGCGGTGGTCGAGGCGCTCAAAGCCATCCCAGGTGTCAACGCCGAGATCCGTGGCGACAGCATCGTCTATCACCACCGTTACGACATCGGTGTGGCCATCGGCGGCGGCAAGGGTCTGGTGGTGCCGGTGCTGCGCGCCGCCGACCGGCTGAGCTTCGCCGGCGTCGAGCAGGCCATCGCCGCGTATGCCCAGCGCGCGGCCAAGGGCGCGCTGACCATCGACGAGCTGCAGGGCGGCACGTTCACCATCTCCAACGGCGGCGTCTACGGCTCGATGCTCTCGACACCGATCGTCAACCCGCCCCAGAGCGGCATTCTGGGCCTGCACGCCATCCAGGATCGGCCCGTGGCGCGCGATGGCCAGGTGGTCATCCGGCCGATGATGTACATCGCCCTATCCTACGATCACCGCATCGTCGACGGGCGCGAGGCCGTCACCTTCCTGCGGCGCGTCAAGGACGTCATCGAGGATCCGGCCCGGCTGTTCCTCGAAGTATAATGACGCCGCAGCCCGTGGGCGGGGCTCGGGCCAAGAGGTAGTGTTGTGATCGATTTCGACTCCAAGCCGGCCGCCCGGCCGTACTGGGTTGTGCCGGTGATCGTGGCCTTAGTGCTGGGTCTCGGCGCGGGCAGTGTCATCGCCATGCGCCGCGCGCGCACCGCGCCGGTGCCCACCGCTCAGGCAGTCGCCTCGGCTTCGGCGCTGGCCACGCCGCCGGCACCGACGGCGGAGCCGACACCGCCCGCGCCGCTGGCCGAGAAGGGCAATGTATCGACCGTGGTGCTCTGCTACCACCGCATCGCCGACAAGCCTGACCAGCAGACCGTGCTGCCGCCCGACAAGTTTGCCGCGCAACTCCAGTGGCTGGCCGACAACAAGTACCAGGTGCTGGCCCTGCGCGACGTGGTCAAGGCCATGACCGACGGCACGGCGCTGCCTACCAGGAGCGTGGTCATCACCTTCGACGACGGCTTCCTGACCGACTACAAGACGGCCTTCCCGCTGCTCCAGAAGCACCAGATGCCGGCGACGGTGTTCGTCTACACCAACTGGGTGGGCAAAGCGGCCGGTGCCGTCAAATGGGAGCAGTTGGCCGAGATGCAGGCCAGCGGACTGATCGATGTACAGAGCCACACGCTCAACCATGTCGACCTGGTGAAGACCGGGCGCAAGGGCGCCGATCAGCTCAAAAAGGAACTGGCCGACAGCAAGGCTGCCATCGAAGAGCACCTGAAGAAGCCCTGCACCATCATCGCCTACCCGTACGGCGCCTCGAACGGAGCGGTGCGCGCCGCGACCAAGGCCGCCGGCTACGAGGCCGGCCTGACCGTCGACGGCGGGCCCATCGCCACCGGTGGCGATCTCTTTCGACTCGGCCGCCGCATGGTCTTCCGTAAGGACTCGCTCGAGGCCTTTGCCAACCAACGCGTGGCGCCGCGCCGCCTGCTGCTCACCGGCCAGACACCCGAGCCCGATGCCAGGCTGACCGACCACCCAGCCACCGCCTCGGCCCAGTTGCCGGCCGACCTGGCGCAGGCCAAGGCCTTCCTGACGCTCGATGGCAAGCAGATAGAGTGCCGGCTCGACGCCGCCACGGGCACGGTCAGTGGTGACCTGCCCAGCAACCTGGCGGGGAAGCACAAGGTGGGTGTCACGGTTGTGGATGGCTCGATGAAGCTCAAGACCGACTGGACGTTCAGTGCCCCGGCTGCGCCCAAGCCGGCGGCCAAAAGCGGCGGCAAGAAGGGTGACTGACATGCCTGACTACGATGTCCTGGTGATTGGTGGCGGACCTGGCGGCTATGTGGCCGCCATCCGCGCGGCTCAGCTCGGGCTCTCCGTGGCGTGTGTGGATGAGAATCCCGCGCTCGGCGGCACCTGCCTGCGGGTCGGCTGCATTCCCTCCAAGGTCCTGCTCGAGTCCTCCGAGCGCTACGAGGAGACGCTCCTGGGCCTCGGCGAGCACGGCATTCGCGTCGAGGGCGTCAGGCTCGATCTGGCCGCCATGCAGAAGCGCCGCCAGAAGATCGTTACCATCCTGACCAAGGGCATCGACGGCCTGTTTCGCAAGAACGGCGTGACGCGGCTTCAGGGCCGCGCGCGGCTGGCCGGCGCCGGTGCCGCGCTGGTCACCGGCGCCGACGGCGCCGAGACGCGGGTCGAGGCGGGCAGCATCATCCTGGCCACCGGCAGCCGCACCGCCGATCTGCCGGGCGTGGTGGTCGACGGCCAGCGCGTGCTGACCAGTACCGAGACGCTCGAACTCGACGCCGTGCCAGGCCATCTGGTGGTCATCGGTGCGGGCTTCATCGGCCTGGAATTGGGGTCGGTCTGGCGCCGGCTGGGTGCGAAGGTGACCGTGCTGGAGTACCTGGACCGCATCCTGCCGGGCATCGACGCCGAGATCGCCGCTGACGCGCAGAAGCTACTGGCCAAGCAGGGCCTGGTCTTCCGACTGGGCTGCCGTGTCACCGGCGCGCGCGCCGAGGGTGACGGCGCCGTGGTCGACATCGCCGATGGCGAGCCCATCGCCTGCGACCGCGTGCTGCTGTCGGTGGGCCGTCGGCCGAACACCGACGACATCGGCCTTGAAACCGTGGGCCTGAGCGCCGATGCGCGCGGCCGCATCGAGGTCGATGCCCACCTCCGCACGACGGTGCCGGGCATCTACGCCATCGGCGACATCATCGCCGGGCCCATGCTGGCGCACAAGGCCGAGGAAGAGGGCGTGGCCGTGGCCGAGACCATCGCCACCGGCGTGGGCCATGTCGACTACGACGTGATGCCCGCGGTTTGCTACACCGAACCCGAAGTGGCCGCCGTCGGTCGCACCGAGGAGCAGCTCAAGGAGGCCGGCGTCCCGTATCGCGCCGGCAGCTTCCCGTTCATCGCCAACGGCCGCGCGCGCAGCCTCGGCCACACCGACGGCAAGGTCAAGATCCTGGCCCATGCCGAGACCGATCGCGTGCTCGGCATCCACATCATCGGCCCGCACGCGGGCGACCTGATCGCCGAAGCCGCGGTGTCAATGGCCTTCGGCGCCAGCAGCGAAGACATCGCTCGCACCTGCCACGCGCATCCCACGCTGGCCGAGGTCGTCAAGGAAGCGGCGCTGGCGGTCGACGGGCGGGCGATCCACATCTAGCGCGTGGCCTTTGGTGGCACCGGCCTCCTGGCCGGTAGTCCTCCGCGCAGCGCCAGGGAGGCCACGCCGAGCGCGGCATTGCGTGCCGACCCGGCAACAACCAGCTGGGAGGCACCACACTCAGCGCAGCGCGCTGCCCAGGCGCCCGAGGAACGCCGGCTGGCTGCACTGCAACCGCAGCGCCAGCGTGCCCACGTTCGGACCGTCGCGATGCGCGCTGACCAACCGCAGCCGCAGTTCGTTCCAGCCCTGAACCAGCGGCAAGCCGTCGTAGCGACCAAGCTTACGATAGTCGGCCGGCTCGGTGAGGGCCGGCTGCTGCTCGCGCCCGTTGACCAGCACGGTCAACTCGTCCGCGTAGTAGGCCAGCAGCCCGACGCGCGGCGCGTCCGGCCCGGCCGTCAGCGGATCGCTCAGGTCGGTCGGGCAGTAGACCCGGCAAGTCAGCCACACCGTGTCCAGACCGCCGCCCGCGCCGGCCAGGCGCCACTGGTCCAGGTTGTAGCGGTCCTCGCCCAGCGCGGCCAGCGGCTGCCAGGCAGCGTCGCCCGCCATCGGCGCCTGCGGACCATGGGCCACCAGGGCGTTGATCAGCGCGCCGGCGGCGTTGAACGCCACCGGTCCCGATGTGGCGGCCGCGGCTCCGGCCTTGACGCCGGCCCGGCGTAGCAGCCGCTCCCACAGTGCCCGCGCAGCCTCCGACCCATGGGTGCTATCGAGGGTGGAGACAACCACCCGACCGGCGCCGCTCGCCAACTCCACCAGCGCCGCGCCGGCCGGCTTGCGAAGCTGCTCATAGAGCACCGCCGCACCGCACTTGACCGCCTCGGGCTGTTGGTTGAACTGTGACCAGTCGGTGTTCGAGGCCGTCAGCAACACTCTGCCCTGGTCCACCAGCACCCCACCCAGGCCGCACTTGATGACCAGCTTGTCGCGCGGGTCCTCGGCAAAGTAGAGATCGGCCGCCGTCAGGCCGGCGGTCCAGGGGTGCTCGACACCCTTGGTCAAGGCTGTGGCGGTGCGCGCGGTCAGGCTGGCCGGCACGGGCAACAGCCGATTGAGCAGGTCCAGCGGCGCGCGCGCGTCGGTGATAGTCACGATCACCAGCCCACCACCGGCCAGCGCGGCGTCGACCGCCTGCCGGACCGCAGGCAGACGGGCCTCGGTCAGCGTTGCAGCGTCGACCACCACACACGGCGCCTTGAGCGGCTCCGGCTCCGGTGCGGCAGCGGCCGCCGGGGTGGTCAGCCGATGGTCCCAGGCGCAGGGCCGCGGCGCGTCGGGCGCCTGCGCCGCCTGCTG
Source organism: Armatimonadota bacterium (assembly GCA_016235455.1). Taxonomy (GTDB): domain Bacteria; phylum Armatimonadota; class UBA10988; order UBA10988; family UBA10988; genus UBA10988. The sequence goes on along the minus strand of JACRKZ010000004.1, from coordinate 8,571 downwards.
CGCATGGAACCAGGCCAGCGGCCGGTACAGCGGCAAGGCTGGGTCCCAGCCGGGGTTGAGCGCGCAGACATACGGTGGCAGCCGCTCAATCTGCACGCCGGGCACGCCGTCGCGGTAGGCGCCGAACCACACGCCATCATCCTTCGTGGGCAGGCGCTCGAGGTCGCGGTAGCCGAACGGCAATGGTTCCACGCCAAACCACGCCGTCTCCGCGGGTGAGAAGAATGCCAGCCTGGGCCGCGCCACATGCACGATCGTGTCGTACACGTCCACCGCTAACGCCTCGTTGCGGCCAGCGTAGCTCTCGTAGGCGCGGTCGCCGGCGAACGCGGTGCCGTGGCCGAAATGCTTGTTCCACACGGGCTGCGTGCCGCGCACGTCCTCGTCGCCGTCGCACGAGGTCCAGGCGCGGGTCGGGTCGAGCCGCGCGCCGCGCCGGCCAAGCTCGGCCAGCTTGCCGTACCAGGCGTCCGTCTCCGTCGGCCCGATGGCTTTGTCGTAGATGAACGTGGCGAACAACTCGTTGCCCCACGACCAGCCGAACACGCTGGGGTGATTGCGGTCGCGCCGCACCAGCGAGTCGTAGTTCTCAGCGAAGCGGTCCCAGGCCGTCGGCTCGGCGAAGTTCAGGCGCAACGAACTGCCAAACATGGCCGTCTCGTCGAGCACCATCAGGCCCATCTCGTCGGCCAGGTCCAGGTACGCCCGCGGATGTGGCTGGGCATGAGGCCGCACGGCATTGCCATGCATGTCCTTGATCAGCTTGTACCAGGCCCACACGTAACGCCGCGAGTTGACGAACGGGCCGAACGGGTGCAGCAGGTCGCCATACAAGGTGATCCTGCTCCCGTTGAGCAGCAGATCACGGCCACGGATCGCCACCTGCCGCCAGCCAAAGCGCGAGTACTGCCGGTCGAGCGCTTGACCATCGGCATCCACCGCCAGCACCAGGCCGTACAGGTTCGGCGCCTCGGGCGACCACAGCTTCAGCCGTCCGCCCACCTTGGCGGACAGCCGGATCACCCGCTGCTCGCCAGGCGCGAGCGTCACCGCTTGCTGGGGCAGGCTCAGCACGGCATCGTCCAGCCGCCAGACGGGCTCGGGTGCGGAGAGGGTGTCGGCGCCGGCCTGGTTGACCCACGGCCGCACCTCGCCGCCGACGGTCACCGCGCGCGGCTGATCGGTGTCGTTGCGCAAGGTGGCCTCGACCGCCAACTCGTCGCGGTCGACCCACGGCTGCACGAAGGCGTCCACCACCCGCGTGGCCGGCAACGCCAGCAACCACACATCCTGCCAGATACCGCGCAGATGGTCGGTGTTGGAGCCCGGCGGATAGGGCGAGCGCATGCGGCTGTATGGCGGCGTGACCTGGTCGAACAGGTCCATGCCGCGCACACCAACGAGCAACTCGTTGGCCTCGCCCAGCCGGACCAGGTCAGTGATGTCGCACTCGAACGGCAGATGGCTGCCCAGGTGGCTGCCGGCCAGCCGGCCATTGACGACCACGCGCGCCTCGCCCGCGACCGCCTCGAAGTGCAGCAGCAGCCGGCGGCCGGACCAGACGGCGGGAGGCGTGAACGAGCGGCTCAACCAGCCCATCTCCACGCCATCCCAGTGCTCGGGGTAGCTCGGGTAGTAGAGCGAACTCGGCCAGTAGGGGTGAGGCGTGCCCTCGCCCACCCGCCGGCCACCACCCCAGGCGTTCACGTTCCACGGGCTGGGGATCTTGATCGGCACGGCATCCCAGCCGTCGGCCGCCGGTAAGGGCATGTCGGGCGGTGTGCCGGTGTTGCGCTTCCAGCCGGCGGGCAGCGCCACGGGCTGGAAGCGCCAGCGGCCGTTGAGGCACTGATCGGCGCGATACGGGCGCTCTGGCGGCTTGACCCACGCCTCCTCGGGGGCGAACGGCCGGGCGAATTCCACCCGCTCGCCCACCGCGGCCGTCGCTGACAATACCAGCGCCAGAGCCAACCAGCCCGTGCCGCCGCCGAGATGCATGACGCGCTCCTACCCCGCCGCCATCGTAGCTCCAGCCCGCGGCCGCCGTCGCCACATGTAATCGAATCCGCTGACTGCCGAACCGAATAGGTCAAACCATCAACCCGCGCACGGGGTCCGCCGATGGCACTGGATACGAGCCATTGGCGCCAGCCTAGAGCAATAGCAATCGTGTGTTGATAGCGGGGTCATGTTGCTCGACTCGGCATTTGGCCGAGGATCTGTTTGATGGCGAAGCCCTGGGCCGGTATACTCTCGCGCGGCGCGCGCCGGACACTCTAGGCGCCCGCTGGAGGTACCCCGTGAGGATGCAGCGACGTAGCAAGAGCGGCTTCACGCTCATTGAACTTCTGGTTGTCATCGCCATCATTGCCATTTTGGCGGCGATTTTGTTTCCCGTCTTTGCCAAGGCGCGCGAGAAGGCGCGCGGCTCGAGCTGCCAGAGCAACGTGAAGCAGATCGGCCTGGGCCTGTTGCAGTACACGCAGGACTATGACGAGGCACTGCCGCAGCGCGGTGGGGGCTCGGTGCCCGGCTGGCAGGCGGTGATCCAGCCCTATCTCAAGAGCGACCAGATCTTCAACTGCCCGAGTGCGCCGGCGCTCAAGTACAACGGCACGCCGGCCTCGGGTGGCTACGCGGTGAACAACTGCGGCTACGGCATCAATGAGCCGCCGCTGGGCGCGGCGCGCTTGAGCGGGCAGCCGGGCGGCATGTGGCACGCCATGCCGCCGATGTCGCAGGCGGAGTTCCCCGCGCCGGCCATGACCATCGTCTTTGGCGAGGGCGACCCCGCTGGCTGCTGCGGCGATGCCCTTGGTGTCGGCCTGTTCACCTACACCGCGTCCGGCACCTACCCCGCCTTCGGCAACGGCTGGAGCGGCGGTCGGCGCAGCTTCGTCGGTCGGCACATGGACATGGGCAACATGGGCTTCATGGACGGGCACGTCAAGATGGTCAAGATGGATGCCCTGATGCTCAACAACTATGATCTGATCCGCGTGCACTGAGACCTACGACCCAGCTTGCAGTCAGGGGGAGTGGTCCTGCCGGCACTCCCCTCGGCCCGCGGCGGCGCCGCCAGGACAGCCCGCGAGCGCAAAGCCGAAACAGAGCGCGGCGCCATCATTGCGCACATATTGCATTGACACGCAAACCCGGCCACAAGCCGGTTGATCTGCGCCGGAGGGGGCCCTATACTCGGGTCGGCGTTGTCGCGTGACATCGCTATTGGAGGAACGCATGAGGATGAATCGACCGCGCAAGGGCGGCTTCACGCTCATCGAGTTGCTGGTTGTTATCGCCATCATCGCCATTCTGGCGGCGATCCTGTTCCCCGTGTTTGCCAAGGCCCGTGAGAAAGCGCGTGCCTCGAGTTGCCAGAGCAACTGCAAGCAGATCGGTCTGGGCATCATCCAGTACATGCAGGACTATGACGAGACTCTGCCCGAGCGCGGCGGCAACCCCAATCCGGGTTGGCAGGACCGCATTCAGCCCTACCTCAAGAGCATTCAGGTGTTCACCTGCCCCAGCGCGAGCAACCTTAAGTTCGTGCCGTGGAACACACCGAACCCCAACAGCGCCGCGACGGGCAGCTACGGCGTCAACAACTGTGGCTACATCGGCGCCGGCGCCAGGATCACCGGCGATGACCCGCCGCGTTGCGCGGGCTATGGCGGCCTGTTCCACGCCAATCCGCCGATGCACATCGCCGAGTTCCCGCAGCCGGCGACCACGATGATCTTCGCCGAAGCCTACCAGACTTGCTGCGGCGATGTGCTGGGCGTCGCGGTCGGCACCTACAGCGGCGTACCGTCGCTGGGCGTGTGGGACCGCTACATCATGGCCCGCCACACCGGCACGGCCAACCTCTGGTTCCTCGACGGACACGTGAAGGCCATGTCGCCCGACGCGATGACCGTCAACAACTTCGAAGTGCTGCGCGGCGTTCTCGGCAAGTAGCCCTGGTTACGCCGATCACGGGGAGGAGCGGTGTCCGCTCCTCCCCGCCTTTTTTGCGCCCACCGCATTGCGCCGTTCCAGGCCGTTTGCCGAACAGCGAACGTGTGCGGAAATCGCCTACATAGTTCGGCGCGATACAAATGATGCCGACTTTCGGTTGCCGTGCCCAGTCCGCCGCCGTATACTGCCGCCTAACGGGCACAAACGTGCCCTTTGGAGGGTCCCATGAGGATGAACCGACCGACGAAGCGTGCCTTCACGCTCATCGAACTGCTGGTTGTCATCGCTATCATCGCCATTCTGGCGGCGATCTTGTTCCCGGTGTTTGCCAAAGCCCGTGAAAAGGCGCGTGCGTCGAGTTGCCAGAGCAACTGCAAGCAGATCGGCCTGGCCATCCTGCAGTACATGCAGGATTACGACGAGAGCATGGTCCAGCGCAACGCTGCGGGCGGCGGCTGGCAGGACTTCATCAGCCCGTACATCAAGAGTGTGCAGGTGTTCACCTGCCCCAGCGAGCCCGCGCTCAGGTTCACGCCCGGCAACGCCGCCTCGGGCAGCTACGGCGTGAACAACTGCGGCTACACCGGCTGGGGCGGCACGGTCATCGCCCCGATGGACCCGCCGCGCAGCGGCATCGGTGGTGTCTTCCACTGCAACCCGCCCATGTCGTTGGCCGAGTTCCCGCAGCCGGCAACCACCATGATCTTCGCCGAGGCTTACCAGACGTGCTGCGGCGACGTGCTGACGGTGACTCCGACCACCTACGGCTCGTGGAAGGCCCTGGGCGGCGGCAACCGCGTGATCGTGGCTCGGCACACTGATACCGCCAACCTGTGGTTCCTGGACGGCCACGTCAAGGCCATGTCCATCGACGCCATGACCGTCAATAACTTCGAAGTGCTGCGCGCCGTCGTCGGCAAGTAGCACACGCTGGGCTAGCCTGGGGAGGCGCGCTCACCGCGCCTCCCCTCAGCTTGGCCGGCGACGGCCACTGGCTGACCGCTCCTGGGCATGCCGGGCTGAAGCCGCCACTTCGTGGCGCGCCACGCCGATACCCCCAACCTCGGCTTCTTGTTGCGGGCCATCCCCCTACAAACAGGTGGTCCCCGCAGGATGGCGGCGGAGAGGAGCGGACCACGCGCCTCTCCGTTTGTCGTTAACATAGCGGTGGAGATGACCCTTGCGGATGGCGCGTGCGCTGATCGTGGCAGGTTGCCTGTGGGCCGGAGCGGCGTGGGCCGATGTCGTCTTCGAGCCGCCCACCTGGTCGCCCGACAAACCGCTGCTGCCCGCAACCGGCGCCTCGGGCCAGGTCAAGCTCGTCAACCGCGGCGCGCACTCGGCCCAGCTCGGCGCCTTGCGCTATCACGGCGCTGCCTATGCCCGCACCGGCGCCAAGGAGCTCGGGCCTGGCGAGGCGGCCAAGGTCAACGTGTGGGTGAACGCGTCCGCCGCGTACGGGCCGATCGAGGGCCGCATCGAGGTCCCTGTCGACGGACAGCCGGCGGCCACACTACGTGTCAGCGCCGTGGTCGGCCACGCCTCCGACGTGGGCCTGCTGCCGCGGGAGATCGGCACGGGCCGCTACCCCGCACGCGCTGGCCGGCCATTGCTGGTGCGGTTCTACTACCAGAGCGGCTGCGAGCACTGTGCCGCGGTGATGCGCGAGGTCGTCGAGCCGCTGGCCCGCTACTTCGGCGCGGCGACGAAGTTCGACATCGGCACCCTTGGCGACATGAACGCCTATGTGCAGCTCCAGCAGCTCAAAGACGCCTACCGCGTCACCAAGCCGGCGCTCACTTACGCCTTTGTCGGCAGCCATGCGCTGGCCGACCTGACCGTTAACGACGACCTCTACCGGCTGATCCTGGCCGAGTTGGAGCACCCGACGCCGGCGCCGCCCCTGCCGCCACCTGGCACCGTCTCGGCGCAGCAGGTGCACCAGCAACTGGCCCGGCTCGGGCCGCTGGCGGCCATGGGCCTCGGCGCCGTCGACGGCCTCAATCCGTGCGCCTTCGCCACCATCGTCTTCCTGATCGCGCTGCTCACGAGGCTGGGCCACCGCCGCCGCACGCTGGCCGCGGCCGGGCTGGGCTACGCGGCCGCCGTCTTCGTGACCTACACGCTGCTGGGCCTGGGTGTGCTGCGGGCGCTGGCCCATGTCGACCAGCAACTGGCGGCGGCGCGCGCGCTGCGGCTGGTGGTGGCACTGTGGGCGGCGTTCTTCGGCGTACTGCAGGTGCGCGACGTGCTGCGCCTGCGCGCGGGCGCGCCGACCCGCGACCTGACCGCGCAGTTGCCCACGCGCCTCAAGCAGTACGCTCACGCCCTGCTGCGCTGGTCGACGAGCCCGCGCTGGGGCTGGCTGGTGGTGGGCCTGGCCACCGCCGCAGCCGGCGTCGCGGTGACGCTGATCGAGATGGCCTGCACCAGCCAGGTCTATGTGCCCGTGCTCATGTTGCTGCGTTCCGAGGGCTGGCAGGCGCGCGCCGGCCGGCTGCTGCTGTCCTACAACCTGGGCTTCGTGCTGCCGCTGCTGGCCGTGACCGGGCTGGCCATCGGCGGCGTGGGCAGCGCCGCGCTGGCCGGCTTTGCCCGGCGCCACCTGGCTGGCTGCAAGCTGGCGCTGGCCGCCATGCTCATCGGCCTGGCGGTGCTGCTGGCCAGTGCCTGACCTGGGGCCGCCCGCGAGCGCGAGGATCTGCTTGCCATCTTGCTCGCCGCCTGCCATGCTCGGCAGGCGAGGAGATGACGATGCAACGCGCGAAGATGCCAGCCGTGTTCCTGCTGCTCTGGGCGTCCATGTCTTGGGCCCAGGCCGCCGGTGAGCCGGTCACCTACCAGCCGCGGCTGGACAAAGACGGCTACGAAGTCCTGATGGACGGCAAGGACCTGAATGCCTGGCGCCTGGCCGGCCAGGAAGAGGTCTGGAAGATCAACGAACAGGGCGAGCTCTACCCCGCCAAGGGCGGCGGAACGCTCTACACCAAACTGCGCTACTGCGACTACGTGCTCGAACTCGACGTGAAGGTGGCCGGCGGCAAGAAGAGCAACAGCGGCATCCACCTGCGCGTGCACGATATGAACGACCCGGTCAACACGGGTCTCGAAATCCAGGTGCTCGACGATGCCGACTACGGCGTGAAGTGGGACGCCGGCAACGCCAACGGCGCGCTCTATGACCTGGTGCGACCCGCCGTTGAGGCCAGCAGCCCGGTGGGCGAGTGGAACCACTTCGTGATCACCGTCAACGGTGCGGACATGAAGGTCCAGCTCAACGGCAAAGAGATCATCGTCGCCGACCTGGCCAAGTGGACCGAAGCCCACAACAACCCCGACGGCAGCCACAACAAGTTCGCCTATGCCATCAGCGCGCTCCCGCGCGAAGGCTTCCTCGGCCTGCAGAACTACAACGGCGCGCCGGTCTGGTACCGCAACATGCGGCTCAAGCCGCTGAGCGATCGCAAACCCGCCTTCAAGGGCACTGAGCCCATCGCCGACGTGCTCGCCAAGTAGCACCGCCTACCGTGGTAGCATGGTAGACGCCTACCATGCTACCACCGCTCGGCCAGGTACCGACCGGCCACCTCAGCGGCCGACATGGCGCGTCGGTAGAGCCGGATGTCACGCACGTCGCCGTTGAAGAAGCCATACGAGCCGAGCCACCCGAAGCGCAGCGGCTCGGTGTTGGTGCGGATGGCCGTGGCCACGGCTTTGCCCGGCCCAACCTCACGGCCGTTCAGGTACACCCGCATGGTCGCGCCGTCGTAGGTGGCCGCCACCTGGTTCCACTGGCCTGGCGAGAGGCACGCGTCGGTGGGGTTGTAGGTGTTGCGTGTCCCGTCCGGCCCGTCGATCTCGAACCACAGGGTCCGGCCCGGCCGAATGTGCAGGCCGTAGGTGCCGGTGGCCTCGTAGCCCTTGCCCAGCAGCGCCGGGTACCAGGTCTCGGTCGGCTCGTAACGGACCCACAGGAGCATGGTCAGCGCACCCGTCAGGTCGGCCGCCGGCGGGCTGCCGAAGTCGATGAACTGTCGCGCGGAGTCTGAGAGCCGGACCGCGGGCCGGCCGCCCTCCTTGGTCCACCGCGGCTTGTTGGTCAGCTGACCCGACCAGCCGCCGCCGGCCACACTCGACCCTTGCCCTTCGGCCAACGGCCAGCGCGCCACGAGCTCCTGGGTCGCCAGCGTCGTGAGTTCGGCCGCCGAAGGCAGCCTGGCCGGCCAGGTGCTCGGGCCGTCCAGCACCAGTTCGCGCAGCGCCTCGGGCGCGGCGAAGTCGCCGAAGGTCGGGCTCCACACGGGCTCGTCGCCCGGCCGGGCCGTGCGCCGCGCGACGTTCAGGTAGACCCGCGCCGGTCCGCCGGTGGCCACCAGCCGCGCCAGCGGCAGCGCCACATCGACCTGCCAACGGCCGCCAGCGGTCGCGTTCTTGACCACCGCGCCGCTGTCCCACGGCTGGTCGCCCTCCCGGGCAGCGCACTTGCCGTCGGGCGTGAGCGTCAGCGTGCGCAGCGGGCCTGGGCGCGAGGCGCTCAGCAGCACCTCCCAGCGGTCGCCGACGGCCGGCGCGGCGGGCTCCTCAAGCCGCAGGTAGAGCTGCTGCCCATCG
>JACRKZ010000051.1 GCA_016235455.1 Armatimonadota bacterium | reverse complement strand
AAGACGCGGCCGCGGGCAGAATTGTCATGGAGATCGCGCTGACCGGCGAGCATGGCATCGCCCACACGCTGGCCAGCGGCGAGGGCCTGGTAGAAGGATCGGACGAAGCGGCGGGCGGTCTCCACCAGCACGCTGTGGCTCATGGCCACGACCGAGGCGACGCCGACCTTGAGCAGCTCGGAGGCGACGGACTCGGAGGCCCTTTCCGCCATGGCGGTCTGGCAGGCTTCCAGGAAGACCAGCGGAATGCGGTGGTCGCGCAGCAGCGGGCCGAGTTCATCGGTATGGACGGTGACGTGGCGGCGCTCGGCCAGCTTGTGCTCGTCCTCCGGCTGCTCAAAGCACAAGCCGCCGAGGCCGACGGTGGGATCATAGACGCCGTGGCCGTCGAAGTGAACGACGTGGTAGGGCCGGCGGGCCGTGCGAGCGCGATCGAGTTCATCGCGCAGGGCGGGGACGGTGGCGGGCTGGAGAACGTGGTTTTCCACCAGGCCGCCGAGGGTCTCCATGGCCTCCACCAGCGGCAGGGCACTCACGCGGTGGTCGATGTAGCCGCAGGAATCATCCTCCGGCCGGGCGGTGACGAGCAGCACGCGGATGGGCGGGGAAACAACGGGCACCTCAAAGCCCTCGGTGGACGGCAGGCGGCGGCGAACGCGGGTGGCCTTGGCACCTTGGAAGAGGAAGGTCTTCTTCGCCGTATCGTAGAGGAGTTCCCACGGCAGACCGAGCAGGAGGGTGGCGGCCTCCTTGGCGGCGATGATTTCCGCCTCGGTAGCCCCGGCAAGGAGCGCGGGATCGACGGACACGGAGAAGCGGCGGCCTGCGTGGCTGCCTGTCTTGGCCCACTCGGCCATGACGTTGGCGCAATGGGCGGCGGGCATGGCGGCCTCGTGGAGGAGTGTGCCCCATGTCACGAGATCCGTTTCCACCTGCTGGGCGCGGTCGCGGAAGTAGTGGCTGGGCCAGACGGCATACTTCTCCAGATACCAGCGGAGCTCCCCGGCCTCAATGGGGCCGAGGGGGGCGGTGAATCGCCAGCGGCTCTGGCTGTGGACCACCTGCTGCCCGGTGGTGGCGGGCTCGTAGACCAGGCGGGCGGTGGCCGAGGCGCGGCGCTTGCCTTCTGCGTCGATGGCGACTTGGAGGTCGGTGAGTTCGAGAACGAGTTCCTCGAGCGGCTCGGCTTGGGGCTGCGCAGTGGGGGCGATGTCGGTGGGCAGACGTCTGCCGAGGGCGACGAGGATGGCATGGATGGCCGCATCGACACCGCCCGCGTCGCTGGTGACAGGGATGTAGATCGGCTCATCGCCGAAGAACTCCTCCAGCACGCCGAGCTTGGTGTCGTTCAGCGAGAGTGGGATGACGGGGAACTGGTCCTTGCCGCGCTCGTCCCGGAGCTTGAGCGCGTGTTTCAGTTCCTTGCCGACCCATTTCGACTGAAGCGACTCCGTGCTGACGAGGATGGCGTAGGCGCTGGCTTCGTCGATGGCGTTCTGGATCTCCGGCCAAAGGGGATCGCCCGCTCGAAGCTCGCGCGAGTCAACCCAAACGTCCTGCTTCAAGTCGCCGAGCGCCTGTTGGAGCTGGAGCACGAAGGCGTCGTCCAGTGAGCTATGGGAGATGAACAGACTGGCCATGGCGTAGGGCACCCCTATCGGCCGCACCCAAGCCTTGTCGTGCGCACCGCGGCGGGGGCGGGACGCCGGCCATCGTGCCAACACCTCCCGCCGCGGCCCTTGACGCTACCCCCGCCCAGCGCTAGCATGAGTGCAGTCCTGGGGTGCCGCGCACGCGGCTGAGAGGGCATAGCGCCCAACCCTTTGAACCTGATGCGGTTCGTACCGCCGTAGGGAAGCGTGGACGCCTATGCACCCAGCGTTTTCCGGCGGACGGCCGTCGGAGAACAGTCATGTCACGACGTCCGAACGCGTTCACTCTGATCGAATTGCTCGTGGTCATCGCGATCATCGCGATCCTCGCGGCGATTCTCTTCCCGGTCTTCGCCAAAGCGCGCGAGAAGGCGCGGCAGACCTCGTGTCTGTCCAACCTCAAGCAGCTTGGCCTGGCGGTCATGCAGTACTGCCAGGACCATGACGAGACCTATCCGCTCAGCTATCAGGATGTCAGCTCGGGCGCCGGCTCGGCGGCGCAGATCCCGCTGACCTGGCCCAATCGCATCCAGACCTACATCAAGAGCAACCAGCTCTATGCCTGCCCCAGCGACAGCCGGCCACCCAATGTCGACTTCGCCGGCTGCCGGCCCATCCTGCAGAGCTACGCCTGGAACCGCTGGGTCGGGCTCGACATCCCCGGTTGGGGCTACTTCAACCGGCTCAGTCTGGCCGGTGTCGTCGCGCCGGCCAACCTGGTGCTGTTCGGAGACGACAGCTCCGACTGGCTGACGGCCGGGTATGGCGGACGCTTCAACACACTCGACAGCCCCGACTGGTTCGAGAGCCTCGATGTGCAGGTCTTCGCCGGGCGGCACATGAAGGGCGACAACATGGTCTTCGCCGACGGCCATGCCAAGTGGGTCAACAGCACGAGCTTCAACTCGGGGCTGCAGACCTTTGGCGCGGTGACGGTGAACCCCAGCGTCGCACCTTAGGGCAGCATCCGCCGGAAGCCGTGCGCCAGCACGACGGCGAGGAAGATGGCGTTGCGCGCCGGGATCAGGTACCACGCCAGTGGCGCTGGTCCCGGCGTTGCTTCGCCGCTCACCGAGCGCGCCAGCCGGTCGGCGACGTCGCGCAGCCAGGCCACGCTGCGCGGCCACTCCCACAAGCCGTCCAACCACTCGCGCGGCCACGCCGACTCGCCGCATAGCGCGCCGGCCAGACCGCCCACTACAGCCGCCACGGTGTCGGTGTCGCCACCCAAGCCGATGGCCGCCTCCACCGCGGCGCGCGGGTCGGACGGCGCGTGCAGCCAGCAGTACAGCGCCATGGGCACCGTGTGCGCGATGTAACCCGTCACGCCACCTGCCAGGCCCAGCGCCGCCGCGGCGCCGGTGGGCGGCTCACCGCTCGCCAGCAACGGCGCGAGGCGGGCCATGCGGCTGGCCAACGCGTCGGTCCGCGCGGCGGCGGCCAACTCGGACCACAGCTCGACGGGCGAGAGCGAAGCGGCGTCTGCCGCCACGGCGCGAGCGGCGGCCAAGGCGATCAGTAGCGCGCCGTCATCGGCCTCGTCGTGGCGATGCGTCAGGCACGTGCTGGCGCGGGTATAGGCTTCGCGCGCGCTGGCATCGGCCGCCAGGCAAGCGCCCAGGATGGGTGCGCGCATGGCCGGACCGTTGCCCGCGCTGACGGCGCCGGCGCGGGCCGGTGGCACGCCCAGCCACAGCCGCACGCAGGCCCGCAGCGTGGCTTTGCCCAGCCCGGCGGGCAGTGCCGCCAGCCACCACCGCAGCCCCCAGGCGAGTCGCCGCTGGAAGGCGAGGGCATCGTGTGGCGCGGCGAGAAAAGCCTGGGCAGTGAGCGCGGCGTGCTCAGTGTCGTCGCTGACCATGCCCCGCCCGAAGAGGAACGCGTGGCCCAGTGGCGGGCCGCCGAAGCGGCGCGCGGCGCGATCGGGGGCCAGCCGCTCGCGCGGCAGCCCGAGCGCGTCGCCGACGGCCATGCCCAGCAACACGCCAGCCAGGCGGTCGGCGAGCGACTCAGTCATCGGAGTCGGGGTCGAACAACGCCTCATCGGTGGGCGGCTGCGGGGCTGTCCACTTCGGCGGCTCGGTGACCTGGGCGGCGTCGGGCCCCAGGTTGGTGCGGTCGACGACCTCGATGGGCTCCACGCTACCGGGCTCAGGCTCGGCGTCGAAGCCATACTCATCGACCACTGGCGCCACGTCCGGCTCGACTGGCAGCACCGGCGCGGCGGTGACCGCCTCATAGGCTGCGGCCGCCGACTCCAGTTCGGCACGCGGTACGGGCACCTCGGCCGGCGGATCGTTGTGGAGTTCGTGTCCTCGCTCGCGGGCCAAGGCGGCGGCTGCCTCGGCCAGCCGGCGCCCGCGCTCGGTGAACCACACCAGCACCACGCTCAGGAAGTAGAGGAAGCACAGCGGCAGCGCGACAAGGCTCATGTTGAACGGGTCGATGGTTGGCGTGATGAGCGCTGCCACGACGAAGTTGACCAGCACGGCGTGGCGCCAGTACCCGACCATGCCCTTGCTCGAGACCAACTCCAGCTTGCCCAGAACCATGAAGACGAGCGGCGACTGGAAGGCGATGGCCGAGCCGAGCATCAGCCGCAGGAAGAAGTAGTAGTACTTCTGGGGGTCCTGGAAGATGCTGAACGCTTGGTCCTTGGGCACGAACTGCAGCAGGAACTGCACCGCGAAGGGGACGATGACATACACCATCCCGCAGCCCGCGAAGGCCAGCAACACGCTGAAGGGCAGCATCGGGCCGAGGTTCTTGCGCTCGCCCTTGTGCAGACCGGGCGCGATGAAGCGCCAGATCTCCCACAGGATGAAGGGCAGCGTGACCAGCACGGCCGCCGTGGCCACGACCTGCAGCTTGAAGAACAGCGGGTCCAGGAAGTGCGTGAAGACCAGCTTCACGTTCATGTTGGCGGCGATGAAGGCGCGCTCGATGGGCTTGACGAAGATCTGCTCGAGCCACCTATCGTACAGGCTCCACATGAGGCAGCCGGTGACCATCACGTAGATGAGCACGCGCATGAGATGGGAGCGTAACTCGTCGAGATGCTGCGTGAACGGCATCTCCTTGGTCGGGTTGGGCGGCTTGCGTTGAGGCAGTGCGGGAAGCTTGATCAGCTTGCGCAACCGAAGCAATCTGCGTATCTGTCGCACGATCGTCTCACCAACGGCGCAGCCGAGCAGCACCGCGCATCAACGCCCGTCGGCCAGGCCCACCAGCGAACCGCGCCTGCCCACTCGCGACTAGAACAGCGCGACCTCGCTCGCCGGATCGAACGCATGGCACTTGCTCAGGTCGAGCACCGCGTCGAACGCGGCACCATGCCAGGCAGAGCTGTCCGCGTCGAGCACCGAGGTCACCACAAAGCCGCCGGGCGCTTCGAGCTGGAGCTGCACGGTGCTGCCCATGGGCTCACGCACCTGCACCTTGACCGGCACGGTGTTGGTCGCATCGGCCGCCACGCGCGAGGTGTCAGGCGCCGCGATGTCCTCGGGGCGAATACCGAACAGCACCTGCGTGCCGTTGAACCCGGCCAGCCGCGCAGCCTTCTCGGCCGGCAGCGTGATGGTCAGGTCGTCGCGTCGGAGCTGCAGGCTTCCGTTGGCCGATACGACGTCCAGCGGACCAAAAACGTTCATCTGCGGGCTGCCGATGAACTCCGCCACGAACCGGTTGGCCGGACCACGGTACAGGTTCAACGGAGTGTCGCACTGCTGCAGGAGGCCATCCTTCATCACGGCAATGCGGTCGCCCATGGTCATGGCTTCCACCTGGTCATGCGTCACGTAGACCATGGTGTTGCTCTTGCCGGCGTCGCGCAGCTGCTCGTGCAACAGGATCAGCTCGGCGCGCGTCTGCACGCGCAGCTTGGCGTCCAGGTTGGACAGCGGTTCGTCCATCAAGAAGACTTGCGGCTCACGCACGATGGCGCGGCCCAGGGCGACGCGCTGGCGCTGGCCACCCGACAACTGGCGCGGCTTGCGCTGCAGGTACTCACTGAGACCCAACATGCGCGCGGCGCGGTCGACGCGCTCGCGGATGGCCGGCTCGGAGTAGACGCGGCGGGTGCGCGGGAAGACCTTGCCAGTCGGCTCGCGCTTCAGCCGCAGCCCGAACGCCAGGTTGTCGTACACACTCATGTGGGGGTAGAGCGCGTAGTTCTGGAACACCATGGCGATGTCGCGGTCCTGCGGCGGGACATCGTTAACCACCCGCGGACCGATGGCGATCGAGCCCGAGGTGATCTCCTCCAGCCCGGCGATCATCCGCAGGCAGGTGGACTTGCCACAACCCGACGGGCCGACCAGCACGAGGAACTCGCCGTCGGCAATCTCGAGCGACACGTCGCGCACCACGACGACGTCGCCAAACGCTTTGGTCACATTGGACAGGACAACTTGAGCCATGCGCGCCATTATAGCATTGGGCGCCAGAGGCAACACCATTCTTTGGTGCCTCCTTCCCCCCCTCGCCCACCCCGGTCGCCGCTGCGTCGTCTGTAGGGACTTGTTAACATGATCGCGGCCCGGATGTGGCAAATTGGGAGCGACCGGAATCCGACTCGCAAAAATCGAGGAGGAGACGGCCAATGAGCGCCTAATCGGGTGCGATTAGAGAGGAATGACCTCATGATCAAGCGTCTGTTCAACGAGGAAGAGGGCCAGACCCTCATCGAGTACGGTCTTCTGACCGCCCTGATCGCCATCGTCGCGATCGCCATCCTGAGCGTGCTCGGCCGCAAGACCAAAGACGTCTTCGTGACCGTGAACGACAAGATGGTCACCAACGGCTGATCTCGCGATCCGCCTAGCTTGGCCCGGCGGGTAGTCGTACAAGCTTCGTGAGCCGCGATCCGGGCGTCGTGGTTTCCCTTCGCGGTTGGTGTGCCTTCCGCGAACCCGGCCGGGGTCCCTCGTGGATCTCGGCCGGTTGCCCAGCTAGGGAGCAACTCCTATGGTGAAGCGCCTGTTCGTCGAAGAAGAGGGCCAGACCCTCATCGAGTACGGTCTTCTGACCGCCCTGATCGCCGTTGTCGCGATCGCGATCCTCAGCGTTCTCGGCCGCAAGACCAAGGACGTCTTCGTGACCGTCAACGACAAGATGGTGACGAACGGCTGATCCCGTTCCGAGCCGCCTGGCCCGGCGGGTAGTCGTACAAGTTTGATTGGCACGGTCCGGGCGCCGTGTCCCGTCGCCTGAGCGGACGGTGTGGCCGTCGTAAGGTTGGAGTTCGCCGCATGTTCAAGCGCCTGTTCTCCGAAGAAGAGGGTCAGACCCTCATCGAGTACGGTCTCCTGACCGCCCTGATCGCCGTCGTCGCCATTGCGATCCTGAGCGTCCTCGGCCGCAAGACCAAGGACGTCTTCGTGACCGTCAATGAGCAGATGGTCACCACCAGCTAGTCTGGTCGACCTGACGGCTTGACAGTCATTGGGCGATTGCCCAACAGCAGTGCCAGCGGGGGGTCAGCCCTTCGCGGCCTGCGAGGAGTTGGCACACATGATCAAGCGCCTGTTCGTCGAGGAAGAGGGTCAGACCCTCATCGAGTATGGTCTGCTGACCGCGCTGATCGCCGTTGTGGCGATCGCGATCCTGAGCGTCCTGGGCCGCAAGACCCGCGACGTGTACGTCACGGTCAGCGAGAACATGCGCACCCAGGGCTGAGTCTGCCGCGGGCTCTGCCCGTTTGCAGCGTAGCCCAGGCTGCGTTTTCGCGCTTAGAACCGCCGGCCTTCGGGCCGGCGGTTCGCTTTTTGGGGGCCTCGTGGTACCTTCTGGACCATGCCGCGCAAGCTTTACATCGAGACCTACGGCTGCCAGATGAACGTCGCCGACACGCAGCTCATCGCCGGTGAGCTGAGCCGCTTCGGCTACGAGTCGACCGACTCGCCCGCCGACGCCGACGTCATGCTGGTCAACACCTGCGCTATCCGAGAGAACGCCGAGGTGCGTGTCTGGGGCCGACTCGCGCATCTCGCGGAGTGCAAGAAGACGCGCCCCTGGGTCACGCTGGGCATCGTCGGCTGCATGGCTCAACACCTGCGCGAGCACATCCAGGCCAAGGCGCCCTATGTCGACCTGGTGGTCGGGCCCGACGCCTACCGCCGACTCGGCGACATCCTGCTCACCGACCGCGACGCGCCGTTTGTCGATGTGCGGCTCGACCGCAAGGAGCTCTATGAGGGTGTGGACCCGCGCTCGGACAACGGGCTGACCGCTTTCGTCACGGTCGAGCGCGGCTGCGACAAGTTCTGCACCTTCTGCATCGTGCCCTATGTGCGCGGCCGTGAGCGCAGCGTGCCCATGGACGAGGTCGTGCGCTCCGTGCGCGCGCTGGCCGCCGACGGGGTGCGCGAGGTGACTCTGCTGGGCCAGACGGTCAACGCCTGGCGCGACGGCGACCACGCCTTCGGCGACCTGCTGGCCGCCGTGGCACAAGTCGAAGGCATCGAGCGGATCCGCTTCACCTCTCCCCATCCCGCCGAGTTCACCGCGCCGATCGTCGAGGCCATGGCTCAGCTCGACCGGGTCATGCCAGCCCTGCACCTGCCGCTGCAGAGCGCGTCGGACACGATGCTCGAACGCATGAACCGCGGCCACACCTATGCGCACTACCGCGATCTGGTCCGCCGGTTCCGCGATGCCATCCCCGACATCGCCATCACCACCGACCTGATCGTCGGCTTCGTGGGCGAGTCCGAGGCCGACTTCGAGCAGACCATGGCCGCCGTCGAGGAGATCCGCTGGGACGCGGCCTTCATGTTCGCCTACTCGCCGCGCTCGGGCACCAAGGCCCACGAGTGGACCGACGACGTGCCCGAGCCCGACAAGAACCGCCGACTGGAGACGCTCATCGGCCGCCAGGAGGCCATCTCCGCGGAGATAAACGCCGCGCAGGTCGGACGGCGCTTCGAGGTCATGGTCGAAGGCCGCGCCAAACGCGGCAACGGCTGGTGGGGTCGCACCCCGCAGTTCAAGAACGCGGTCTTCGACAGCCCGCGCGAGCCCAGGCTCGGCGAACTGGTCACCATGACCGTCACCAGCAGCACCGCCCATACACTGATCGGCGAGGAATCTCCCAGCACCTGACCAAAGAGACACCATGGACTTAGCCCCGCCAGCAAAAACGGTGTCAGGGACCGTTTTTGGCCAAAAGCGGTCCCTGACACCCTTTTTGCTGGCGGCGGCGCTGTTGGTTGGCGCGACGCTGGTGGGCCAATCCATGTTCGCGTCGACCTTCGGCATCACCTACGACGAGCCTGTCTACGCCGCCGTGGGTGTACGCCACACGACCTGGTTAGGCCGGGTGCTGCGCTTCGATACGGGAGCCTGGCGTCGCGAGGCACTGGAGGCCGGCTGGGGCAACTCCGGGCCGACGCCCAGCGAGGCCGACTGGCATCCGCCGGTGGGCAAGGTCTGGCTGGATCTGTGTCGGCGCCTGCCCTCGCCCTTCGGTCCGTACGCGCAGTTTCGGCTGGGCTCGACGCTGTTGTGGGCCGGCACCGCCGTGGTGCTCCTGCTCTGGCTCGGCGAGATGTCGGGCTTGCTGGCCGGGCTCGGCGCGGCGTTGGCTTGGCTGACCCTACCGTCGGCCGTGCTGCACGGCAATCTCGCCGCGCTGGACAATCCCGCTGCCTTCTTGGCTACGCTGGCCACCTACCTGGCCTGGCGCCACATGGCGCAGCCGTCGCGCGCGCGGGCCGTGAGCTACGGCGTGGTGCTAGGGCTGGGGATGGCCACCAAGTTCAATGTCGTCCTGCTCACGCCGGCGGTGCTCCTGGCGGCGGCGCTGTGGGCGCGCCCGGCGCTGCGCGGCCTGTGGCCGGCCACCTGCCTGCTGGCGCCGATGGTGTTCGTGTTGTGCTGGCCGTGGCTGTGGTACGACGGCCCGGCCCATCTGGCGGCGGTCATCCGCTTCCATGGTCGCCATGCGCTCATCGACACCGAATACTTCGGCCGCATCTCTGGCCAGTTGCCGTGGCACTACCCGTTCGTCATGCTGGCCGTGACCACGCCGCTGGCCACCCTGGCCGCGGCCGCGCTCGGCCTGCGTGGGCTCCGAGGCGACGTGTCGCGCCGGCTGATCGCCCTGGCGCTGCTGCTGCACATGCTGCCCTTTGCCAGCCCGTCGGCGGCCAAGTACAATGGCGTACGCCTCTTCCTGCCGGCGCTGCCACTGTTGTCGGCGCTGGCCGGGTTGGGGCTGGCGACGTTGGCCGCGGGTCTGCGCGGTCGGCTGCCGAGCAACCAGCGCCGGCTGGTCGCGCCGCTGCTGCTGGTGGGCCTGGTCCTGCCCGCGGCGGTGGATGTGCTGTCGGTACATCCCTACCCGACCGCGTTCTACAACCGGCTGGTCGGCGGCTCCGGCGGTGCGGCGCGGCGCGGCCTGGAGGTCAGCTACTGGGGCGAGCCGTTCCGCGAGTTGCTGGCCGTGCTCAGCCGCGAAGCGCCGGACGGGGCGACGATCTACCTGCATCCGCCAGGCGCCATCGCCGGGCTGAGCAGCTATCGGGCCGTGGGCATCCAGCGGCGAGACCTGCGTCTGACCCACGGCGAGGAGGCGGCGAGGACGGCAGACTACTTCGTCTACCAGAACCGGCCTTCGGAGTGGGATGACCTGGGACGCGAACTGCGCCGCGAGCGGCGGCCGATCTACACCGCCATGGGCGGCGACGCACCAGTCGGATTCATCTGGGCGCGCAAGGAGACGGGCAAGCCGTGAGTGCCTTGGCCACGGTCCTGTTCGACATCGTGCAGGGACCGCACTACTATCGACTGCCGCTGGCCGACGCCACGGGTGAACTGGTGCCGTTGGGCACGGCCATGGTCGGGCTGACCCGCTACGGCATGGCCGTCGGCCGCTTGGCCTCGCTGGGTGAGCGTTCCGAAGGCCCGATGCCGCCCGACGACACGCATCCCGCATCGCAGGCCGATCTGGCCACCTCGGCGGAGAACACGCACCTGTCGAGTCGCGCGCTGGGCCAACTGCGCGACCTGGTCGTCCAGCACGATTTGCCGATGCGGCTGGTGGAAGGTTATCTGTCGCTCGACCGCGGGCAGCTCACGTTCTTCTTCACGGCGCCCGGCCGCATCGATTTCCGCATGATGCTGCGCGACGCGGTACGCATCTTCCAGATGCCCATTCGGCTCGAACAGGTCGGTGATCGCGATGTGGCCCGTCTGCTGGGCGGCGTCGGCCGCTGCGGCCGCGAGGTGTGCTGCTCAGCCTGGATGCCCGAGTTCGCGCCGGTCTCGATGAAGCACGCCAAGGAGCAGGACCTGCCGCCGGTCCCCTCGCAGCTCGGCGGCCTGTGCGGCAAGCTGCGCTGCTGCCTGCGTTTCGAGCTGGATGCCGAGGAAGGCGAGAGCGAACGCCGGCCCGGCCGACGCCGCCTGCCGGTGAAGACCGCTGCGTTCCATTGGTCGGAAGATGAGTCCGGCCCACTCGACCCCGACTGACCCCGATCTGGAGTACCTGGTGCCCATCGACCCCCTGAGCCCGTTCGTCACCAACCTCGACCGCCCGGTGTTCGCCCTGCGTAGCCTGCCCGAAGAGGTCGTGGCGGTGCTGTTCGCCTACTACAGCCGCAGCCCGTATAGCCTGCGCGACAACCTGCGCCGCCTGCTGGCCGACGGCGACCTGGCCGTGGCGCCCGGTGCCGACGTGGCCGACGACGAAGACTCGCTCGCGGCCGCCCGCGCACAGGCGCGGCGCTTCCACGAAAAATGGGTGGTGGGCTACGGGCACTCCAGCGTGGCTGAACATGCCGTGGTCCATCTGGCCATCGAGGACGTCAGCATTGTCGCCACCAAAGCCATCGAGGACTGCCGGCTGGCCTCCTATACCGAGAAGTCGACACGCTACGTGCCGTTCGACAGCGAGACCTTCGTGCGCGAGCCCGGCATCGCTGCCGGTCCTCTGGCGGGGCTCTATGAGGACACCTGCCGCCACCTGCTGGCCACCTATGGCACGCTGCTGCCGACCATCGAACAGCAGGTGAGCGAGCGCTTCGCGCGACCGGCCGACTGGACCGACGCGCGCTACCGCAGCGTCTGCCGCTCGCGCGCCTGCGACGTGGCGCGCTATCTACTGCCCGCAGCCACCCGCACCAACCTGGGGCTGACCATCAATGGCCGCGCGCTGGAGCACCTGCTCACCAAGCTCTATTCGAGCCCGCTGGGCGAGCTACGCGCCCTGGCCCAGGCCTTGCGCGGCGAAGCCGAGGCGGTCGTGCCGACGCTCATCAAGTATGCGGGCGAGAGCGCCTACCTGAGCGAGACACCCCGCGCGATCGCCGAACTGGCCGAGCAGATGCTGGTGCCCGGCGAGCCGACACTGGAGGCCAGCAGTGCCCGGCTGGTGTGTGGGCCCGAGGACCCGCTGACCGACCTGACGGCAGCCATCCTCTACGAGGCCACGCACCAACGAATCCATGCCGTGCGGGCTCAGGTGGAGCCGTGGGCCGAGGCCCGCAAGCTGGAGGTCATCCGCGCCTACCTGGCCGGCCGCGGCCGGTTCGATGCGCCGGGCCGCGCGCTGGAGCACTTGACCTACACCTTCGAGATGATGCTCGACTACGGCGCCTTCCGCGACATCCAGCGCCACCGCATGTGCACGCAGACGGGCCAGACGCTGACCTGCGAGCACGGCTACGAGACGCCCGACGAGATTGACGATCTCGGCCACGCCGAGGTCTACCACGACGCCATGGCACGCGCGGCGGCAGCCCACGCGCGGTTGGCCGAGGCGCACGGCGAGGAGACCGCGCAGTACGTGTTGCCACTGGCCTATCGCAAGCGCGTGCTGTTCACCTGGAACTTGCGCGAGATGCACCATTTCATCGGACTGCGCTCCAGCCGCCAGGGGCATGTCAGCTATCGCCGCATCGCCCAGGCCTGCTGGCGCGAGCTGCAGCGCATCCACCCCGACGTGGCCGCCGACCTGCGTGTCGACCTGGCCGACTACGACATGGCGCGCGCCTGAAACACCCGGCGCCGACGCGGGCACTGCCTCCCAGGAGGGTGTGCCCATGATCCGGCCGTGCCTGCCGACCGACCACGAGACGATGGCGGCCATCATCAACGACGCCGCGGAGGCCTACCGCGGGGTAATCCCGACCGACCGCTGGCATGAGCCGTACATGCCGTTGGCCGATCTGCGCGCCGAGATCGACGCAGGCGTGCGCTTCTGGGGCTACGAACTCGACGGCCGACTCGTCGGTGTCATGGGCATGCAGGACGTGCCGGATGTGGCGCTCATCCGCCACGCCTACGTGCTCACCGAACGGCGCGGCCAGGGCATCGGCGGCATGTTGCTGGCCGACCTGCTGGCGCGCTGTGACCGGCCGGTGCTCATCGGCACCTGGGCCGCCGCAACCTGGGCCATTGCCTTCTACCGGAAGCACGGTTTCGTGCAGGTGGACGAGCCCACCAAGGACCGCCTGCTGCGGCAGTACTGGTCAATCCCCGCCCGACAAGTGGCCACTTCGGTGGTGCTGGCTGATTCGCGCTGGCGGGCGATGGCGTCATACTCACAGGATGCCTGAGCTACCCGAAGTCGAAACCGTTGTGGCCGGCCTGCGCCGTGAGGCCGTGGGCCGCCGCGTCGTCGATGTCGAGATCCTGCTCGACGCACACTTCCTGCCCTCGGCGGCGGAACTGGCCGACGGCCTGCGCGGCCGGCGGCTGACCACCGCGCGCCGGTGGGGCAAGATCTGGTTCGTCGACACCGACGACGAGCAGACGCTGGTCGGCCATCTGCGCATGACGGGCCAGTTGCGCGTACAGCCCGCGGACGAGCCCCGGCTGCCGCATACGCACCTGGTGGCCACGCTCGATGACGGTCGCGAGCTGCGCTGGCGCGATGTGCGACGGTTCGGCTGGATGCACCTGCTGCCCAGTGCCGAGGTCGCCGGCCTGCCGGAGTTGGCCCGCCTCGGACCAGATGCCCTGGCCATCGACGAGGCGGCCTTCGTGGCGGCCGTGCGCGCCTCGGGCCGCGGGCTCAAAGCGCTGCTGCTGGGGCAGGAGATCGTGGCCGGCCTGGGAAACATCTACGTGGACGAGGCACTCCATCGCGCCAGACTGCACCCGACACTGACCGCCGGTCGGTTGAGCCGCGAACGCGCGCGTCGGTTGCACGGCGTGATGCGCGAGGTGTTGTCGGCGGCGGTGGCCGCGCACGGTTCGTCGATCGATGGGCAGTACGTGGCCGTCGACGGCGAACTGGGCTCGTACCAACACGCGCATCGTGTCTACGGTCGCGCCGGCCAGCCCTGCCTGGCCTGTGGGACGCCCATCGTGCGCATCGTGGCCGCCGGGCGCGGCACCCATTACTGCCCGAGCTGCCAGAGACGACGATGAAACCCTTGGTCATTGCGCATCGCGGCGCCAACCGCGTCGCTATCGAGAACAGCCTGCCCGCCCTGCGTCGCGCCGCGGAGCTGGGCGCCGATCGCGCCGAGATCGACGTGCGCATGACGACTGACGGCGTGCCCGTGCTCATGCACGACGCGACCATCAACCGCACCACCGACGGCACGGGCCGCGTGGACCAGCTCACCTGGCACCAGTTGCACAAACGGCGCTTGCAGGCCCGACGCGGCCGCGAGGCGGCGCCCGACCAGCATGTGCCGACACTGGCCGAGGCGCTGGAGACGGCCAAGACGGTCGGGCTGCCGCTGTGCATCGAGCTCAAGTCGCGCGGGCACAGCCCGGAGCTGGTGCGCAAGACCGTGGCCCTGCTGACCAAGGCCGGCCTGCTGGAGTCCGCTTGGATTTGGTCGTTCGACTGGCATGATCTGGAGGCCGTGCGCACGATGACGCCGAGCCTCCAACGTGGTACCCTGTCGCTCAAGTGGCCGGGGGCAGACGGTCTGAGACACTCGGAGATGTTGGTGCCGTTCGCGGCCCATCAGTTGCTGGTCCGGCGGCGTCCACCCGAGGTGGAAGGTCGCCCGCTGATCGTCTGGACGGTCAACCAGCCCTGGATGGTGCGGCGGTTCTTAGCGCGCGGCGTGGACGGTCTGATCACGGACGTTCCCGACCGCGTGCGGGCCCTGCTGGCGACGGCGCCGGAAGCGGAGACTGGACAATGACCTCGCGAATGGCTCGCTGGGCGGCCCTCGCGCTCCTGGTGACCGCGGCGGCCTGTTGGGCCGACACGATCACTCTGTTCAACGGCAAGGACCTCACCGGTTGGAAGGGCGACGGCTTCGCCGTGGCCGACGGCGCGCTCAGCAGCAAGAGCGGCGCCATCTACACCGACAAGGCCTTCGGCAACCTGACCCTGGCCGCCGAGTTCAAGCTGGCCGCCGGCGCCAGCGGCGGCGTGGTCGTGCGCGGCGCACGAGCGCAGCTGGTGGACCCCGCATCGTTTGCGTTCATCGAGCCCAACATGGCGCTCGGTGCCCTGCGCGGCATCGCGCCGGCCAAGGCCACGACGCTCAAGCCTGCGGGCCAGTGGAACAAGCTGGATATTGACGTGGCCGAAGGGCGCGCGCGCATCGCCATCAATGGCGAGATCGCTTGCGAGGCTGCCCTGCCGGCCGCACCCGCTCAGGGCCCGCTCGGCCTGGTCGTGACCGCCGGCGGCATCGACTTTCGCGGCCTGACCGCCGTGGAGCTCGGCGCGGACGCCAAGATGCCGCCCAGCGCGGTCGACCTGAACAAGGCGCAGCCCGGCGACAACACGCCTCCCGCGGGCTTCGTCGCGCTGTTCAACGGCAAGGACCTGGACAACTGGAAAGGCCTCGTGGCCGACCCGCCCAAGCGCGCGGCGATGACCGCCGAGCAGCTGGCCACCGCCCAGGCCGCCGCCACCCAGCGCGCCAAGGAGCACTGGAAGGTCATCGACGGCGTCATCGTCTTCGACGGCAAGGGCGACAGCCTGTGCACCGGCAAGGACTACGGCGACTTCGAGATGTACGTCGACTGGAAGATCCTGCCGCGCGGCGACAGCGGCATCTATCTGCGCGGCTCACCGCAGGTGCAGATCTGGGATCCCGCGCAGTGGCCGGTCGGCTCGGGCGCGCTCTACAACAACCAGAAGAACCCCAAGGACCCGCTCCTCTGCGCCGACAACCCCATCGGACAGTGGAACACCTTCCGCATCAAGATGATCGGCGAGAAGGTCTCGGTCTGGCTCAACGGCAAGCTCGTCACCGACAACGTGACCATGGAAAACTACTGGGAGCGTGGCAAGCCGATCTACCCGACCGGGCAGATTGAGTTGCAGAACCATGGCAACACCCTCTGGTTCAAGAACATCTACATCCGCGAGATCACCGATCCCACCAAGGAGAAGTGAGCCGCTACCGACGCCGGGCGCGCCTCTTCGGACCCGCGCCCGGCGCCGGACCCCGCTCGCGGGTCTGCTCCTCCTCGGCATCGTCGTCACAGCGTCCGGCGCCCAGGAACCCGGTGGCCGACCGGCGGTACTCGCACCCGAGTTCCCCGGCGACCGCCAGTGGCTGAACACCGACCACCCCGTCCGGCTCGCCGATCTGCGCGGCAAGGTCGTTCTGCTCGACTTCTGGACTTACTGCTGCATCAACTGCATGCACATCCTGCCCGAACTCAAGGAACTCGAGCGCCGGTACCCCGATGATCTGGTGGTCATCGGCGTTCATTCGGCCAAGTTCGACGACGAGGGCAAGCCCGAGAACATCCGCCAGGCCATCCTGCGCTACGAGATTGAGCATCCCGTCTGCGTCGACAGTGACCTGCGCGTCTGGCGCTCCTATGGCGTACGGTCGTGGCCGACCCTCGTGCTCGTCGATCCGACCGGTGCGATCGTCGAGGTCCATGCCGGCGAGATCACCGCGGCGACGGCGGGACCGGCCATCGCGCGCGTCATCGATGGGGCGCGCGCCGCGGGCACACTCCGGCCGGGCCGCATGACCTGGTCACTGGAACGCGACCGCCAGCCGACCACGGTGCTCTCGCATCCCGGCAAGGTGCTGGCCGACGCGGCCGGCGGACGACTGTTCATCGCCGATTCCACCCATCACCGCATCGTCGTGTGCGGGCTCGACGGCACGGTCCAACAGACGATTGGTGGCGGCGTGCCCGGCTTCGTCGACGGCAGCTTCGCCCAGGCGCGGTTCCGACAGCCCCAGGGCATGGCGCTCGTGGGCGACCTGCTGTACGTCGCCGACACGGAGAACCACAGCTTGCGCGCGGCCGACCTGAAGGCCGGCACGGTGACGACGGTGGTCGGCACGGGCCACAAGCCCGACCGCTACAACCTCGCCGGCCGCGGACGGCAGGTGGCGCTGCACTCGCCCTGGGACGTGCTGGCCCATGGCGACCGGCTCTATGTGGCCAACGCCGGGTCGCACCAGATCTGGGTGGTCGACCCGCGCACCGCCGACGCCCGGCCCTATGCCGGCACCGGCCGCGAGGACCTGCTTGATGCCGCTGCCGGTAAGGCCGCGCTGGCCCAGCCCAGCGCGTTGTGCCTGCTCGGCGACCGCCTGGTCTTCGCCGACAGCGAGACGAGCGCCATCCGCTCGGTGGGGCTCGCCGGCCAGCCGCGCGTGGCCACCTTCATCGGCCAGGGCCTGTTCGAGTTCGGCGACATCGAGGGCGACCGCCGCACGGCGCGGCTACAGCATCCGCTGGGCGTCACCGCGCTCGACGGCGTGCTCTATGTGGCCGACACCTATAACAACCGCGTCAAGCGACTCGATCCCGCTACCGGCCGGCTGACGCGATTCGCCGGCACTGGCGCCGAGGGCACGACCGACGGGCCGCTCGATCAGGCCGCCTTCAACGAGCCCGGCGGCATCTGCGCGGGTGGCGGCCGGCTCTATGTGGCCGACACGAACAACAACACCATCCGCGTCATCGACCCCAAGGCCGGCACCGTGAGCACCGTGATGCTCGGCGAGCCCGACCGCGCCGCGCCGCCGATGCCCGAGGTGGTCTACGCCGCGGCGCCCGCGGTGAGGCTGAAGGCAGGCACCGCGACCATCGAACTCACGCTCCGGCCGCAGGCCGGCTGGCACCGCACGGGGGGCGCGCCGGTGACGGTGGTCGTGGGCGGGAAGACGCAGCGCATCACCCAGGCGGGCGACGTGCTGCGCGTGCCGGTGGAGATCGCCGCCGACACGACGTCGCTGGACGTGCAGGCGCAGGCGTACCTCTGCACCGAAGCCGCCGGCGGCGCATGTGTCGTGGTGCAAGGGGCTTGGCGCGTGCCGGTGACGGTGGCGGCCGAGGGCGGACAGCGTGTCGCGCTCACGCTGGCCCAGCCGTAGGCATCGTGCGGGGGCACCTCGGGGCATGAACACCGAGGTACACACCATGATCCATTGCCCTTGACACCACACTCCCGCGCCTACTAGCCTCGTGTCAGCAATCCGAGCATTGCTCAGGCGGAATGCTTAGGCGACAACGAACTGCGATGCGGGGTGCGAGAGCTCAGCGCCGCCAACGGCGTCGGCGCTCTCGACTGGGCATCACCGGGCACCAACTGGCGAACCAGATGAAACACATCACCCTCCGGGCGCTGCTTATCAGCGTCGGCGTTGCCTGCACGGTCGCCGCGTGTCGAGGTCAGGCAGGGCCCGCCACAGCGCGGCCCATCGATCGACGCACTGTCACGGAGCTGTGCGATGCGTACTTGCGCGCCGACACTGAGTGGAACTGGACTCTGAGCCTGGATCTATGTCGAGCGCGGTACCCCGAGCCCATCGCACTGCAGATGGGTATCCTCCGCGAGCTGCGCACCCGGCCAACTCCGGAGGCCGCGCCGATCGTGTGCCAGTTGGCGGACCGCTACCTGCGCCGCTGCGCAGCGATGGGCTTCCTTCGGCTGGCTGGGGGGGGCACTGGCTGGCGACATGGTCGATCTGCTTGCGGCGCACGCCGGAGACGCGCGCGTGACGGCCGTTCTGCACCAGTTCGCTCGGTCGCCCGCGCTTCCCGAATCGGCTCGTCAAGCGGCGGCCCTGGGCCTGGCCAGACTCTCAGCCTCGGCTGTACGCGAGGCCGATGACCCTAAGGGGCACCGTCGCGCCGTCGCTTTTGCGGAGGCGCTATGGTCGGGTGTGGCGCCGCATCGGCTCGTCGACGCCGACAAGCAGTTCGAGGCCTTCGCCGACTTGGCCAGACGCGCCGTCGGCGACGACCTGGGACCGCTCGCCGACCTGGCCGAGGCACTGCCCAGGGAGCTGTCGAGTCGCGTCGCGGCCGACTATGCGGTTGCCTCGGTTCTGCTCGCCAAGGTGGCAGGGGGGAAGCCGCTGGGCACTGACGAGAAACGATGCCTTGACGCTGTCGTCCAGCGCTGGAGCGACGAGTACCGCCCCGCATGGTTGCGGCTGCCGTGCGACCCTCTGGGCCGGCTGATCTGCCGCCTGGCCGCCGAGCCCGGGCTGGATACCCTTCGCAACGTGGTGACGCGGTACGGCTGGCGGCCGGAGCCGTCGCTGGCATCGCTCGACCCCGCTCAGCTGGCGGCCAAGTTCCAAGCTCTGGACACGCCGGAGCTCAGGAGACAACAGAGCCTGCTATCCTCGAATGGACCAACCGGCGCGCTCGCCGAGATGACATGGCTGGTGGACCACCTGCGGCTCCTGCCGGCCAGCCGAGTAGCCCAGTCCGCCGTGTCCCTCATGGAGCGCTACCGTCAGAACTGCCGCAAGGACGCGCAAGCCTACGCGCTTGCCCCAGGCCGCGAGATCGGCGGTAGCCTGCTCGGTCTGGCACTGCACTGCCTTGACGAGCCTGCCATCCAGTCAAGCGCCAAGTCGCTGGTCGCGGACCCGTCCGTGCCATCGTGGCTACGCGACGCACTGCGTAGCCACCTGGCGGCAGTAGCCGCGTCGGGAGTACCGGCGGGGTCCGACCCTCGCGGAACAAAGAGGGCCAGTGTCTTCCTCAACCACGTTGTGGGCGATCTGGGCCTCGCGGAGGTCGTCCGGGGCCAGGCCGCCGCCGCGTGGTTCGACTACCACCGGCAGTTCACCGACGGCACACTCCGGTCCTTCGACGCGCTGAGCGCCGACTTGGCTACCGACCAACGCCGACGCTACGTGGTCGACTACGCCGCGCTCTCCTATGTCGGCTACGACCTCCGACAGGCCACACCACCCCCCGGGTCGGCAGCCAAGGCCCTGGAGCTGGCCAGCCGCTGGCTGACCATCTACCGTCCGCTGCTGCGTGAGCCGCGTCTCCCAGACCAGATGGGCATCTGTCTGCGCCAACTCGCCTCCAGACACGGCCTCGAGGCGCTCGCGGATCGGCTCGGCGGCGCGGGAGTCTCGCCACTGCCAGAGCCGTGACCCCCTACCCGCCCGGCACCACCCGCAACTGCCCAACCGGCAGCCACCGGGCGCTTAGCGCCCGGTCGGCGCCAGCCGCCTTGAGCCCGAAGCAGGTCAGGTAGGGCAGCTGACCGAGCACGATCTTCTGCCCCTTGGCCAGCGTGCGGTCGACCATGATGCGGGCGTCGGCGTGCTTACCGGTGTCTTCCCAGAAGCTGACGCTCCAGTCCTCTTGGGGGCAGAACGCGCCAAAGCTGCCGCCGAGTTTGCTGTCGGTCCAGGCGCCGACCTCGCGGTAGTACTGCGGCACGCCCGGCCCGCCGACCTTGTCGTCGGCCGTATCGCCACCGATGGCCGGCTGGCAGAAGACGAAGGCTTCCTTGATCTCGAACGGCCGGTCGTCGGTGTTCTCGTACCACAGCGGCCGCACCAGCACCACGGGCTCGGCGAAGAAGTGCACCGCGCGCACGCCCACGCGGAACGACGGCGCACCGTCCTGGCCCTCGCGCTGATGCGATAGCACCACGTCGAGGATGACGCCCTCCTTGCCGCCACGAACCTGGATCGACTCGACCTTCTCGGCCGAGGTCCAGGCGTTCTTGCCGGCTGTCACCTGGTGTGCCGCTACATCGACGCGGCCGAGCGCCAGGCCGTCGGCGGTCACCTTGCCGAACAAGCCGCTCAGGCGCCGGTCACAGACCCAGGTCGTGCCCGCGCCGCCCAGGGCGACGGATTCCATGGCCTCCGGCGCGGCGACGCTGCCGGCGGCCGGCCGCCAGGTCGCGCCGGGCGCCAGGCTGGCGATGATGCCCAACCCTGGGCTCGCGCCATCGACCACCGCCGGCAGGCCGACCACCTCGGTCTTGCCGAGGTTACGCAGCGCCGCGGGCTTGCCGTCCGCGGGCGGCGCGGGCTTGGTCGGCAGGTCCGCCGCCGAAGGCATCGCGCTGCGTTCGTGCCGGGCGTATGCCGCGGCGTTGACCTTGGTCGCCATGTCGGTCAACTCGGCGTACGGCTCGTCCTTGACGTTGACCAAGCCGTAGTTGCTGTCCTCGGGGAAGGTCGACGAGATGCCTTCGGCCGGCTCGTCGAGGTACATGAAGTAGTGGTAACCGACCATGAACGGCAGATCGGCGATCTGGTTGGCGAAGATCTCGTAGCAGCGCGCCTTCTGCGCCTGCGTGTCGACCCTCATGCCCGCGCCGTGCAGGCAGGGCAGCCCCGCGTCGAGCGCCGGGAAGCTCCATTCGGTGATGATCATCGGCTTGCGAACCGCCGCGTAGTAGTCGGCCAACATGCGCGGCGTGTCCACCACGCGGCCGCCGGCGATGTCGACCTTGGGGTAGGTGTTGATGGTGAAGACGTCGTTGTACTTCCCGGCGGCCGCCAGCACTTCCTTGGGCGTCTGACCGGCGAAGCGGCAGCCCATGATCAGGTGCTTGCCGTCGGCAGCGCGCAGCGCGCGGCAGGGCTCGCCGAAGTAGCGCTCGGCGATGACCTGCATGAAGCCCGAGTTGACCTCGTCGCTCTTGGGCCCGCGCGGCGGGTTGGTGTCGGCCAGGAACGCCGCGGCATCGGCGTGCCGGGTGCCCAGCGCGGCGTTCACACCGGCCACGGTGCCATAGCGCTTGAGCAGCCAGTCCCACAGCGCCAGCTTGGCGGTGTGCGTGGGGCCGCGGCGGAAGACCTCGTCGATCAGGCTGCCGGTCTTGCCGTACCACTCCAGCTCATTATCGAGGAAGATGCCCAGGCACCACGGGTCACCGGCCATCTCGTCGGCCATCTGCCGCGCGCGCGCGGTGCAGTAGCGCGGCCACTGCGGGCTGAAGACGTTGGGGAACCCGGTCCACGTGGTCTGCTCGGCGATGTAGTCGCGCGCGGCGAAGCCGCTGCCGAAGGAGGCAAAGAGGATATGCGCCAGGCCACGATGCCGCGTGCTGGGCGAATGGCCGGCGGCCACCGTGTTGAAGTTCCAGCTCTTGAGGCGGTCGGTGGCGGTCTGGGCCCAGGCGTCTTCGCTGGCGTACTTGGCCGCGCTGACCCGGCTGTAGGGCGCATAGCCCAGTTTCTCGCACCAGTGGCCCTCGTACCGCACATGGTCGGTGCCGACGTCGAAGAACGGCTTGCCCTCGGGATCGACCAGCCACCAGCGGCCGTTGACCTGGGCGGTAGCGAAGTAGCCCGTGCCCTTGGCAATGGCCTTACCCGGCCGTGAGACCCAGGCCGGCGGCGCCTTGGGCTGGGGTTCGGCGACCACGCGCCGCACCCCGTAGGAGACGTTGTCGAAGCCGGCGGTGAGGCCCGCCACACGGAATACGGGCCGGCCGGCGGTGACCGCGCGGGGCGCGCCCGTCAAGGCCCAGGCAAACCGTCCAATGGCCGTGCCTCCGGACAGGATGCGGCCCTCGACCTGCTCGGCGTTCCAGGTCATCTCGAGGCGGTAGGCCTGCTGGTCGCGCCACTGGCCGGTGACCTCGTTGGCCAGGCTGCGCAGCTTGGTCGTCTCGGCGCTCTCGGCCAGCCAGGTGCCGTCGAGCATCTCGTGCATCTCCAGGAAGCGCGGCCGTACGCCATCCTTCTCGGGACCGGCCACCACCTGCAGCGCCCACAGGTTGCCGCGATCGGCGGCGAAGCCGATGCCCGCGACGCTCCAGCCCTTGCTGCTGCCGGCGACGGCCTCGATGCGCAGGTCGGCCGAGAGCGTGGCCTCGCCGGCGAACGGCGCGCGCTGCCAGAAGCAGAGGCCTTCCTCGCCCACCAACTGGCCGTCACGCAGGCTGTAGCCCATGCTGTCGTCGCGCCAGTTGGCGGCCAATGCGGCCTCATCGCGATAGCCGGCGAAGTCCTCGGTCAGCGTCTGGCAGAACGCGGCGACAGGCAACAACAGAACGATCCAGGGCAGGCGCATGGTGGACATCCTCACCCGCGCTTTGGCCTTCGCCGCCGCATTCCCTCCCGGGTTGACAGCCAAACCACGACGCGCTAGTGTCGAGCCCACGGAGGAGCCCCATGGCAGAGTCTGCGCAGTGCGTTCTGGTCACCGGTTCGGCCCGCGGTATCGGCCGCGCCACAGCGGAGGCATTTGCCGCGCGCGGCGCGAGCGTGGCGCTCAACTACCTGGGCAATGAGGCGGGCGCCCTGCAGACCGCGGAATCCTGCCGCCGGCTCGGCGCGGCCGACGTGCTCATCTGTCAGGCCGATGTGGCCGACGGCGCCGCCGTGGCGGCCATGATCGAGCCCATCGCCGCCAGTTGGGGCCGACTGGATGTCGTCGTCAACAACGCCGGTTATGGCCAGCCGGGCAAGCTGATGGACATCACCGAGGAGCAGTGGGACCGCACCTTCGCCACGCACGTCAAGGGCGCGTTCCATGTCTGCCGCAACACCATTCCGCTGCTGCGCCAGTCGACCGGCGGCGTGATCATCAACATCGGCTCGGTGGCCGGCCTGCGCGGCCTGCCCGCGGCCTGCTGCTACGGCACCGTCAAGGCCGCGCTGCACCACTTCACACGCTGCCTGGCCTGGGAGCTGGCCGACGAAGGCATCCGCGTCAACGCCGTCTGCCCCGGCATCACGCGCACGGACTTCCACCTGGCCATGACCGCCGAGCAGAAGGCGCTGAACGAAGAGAAGCGCATCCCCCTGCACCGCGAAGGCCAGCCGGAGGAGATCGCCCAGGCCATCCTGGCGCTGTGCGACAACGGCTACATCACCGGCGAGACTCTGACGGTCGATGGCGGGCTGACGATGCGGATCTGCTGATCGCGCAACCTTGTAGGGGCGACCCTCCGTGGTCGCCCCTACGAGTGCCCTACCGGCCCAGCCCGGCGATCCAGTACAGCAGCCCCAGCACCACCAGCGTGAAGCAGCACGCCACGGCGAATCCACCCCACTGTACCATTCGCGGGTGGTTCAGCTCCCAGGGATGGCCCTCGCTCTCGCCGGCGTAGACCACGTCGACGCCGGCGTCGACCAGTTCTTGCTCGCGCCCGACGGGCGTTGCCATGAGCCGGTAGAAGCGCTCGGCGCCGGAGTTGTCGCGTTCGCGCCGGTTGCCGCCACCGATCAGCAGTCCGAGCACCGCGCCGATGATCATCAGGAAGCCCGTGGCCGGTAGCCAGTACACGAGCGCCAGACCCAGCAGCACGAATCCGGTGCCGATGATCACGCCGTGCATGGGCTCGCGCTCGAAGTCGGAGCACAGGCTGCCCACCACCAACGCCACCACGCCCGGCGGGAGGTAGGTCAGCAGTGCAGGTTGGACTTGTCGGCATAGCAGCCCAGCCAGGGGTGGTTCGGGCCGCCGAGCTTGGCACCAACAGGTCCGACCACCAGCCAGATGAGCGCCATCCAGCCAAAGGCGGTCCAGGCGCCGACGGCGTTGGCCGGCTTCCACAGCACCGCCGCCCAGACCAGCACGCCCAGCAACGCGTTGAGCGCCCAGAACCAGGCCAGCGCGTCGGTCACGCCACCCACTAGGAAGGCAAAGCCCACACCCAAACCGACCACGATCAGCCCCGCGAAGCGGCCAAACCGCAGCACCTTCCCCTCGGTGTCCTCCGACGGTTCGGCGGGCAGCCAGTAGCGCTGGTACAGGTTGCGCGACAGCAGTGCCGAGCCGGCCACCATGAAGGCGCTGAGCGTGGACATCTGCGCGGCCAGGATGGCGGCGAACATGAGCCCGACGAAGCCCGACGGCAGCAGCGTACGGATAGCGGTGCCGAAAGCCAGTTCACGGTGCCCACCGAGCGAGGGGATCTTGCCCTGCGCCACCATGGCCGCTACGATGACGCCCACCACGGCCCAGCCCAGCGCGCAGGAGCGCTTCACGTAGTTGCCATAGGTGAAGCCGACGCGGCCCTCGAACTCGGTCTTGCCCGAGGCGCACACCTCCATGATGTGCGGCTGGGCGACGATGCCGATGAGCATGGCCACCGACGCGGAAAGCACCCACACCCAGGTGACCTCTTGCGGCGCGGCCAGGCTGAAGTGGCTCGGAGCCAGCGCGGCCCGCATGCCATGGAAGCCGCCCACGGCGGCCAGCCCGAACGGCACCAGCAGCAGCGACATGACGATGATCAGCAAGCCCTGGATGCCCTCGACCACCACGGTGGCCATGAGCCCGCCGGCCGTGCCGTAGGCCACGAAGACCAGCGTCATGACGAGGATGGAGGCCCAGCCGGGCACGGCGCCCTGGGTCATGGCGCTGGTGATGAGTTCGGTGCCCTTGAGCAGCGTGCCGGTGTTGATGGCGAAGATGAGCACGCCCATGATGGTGTACATCAGGCCCAGGCCGCGGCTGTACCGATCCTCAAAGAAGTCGGCCATGGTCAGGTAGCGACTGCGCCGGAACAGCGGCGCGATGAGCCAGTAAAACGGCGTGGCGAAGAGGTAGACGTACGTGTACCAGATGCCACTGATGCCGCGCTGAAAGGCCGCGCCAACCACGCCCACCGGGTCGTCGGCGTGCGTGCCCGTGCCCAGGGCGTGCATCATCATGAAGAACTTGTTGAAGGTTCGGCCGCCAGCGAAATAGTCGCCGGCGCTCCTGATTTTGGCCGCCTGCCACAGACCGAGTACCGCCATGAGCACCAGGTAGGCCAGCACGACCGCCAGATCCAGCGGCTTGAACATCGCACACCATCCCGCGCCAGAGGGTAGCAGATTGGCGCGTTCTCGGCCAGACGCCGGCCTTGACAGCACCAGCCGCCACGTACCACCCTCGGTGCATGAGACTCCGCACACTGCTCATCGTGTTGTTGGCCGCCGACCTGCTTCGCGCCCAAGGCGAGCGCCTGCCCATCGGCGAGTTCGCCGCGCCGCGGCTCACGCCGGCGCCGACCATCGACGGCCGCGCGGCGCCCGGCGAATGGGACCGGGCGCTGACCACCAGCGGCCTGGTGGCGCCGTTCGATTGGCAACTTCAGCAAGCCGAGACGACCGTCAGCCTGGGCTGGGACGAGGCCAATCTGTACTTCCTGTTCCGCTGTCGACGCGGCAATGAGGAGTGGCAACTGCGCAAATCGGCGCGCGAGAACGATGCCTACGACTTCGGCGACTCGTCCGTGGAGATCTGGGTAACTCCGCCGGCCCTGGTGCCCGAGACCTACCAGACGATTCTCAACACCTACCCCGCGGTGTTCGACTGCAAGATGGTGCCCAGCCGCGGCTACACCGCTCAGGGCTGGCAGGGGCACTGGCGCGTGGCCGCCAGCGAGTCCGCCACCGACTACGTCATCGAAGCGTCGGTACCGGCCGCCGACTTCGGCACGGCGAAGCTCCGCGCCGGTGATCTGTGGCGGTTCCTGCTGGCGCGCAACGCGCCGGGCGCCAAGCCGCGCAGCCAGGCCTCGTGGTCGATAACCCAAGCCTTCGCCGAGATCCCCCAGCATCCGCCGGTGCGGCTGGTCGACGACCAGCCGGCGGTGCAGCTGCTGGGCGTCACCTCGGTCTTCACGGGCCGCTACCGGTTCCCCATGGCCGTCGCCGCTCCGGCCGGCACCGCGGCCAATGTGCAGGTCGGATTGCGCATCCAGAAGGGCAAGACGCCCGCCGGCGATGACGTGGTGCAGACACGGACCCTCGACCTGGCCGCGGGCGAGCGCCAGGCGTTCGACTTCGCGGGCGACGTGACCGCCATGGGCCGAGGCGCCTTCACGCTCACCGCCACCAGCGCCGGCCAGACGTTGTTCCGTCAGAGCCTGCCGTTCGAAGTCAACGGTTGGCAGAGCCAGCCGCCGCAACCGCCCGCCGGCACAGCCCCGCCGCAGCCGCTGGAGGTTACCGCGCAGTTCGGGCCAGAGACGCGCACCGTGCTGGTGCGCGCGGACATTCTGGCCATGGCCGAGCGCGACAAGGCGGCGAGCGCCACGCTGCGCGTGCTCGACGGCGACCGGGTGCTGGCCACCGGCGCGATGATGCCATTCCGGCAGTCCTATGCCACGGGCACCGCCTCGCTCGCCGGCGTGACCATCCCCACCGCCGACCTGCGGACCGTTGACGGCGCCAAGACGCCGCCGAAGCCGGTCAAGGTCGAGGTGGTGGTCAAGGACGCCGCTGGTCAGCCGCTGGCCACGGCCCTGCGCGAGTTGAACCTGCTGACCTACGACGCAGCCTGGATGCGTAACGACGTCGGGCAGACCGACCGGGTCATCGCGCCGTGGACGCCCGTCACCGTACAGGGCAGCCGCGTGGGAATCTGGAACCGCACGCTGGACCTCGACGGGCTGGGCCTGGCGCGGTCGCTGGCCAACGGCGGCGTGTCGCAACTCGCCGGCATGAGCTTGGTGGCCACCATCGGCGGGAGGGAAATGCCCCTGCGGGCGCCGACGGGCGCACCGAAGCGCTCGCTGGAGAACCAGGCCGACCTGGAAGGCGTGGCCGAAGCCGGCGGGCTGCGCGTGCGCGCCAAGACGCGTGTGGAGTTCGACGGCCATGTCCTGTGCGACTGGAACATCGCGCCCGGCGCCGTGCCGGTGCAGGTGGACAAGCTGGAACTGCGCATCACGCTGCCGGCGGCCGAGGCCACGCACTTCTGCAGCACCTCGGGCGGCTGGGCCGCGGTGCACGACATGCTGCCCGACCACTGGACCAGCCAGTCGGTCTCGTCGGGTCTGCTGCAGGGCGACTTCGTGCCGTACATCTGGCTGACCAACAGCGACCGCGCCTTCCTCTGGTTCGCCGACAGCGACCGCGGCTGGTTCCAGGAGCCCGACCGCGCCCTGCCCACGCAGGAGATCGTGCGCCGTGATGGCAAGGTCACGCTGTACGTCCGGCTGATCGAGACACCCACGCTGCTCGACAAGCCGACCAACGTGGTCTGGGGCTGGCAGGCCTTCCCCAGCCGGCCGCTGCCGCCGGGCTGGCGCGCCACCTTCTGCGCCCAGCAGCCGCCGGTGCCCCACACCGCCAACACCTACTTCTGGACCGAGGCCGACTGGGCCGTGCTGTGGCCCTACTACTGCAGCCCCTACCCGTGGCACATGGACAAGTCGCGCGAGGTGTTTGACCGCACGCCGCGCGACAGCCTGCACCGGCCGTGCGTCGGCTCCATCGCCCACTCTGTCGGCCGCTACCGTGACTACGCGGGTAACGAGTTCCCCAGCCTGGCCGTCGACTGGGGCGCTGAGCCCGGGACAATCAACAACAGTGACGTGACCTCCTCGCGCGGGCCCAACGACTTCCGCTTGTGGCACTACCAGGAGTGGGTGCGGCAGGCCGGTTTCCGCGGGCTTTATGTCGATGAGAACTACCTCTCGCTGGAGTCAAACTTCCTGACCGGCAAGGCCTACTTCCGACCGGATGGCGGGCTGCAACGCGCCTACAACTACCTGGGCCTGCGCGACTACTTCAAGCGCATGAAGGTCATGTTCGCCCAGAACAACGCACCCGCGCCGAACGTGTGGCAGCACATCAGCTCTGGCGCGGCCTATCACGCCTGGTTCGGCGATGTGTTCTACGAGGGTGAGAACGTCGAGCCGACGGACCTGAACTTCGACTACCTGGAGGTCCTGCCCGCGGGCCGGCTGCGCGCGATTGGCAGCAGCGTCTGCGCCGGCGGCGTGATGACCATGATGAACCAGGCCGACCGCCACCGCACGGTCCATGCCGCCAAGCACATCCACCAACTCGTCGGCTGGTGCCTGGCCCATGACGTCATGCCCGAGGCGCAAGGCAACCACTGGCCAGCGTTGTGCGAGGCGGGCCGGCTGTATGAGCCGGGCGTGCGCTTCCGACCCTACTGGAAGGCCGACACGCCGGCCAAGACGATCACCCAAGGCGCGCTGGTGTCGCTGCACAGCGCATCTGACCGGCATGTGGCCTGGGTGGTGAACACCAACCGCGCCGCGGCGAAGGTCGGGGTCAGCCTCGACTACCGGGCGCTCGCCCTGGACCCCAAGCGCGACCTGGCGCTCGACCTGGAGACCGGCGCAGCCCTGACGCTGACCGGCCAGGGGCTGGCTATCGACGTGCCCGAGCGCGACTGGCGCG
Organism: Armatimonadota bacterium; assembly: GCA_016235455.1. GTDB lineage: Bacteria > Armatimonadota > UBA10988 > UBA10988 > UBA10988 > UBA10988. Next base: position 63,524 of record JACRKZ010000051.1, on the reverse strand, counting down.
CAGTGCTGCTGGTGCGGCGCGGCGCCCTGGCCGCGGGTCAGACCTTCAGCGCCAGCTTCACCCGCGGTGCGGAGGCGGAGCAGGCACTCGGATCAGCGGCCGTGACGCGCGTCGGCACGCCGTGGCAGGCGGCGGGGCTGGCCACCGGGCGCGACGGCGGCGGGGCCGCGGTCGGCGCCGGGCTGCAGATCAGCGGGTACCTCAACGCCGCGGAGCCGGCGGGCTCGCTGAGCTTCGACGGCCAACTGGCCGAGGGCGCCAACGGCCCGCTGCTGCGCCTGGGCCGCGGCCTGACCGTCACGCTGCGCCGCGGCCAGGCCGCCGAACTGGTGCTGCAGGCCGGCGACCGGCAGGTCGCGTCGGCCGCGCCGGGCGCAGCCTGGCATGCGTTCGAGGTGGTCTGGAACGCTGGGTCCGCCAGGCTGGTGGTGGATGGCAGACAGGTCGGTGAGATCCCGCGCGGCGAACTGGGCTTCGCGCCGGCGGGGCTCAAGTACGAGGCCATCGCGCCGGTGGTTTTCGACCGCGGATTGGCCACTATCGACAACGTGCGGCTCGGCCGCTAGGAGCAGTTGATGCGCATACCGGTCGCCCTTCTCGGCCTGCTGATGTGGGCCGGCAGCGCCAGGTCGGCACCAATCACCTGGCAGCCGCCGCGCGATGTCGCCGCCGACACCGACGTGGCCACCAACGGCCGTGTGCTGCGTGCCTACACCTTCGGCGCGGACCGCCGGCCGACGGTCAACGGCGTGGCTTTCCAGCCCTTCGCCGCGCAGGCGCGTGACACGCAGTCGCTGGGCGGTATCTACGATGCGTTCTATCAGAACCCACGACTGTCACCGGCCTACAACGCCATGCTCGCCGGCGGGGTGCAGGACGCCGGCAGCCTGGCCACGCCGCGCGCACAGGGCCTCACCTTGCGCGAGCTGACGCCGGGCCGCCGGTACCAGATCCAGATCTGGGTGGCGGACAACCGCTCCTGGCCGGAACTCCGGCCGGCCTTCTCCTCGGCCGAGCAGACGGCCCGCGGCGCAGATAGCGACGTCAACCCGCCGACGCTGGCCTGGCAGGGCGGCGATGCGGGGCCCACCGCCCAGTACGCCATCGGCACCTTCATCGCCGGCAGCACGCGCCAGACGCTGACTTTCACGCCCACCAAGGCCTTCTTCAACGGCAGCGACTGGTACTCGACGCAGATCAATGCGCTGGTGCTCGCCGACCTGTCGCCCGGCGAACCGCCGCCCCCGCGGCCGGAGCCCCCGCGCGTAGCGCGCTCGCTGGACGACTGCAACGTGGTCTGGGACAGCCCCAGCGGCGACTCATTCGGCTCCATGCCGCTGGGCAATGGCGATGTCGGGCTGAACGTCTGGGTCGACGACCGCGGCGACGTGCTGTTCTACGTGAGCAAGGTGGATGCCTTCGACGCCGACCACCTGCTGCCCAAGCTGGGCCGCGTGCGCCTGCACTTCGAGCCAGCGCTGCCCACCGAGCCGTTCGAGCAGACGCTCTCGCTGCGCGATGCCACCGTGCTGGTGCGAGCTGGCGACGCCCGGCTGCGGCTCTGGGTCGACGCCACCCAGCCGCTCGTGCGCGTCGAGGGCTCGGGCGCCGTGCCACGCCGGCTGACCGTTAGCGTCGAGCCCCTGCGCTCGCTCGCTCCCGCCGACCGGCCGCTGCCCGAGCGCGGCACCGCCGGCGTGCTGTTCACCGACCAGACCGACCGGCTGGCTTGGTGCTACCGCAACCAGTCGTCGGCCTGGGCCGACCGGCTACACGCGCAGAACACGCCCGAGATGGTCGCCCGGGCCAAGGACCCGCTGTTGGGCCGCACCTCCGGCTGCGTGTTGAAGGCGCCCGGCCTGCGCCGCCTGAGCCCGACCGCGCTGCGCGGCGAGCCGGCCCGGCGGTTCGACTGCACGCTACGCGCGGAGTCGACCCAGCCGGCCAGTGTCGCGACCTGGCTGGCCGCGGCAGACCGCCGGGCCACGGCCGACCGGCCGGCGCACGAGGCCTACTGGCGCGACTTCTGGGCGCGCAGCTACATCCTCGTCGGCGGCTGCGGCCCGGGACCTGTCAATCTGGCGCCGTGCGCCTTCACCCAGTTCGAACAAGGGTCGCGAGCCTACCGTGACCACGGCACGATCGCCGCCGCCGAGAACGCCTATCAGATCAGCCAGCGTTACGCCCTGGAGCGGTTCTGCGAGGCAGCGGCCAGTCGCGGCCAGGTGCCGCCGCCGTACAACGGCTCGATCTTCACCATGGACATGCCCGCCGGTGTACTGGGCTTCAACGCGCCCAAGCCCAACCCCGTCTCGCCCGACGGCCGCGACTGGGCGCAACTGTCGTTCATGTGGCAGAACACGCGGCATCCGTACTGGTCGATGGCCACGCGTGGCGACTATGACACGTTGCTGCCGGGCCTGCGTTTCGTGCGCGACGGGCTGGACATCTGCCGCGACCACTGCCGGCGCCTGCTCGGCCTGGAAGGCGCCTTCATCATGGAGGCCAGTTGGTGGCACAACGTCGGCGTGTTCGACTGGGCGTCCATGCCCGGCCACCTGCGCTATCACCAACTGGCCAGCATCGAGCTGCCGGCGATCATGTGCGAGTACTACGAGCACACCGGCGACCGGGCCTTCCTGCGCGATATTCTGCTACCGTGCGCCGACGAGTTCATCGCCTACTACGCCAACCGCTTCACCCAGCGCGACGCCGCGGGCAAGCTGGTCATGGCCGACGTGGGTTGCGCCGAGACCTACCAGTCGGTGACCAACCCCTGCACCGAGATCGGCTGCCTGCGCTTCCTGCTCGACCGGCTGCTGTCCTTCGAACTCGACGGGGCCCGCCGGGCTCGCTGGCACGCCCTGCGCGTGGCGCTGCCCGCTGTGCCGCTGCGACGCGTGCGCGGGCTCGACCTGCTGGCCGTCGGCGACAAGTACGCCGCCGGCCGCGAGATCTGCGAGTCGCCTGAGCTGTACTCGATCTATCCGTTCCGCGGCGCGTGGCTGGGCGAGCCGGCCCTCCTGGCCACGGCGCGGCAGTCGTTCCATGTGCGCAACATCAGCCTCGACGGCACCGACGACAAGCAGGCGGTCGAGACCGGCGGCTGGCAGTCCGCGCCGGTGCAGGCCGCCTACCTGGGCCTGGCCCGCGAGGCGGCGCGGCTGGTCAGCCTCAACTTCCGTGACCAGTTCATCCACTGGACCGACAACATCGATCCCGACGCGCCCTACCCCCAGCGGCCGCGCGCACGCTTCCCCGCGTTCTGGGAGTGCAAGATGGACGGCACTCCCGACAACGACCACGGCGCCAACTCGGCTAACGCGCTGCAGAGCATGTTGCTCCAGAGCGCCGGCGAGCGCATCCTCCTGCTGCCCGCCTGGCCCGAGGACTGGGACGTCTCGTTCCGCCTGCGCGCGGCGCACGGCACCACCGTCGACTGCGTGTACCGCGGCGGTCGGGTCGTCTCGCTACGGGTCGAACCCGCGCGGCGAGCGGCCGACGTCATCAACTGCGCCAGCCCCGAGGCCCGCATCCGCACACTGCTCGACGTAGCACTGGCCGATCGCAACCACCTCTTTGGCCTGCGGCCGATGCTCGACGCGCAGCCGGTGGTCGGCCCGGCCACCCAGGCCTGGCTGACGCGCTACGGCGACTGCCTGCGCAACACCCATGCCGGCCCCTGGCCCGGCTGCCTCTATCGCGACCAGACGCTATTCCAGATCGCCTTCGACGGACGGCCGCCCACGCCACCCGCGCTGCTTGCCGGACTGGTCTCGCGTCGGCTGCTCACGCGGCCCGGTGACGGACCCGCGACCATTTGGCGACTCGACTACGACCGGCCGTTGGCCCCCTTGGCGCTGGCCGCGCCGTCGACCGGTTCGCTGACCGGCGGCCGCCGTGCCGCCAACGACGAGGTCGACCTGGGCGGAACGGTGACCTTCGACCGCTTGGAGGTGACGCTGGACATCGCCGACCACCGCCGCGGGCAGAGCCAACCCATCGCCCTGCAGGTGCGTCAGACTGATGGCCAGTGGCGCACCGTGCACCAGGCGCGCGTCTTTGGCAACATCTACAGCAAGCGGTTCGACCCGGTCACCGCGCGCTACGTGCGCCTGACCAGTGAGGCGCGGGCCCAGCAGTTCGACCTGTTCGCGCCCGGCCAGTGAGGGACACCCAAGATGACCGCCGTCCTGCTCGCCCTGCTGTTGGCCCTCGGCGCCGCGCCGGAGCAGCCGCTGACCGGCCGCTATGTGCGCCTGGAAGCCGATGCCGGCCACACCGCCGAACTGCACCTGGCCGAGCTCGAGGCCTACGTCGGCGGCCGCAACATCGCGATCCGAAAGCCGGTGTCAGCCTCGTCGTCGATGGCGCCGTTCCTGCCCGAGCGCGCCGTGGACGGCATCGTGCAGTACGACTGGGGCCGCGATGCCAGCTTCTGGACCACCGCGGTCGGCGGCGCGCAGTGGTGGGAGGTGGACCTGGGCCAGGAGGTGGCCATCCAGAAGATCGTGCTCTACAACCGGCTCGACTGCTGTCAGGAGCGCCTCAACGGCGCGGTGCTGCGCGTGCTCACCGGCGACCGGCGCGAGGTCTACCGGCAGGTGCTCGACAGCCGCACCAACCCCATCGAGCAGGTCTGGTCGGAGCCGGTTATCCCGCCGACCGACTTCACGACGCAGACCCCGGCCCAGCGCCGGGCCGCCCTGGCGCCGCGCTTCGTCAAACCAGCGGCCGATCCCGCCGAGGTCATGCCCGTCGGCGCGGGCGACCTGTCGGCCATGGTGAGCTACACCAACGCGCTGGAGTTGCACCTGACCAAGAGCGACGCCTTCGGCGCCCAGGCCGAGCCGTACCACTACAGCCCAACGCTGGTCTCGCCCGGCCACGTGAAGCTGGACTTCGGCATCAAGCCCGAAGCCATCCTGAGCTACGAGCAGCGCCTCGACTTCGACCGAGGGTCGGTGATCACCGAACTGCGCCTGGCCGAAGGCACGCTACGCGCCGAGGCCTTTGGCGAGATGGGTGGCAATGCGCTGCTGGTCGCCGTGGACGACCCACGCGCGCGGCCCAACGCACAGATCCAGATGAGCTGCAGCCGCGCAACCATGGTGGCCAGCGAGGCCGGCGGCGTGCACCTGCTGCGCGAGGTCAGCGCGCTGGCCGAGAACGGGCAGCCGCCGGCCGACCCCGCCAAGGCCAACCCGGGTGACCGTATCCTGGGCTTGGGTATCGCCACCGCCGCCAGCCTGACCCCGCTGGGCCGTCGCTACTGGCTGGTGCTGGCCACGCGCGTCACCCGCGACGGCCGACCGGAGGCGGCCGCGGCTGCACACTGCCGCCAACTCGTCGCGGCCGACAAGGACAAGCTGACCGCTGATCACCTGGCCTGGTGGCGCAGCTTCTGGCAATCGGCCTGGCTCGACCTGCGCGGCAAGGACGCCGACGCGCTCACACGACTCTGGACCACCGGCTACTACTCGTATGCCTCGGTGGCCGCCACCAGCGCCGTGCCGCCCAAGTTCAACGGTGGGCCAGGCCTGGTGCACGACGACGACTGCTCCTGGGGCTGGGGCTACTGGTGGCAGAACACCCGCGAGCTGATCTGGCCGCTGCTGGCCGGCAACCGCCTGGATCTGGCGCGCACCTACCTGGACTTCTACGACCGGCAGTTCGCCGAGTGGCAGGCGGCCACACGCCAGGGCGGCAAACTGGGCATCCGCATGTGGGAAGGCGCCTCACCGCCTCGGGCCGGCGCGCCACCGGCCCACACGCCGACGCCGTTCGACGCGGCGGCGCTCGCCAAAGCCTCGGCCGACCTGCGCATGGAGCAGTGCGGCTCGGGCTACAACGCCCGCAGCATCTGCCAGTCGACCGAACTGGCGCAGCTCATGCTCGACTACGCCGCCTACGCCCACGACGCCGACTACGAGCGGCAGGTGGCCGCGCCGTGGCTGCGCGAGGCGGCGCTGTTCTGGCTGAGCTGGCTGCGTCTGGGCGACGATGGGCTGTACCACAGCACGGTCTCCGACGCCGCGGAGATGTGGTGGAAAATCAAGGACCCCGCGCCCGACCTGGCGGCCACCCGCTGGTGCTTCGCCCGAGTGCTGCGTGACGGCGCGCGCTTCGGCTTCGAGCCCGAATTGCTGGCCATGGCGCGCGACCGCCTGGCCAGGCTGGCGCCGCTGCCCACCGGCGCCGTGCGCATGAAGGGCGCCGACGTGGTGTCGGTCGACCGCACCGTGGATCAGTTGGCGCCCTTTGGCGACCTGTACGACGACCGGCAGTCGCACAACATGGAGGTGCCCGAGCTGTATCCGGTCTATCCCTTCGCCGTCATCGATGCCGGCTCCGCTCCGGCCGAGCTGGCCCTTGCCGTCGCCGCGTTCCGCTCGCGCGCGCATGGCAACGCGGCCGGCTGGTCGCAGTGCCCGGTGCAAGCGGCGCGACTGCGGTTGCCCGAGACACTCTCGGTCATCATGGACCATGTGCGGCGCCACCAGAAGTGGCCCTATGGCGGATGGAACTGCGTCGGTCATCCGCTCAAAGACTCGCGCTACGGTGTCACCGACGTGCCGTACTTCGACAGCGTGGGCGTGAACCTGACCGCCGTGCAGGAGTCGCTGATACAGTGTCATACCGGCACGGTGGATCTGCTGCCGGCGGTCAGCCCGCAGTGGGCCGGCCGGTTCCGGCTGCGCGCGCGCCAGGCCATCGTCGAGGTCGAGTTCCAGCCCAAGCGGCAGATCACCTGGACCACGCTGCGCAGTGCGGTCGACGGCAGCGTGATGGTGGCCAACCCGTGGCCGCGGGCCCGCGTCGCGGACGCCGACGGCATGCGCACGGTAACCGAGCGGCAGATCCGCGTCCGGTTGGCGCCCGATCAAGCGGCGCGTCTGGCGCCGGTGCCCTAGGCAGACCGGCACGTTAGGAAGGAGGGACCATGGCACTCAGCGCCGTCATCGTCGGCCCCGGCCGCATCGGCCGCCAACACGCCAAGTGGCTGTCCGCCGCCGGCTGCGAGTTGGTCGGCTTCGTCTGCGCCAGCCCGTCACACCTCGGGCAGCGCGCCGCCGAACTGGCCGACGTGTCGGGCCAGGTGGTGCCCGGCTTCGCATCGCTGCCGGAACTGCTGTCCGCCGTGACGCCCGACCTGGCCACCGTCTGCACGCCCGCGGAGCACCACGCCGCGCCCGCCTTGATGCTCATCGATCACGGCATCCCCACGCTCATCGAGAAGCCGCTGACCTGGAGCGATGACCTGGCCGCCGCGGTCGCGGAAGCAGAGGCGGTCGCCGCCTTGACCGAGGAACGGGGCGTGCTGTGCGGGGTCAATCTGCAATACACGCTCGCCGCGGCCCCCTACTTCGCGATGGTCGGCCCGCAGCCCACGCCGGCACGGGTCAGCGTGACGCTCGAAAGCCGCGGCCGGGGCGCCGAACGCACGCCGGCCGAGGTGTGGACCGAACTCGGCCCGCACGCGCTCAGCCTGGCCCTGGCCCTGGTGCCCGGCGCCGAGGTGGAATCGGACAGCGTGAGCGTGCGCACCGCGCCGCGCACCGCTCGCGTGCAGTGCCAACTTCGTGCGCCGCACGGGCTGGTGGGGGCGAACATCGAGGTAGGCCAGCGCCTGACCGGTGACCTGGTCCGCCGTTTCGGTGTCGATGAGGCGCTGGTCGACTATGCCGGCCGCAACAACGACGCGGGGCGCTACCGCAGCTACCTGTCCCGAGGAGGAGTCGAGCAGGAGTCCGTCGATTGGGTCGAACAATCCCTGTGTGGATTCGTCGCCGCGGTACAATCCGGCGCCGATGAGTCACCCTTGCCAGTAGCCTTGGGGCTGGCGAACCTGCGCGTTCAGGCGCAAGTGGCCCGATGGCTTGAGGCAGTGAGCGACTGAAAGGTGTGACGATGGCCGAGAAGGTTTTGGTGGTTGAGGACGATCCCGCGATTCAGCGGAGCCTGATCGCGCTGTTGTCGGCCGAGGGCTACAGTGTCGTGGCCACGGCCGACGGCGCCGAAGGGGTGCAACTCGCCACCACCGAGCACCCCGACATCATCCTGCTGGACGTCATGCTGCCCGGCCTCAGCGGCCTGCAGGTGTGCCAGCAACTGCGCGCGCGCATCTACACGCCGATCATCATGCTCACGGCCAAGGCCGATGAACTGGACAAGGTACTCGGCCTCGAGATGGGCGCCGACGACTACGTCACCAAGCCGTTCATGCCGCGCGAACTGCTGGCCCGCATCCGCGCGCATTTGCGCCGCACCAACCTCTATGAGCACGGCGACGTGGCGGAGGGCCCGATCAAGGTCGGTCCGCTGACCATCGACGAGGCCGCGCGCGACGTGGTCGTCAGCGGCCGCTCCATCCGGCTCACGCCCAAGGAGTTCGACCTGCTGGTCGTGCTGGCCGCCAACGCCGGCCGCGTCATGGAGCGCGACCAACTGCTCGAGAAGGTGTGGGGCGAGAGCCTCTACCTCGACAGCCGCACGCTGGATGTGCATATCCGGCGCCTGCGCCTCAAGGTGGAAACCGAGCCGAGCAGTCCGCAGCATATCCTGACCATTCCCGGCGTCGGGTACAAGCTGGTGGCGGGTCCGCGCGAGAGCGCGTAGCGGGCTGCGCAGGGGGGAATCTGTGCCTGCCATCCATGCCGTGTTGCTCAGCCTGGCGCTGGGCCTGGGCGCGCCGCCGGCCAACCTGGACCAGGTGACCCAACGCTTCGGCGCGGCGGCGACGGGGCTGGCCGCGGCCCTGGAGCGAGACGGATTCGCCATCCTGCCCGCCGGCCAGCGCGGCGACCTGATGAGCGCTTACCCTCGTCGGGGCAACGAGGTGCCGGTGCTGGTGACAAGCGACGCCATGCTCTGCCTGTGGTGGAGCGTGCAGCGCGCCAGCCTGGCCCAGGCCGAGCGCAAGGTCCTGGCGCCGCTGACCACCGGCTTGGTGCAGGCACTGTGGGCGGCGCACGCCAAGCAAGCCGCCCAGGCGCCGCCCGAGGAGCTGGCCTCGCTGGCCGGGGCCGTGCGCCTGGCCCGGCTCGACGTCCCACTGCCACCCGAACTCGTGCGCGCCGGCGATGCCGTCGTGGCTGCCGCCGACGCGGCCCTGGTTACCGAGCCGCTGCCCGCCGCCTACGACACGCCCGACCTGCACGACTACGCGCGTCTGACGCGGTGGCTGGGCCGCTACCGCCTGCCACTGGCCGGACGCGGCGCCACCGCTGCCACCGTGCGCCGGGCGGCCTGGTGGGCCGGCCTGCTGCGCGACGAAGCAGCTCGCCGCGGGTACCTGGCGCTGCGTCAGGCGCGCGGCCGGCTGTTTGGCCAGACCGTCGAGATCGGCCTGGACGAACTCGACGCCGCGCTGCGGCAGGACGGCCTGGATCCGGCCCACCTGTCGGACGCTGACTGCGCGCGAGTGAGCGCCCGCTACCCCACCGACCGCCCCACCAGCACCCGTGCCCTGGCCATTCTGCCCGAGCACGTGTCGTCCGATACGGTGCGGCTACAGGCGGTGACCTCGGAGCTGGACCGACCGAGCGGCGAACATGTGGCACAGATGCTCGGCTTGACCGACGGTGCCGCGACCTTCGCGCCGCGCGACGCGTGCCTGCCGGAGCGGTGGCTGGCCACGCTGGCGGCGCTGGGCGAGCAGTACCCGGCTGCCCCGCGCTTCATGCGCTCGCCGGCCTGGCGCGCCAAGACCCTCAACTGCGCGCTGACCAGTTGGGCTCAGATGCGGCACAACAGCCAGCTCTACAGCCGCGAACTGGACTTCCCGCCCAGTGCCCCAGGCCGGCGCGAGATTCCGCACGGGTTCGTCGAGCCGCTGCCCGCGTTCTGGAACCGCTTCGCGCAGATGGTCGGCGGCTACGTCGCCGAGCTCAAGCGCCTGGACGCGCTGACCGAGGAGAGCCGGGTCTGGCTGGCCGATCTGGTGCGGAAGGCCGACCACGCCGCGGATGATGCGCGGCGGGAACTCGCCGGCTTGGCGCCCGAGCACGCCGACGAGTGGGAGCGCTTCGGCGCCCTCTTCAATGTGCCCTTGGAGCGGCCGATGGTCACGGCGAGGCTCGGCAAGGATCAGGGCGGCGTGTTCCACGTGGCCAGCGGCTGGCTGTACCCCATCGTCGAGCAGTTCGACCTGCCCGAGTATCCGCCGGCGGCGGCGGTCGGCTATGTCGGCAGCTACTACGAGTTCGTCGAGCCGGTCGGCCAGCCGCTGTCGGACGATGGCTGGGCCGCGCGACTGGCCGCGGGCGCCGCGCCGACACCACGCTACCTGGCCCTGCTGGGCGCACCGGTCGCGGCCGGAGGAAAATGAGACACGCGGCGGAAATAGCACGCCGGAGGTCCAGCATGACCCGCGTGCCCCTGTTTGCGCTCGTCCTCGCCCTGTGCCCCGCGTTGGCCCAACTTCAGCCCGTCGAGACATCGAGCTCACGCGGCACTGTGTGTCTGAACGGCGCCTGGCGCTTCCAGCCGGCCGTGGGCCCGGCGGCCGGCGCTCCGAGCGGCGACTGGGGCGAGGCGCTGGTGCCGGGCTCGTGGTCGGGCACTCAGTGCCTGCCTGGCTTGGCCAAGACCAGCCAAGCGGCGCCCTGGGACGCGGTCCCCGTGGCGCAAGCCAGCCGCGCCTGGTACGAACGCCAGGTGAACGTGCCGGCCTCCTGGCAGGGCCGCGCGATCGTCCTCGAGTTGACCCGCGTCAGCACCGATGCCCGCGTCTACTGCAACGGCACCGATTGCGGCCTGATCAACTGGCCCAGCGGTACGGTCGACATCACGCCCGCGGTGCGGTTCGGCCAGGACAACCTGCTGCGGATCCTGGTCGTCGCGGCACCCCAGGCCCAGAATGTAGCCGCGGCCCTGGCCGGTGACCAGCCCAGTTGGCGCCTGCCCGGCAATGTCGACGCGCGCGGCATCGTCGGCGAGGCGTTGTTGCACAGCAGGCCAGCGGGCGCCCACGCCGATGGACTGACGATCGCCACCTCCGTGCGCGAGCATCGCCTGTCAGTCCGGCTCGGTCTGGCGGGCGTGAGCCAAGCCGGCGCCGCCCGGTTCACCGCGCGACTGCTGGGGCCGGACGGCCGAGCCGAGAAGACGTTCACCGCCAGCGCCCCGCTCAACGCTGGCCAGACACGCGTCGATCTGGCCTGGCCCTGGCCCGACCCGCGGTTGTGGGACATCGACCAACCCAATCTCTACCGCCTGATGCTCGCCGTCGAGGCGCCCGGCTGGCGCGATGAGGTGACCGAGACGATCGGCTTCCGCGAGTTCAGAATCGACCGGTTGCGCTTCCTGCTCAACGAGCGCGAGATTCGCCTCCGCCCGGTGACCGCGCGCGACGAATGGAACTACTGTGCCTGGGTGCCCCAGGCCATCGACAACACGCTCGACGGCTATCGCGCCGCCGGGTTCAACCTGGCCGAAGCCTGGCCCGGCGACGAGAACGCGCGCGGCACGGTCTACCTGCGCTACCTGTGGGCCGAGGCAGCCGACCGCAAGGGACTCCTGCTGGCGGGCGCTGCTCCCGCGGCGGGTCCGCTCATCTACGACAGCGGATTCGCCTGGTCGCGACCGGGCCAGAAGGAGCGCTACAACGCGCTCCTGACGCAACAACTGGGGCGGCTGCGCAACCATCCGTCCATCGTCATGTGGGCTACGTCGGGCAACCTGTTCGGCCGTCAGCAGGATCAGAACCCGGTGGTCATCGGTCGGCGCGGCTGGTATCAGCGTGGCGACCTGGCCAAGGCCGGCGACGAGGTCGTGGCCGCCATCAAGCGCGAGGACCCGACGCGCCCGGTCTTCACGCACCACGGCGCCGATGTGGGCGATGTGCATACCTGCAACAACTACCTCGACCTGATACCGCTGCAGGAACGCGAGGAGTGGCTCAGCGAGTACGTGACCAAGGCGCAGATGCCGTTCCTGCCCATCGAGTTCGGCACACCGCTGCACACGACTTTCATGCGCGGCCGTAACGGCTTCGGCGAGGCGGTGGTCTCCGAGCCGTTGATGACCGAGTTCTGCGCCATCTACCTGGGCGAGCGGGCCTATGACACCGAGCCGGCCGCCTACCGCGCCCGCCTGGTGAGCGACTACGAAGGCCCCGACCGCTGGCGCAACTGGCACGGCGCCACGGCCCTGGAGCAGGCGCCGGCCTTCCAGGCTGTCGAGGAACTGTTCATCCGCAACACATGGCGCAGTTGGCGCACCTGGGGCCTGACCGCGGGCATGGTGCCGTGGAACATGGGCCACGGCTGGAGCCTGCCGGACGACAAGCGTTGGGCGCAGACGCCGATCACCCCGCGGCCCGACGGGCGCGGCGTGTGGATGGCCAACGCCAACCTCGCCGATGTGCACTACCTGCAGCCGGCGGGCAACTGGTCGGCCGCCCCGGCCGGCCAGGCGCTGATCGCCAACAACAACACCACGCTGGCGTACATCGCCGGCTCGGCGGAGCGCTTCACCGCCAAGGACCACCACTACGAATCCGGCGCGACCGTGGCCAAGCAGGCCATCCTGATCAACGACCTGCGCCAGGCCGTGCCCTACAGCCTGCACTGGCGCCTCACGGTCGGGGGCAAGGTCCAGGCCGAGCAGAAGGAGACGGGCCGCATCGACCCCGCCGCGACCTTGCGCAAGCCCGTGAGCGGCAAGCTGCCCGCCGTCACGTCGGTGACCGACGGCCAGATCGAGCTGGACGTCACCATCGGTGAGGCCAAGCACACCGACCGCATGGCCTTCCGCGTCTACCCGCCGTTCGCGCCGCGGCCGGGCGGCACGATCTGGATCCATGACCCTCGTGGAGAGACCACTCGCCTGCTGGCCGAGGCCGGCTACCAGACGCGAGCCTGGACTGGCCGGCCAGCACCGGGCCAGGTGCTGGTCATTGGCCGGCGCGCCCTGGAGGCAGCGCTGCCGGGCTCGCCCGCGGAGCATGTTGCCGCGGGTGGCCGGCTGGTCCTCATGGGCCAGACCCCGGCCTGCCTGCGCGACCAACTGGGACTGCGCACCGCGGGCCACGTGTCGCGCCGCTTCTGGCCCGTGCCCACGCAGAGCCGACATCCCATCGTCGACGGACTGGACGCCGAGGATCTGCGCGACTGGAACGGGTCGGGCACGCTCGTGCCGACCACCTGGGGCGGATTGGACGAGTCGCCCAACGCCGACCCGGCGCTCGGCTGGCACTGGGGCAACTACGGCAGCGTCGCCAGTGCCGCGGTGGAGAAGCCGCACCTGGCCGGGTGGCGTCCATTGCTCCACGGCGAGTTCGACATGGCCTACTCGCCGTTGCTCGAACTGCAGCACGGTGAGGGCCTGGCCCTGCTCTGCACGCTCGACCTCGAGGCGCGCACCAGCGCCGAACCCATGGCTCGGCGGCTGGCCCGGCGGCTCGTCGAGTATGCGCGCAGCGCCCAGCCCGAGCCGCGCGTCAAGCGCTGTGTCTATCTCGGCGGGGCACCCGGGCGCCAGCTTCTGCGCGGCCTGGGTCTGCGGTTCGAGGCGGCCGACAACCTGCCCGCCGCGGACCGTTCGACACTTGCTGTAGTGGCCGCGGACGCCAAGGTGGCCGAGACCGACCTGTCCGCCTTCGCGGCGGCAGGCGGACGGGTGCTGCTGCTGCCGCGCGCGAACGCGTTGTTGGGCACCATGGGCCAGACGGCAGCCTACCACGACGCCGGCGAGCTGCCCGACTGGCCCGAGTTGCGCGGTTTGTCGCGCTCCGACCTCCGGCTGCGCGCCGACCAGCCGCTGCGACCCCTGCTGGCCGGAGGCGGTGTCGCGCCGACAGCCGGCGGTCTGCTGGGCCGGGCGCACGACGGGCGCGTGCTCGCGCTGCAGCTCACGCCCGACATGCTGCCGGCCGGCGAGAAGACCTATCTGCGCTACAGCCGCTGGCGCCTGACGCGCGCGCTGACCCAGCTCCTGGCCAACCTGGGCGCGGAGTTCGCCATGGACGCGCGCAGCCTGTCGCCCGGCTGGAACGCCACCGCACGGCCCATTGGCCTGGCGGGTGCCTGGCGCTTCCGGGTGGAGCGCAAGCTGCCGGCGGCCAGCAGCGTCGACCGGCGCACCGAGGATCCCGGGCAGGACGCCGCCACCACGGGCTGGTCAGCCGAGAAGCTCGACCTGACCGGCTGGTCGACGTTCACGCTGCCGGCCATGTGGGAGACCGCGCCGGGCGTGGGCGAGGCCGACGGCTCGTTCTGGGTGCGCCGCGAAGTGACCGTACCCGAGGCGTGGCTGGGCCGCGAGTTGCTGCTCAAGCTCGGCCCCGTGGACGACCGCGACGTGACCTGGTTCAACGGCGTCAAGGTCGGTGCGGCCAGTGGCTGGAACGTGCCTCGCACCTACACCATCCCCGCGAGGCTGGTCAAGGCCGGCGTCAACAGCATCGCCATCCGCGTCTTCGACGAGTTCGGCGGCGGCGGCTGGAGTTGCCGGGCCGAGGACATGATGCTGGGCCCGGTCACTCCCGCGGTCTTGCCCGAGGGAGAGATCCTGACCAACACGACCTTCGCCGAAGGCACCCAGGGCTGGTCCTTGGGCGTCCAGGGCACCGCGGCCGCCACCATGGCGGTCAGCGACGACGTGCCGCCTGAGTTGCTCGGCCAGAAGTCGCTGCGCATCGACATCACCAAGACCAGCGACACAGGCTGGCACGTCCAACTGGGTCATCCCGGCTTCGGGCTGCAGGCCGGCGTGGCCTACGTCTGGTCGGCCTGGCTGCGGGCCAGCGCGCCGGCGGGTGTCACCTGCGCCATCGAGAAAGACCACGACCCGTGGGGCAGCGCCGGGCTGTTCGAGCGCACCACGCTCGGCCCGCAGTGGAAGCACGTCAAGCTGACCTTCCGCGCCGGGCAGGCCGACGCCAAGACGCGCTTCACGCTGCAGGAACTGGCCGGCCAGGCGGTGACCCTGTGGATGGCGGCGCCGTCCTTCACCGTCGTGCCAGACCCCGGCACACGACCCGCGGTGCTGGACCCCACCGGCTTCTACCATCCCGACTACGTGGAGGGGCAGGCGCTGGGCGACGACCCGTACCGGTACTATCGGTGGTAGGCAGCCGCTCGGCAGACTGGCTGGCACGCCGAGCCGACATCTAGTACAGTCTCCTTGGGTTACAGGGAGACGGGGCCATGGAACGCCGCTGGCTGGGTGTCGCGCTGTGTTGCCTCGCTTGTCGCCTGGCCAGCGCCGGGGCGCTGAGCGTGACCTCGCAGCCCGTCGGCGCGCGAGTACGCTGGAGCCGCGTCGATTCGCCCTACATGAACACCGCCGCGCCGACGCCATGCAGCCTGGACCTGCCGGCCGGCGCCGACATCGTGCTCGAGGTGACCGCGCCGGGCTATCTACCACGGTTCGTGCCGGTGGCCGACGGGCAAGAGGGCCTGGCGATCAGCCTGACGCCGTGGCGACCCAGCCTGGTCGGGCCGCTGAGCCGGACCGAGCCCAAGGCCGACGGCGACCGCGACAACGGCGAGCCGGCCGCGGACGGTGCCGGCGTGTACGGCGCGCAGCACGACCGTGAGCAGCACACAGTCACCTGGCGCGGCGCGGACGGCCAGACGCGGGTGCTGGCGCGCTGGGCCGGAGCCGATCGGGAGGCGGACGACAACGAGGCCGAGCCGCGCGTGCCCCATCTGCCCGACATCTGGTCCGAGTTGGCCACCTCGCCCGACGGCCGCTGGCTGGCCTACAGCGGGACCGATGACCAGGGCGGCTTCATCGCCATCCGCCGCCGCGACGGCGGAGGCGGCCGCGAGGTCGTCCGCTACCCCAACGTCGTGGTCGACTATGCCTGCTGGTCGGCAGATGGCCGGGCCATGTGGTACATGGCCACCGCCTACCGCGGTCACGAGGCGGTCCGCCGTGTGCTGCATCGCCGCGACCTGGTCACCGGCGCCGACGACCGCTACATCGCGCTGGGCAACGGCATGGTCACCTTGACCCCGGACGGCGCCGTGGCCTGCTTCTCCGAGCAAGGCGTCATGCTCTACGACCCGGCCACGCGCACGACGCGGCAGCTCGCACGCGGCTGGAAGACCTCGCATCGGCGGCGCGCCTTGCAGGTCTCGCCCGACGGCCGCTACTGGCCTGCCTGCGCGAGACCGAGGGTGGCAACGAGATCGACCCAAAACAGCCCACCCTGTCGCTGGTCGATCTGCGCGGCGGGCCGCCGCGCGACCTGGTCACCACACCGTCCTGCTTCGCCTGGCTACCCGACAGCAGCGGCCTGCTGGTCGACGCCACGGTGCTGGACCCACGCGGCCAGTTGCTCGCCGACCTGCGGGTGCCGCTGGCCAGCCTCCTCCGTGCCGCATGGCGAGCCGATGGGCGGGCGCTGTTTGTCGTGGGTCTGGACCACCACGGCCAGCGCCGCGCTGCCGACCTGGACCTGGGTGGCCAGCTCATGCTCCTGCCCTGCCCCGACTGGGCCGCGCTGTGGGAGGCGGTGCCGGCCGGTGCCGAATGGCTGGCCGTGGCCGCCGAGGAGCCCGGCCGGCGCTTCCAGGCGTCCACGCGCGTGCTGCGCATCCTCTCCGACGGCCGGGCCGTGCTGCTCTCGCCGCCGCAGCCGTCAGCGCGCCGACTGAGCTGCTCGCGCGGCGGTCGCGTGGCGGCCTGGCTGGCTGGCCCGCCCGGCCACACGCAGCTCTGGGTGCGGCCCGCCGACGGCTCGCCCGCCGCGGCCTGGGTCGGCCTGCCCGAGGACCTGACCGATACACGCGTCGCCGACGGCGGCCAGACGCTGGTCGTCACACGTGCGGGCGGCGAGCGCCTGCAGGTCAACCTGACCGACCGTGCGCAGACCCCGGCGCCGGCGCCCCGGCCGGTCTGGCTCTACTTCTCCGGCAGGCACTCCACCCACTGGTGGGAAGCCGAGTCCTCACCCGACGGCCGGTGGCTCGCGGCGCTCTGGGGCAACGACCTCAAGGTGGCGCCCGCCGATGAGCCGGATCGCGCGCGGACGCTGTTCAGTGCCGGGGCGCAGGCCTACGGGCCCTGGCTGCATGTGGCACGGCCGCTGGAGGTGGCGCCATGAGGCAGGTGTTCTGGATCCTGGCGCTGGTTGCCACGACGTCCGCGCAGCCGGCCGCCAATCTGACCGCGGTGCAGGCGCACCTCGGACCCGACGCGGCCGACCTGGCGCCGGCCCTGGCGGCCCAAGGGTTCGCCGTGCTCGCCGGCCCGGGCACCGAGCGTCTCGGCGCCGTCTACGAGCGTGCCGCGCAGGCCGGACTGCCCACGGTAGTCACCAGCGACGCCATGCTGCATCTGTGGTACACCGCGCAGCGCGCCATGCAGCGCTCGGTGGAGGCCGAGCGACTCTTGCCGGCCACGGCGGACCTTGTCGGAGCGCTGTGGCGCAGCTACCGGCAGCAGCCCGGCGGCGCGCCGGAACAGGAAGTGAGCGCACTCGCCGTGGCAGCGCGGCTGGCCGGCGTGACGGTCGAGGTGCCCGCCGCGCTGACGCCGTACGTGGACGCAACGCTGGCGCGCATCGACGCGGCGGTCGCGCCGAGCTGGCCGTTCGGCAGCAGCTACCGCGACGCGCGGCCGCTCGGCGCCTATGCCGACGACCCGGCGGCGGCGCGCTACTGGCGGTTGACCTGGTGGTTGGCCAACCACCGCGTGCCACTGGCTGGCGGCGGCGTGACGCCGCGGTCGGTCAAGCGTGCCGTCTGGTGGTGCGCGCTGCTGCGCCGCAGCGCCGCAGCGCGCTCGGCGAACGAGCGGCTGACCCTAGCCCGACGCTGGCTGTATGGGCCGGCCGACGGGCTGGCGCCGGCTGACATCGAAGCCCAGCTCACGCGGCTTGGGCTGGATCCCGAGAAGCTCGACGATGCCGGTGCGCGCCGGCTCAGCCTGACCTGGATCCGTGGCCGCCTGCCTCGCGACGGCGATGAGCCCAGTCCGTTCATGGCGGTGGTGCCCCGCCCGGCGCCGCCCAACGCCTGGCTGGCCAAGGCCGTCTGGCGTGATGGCGACTTCGAGGCGCTGTCCGGCCTGCAGGCCGCGCAAGCCTTCGGCTGGTCGCGCGCGGCGGAGCTCAACGCCGACCGCGCGGTCACGTGGCCTCGGTCCGACAGCCGCGAGGACCGCTGGCTGGCGCTGCTGGGCAAGCTGGAGGCCGACGGTGCGCGCGGCTCGGGCTTCGTGGCCACGCCCGCCTGGCGTGACAAGACGCTCAACACGCAGATGGCCGCCTGGGTCTGGCTGTCGCACACCACGCCGCGCTCACGCTTGCCGGCCGCGCCAGCCGTGACGCTGCCGGCCACCGGCCCGGCGGGCTTCGTCGAGCCGCTGCCCGAGTTCTGGCGTGGGCTGCACGGCATGATGCTGGCCACGCGCGCCGAACTGGCCGGGCATGGCCTGACCACGCCGACCACCGAGCGTTGGCTGACGCTGCTGGCCGCCGAGGCCGAGCAGTGCACCGAAGACGCCACGCGGCTGGCCGCCGGCCAGCCGGCGCTGCATGGCGAGCACTGGCGTCTGTTCAGCGAGGTTGTGGCCCAGTTCGCGATCGAGGACCCGCGGTTCGTGGCCTGCGACCCTGGCTGGCGCGAGGAGTATGTGCAGGCCAGCGGCAGCTTCCAGACGCTGGTCGCCCAGTTCGCCCTGCCCGGCCAGCCGACCATGGCCGCCGTCGGCGTGGTGGGCAGCTACCACGCCTCCCGCGACACCCGGTACAACTGGGAGAACGCCGACACGTGGCCCACGGGCGAGGACCTCGTGCGCGACCCGCCGCTGCCGCCCGACTGGGCGCTGAGCTGCCAACTCGATCCCGACCCGGCCACCAACGCCGCGCGGCGCGAGTTGCGCGCCGCCGAGGCCGACATCCATACCGGGCGAGCCGAGGCGGCCATCGCCCGGCTGCGCGCCTGGCAGACCACCGTCCGCGGCCAGCGGCCCGAGGTGAACGCGCAACTGCTCATCGCCCGGGCCTACCAGGTGCTCGGCCGGCAGCCCGAGGCCGAGGCCGCCCGACTCGCTTGCCGCCCGATGTATGGCTGCCCAGAGCGCGACCGCGCCGTGGCCGGACCGCGCGGCGGCGACCGGGACTATGGCGCCGACGCCCGCGCCAAGGCGGCGCCATGGCTGGCGGCCACCGAGCCGCGGCCCGGCCTGAGCGACGAGCAGGAGGTCGCCCGCCAGGACAAGCGCTTGCGGGCGCTGGTTAGCGCTCCGCCGACCGCGGACACGCTCGCGCGCTTGAACGCCGAGTGCCCGCGCAGCCGGCTGCTGCCCGCGGGTCGGCTGCTGTGCCTGGTCGACTGGCTGGTGGACCATCTGTGGGACCGTGCGCCCTTCCCCCGGCGCGACGGCCAGGCCGAGAACGACCTGCCCGTGCTGCTCGACATCGAGCGTTCGGCCCACGGCGGACTGGTGGGCGAAGTGGCGGCCGTGCTGGCCGCGCAGTGGCTGCTGCCGGTGGACCCAGCCCAGGCCATGGCGGTGCTGGCGCCGTACCTGGCCACCGGCCCGCGCGCCGAGCCCTGTCCCGAGGCCGCTGAGTTCCTGCGTGGACTCTATCCCGAAGCCGCCATGGGCACGGCGCGGGCCTACGTGGAGGCCCACCGCGAGGCACTCGGCGCGGCGCTGCTGCGCCACGGCCAGCGCGAGGCGTGGGCCAAGCTGAACACTGCGCCCCACGAGCGTCTGGCCGCTGCCCAGAGCTCCGCCTGGGAGGGACCCGGCGCCCGGATGGACGAGCCGCGCGCGCACGCCAGCCGGCAGCTCGTCGCCTGGGCAGCCAGCCACGAGCCGGACACGGTGGACCTGTGGGCCGAAGCCATGGAACCCGAGTGCGACCCGCGCTGGGCCTTGGACGAGTTGGCCCGGCGGTTCCCCAAGGCTACCACCGCGCCTCACGCGATGGCGACCAGCGCCGGGCTGAGCATCGAGATCACGCCCTGGGACCTGATCCTGCCGATGGCCTGCCTCAAGGTCGACCCGGCGGTCGTCGAGCGGCTGGCCCGCGCCTACCCCGCCTCGCGCCAGGGGCTCCAAGCGCGCGCCGTGCTGGCCCTGCGCGCGCGTGACTACACCCTCGTCGAGCGCCTGCTGGCCCAGCGGCGGAAGCTGCCGCCGCCGCCGTGGATTGACCCCGGCGACCGGCTGTTCGAGTTCGCCGACGACTGGTTCGTCTCGTTCGACACCATCCTGGCCGGCGCGCGCGCGGTGCATCGCCTGCTGCCCGCCTGGTCGCTCGACCGCGCCTTCGACCACCTGACCGCGGTCCAGACCGACCTGGGCCGCGAGCACCAGTTCGGTCCGCTCATCACCGAAGCCGGGACCAGGGCGCCGGAACTGCTGGCCGCTCTCGGCGACCTGCCCGGCGCGCGGCGCGAGCTGGCCAGCCGCTACCCGAACCACCCGCTGACCCTCGCACTGCGTGACCATGAGCGCGGGGCGGGACCGTCGTTCGACGAGGCCTGCACGGCGCTGGACAAGCCGGGCGCCGTGCCCACGCCGGCGCTGGTCGAGGCGGTCACACGCGAACTGGCTCAGGGACCACCCAGCGCGGGTGGCGACGCCGTGCTGCGCTTGGCCCGCCGCGCCTGCCGTGACCATGCCGGTGGGCCGGCTGAGACGCTGATCCGCGCCGCGGCCGCCGAGACGCTCATCCGTCTGGCCTGGCCCGAGCAAGCTCTCGATCTGCTGAGCGAAGCAACGACGCACGGCGGGCCGTTCGCCGCGCGCGCCGCTGAGGCCGGCGAACAGGCACGCGCCCAGATCGCGCTGCGCGACCAGCCGCGCCTGGTCGAGACCTGGCGCCTGCCGCTGGTGCTCGACCGCGGGCGCGAGCAGAACCTGCGCGAGTACCGGCCAGCGGCGCTCGGGCGCGAAGTGGCCTATGTGCTGACCGAACTCGACGGCGGCGCCGGCGTGACGGCCATCGACCGGGCCTCGGGCGAGGTGCGGTGGCAGGCGGGCGGCCTGCGCGGCAATCTGGCCGAGGCTGGCGGCCGGCTCTACGTGATCGATGACAGCGCACTGCTGACGCTCGACCCCACCACCGGCCACGACCTGGGCCGCGAGGCGCTGCCCGGCGGCACGGTCGGCCCCATGCGGCCCCGACTGCTGGCGGCTGAGCCGTGGCTGGTGTTTGGCGCCGGTCAGCGGCTGCTGGGCCGCGCACCCGGGCAGCCGGGCTGGCAGGCCACCGCATCGGGGGCCTGCGGCGCGGTGATCGAGGGGGGTCTGGTCGTCGCCACCAACATCCCTGACCGCGGCGACGGCGAGGTGGTCGCCTGGGACGTGACCACCGGCCGCGTGCGCTGGCGCACCAGAACGCCCGCCGCCGATGACCTGGGCGAGGACAACCTGCTCGTGCTACCCGACCACACGGTCGTGCTCATCGACAGCCGCGACCGCCGGCGCCGCAAGCTGCTGCCGCTGAACCTGGTCGACGGCACGGTCGGCCCTGCCTTGCCCGCCGACTCACCACTCGCTGAGCACCGCAACCTGGATCCCTACAGTCGGTCCGGCAACGACCCGAAGGCGCTGAGCCAACCGGGCGGCGCCGCCGGCTGGACGGAGGACGGCGGCGTTGTCTACCACTTCGACCCGCGCGTAGGTCGCACAGTGCCGGCGTGGCGCCTGACCCCAGAGCAATCGGTGCTCATCGGCGATGAGGCCGGCCTGGTGACCTACGACCACGCCGACCATGCGTTGCACTATCTGGTCGGGCGACCGTAACGGACACCTCCGTGCCGGTGTGGTCTTGGACCCCGCCGCGGGTACCCGGGCGCCAGATGGGCGCCTCGAATGCATCCGGCCCGACCGGCGGCACGGAGCCGCCGCCGCTGCCTGACTGTCCTACCAAGAGGAGCGGCAACCATGCGCTGGCGACTACTGGCGATGACCACCTTGCTGGCCGCGGCGTGCGGCGCCCAGGACACCCAGACCCTCACGCCGCGGGAGGACACCGAGGTCGTCCTGCACAACCCGGACATGGGGTGGGTGCTCTACGAGAACTACCCGTTGGACCCACGCGCCAACGGCACGGCGACGATGTCGGTGCTGCCCGAGGCGCGGTTCGAGGGCTGCGACGACGTAGCCATCATGTTCGCCTGGTCGGACGTGGAGACCGCCGAGGGCCGGTTCGACTGGACCCGTGTCGATGCCGCCTGCGACTTTTGGCTGGCGCGTGGCAAGCGGCTGCACCTGCGCATCAGCAGCGAGCCGCTGTTCGGCTGGTCCCGGCTCGACCCGCCGGGCGGGCTGGGCATTCCCGACTGGCTGCTGGCGCGCATCCCCGACGACCAGAAGCGTCGGCGCGAGGATGGCGCGTCGTTCGGCTGGCACGTCGACGCGCGGAACCCGCTCTATCAGGCACGCCTGCGCCAGTTCCTGGCGGCGGCCAACGCGCATTTTCAGGGAGCACGCACACCGGCGCTCGTCGACCTGCGCGGGTTCGGCCGCTGGGGCGAATGGCACACCGGCTATCCCTACGCCACGCTGGACGACAAACGCGCCGCGCTCGACGCGGTGCTGGGCATCTGGAGCGCCGCCTTCCCTGAGCGCTGGTTGGCGCTCAGCTACTCCTACGATCCCGACGGCCCCGCCTCGCTGTGGGCCGGGCCCACGGACAAGCTCGACCCCGCCTTCACCGGCGAGTACGACGCCTACCTGCGCTACAGCGCCTTCGACCTGGCCCTGGCGCGGCCCAACATCACCCTGCGCCGCGACGGCGCCGGCGGCGCGGTGCACTCCAATGAGCGCCGCCTCTGCGAGCACGTCTACCGCGACCTGCGCCGGGCGCCGCAGATGAGCGAGTTCCTCGGCGGCTACACCGCGGCGCGCGCGGGCGGGCCGGCGTGGGTCAAGTGGACCGTGGAGGACGCGCTGAGCCTGCATCCCAACTACATCGGCCTGCTGGGCTATGGCGGACGCGACGCGCAGGACTTCATGGCCGAGCGGCCCGACCTGATCGCCCTCGGCCTGCGCCGCATGGGCTATCGGCTGGTGCCGCTGAGCGTGACGCTGCCGCGCACTATCCAGG
Organism: Armatimonadota bacterium; assembly: GCA_016235455.1. Classification (GTDB taxonomy): domain Bacteria; phylum Armatimonadota; class UBA10988; order UBA10988; family UBA10988; genus UBA10988. The sequence continues at coordinate 40,498 of JACRKZ010000051.1, read as the reverse complement.
CCGGCCGGCCGTTCCCGCTGATCGTACGCTGGGTCAACCGTGGCGTCGGCCGCGCCCTGCGCGACGCCACGCTGCGCCTGCGCCTGACGGCCGCCCAGGGCGGCCGCACGCTGGCCCAGACGGACGCAGGCCCGTTGCCCACCAGCCGGTGGCTGCAGGACGACGAGGCCACGACCCGCACCGAGGTCACCTTCCCGACGATCAGCGCCAACGGCGCGGCCGTGCTGTCCATCGGCCTGCGCGACCCGGCCAGCGGCCGACCGGTCTGCCTGCCGTTGGTGCGGCGGAGCCATGACGAGTTCGGTGAACTGGGCGGCGTGGTCGTGGCGCCGTAGGCCGCCGGAGGAGGCGCCCGGCGCGGCGCGAATCACCGCACCACAAGGGGTGTCGCCATGGGGAGACTGTCAGCGCGGCTGCTCTGCGCCAGCCTGCTGCTGCTCGCGCCGCTCGCGGTCGGCGCTCGGACGCCGGCCAACCTCGACCAGATGAGCCGCTTCCTGGAGAGCAGCGACCTCGGCGATTGGTCGCAGCATCCTGACCCAGGCGCGGCCAAGGGGCTGGCCGAGGCGCTGGCGGACCATGGCTTCGCCGTGATCGGCGGGCGCGCCGCGGGGTCGTTGCACGGCTTCTACCACGACGCCTATCTGGCCGGCATGACCGTCGTCGTCACGAGCGACGCCATGCTGGACATCTGGTATGAGGTGCATCGTCAGATCCTCGAGCAGATCGAGGAGCAGCGGCTGCTGCCCCAGACCAAGGCCCTGCTGTCGGCCCTGTGGCGCGCGCACCTGGCCCGGCCCGACAACGCGCCGCGCGAGGAGGTGATCGCCTTGGCCACGGCGCTGCGTCTGGCCGGCGTTCAGGTCGATCTGCCGCCTGATCTGGTCAGCGCCACCGCGCCGGCCCTGGCCGAGATGACGGCGCCGCAAGCCCCCTACCCCGGCGATGACTACGGCCGCGGAATGCCGCGCTTGTCGGCCGACGACCGGCCGGTGCGGCAGTCGTACCTGCGCACCGTGCGCTTCCTGGGCCGGCACTCGCTGGCGCTGGCCGGGCCGGACGCCACGGCCGCCAGCGTACGGCGCGCCGCCTGGTGGGTGGCCTTGCTGCGGCGTGACGACGCCGCGCGCTCGGCCTACCGTGACCTGGCCGCCATGCGCACCTGGCTGTGGGGCGACTTCAATGGCAGCGACACCGCCGAGCTCGACCGCGCGCTGCTGGCGGCGGGCGCCGATCCCGAACAGCTCGACGAGGAGGCCTGTCGGCGCGTGCTGGCCGAGATGGCGCGGCCGGAATACACGCCGTACGCCCTGCCTTCGCGACCGTATGACCCGATGACCGAGCAGCTTCCGTCTCGCCGGTTCGCGCCGCTGCCCGACCATGCGCCGCCCGATGCCCGGCTACTGCAGAGCCTGCTCGAGCGCCAGGAACGCCCCTCGGGCCTGGCCGTCGCCGCGGCGCTGGGCTTGAGCGGCGCGGTGGCCAAGGTCGACCCGCCGGTCGCCCGCCTGCGGCCCGCGGCCGACAACGTCCACGACCGCTGGCTGGCCCTGCTGAGCGAACTCGACGAACAGCCCGCCGGCGCACCGCGCTTCATGGGCTCGACGCAGTGGCGCGACAAGACGGTGCAGACCGCGCTGACCTCGTGGGCCCAGCTCAAGTACAGCGCCGAGCCCTATTCCGCGGACTCCGGTGAGCCCTACGCCATGCCGAGCGCCCTGCCCAAGGGCCTGGTGGAGCCATTGCCGCGGTTCTGGCGGGCCTATGGCGCCCTGGTCTCCGACTTCGCCGAGCAGTTGCGCGCCCGAGGCCTGACCGCGGCTGCCGGAAGCTGTCTGACCATCCTGGCGCGCGAGGCGCGCTGGGCCGCCGAGGATGCCGACCGCGAGCTGGCCGGGCAGGTGCCGCTGCACTCGGAGCACTGGCGCAGCTTCAGCGCGGTGCTGCGGACCGTGCCGTGTGGCGCGCCGGCCGCGCTGGCGCCTATCGCGGAGCTGGTCGATGGCCGCATCTACGTGGGCAGCGGCCTGTTCCGACCCATCGTCGAGCAGTTCGAGCTGCCTGGCCTGCCGCCGTTCGCGGCGGTCGGCGCGGTCGGCAGCTACCACGAGTTCGTCGAGCCCGGCCGACGCGACGTCACCGCTGACGAGTGGCACGCCCGCCTGAACGCGGCGCACTCGCGCCCGAGGCCGCCAGCCTGGACCAGCACCTTTGTGCTCCTCGCCGACAGCGCCGGGCCAACCGCACGGACGGTGCTGGCGACGGCCGAGCTCGATCTGGTCGCCGGCCGCGCACAGGCCGCCATCGACCGTCTGCGCGCCTTCCAGCCGAGCGTGGCCGGCACCGAAGTCGAGGTAGAGGCGCAGATCCTCATCGGCCGGGCCTGTGAGCGCCTGGGCGACCTGCGCGCGGCGCGCGACGCGTATATGGCCTGCGACACGATGTATGGCTGCCAGGCGGCCGACGAGGCGTTGGACCGGGCCAGGCAGTGCGGCGGCGCCATGGGCCGCTGGCGAGCGGAGCAGGACCGCCAGGAGCGGCAGCTCAAAGCAAAGCTGGCGGCCACCGACCCCAAGCCGGGCCTCACGCCCGAGCAGGAACTCGACCGCCAGGACACGCGGGCCCGGCTGATGGTGGTCCTGGAGGGCGGCTACGTGGATCTTCCACGGCTTGAGGCCGAATGCCCGCGCAGCCGCCTGCTGCCGGCGATGCGTCTGGCCGCGGCGGCAGCCCGCTGGGTCCCGCCGTGGGCGAACGAGCCGGGTTACCGGGACGACGACCACTGGACCCGGCCGCTGGCTGACCTGACCCAGAGCCAACGCGACAACGCCGGCAGCCTGCTGGCCGAGCTGGCCGCGGTAGTTGCGGCCGACACCCTGGCCAACCTGGATCCACAGGCCGCGCTGGATCGCGTGCTGCCGTACCTGGGCGTCGCGCGCCAGGCCGAGCCGCAGCCCCAGGCGGCGGCCTGGCTGGCCGAACGCTACCAGATCACCCCTGGCATGGCTCCCGCCCAACGCTGGATCGACCTGTCCGCATCGTGCCTGCTGCGCGCCGCCTTCGCTCGGGGCGATGCCGCTTTGTACCGAAGGCTGCGCGCGCGATTCGGGCCGAAGGCCCAGCAGGACCCGCTCCAGCGCTGGGTGGTGGACCACGAGCCCGAGGTGATGGCGTTGTGGAGCGCCGCCCGCGAGGAACAGGCCGACCCCGAGCCGGCGCTGCGCCGGCTGCTGTCCGAGCATCCGCGGTCGGCGCTGGCACCGTTGGCCTTGGCCCGCCTGATCGGCGGCAAGATGAACGCGATGGGGCTGATGCGGTGCAGCCTGGTCGGCTGGGGCCTCGACCGGGCGCTGCTCACGCAGTTGGCCCGCGACTACCCCGACACGCGCGACGGCCTGCGCGCGGCGGCGCTGCTGGCCTGCATCGGCGGCGACCTCGACCGCGGCATCGGCCTGTGGCGACGGGCGGCGGCGCGGCCAGAAGGCCCCTGGGCGTCCGCCGCGCCGCGGTCGCCGTTGGCCGAGGACACCTGGATGCAGGGCGTCGAGCCGCTCCGCGTGGCGGTGCATGACGCCCAGCCGTTCCTGCCGGGCTGGGACTCGCGGCGGATCTGCCTGGAACTGGTCCGCTGCGTTGAGCAGGCGGACGATCCCAACGGGCTCGACGCCCTGCTGGCCGCGGCCGGGCCTCAGGCCGAGAAGCTGTTGGCCGCGCTACCCCCATGGGTCGGCCAGAAGGCAGCCCGGTCGCATCGCGAGCCCAGCGATCTGGAAGTGCTCGCCAAGCGCATCGACGCTGGGCCTGGCCCGGGCTACGAGGAGGCCGTCGCCGAGCTTGCCCAGGACCTCGATCACAACGACGCGCCCTGGCTGGACGCTCTGCTGGCTACGCCGGCCGGTCGGCCCAGCTACGCGCTGCTGCGGATCGAGCGGGCCCGCGGGCCGCTCCTCGTCGGCTGGCTGGAGCAGGCCATTGCCGCCGTGACGCCCTTGGTCGACGAGGCCGGCCCCTTCCAGCCGCGCGCTCAGGCGCTGCTCGCCGAAGCCCGAGAGCGGCTCGCGGTGCGCCGCGAGCCGAGGCTGCGCGAGGCCTGGCGCGTCGAGCTGGACAGCGTGTTCGGCCAGGACAAGCCCGCGCTCCAGGCCAGTGGCGACCTGGTCATCGCGTCGTACGTCGATCTGGCGGGCGTGGAGTCCGTCGTCGCCCTCGACCGCGCCACGGGCCGCACGCGCTGGCATCGGCCTGCTCAGCAGCCGCGCCTGGAGATCGCTGGCGATGTCGTGTGCCTCGTCTCCCGACAGGAACTGGCACTGCTCGACCGCGTCTCGGGCCGCGCCTTGCATAGCGAGCCGCTGAAGCTGTCCAAGGAAGCCAACCCCGACATCGTGATCCGGGGCGACCTGTTCCTGATCGGGCTCGACGAGTACCGAATGCTGGCCCGCGCATCCGGCCGGCCGGGCTGGGAGATCACCACCAGCCATCCGATGGAACGCAGCTTCGTCGGCGACCGGGTGCTGGTCATGGACTACGACCACGACCAGGAGAAGGGCACATTGTCGGCCTACGCCCTGAGCACCGGCCGGCGGCTCTGGCGCACGCCGCTGTGGCTGGTCGAATCGGCGCGCCATGGCCCCGAGCTGTCGTACCACCCCAAGGGCCAACGGATCATCCGCTACTCCGACAGCGAGGGCAACACCATCTGGCAGGCCATCGACATGGCCACGGGCACGCTGTCGCGTCCAAGGCACGAGAACGGCTACCTCGACGAAGCCGAACGCCCCAACGCACCGGCCGGCAACGCGTGGGTGATCAGCCGGCGCGATGTGGACCACATCGAGCCCGGCACCGGCCGCCGAGTGCCGCTGTTGCGGCTGCCGCCCGAGTACGACGGCGAGATTGCCGACGAGCAAGGCGTGCTGGCCTGGAGCGACGACGGCGCGCTGGTCTGCTTCCGGGCGGCCGGCGACAAGGAGCCGAGGCCATGAGTCGACGCTGGCTGGGCATCGCGCTGTGCTGTCTGACCTGGCGCGTGGCCGCGGCGACGCCCTGCTCGGTAACCTCGCGGCCGGCCGGCGCGCGCGTGCGCTGGAGCCGCGCCGACTCGCCGGCGATGCACACCGCCGGCATCACGCCCTGCGCGGTCGACGCGCCCAACGGCGCAGGGGTCGTGCTGGAGGTCACGGCGGCGGGTCATCTGCCACGCTTCGTGACGCTGGCCGCCGGTCAGACCACAGCCCAGGTCGACGTGACACGTTACCGGCCGGAGCTGTTGCCGGCGCTGGCAGAGAACCAGGGCGTCCGGCCCGCGCGGAGCTTCCCGCATGGCGCGCGTGACGAGGAGCGGGTCGACCCGGCCGACGATGGCGCCGGCACGTTTGGCCTGGCCCATGAATTGGTGATTGGCGAGGAGCAGGCCGACTGGCGACACCGGCTGCTCTGGCGCGATTGGCAGGGCAACGAGCGCACGCTCCGCCAATGGGCGCCGGCGCTCGGCCTCGGCTGGCAGGACAACCGCACGTTGGCCGGATGGGCGCGAGCAGCCACGCGGCCAGGCGACGAAGACCCATGGCAGCCGGGGCCAGCCGGCTCGCCCGATGGTCGCTGGGTGGCCTGCGTGGTCAGCGCAGACAAGCATCAGCCGGTCATCGTGCTCGTTCGGCGCGACGGCCAGGGGCAACGCGAGGTGGCGCGGCAGACGGGCGGCGCCGATCTGGCCGGGCCGGTGTGGTCCGCGGATGGCGCCGCGCTGTGGTACGTCGTGCATGGCGAGGCAGTCAACACCTTGCACCGACTCCAGCTCGACTCGGGGCGCGACCAGGCCTCGGTCACGGTGACGAGCCCCTACGTCACGGAGTCGCCCGATGGCGCCACGTTGGCCTGCTGGACAGCCGCCGGCCTGACGCTGATGGACACCGCCAGCGGCCAGACGCGCGTGGCCGCGCCCGGCTGGCGGTCGGGTCCCGGCCGTTTGGCCTGGTCGCCCGATGGCCAAACGCTGGCCGGCCTGCTGGGCGGCGAACTGGCGCTGGTGCCACGGACCGGCGGCCGAGCACGCCTGCTGGGCCGCGTGGGGCGCCATGTGACCTGGCTACCCGATGGGTCGGGGCTCCTGCTCGATCAGCGCGTGATCGACCGTGGCGGGCGTGTGGTGAGCAGCTTCGAGCCGCCGGTGGACCGGCCGTGGGCTGTCTCCTGGCAGCCGGACAGCCGCGGCCTGCTGCTGCTGGGCGCCGACCGCTGGCCGCAGGCCGCGGTGCTGGAGCTCGATGGCCACGTGCGCTCCCTGCCCGGGCCCGGCTTCGGCGCGGTGTGGGACGGCCGGCCCTGCCGTGACGGCTGGCTGCTGGTGGTCACCGACCAGCCGTCGCTGCGGCTGCAAGGCGAGGCGCGCGTGGTCCATCTCTGGCCCGACGGGCGCGTCGACGCGCTGAGTGGCCCGCTCTCCTCGCCCCACGGCCTGTCGGTCAGCGCCGACGGCCTGAGCCTCACGCTGCTGGTCGGCATGTCCGACCGTCCGGTGCCCGGCCGCCTGCCGATCCCGGGTGTGGTCAGGGCTCCGCCGCTTGCGCCGACCGCGCCAGCGGAAAGCCCGATGATAGCGCTCGGTTCCGACCACGACGACTGGCAGCCGGCGCTGGCCTCGCCCGATGGACGCTGGCTGACGACGATTAGGGGCGACGAGGTGATCGTCGCCGAGGCCTCGGCGCCCGACGAACCCCGCGTGTTGTACCGCGCGGGCGACCGGCAGTATGGGCCGTGGATCCATGCCGCGCGACCGCTGGAGGCAGCGCGATGAAACACGCCTGGTTCTGTCTGCTGTGGGCCGCCACGATGGCCTGCGCCGAGCCGGCGCTGACGCCGCGTCAGTCGCAGGTGCTGACCACCGCCGTCGTCGAAATCGCCACCGGCCATGCCCAGAGCGCCGTGGCGCGGCTGCGCGTGCTGCAGCGCGAGTGCGCCGGCACGCTGGTGGAGGTCAAGGCGCAGGCGCTCATCGGCTGCGCGCTGGAACGCGCGGGCGACATCCAAGGCGCGCTGGCGGCCTACGCGGCGTGCGACGAGATGGACGGTTGTCGCGAAGGCCAAGCGGCCCGATGGCGTCGGTGGTCGCTCGAACGCGCGGCCGAGCCCGACCAACCCGATGGGCTCACCCATACCGCGTGGCTGGCCGCCACCGAGCCACGTCCTGGCCTGAGCGACGCCGAGGAGATCGAGCGGCAGAACCGCCGCGCGCGTGCGCTGCTGGCCGCGCCGCGCGCGGCCGACACGGACCGACGGCTGGCCGCCCAATGCCCGCGCAGCGACAGCCTGCCCGCGGCACGCCTGCTGGCAGCCATCCCGAAGGACGACTGGGTCGGTTGCCACCCCGAAGGCCGGACCGGGCCCAGCGATGACCTGGCGGCACTACGCGCCATCGCCGAGGACTACCCGCGCAGCCTGATCGGCCAGATCGCGGCAGCCAGCGTGTTCCATCAGGCCTCGACTGAGCCGTCGGTGCTCACAGGCACCAGCCGCGGCAAGTGGATCGCGCCGTTCCTCGCCTGGGATCCCGCGCTGGAGTCGCATCCGCGAGCGGTGGCCTGGCTGCGGCAACAGCGCTCCGACATCGGTGCGGAGACGGCCAAGGAGGCCTATGAGCGTGCCGCCGGGGAGGTGGCCACCGAGCTGTTGGCAAGTGGCGACACCGCTGGCTACCTGGATTTCTGCCGCCGCTATCCCGATGCCGCGGGCGAGCCGGTGCATTGGTTGGCGGAGCGCGAACCGGAGGCGGCGCGGCTGTGGCTGGCCACGAACGGCCATGGCGAGCCTGCCCAAGCGGCGTGCGAGCAGTTCGTCGCGCGGTATGGCCATTGCGAGGCAGCTCCCGCAGCTCTCGACCGGCTGGCGCACCTGAGCTCGGGCCAGGAGGCGGAGGCGGCGCTGCGGCGGCTGGCGCAGACCTACGCGGCCAGCGGTTACGGTCTGCGCGCCGCGGCTGATCTGGCCGACCGGGCCGGCGACTACGACTCCGCGGACCGCTTCGACATCCAGGCCGCGACCAGGCCTGCGCCCTACGACAGCGCGGAGTCGTGGCGGGCGCGGGCGGATCGGCAGATAGGCAACCGGCACGCACGGCTCGACGTCGCGCGTCGCTGCCTCGAGTTGCTGCCAGGCTGGACCACGCACCAGACGGTCCTGGCCCTGCGCCGCGCCGAGGACAGCCATGCGCCGGCCGACTGGGAGCCCCTGCTGTCGGCGGCCGGCAGCCGCGCCGCGGCACTCCTCGGCCTTATGCGCCCGTTGCTCGGCCCCGGCACGCCGACGCTGCTAGCCTCCAAGCCCGGCCGGCCGCACCGACTGCTGTTTGGCGAGCAGTCGGGCCTGTGCGTCTGCCAGCAGCATACCGACATCAGCAACGACGAGGCCTGCGAGTTGATCAACGAAGGGCTGCCGTTGGCCACCTGGCCGCTGTGGAAGGTCATGGAGCGGTTCACTGGCTACGTGAGCGCCAACGCTCGCACCGTGGCCGAGTGCGCCCGCCTCGCGCGCAAATACCCCGGCACGCGCGCGGCCAACTTGGTGTGCGCGAGGTACGGCCGCGCTCTGTTCGAGCACGAGTGGTTTGGCGAGGCCGAGTCGCTGCTCGCACCCGTGGCCGCCGCGCGCGGCCCGCAGCAGGCCGAGGCCCGTGCTGTCCTCGCCGCGGCACGTGAGCGGCTGGAGGTCGTGCGGCACCCGCGCTACGAGCAGGTGTGGCGGACGGCGCCGCTGGTCAAGCGACCGGCTGGCTACGGTGGGCCGCACCGTGACGTCGCCATGGACGCCACGGGCCTCTTCGTCCTCGGCATGGCACCCGCCGGCGGCTGCGCGCTGGTCGCCCTGGCCCGCACCGATGGCCGGGTGCGCTGGCAGGTGCTACTGCCAGGCGCCCGCGACGAGGACGCGTGGACGATGCCTGGTCAAGCCGTCGCGGTGGCACTGGCTGGTGGGTCGGTGGTGGTCTCGCTGCCCGGCGAGCGCCTGGCCCTTGACCGGCGCACTGGCGCCATGCTGCGACGGGAGCCCTTCGGCGGCCCACCGGTGCCCGCGCCCCGGTCGCCGCATTACAGCGTGCCCGTACCCGAGGGCCCCAGACTCGATCCCGTCGCTTCGACCGACCCGCCGGGGCGCTGGTACGGCGCCGACCGCTGGCTGCTGCGCTACGAGTCCAGCGCCGGCCGGCCGGTCTGTTGCCAGCGCCTGCCAGGCAGCTTCGCGCCGCTGTGCGTCGACGACCTGGGCGTCGTGGGCGCCAGTTGGCTGGGTGAGCTGCTCTACATGCGGCCCACGGCCGCGCCGCCACCAGCCTGACACGCGCGACTGGCGGCCGCCACGGCCGTGGTGTACAACGCAGATGGGGACATGGTCAAGGGGCCAACGCATCCTGGATCATGAGCGTGTGACTGGCCAGAAGCCAGCGCAGACTGTCCAGCCGGCGGCCCGTGGCAAACTCGCCGTTGGCCGTTCCGCCGTCTGCCGTGGCGTCCGCGGCGCCGATCAGCAGGCGCGCGTCTTCAGGCAGCGACGCGCGTATGCGGTCCAGTTCCCGCTGCGCCGCGTCGGCCCTGGCGATGGCCCGCGGCCTGCCAGAACGCCTGGCCGCCGCAATGGCCGTCTCGGTCGCCACCAGGTAGCGCAGGTCGTCGATGCCCTCGCGCAGAGCGATCAGCTCAAGCGTCGGCAGCGGGGCGTCAAGAGTCGTTCGCGTCATGCAGTAGCCGCTGTCCGCGTCGAACGGGTTCCACGGCGCCGTATACTCGCCGGTCGCCCATTGGAACCGCCCGCGCGCGCCGACCCGCCATGGGTACAGGCCCCAGGTAACGCGGCTGTCGCCGATGTTGTAGAGCCACAGCTCACAACCGGCCGCCGCGATCTCCGCCAGCGTCTCGCGTGTGATTGGGAAGGCATGGTTGGGCATGGCCAACTTCAGTCCCGGCAGCATCACCTTCTCCCACGACCCATTCAGTGACGCGACCGTCCGGATGCCGGGGATGTCCTTGGTGCGCTGAACCAACTGCCGGCCCTTCTCCGCGCCAGCCGCTTTCTCATTGGAGAGTTCGTCTGACAGATACATGATGAGCTCTGGCCAGCCGCGCGCCTTCTCGGTGGCCTTGGCCCAGTCGATGATGGCGCGGTAGGCGCGGTCCCAGGCAGGTGAGAACTGGGGCAGCTTGGCGCCGTAGACGCCGCGGTCGAGGTAGTCGACACCGAGCCCACTGAAGCCGTACCACGGCATCGGCCCCATACCCGCATCCCGGTACAGGTCCATCCACTGCACGAACGACTGATCCCCAACTGAATCGACCGCGCCGTCGGCGTGCACACGCAAATCCGTGCGGCCATCATCGCAGAACGCGAGGCTACTGACGCCGTACTCACGCAGCAAAGCCAGGCGCCGTCGCTCGCTAACAACGGCCTGCTCGCGCAACCAAGGGTCGGTGCCAAAGCTCTTGATCCAGAAGGCGTGGTACCAGAAGACGTTGTCCAGATGGTAGAAGCCGGCCGGGATGGGAGTTGGGCCCAGACGGATCGGCACCACGCGCAAGGTCACTGGGAGCTGCGTCGGCTGGCCCGATGCCGGAGCCAGGCGTAGGGCACCGCGGTACAGCCCCGGCGCGGCGCCTGCCGGCACGGCCAGGCGCACCACCCAGCTTGTCGTGACTCCAGCGGGAACAGGCATCGGGTTTCGCGGCTGGACGGCCACTGGGGCCACCGTGTAGCGGTACTCCGTTGTGCTCAGCGGGCGTTCCATGTAGCGCACTACGCCCACGTCGCCGGGCGCCACGGGAATACGTGCGCCACCCGGCCCGGCCAGACCGGACAGCGTCGCGGCCACCGAACCGACATCCTGCAGCGGGTAGAGACTGACCCTGAAGGAGACGTACTGGCCCGGCGCGGCGAACCCCGACCATGACGCGATGGCCTCGCCCGCGCGCGGGGCGCTGCCTGGCAGCACCACCTCGCCCGTGTCGCGGGCGAACAAGGCATAGCCGCGTTTGCGGTCGGCAGCGGCGAGCCCGGCGGCCGTCTCTTTGGTCGGCTGGTCCAGCGTCACGGTCACCGCCCGCTTGCGGGCACGGCGGAGTTGGGCCAACTCCTCCTCGGCCTCCAAGCCCGCGTCGGCGGCGAAGAGAGCCATGGCGCAGAGCGGGACCCGGCCAAACTCGAAGGTCGCCTGTCCGCCGCGGACGGTGAACGCAGCGCGCCTCTCCTCGAAGCGCGGCGCCACGAACCGGTCGTAGGTGTCCACGCCAGGCGCCCACCAGTCGTCCATATTCCGGAACATGACCTCGCGGTACCACGCCGCAGCCGACGGGCGGTAGGTCAGCACCTCACGTCCGTCGATGGCGATGCTCCAGTCCACATAGGCCGGGAGGATGGTGCCCTCGGTCGCGCTGTCGCCGATCAGGAACCAGGCGGCGTAGTCGCCGTCGGGCAGGTCGACGGCCAGACGGCTCCCAGCGGCCGGCAGGACCAGCCCTCGCGCCATCGCGTCCGGGACGTGGCGCAGCAGAGTCGGTGGGTGTACCCCGGCCAGCCATCCGAACCCAGCCTCCCTGTTGTAGGCGTTCTGGGCCGTGATCGGGGTGAAGCCAGGCCAGGCCACCGAGGCGTCCGGGGTGAAGTCGAAACGACGCGACCGCGCCGGGTCGACTCCCAGCCTGACCGGCGCGCCACCGGCCGAGGCCTGCGCTGAGTCCACGATGACCGGTTGCGTCGCGACGAACGCCACATCATCGATATAGAGAGCGCCCCGGGTGGAGTTGAAGCTGATCGTGGCCTCGAAGCCCCGCGCGCCAGCCGGCGCGGCGAGGACCAGCGCCAGCTCCTTCCAATCCGTGTCCGCGGCGACGAGGTTGTAGTGCTCATAGGCGATGAGCTTCCTGTCGGCGTCGAGCCAGTGGACCTCGACCAGCGAGACCAGGCCGTACTCGCCGGGGACCGTCCCCACGGCCCGAAGCCAGTAGCCGAATCGGTAGGTCTGGTGTCCCTGGACGTTGACGGCCGGGCCACCGGGGATGCGCAGCGCAGAGCCGGTCATCTGGCCGCCATTGGGGTCCGGAGATGGCCTCATCTCCAGGCAGTTCGCGCCGCGATGGGCCAGCCCCGGGCCATCGGCGATACGCGCTCCGCGGTAGAGCACCCAGTCATCGGCCCGTCCGGGCGCGCCACCCCGCTCGAACCCGGGATTGGCAACAAGGTTCGCCGGTCCGACCTCCTCAGGCTGGACCGGCGTCCACTCGACCTGGGTCAGAGGGGCGAAGTAGACCCGGAACCCTGCTTGGCCGTCGCGCCCGTAGCCTGCCGGCGCATTCCAGCGCACCGTGCCGCGGGTCGGCGCGCCGGCTTCGGGCACGAAGCAGGTCGGCAACACCTCGCCGTCGGCTGTCGTGGCGCGGACCGAGCCCGGGTCTAGCGCCGGGCCAACCCCAAGCTTGCGCAGCAGCCCCGCGAAGTCGACCGACACCTCTGGCGTCCAGCCGCGTGCTTGGGCCGGGAGAGCGACCTGACTGAACCAGGACGGCATTGGTTCGGCCGCGGCCATGAGACACAGGAGCACATAGCAGCCAACCATGTCCGCCTCCGCGCCGAGGTGCCCGACGGCTCGATCGGAGTACAACTCGTGGGCCCTGGCGGCCATGGTACCATGCCCAGCCTCTGGCGCTGCGAGCGTGCACGCTGCGCGCCAGACCTCTCCCAGGCGGCCTGCTATGCGTCGGCGCCTGGTGCGCGGTCGGGCACCCGGCCAGAGCCCGCCCGACGCGGCACGCGCTGCCGCAGATCATTCACCGAGGGCCAACGTCTCGATCCGTCGCTTCGGCCAACCCGCCGAGGCGCTGGTGCAGCGCCGACAGCGCGGGATCGTTGACCGACAGCCCACTCCGTGTTAGCCTGTGGCCGACCTCGCACGAGAGGAGGGTACGGCCATCGCTACCGGTACTGTCAAATGGTACGACACTGAAAAGGGTTACGGCTTTGTCTACGAGGACAACGCCAACCGCGACGTTTTTCTCCATAGCGCCGACATCCAGGAAGCGGAGCCCAAGGCCCTGTACGAGGGCCATCGTGTGCGCTTCGATGTGGAAGACAGCGAGCGTGGACCACGGGCGACTAACGTCTTCGTCATCACCGGCACCGAAACCGTCGATGCCGACGATCAAGACGGCTCCGCCGACCTGGTCGACGATATCGAAGGCGACGACTCGGACGAGTAGTCCCGTCTGACACCAAGCGCGCGCCGCGACGCGTTCATGGGTACCCACCCAGCGCGCCGCGGTGTGTCGTTTTGGGTCGGTCTGCAGTTGTGTCTCAACCACAGAGCGCACAGAGAACACAGGGTTTCGGCGGGTCAGGCCCGACCGGGCCTCGGTGTCTTCTGTGCCCTCCGTGGCTGTTTCAGGCCGCTCACTCCCGCTTGCGGCTGCGGCTATAGAGCACGGCGTTGAGCCACAGCCGGTCCAGCATCGGCCAACTGGCGCGGAATGTCGGTGGCACGGCGAAGCAGATGACCTGGCCCGCGCCCACCATGTCCTGCCAGAGCCAGGCGCGACCGTCGAGCTTGTCCGCCATGCGCGCCGGCAGCCAGCCGATGGGCGCCTCGCCGGTCAGGCGGCAGGCCGTATGGCCCTCCACCGTCGGCCGGAACAGATTCGCCCCCAGCAACGGCACCAGCATCCGGCCCGGACAGCCATAGGTCAGGTAGCTGTGTGGATCCGTCGCCACCCAGGCCGACACGCCGGGGATCGAGAGCGGTCGATGCTCCTGCGGCACGATCGGCTTCTCCGCGTCCTTGGCCAACTCCGGTTTGGCGTCCAGGCAGCGCAGATCCTCGATGACGCTGGCACCACTCAGCCCCTTGCCATCGCTCAGGTAGGCTGAGGCCCGGCCGCCCAGCGCGACCAGCGTACCGCCGGCCTCCACCCAGCGCTTGAGCAGTTCGGCCTGCTCGCCGAATACATCGGTGTAGTGGCTGCTGTCGGGCATGAGCAGCACATCGTAGTCGCGCAGGATCTCGGCGGTGAGTCCGCGCACGGCCAGCGGCGTGTGCGGGATGCGGTAGACCTGCTCCAGCAGGTATGAGCACCAGCCGGCACCCTCGGGCGACACAGGGTCGCGCGTCAGCATCGCCAGGCGCGGCCGTTGCACCGGGATCAGATAGGCCGAGCCCAGGCTGAACCGCTCGCCGCTGTCGTCCCACGACCGGTCGGCGCTGACCACCTCGCAGCCCGTCTCGGCCAGCAGCGCCGCCAGCCGGGCCGGTAGCCGTTCATCGTGATCGCCTACATGCAGCACCGCCGTACCGCGGTCGTAGGCACGGCCCTCGAAGCGGAACGGCCGCGAGGCCATGCGCGGCGCCCAGCCGTCCTCGAAGGTCATGCGCGCGGTGGCCTGGTAGGCGGCGCGCGTGGTCATCGGCAGCAGGTAGGCCACCTTGGCCGGCACCAGATCGTGCCCCAGCGGCCGCAGCAGCACGTCGGGCACGGTGGCCGACCAGTAGGCATCGAGCCCGACCCGGTGCGGCAGCGACCACGCGGTGATGTCGTAGATGCTGGGCTCGGCGCGACCCTCCAGCAGCGCATCCTCGGTCGCCAGGAACTCGCGCGGCATGGGCGAGTGCGGCTCACACAGCACGCGCACCAGCGCGCCCTCGGGCTGGGCCAGCGGCACAATGACCGAGCCGGGCGCCAAGGTTACCAACCGCTCCATGCCGCCGCCGGTCTCGGTCGCCAGTTGCGGCTCCGCGTCCACCTCGACCGGCTCCGCGGCGATCTCGGCGCAGACGCCCTGCGCGCGCAGCAGTGCGGCCACGTCGGCGGCATCGGCGGCGCGGTCGCCCGCGTCGATGAGCAGTGCCTGCCGCGCGCCGTCGAGCCCGGCGGAGACCTGGTCGCAGCGGATCTGGCGGTAGGTCGTGAGCAGCTCGCGGCGGTGCTCGGCGGCCGTGGCGCAGACCGTGTAGGCCGCCACGAAGTGCCGCTCGGTGGCCTGGGCCAGGGTCACCAGGCGGTCGCGCTCGTTACGCAGCGCCAGCGTGCTAGGTGTGTCCTGCTCAAAGGTCATGCCCAGCGCGCCGTGATAGAGCGGCCAGCTCTCGCCGTAGCCCGGGTAGTAGCTGTCGAAGTACTCGCCGATGAAGTAGTCCCAGCCGCGCTCATCGAACGCGCCGGCGTTGGCGCGGCCGAACACCTCCCACCAGCGCAGCAGTTCGTCAGGCACGTTGGCCTCGATGGGCGCCGCCGGTGGCGGGAAGTAGTAGCCGCCGAGCCCGCCCATCTCGTGCAGGTCGGCCACCACCTGCGGGCGCCAGGCCAGAAACGAAGCCACCCGCGCCCGCGTCTCGGGGTGCGTCAGCAGGCACCAGTCGCGGTTGAGGTCGAAAGCGTAGTGGCTGCCGCGCGCGCCGGGCCAGGGGCAGCGGTGCTCGGCGGCATGGCGGTCGGTGGTGGAGGCCAGGCCGCCGAGCGCGTAATGGTTGTTGACCGAACGGTCGCGCCCGTCGGGATTCTGCAGCGGGTCGATGACCACGACCGCGTTGTCGCGGATGGCCCGCGTCGTCGAGTCGGTGCCCGCGACCAGCTGATAGGCCAAGGCCAGCGCCGCCTCGGCGCCCGAGTGCTCGCCGCCATGCACGTTGGCCATGATCCACACAACCACCGGATGGTGGGCCAGCGACGGCACGTCGGAATCAGGGTCGGCCAGGCGCTGCTGGACCGCGCGCAGCGATTCCAGGCGGTCCAGGTTGTCGCGCGAGCTGACCACGAACTGGGCCAAGGCGCGGCCCTCGTAGGAGCGGCCGATGGGCAGCAGTTCGGCCCGCTGCGACTCGGCCAGCACAGCCAGATAGCGCATGATGTCGCTGTGGCGCGAAAGGCGGTCGCCAAAGCGGTAGCCGAGCACCTTGTGCGGCGTATCGACCAGCGGATCGTAGCGGGTCGGATCGCCGAAAGCCAGCAGTTCACCGTCGCTCCGCGCCAAGGCCATGGAAGACTCCCTGTCCGCTGATTGGCGTCGGAGCGATGGGCTCCTCCGCGACATCTCCCTGACAGATAGGTTGCCGGGTCCTGGATAAATGACGAATCCTCGCCATTTATCTTCCAAAGGGCACATGGCAGGATACCGACCATCGCCCCAGGCATCGGGCGGAGCAATCTCTGAAGGGACCAGTGGATGAGCGCGGTGGCCGCAAAGCAACGATCCTCGGCTGAAGCCCTGAAGGCTTTGCTGGGCCGGTCCGAAGCCTACATGGCGGCGGGCGTGCTGGGCATCGTGATGATGCTGGTCGTGCCCATGCCGACCCCGGTCATCGACCTGCTGCTCGCCTTCAACCTCGCGCTCAGCCTGTCCATCCTGCTGGTCACCGCCTACCTTAAGGACCCCATCGAGTTCTCGGTCTTCCCCAGCCTGCTGCTGGTGCTGGCCCTGTTCCGCGTGGCGCTGTCCATCAGCCTGATGCGCGCCATTCTGGCCACGGCCAACGCGGGCTCCGTGGTGGCCGCGTTCGGCCAGCTGCTCCTGGGCGGCAACTACGTCATCGGCTTCGTGCTCTACCTGACTCTCGTCCTGGTGCAGTTCCTGGTGGTCACCGGCGGCACGAGCCGCATCGCCGAGGTCGTGGCGCGCTTCACCTTGGACGCCATGCCAGGCAAGCAGATGTCCATCGACGCCGACCTGAACGCCGGCGTCATCACGGACGAGCAGGCGCGCATGCGGCGCATCAAGGTGTCTGCCGAGGCGGACTTCTACGGCGCCATGGACGGTGCCAGCAAGTTCGTCAAGGGTGACGGCATGGC
Source organism: Armatimonadota bacterium (assembly GCA_016235455.1). Classification (GTDB taxonomy): domain Bacteria; phylum Armatimonadota; class UBA10988; order UBA10988; family UBA10988; genus UBA10988. The sequence continues at coordinate 23,687 of JACRKZ010000051.1, read as the reverse complement.
CGCCATGGCGGTCACCGCGGTCAACCTCATGGGCGGCCTGGTCATCGGCATGGTGCAGATGGGCATGGACGCCAAGACGGCGCTGGGCACCTACGCACTGCTGACCGTCGGTCAAGGCCTGGCCGTCCAGATCCCCAGCCTGCTCATGTCGGCCGCCGCCGGTCTGATTGTCACGCGCGCCGCGTCGGACAGCAACCTCAGCGACGACTTCATGAAGCAGTTGCAGAACCAGCCGGACGCCTTCGTCGCCGCGGCGGTGGCGTGTGGCGCGCTGGGCCTGGTGCCGGGCATGCCCAAGGTGCCGATGTTCCTGCTGGCCGGCCTGGTCGGCATGGCCGGCTACCGCCTGACCGTCATCCGCGACAAGGCCGAGGCCGATGCCGCGCTGCCGCCGCCGCCCGAGCCCGACCGCCCGCTGGATATGAAGGACCACCTGCCCTTGGAAACGCTGGAGCTGGAACTTGGTTACGGCCTGGTGCCCATGGCCATCAAGGCCGACGGCGGAATGCTGCTCGACCGCATCACCGGCCTGCGCCGGCAGATCGCCGAGGACCTCGGGCTCATCGTCCCGGCCATCCGGGTGCGGGACAACCTGACCCTGCCGCCGAACAAGTACCTGCTGCGCATGCGCGGCGTGAACATCGCCGAAGGCGAGATCCTGCCCCGCTTCTACATGGCCATGAACGGCGGCAACGTCCGCGATGCGCTCGAGGGTGAACACGTCAACGACCCGACGTTCGGCCTGCCGGCGGTGTGGATCATGCCCGAGCAGAAGGGCGACGCCGAGCGCCGCGGCTACATTGTGGTCGACGCCACCTCGGTGTGCATCACGCACCTGGGCGAAGCCGTCCGCCAGCACGCCTCGGAACTGCTGACCCGGCAGGAGATCGCGGAACTGCTGGAAGTCGCCAAGCGCGAGCACCCGGCAATCGTCGACGACCTGGTGCCCGACGTGGTCAGCAAGAGCGTGCTGCAGTCGGTGCTGCAGAACCTGCTGGACGAGCGCGTGCCGGTGCGCGACATGGTCAGCGTGTTGGAGGCGCTGGGCGAAGCCGCCACGCGCACCAGCAGCCTCGACCAGATGACCGAGCATGTGCGCCGCCGCCTGGCGCGGGTCATCATCGACCCGATGCTCGCCGCCGGCGAGCTTCCGGCCCTGGTGCTCGACCCCATGCTCGAGCGGCGCCTGACCGACGGCATCGTCGAGACCTCGTTCGGCGGCCAGGTGCAGGCGGCGCCGTCGCTGATGCAGGGCTTCATCGAAGGGCTCAGCCGCCAGCTCGACGCCATCGCTGGCGACGGCCACAGCCCCGTGCTGGTCTGCTCGGGCCGATTGCGCCTGCCGCTGCGGCGCATCATGAAGAAGTTCCTGGCCCGCCTGGTGCTGCTGTCCTATGACGAGATTGCCGAGACCAACGCGCGGCTGCGCACGCTCGGCCTGGTGACGGTGGAAGAGCAATGACCATCAAGCGCTTCGAAGGCCAGTACGTGAGCGACGTCATCGCTCAGGTGCGCGACGAACTCGGCCCCGACGCCGTCGTCCTGCACACCCGCTGGCGCCAGGCCAACGGCCTCAAGCGCCTGCTCGGCCGCCCGCAGGTCGAAGTCTGGGCCGGCGCCAATGGCGAAGTCACCGGCGAAGCATTCACGGCCGTGGCCGAAGTGGAGGCCGAGATGGTGCCCGAGTACGACGAGAACGACAAGCCCGCCGCCCTCGACCCGCTGGCCGTGCGCGCCTTGGCCGCCCGCCAACTGCTGGCCGCGCAGATGAGCCAGTCCGAACCCGTGCCGGCCCTGCCCCAGCCGACGTCACCGGCTCCGGTGCCGGCCGCGCCGCCGGCCCTGCCCGCGCCGGCCGACGAGCAGGCCGACACGGTCGACCTCATCGACCTGTCGCCCGAAGCCCGCCAGATGAGCCGCGAAGAGCTCACCGTGGCGCTGCTGGCCGAGTTCAACGAGGCGCTCGAGCGCATGGAAAGCAAGCTCGACGACCTGCAGACGCGCTCGCGCCGGCAGGACGAGTCGGGCCCGACGACGCGCCAGCAGGCGCTCATCGACGCGGGCGTCGACACCGATGTGGCCGCCGAACTGATGGCCGCGGCGCAGAGCCGTAGCGTGGCCGACGTGCTGCACGACACGCTGCTCTGCTCGGGCGACATTCGACTCGGCGACGAGCCGCGCGTCGTGGCGCTCATCGGACCCAGCGGCGTGGGCAAGACCAGCCTCATCGCCAAGCTCGCCGGCCGCTTCGCCCTCGGCCAGCAGGCCCGTGTGGTGCTGGTCACCACCGATGCCCGCCGGGTGGGCTCGCAGGCGCAGTTGCAGGCGCTCGGCGACCTGCTGCAGATGCCCGTGGTCATCGCCCGCAACGCGGCCGAGGCGGAGCAGAAGCTGCGCGTGGCGCGCCGCCACAGCGATCTGATCCTGATCGACACGCCAGCCTGCGCCACGACCCAGGGCCCGGCCTGGGAGAGCGTGCTGGACACGCTCATCGCCCTGGAGCCCGACGAGATCCACCTGGTGCTCTCGGCCAGCACGAAGGGCGGCGACCTGCGCCGCAGCGTGGAAGCGTTTGGCGCGGCGCTGCCGTTGGCGGCGCTGGCCATCACCAAGACCGACGAGGCCACGGACCACGGTCTGCTGGTGAACCTCGCCTGGCGCTACCAGATCCCCTTCTCTTACCTCGGCACCGGCGCCGACATCCCGGACGACCTGGAACTGGCCACCAGCGCCAAGCTGGTGCAACTCGCCTGGTCCAAGCGCATCGACCTCGCCCAGCGGGAGGCCTAAGCCATGACGAACCTGCCCACCAATCTCAGCCGCCGCCAGCGGATCCTCGCCGAGCTCTCGCGCCCGGCGCTGTCCGCGCAACCAGCCTCGGCGTCCGTCGAGCCGGTGGTGGCAGCCTGCCCCGCGCCGCGCGACATCGAGAACCTGGTCGCCGGCCGGCTGCGTGGCAAGCAACTGGCGGCGGTAGCCGACCATGTGGCCGAGTGCAGTCGCTGTGCCGACTATGCCGAGGAGATCCACCGCATGGTCGTGCGTCCGGCGTTGGCCCAGGCCTCACAACGCCGCATGGCCTTCGGCCCGGCGCACATCGCCGGCCTGACCATCTGCGGCGTGCTGGCCATCATGGCCAACACCAGCATGCTGGACGCGGTCACCGTCAGCACGGCCAGCGGCCCGGCGCTGCGCACCAGTGCCCAGTCGGCGCCAGCCGGCCAGGCCGTGGCCGCGCCGGCCACGGTGGTGGTGCCCGCTGAGAGCCTGGCCGCGCCCATGCGACCGCAAGAGGCGCCGGTCGCCAGTGCGCCGAGCTCGCCCAGCGCGCCGACAACGGCCACCGCCCCCACCCCGGCGGCGAACCCGGCCGTGCCCGCGGTCACCGAACCCGCGCCGGCAGCAAATGGCGCGCCGCAGAAGGAGACGGTGTCGACGACGGCGAAGACCGCTGGCCAGGCCGCCGCGGGACCGGCCAAGTCAGCCGAGACAGGCAAGCCGGAAGCTGCTAAGATAGCGCCCAAGGCAGCGGATCAGCCGGCGGCGAAGGCCTCTGTGCCGACTGAACCGCAGGGCACTCAGCCTGCCGCGCGGAAGATTGAGAGCAAGGGTACGACGCCGGCTCGTTGGCTGCCGGCACGCATCTAACCTATGGCCGCTTTGCCGATGAAGCCCAATCAGCGCGTGGCCGTCGAGGTCACCGAATACGGCGAACCGATGCGGTTTCCCAGCCGCGTCGAGGACGTCACGGCTGAGTGCGTCGTGCTGGCCGGGCCGTCGGAGAAGGGCTTGCCGATCCGCGTGGCGGACGGGGCGCGGATCCGCGTGATCCTGTTTGTGGACGGGGGCGTCCACGCTTTCGACTCGGTGGTGGTCGATAGCGAACTGTTCCCGGTGCCGTTGGTCAAAGTACGACGGCCGACGCGGATTACCGCGTTGCAGCGCCGCATGTTCTTCCGGGAACCGGCGGTGGTGCGGACGCTGTGTCGACGCGAAGCGGACAATGTGGCGATGTGCTTGGAAGGCTATACGCGCAACCTGAGCGGTGGCGGCGTGGCGGTGCGAACCACCGCGCTCGACGAACTGCTCTCGATGCTGTCGGTGGCCGAGCCCGACGAGCCACTGTGGGTGGAGGTGCAATTGCCCGACCACCCGATGCGGGCGCTGGCGGTGCTGACCTGGTGGTCGGTCAACGACGTGGAAGGGCATGCGGATTTGGCCTTCGAATTCCTGGATTTGGCGGAAGCAGAGCGTGAGCGGTTGATCAAGTACTTGTTCACGCTCCAGCGCAACGCCCTGCGGCGAGGGGTTTGACATGGACGCGGACACCAACGGCACCAAGCCCCCGCTAGACGACCTGTGGCAGGCGTTCTACACGCACGGCGACCTGAACTCCAAGAGCGGGTTGGTGGAGGCGTATCTGCCGCTGGTCAAGCGCGCGGTCAGTCGCGTGCGGCCGTTCCTGCCCGATTTCATCCAGGAAGAGGACCTGATCGGCTACGGGTTCGTCGGCCTGCTCGAGGCCATCGACCGCTACGAGCCCAACAAGGGCGTGCCTTTCGAGGCCTATGCCGTCAAGCGCATCCAGGGCTCCATTCTCGATGGCCTGCGCGCGATGAGCTGGCTGCCACGCAACCTGCACCGCAAGGCCAAGCAGGTCGAGGAGACCATCGATAGCCTGCGCGGCCGCCTGGGCCGCCAGCCGACCGAGGACGAAGTGGCCGACGGGCTCGGCGTCTCGCTGACCGACTACCACGCGCTGCTCAATGATGTCGGGCCCATCACGCTGATGCCGTTCGACGAGATCACCGAGCATGGCGGCACCGACAGCTCGCAGCCCTCGTCGAAGGTGGAGCGCGAGGAGTTGCTGACCGCCGTGGCCGGCGCCATCGACGACCTGCCCGACCGTGAGAAGCTGGTGGTGACGCTCTACTTCCAGCGCGACCTGACCCTCAAGGAGATTGCCCAGGTGCTGGGTGTCAGTGAGGGGCGCGCCTGTCAGTTGAAGACGCAAGCGCTGCTCCGCCTGCGGGCCACGTTGCTGGCGGCGGGATTCTCGGCGACCAGCGCATGAAGCCCGCCGAGCTGACCTACATCCTGCTCGCCGTCGTCCAGATTGCCATGCTCGTCTGGATCCTGGCGCTGCTGCGCCGCGGCGCTCGCGAGCCGGCCCGCACGCCCGACTTCGAGGCGCTGAGCCGCGGGCTCGAAGGGCCGTTCAAGCGCCTGGCCGCCGAGTGGGCCGCGGAGCACGCGCGGCTGGCCCAGCAGACCGCCAACGTCAGTGACCTGGTGGCGCGCCTGACTCGGCTGCAATTTCAGTCCAGCCTCACTGGCCCCGAGGCCGAGCCCGCTGCCGATGGCACCGAGCAGGCCAGTTCAGCGGCTCGACAAGACGCGCGCCGGCGACTGATGGCGGGCGAAGGCGTCGAGGATGTGGCCGAGGCCACCGGCCTGCCCGACGGTGAGGTGCGCGTGCTGGCCTCGGTGCTCAAGCGCGGTGGGTGACCAGCTTCGCCACCACCAGCCGGTAGTAAATGGGCACGTCGAACGCTGAGTGGATGTCCGCCTCGATCTGCGTCTCGCCCAGGAACTCAAAGCCGTGCTCGGCCAGCCAGACCTGCACCCGATCCAGGCTATGCCGGCGCAGCTTCCAGCCCGCCAGATCGGCCACCGGGTTGTCAATGCCGCTGTCGGCGCGGCCCACGCGCACGCCCTGCACCGGATGGCCCGGCACGAACTCGTCAAAGGTGAAGACCAGGTACCCGCCGGGTCGCAAGGCGGTCTTGGCCCGCGCGATGAACCCGACCGGGTCCAGTAGACACTCGTAGACACCCGACGAGATGGCCAGATGGAACGCCCCTTCGGCCACGGGCCAGCCGTGCGGGCAGTCGAGGTCGGCCTGGGCCAGCACCAACGAACGGTGTTTGCGGCGCGCTTCGGCCAACATGAGCGGTGAGAAGTCCAGCCCGGCGACGCAGCAGCCACGGGCCAGGAACGCCTCGGCGCTCTGCCCCGTGCCGACGCCCAGATCGAGCACCCAGTCGCCCGGCACCACCAGCCGCAGTCCAGCCTCGGCCAGATAGCGCGGCGCCGACCATTTGCAGGCCGCCGTCGTCTCGTCGTAGAGCTGGGCCAGCCAGTCGAAATAGGCGCTCACCAACGATGGCATCAACTTCCCTCTTGCCTGCCCGATTATGCACCAGCGCGGGCCAGCGCGTCCACGGTCGACCGAAACGTTTCGTCAACAACGAGGCCCTGGCGCTCGAGCCAGATCTCACGTGCCGTGGGAGCGACGAGGCCGGGATCGGCTACCACGGCCACCGCCGAGCCAGGGGTCAGTTGGGCCAGCGACAGCTCCATCGTGCCTTCGCCGCGGATGCGGATGGCTGCGTCGTCGCCCAGGCCGATGACAACGTAGAGCGGCCCGCTGAGCGGCACGCCGTTGCGGTAGCGCACGCCCAGATAGAGCCGTCGAGCACCGACATTCACCGACTTGACGATGCCGTCCAGACGCACCTGACCCGGGGCCGGCCGCAGCGCCGGCCAGACCGCGACGCGCGCGGGCTCGACGAGATGGCGCGCGGCGCGCAGCGACGGCGCGGCGGTGTGAACCTGCTTGTCGGGTCCGCGCAACTCAAAGTGCAGGTGCGGCCCCGTGGCGAATCCACTGTCGCCCATCCAGCCAACCACCTGGCCCGGCACCACGCGCGCGCCGTTCTCGATGCCTGGCGCGAAGGCGTAGTCGCGCGACGCGGCATTGTCGGTGGTGCCGGGTGTGTCGTTGTTGAGGTGCGCGTAGAGCGCTTCCCAGCCAGCGTCACCGAGGATGACCAGACTGTTGGCCGCCAGCGGGTCAGCCTTGGGTTCGAGCCAGACCACTCCGCCGAAGCAGGCCACCAGCGGTGTCATGCGCGGCCCGCGCAGATCCTGGCCGGTATGGAGGTTGCCAAAGAGCGGCTTGAGCCAGGTATCGTGCCAGTCGGCATCCTCCAGCACTGGGAACAGGATCGGCACCGTGGGTTCGTCGCCAGCGGTGGAATCGCGCAGGTTGGGCCACGGCGGCTTGGGCCGACCCAACGCCGGTTGGCCGTCGATCGCCAGGTCCAGCACCGCCAGCATCGCCGGCACGGCCGGATCCGCCTTGGCCACTACCATGGTCACGCCGGCGCCGGCGGTCACCTGCCGCAACAGGCTTGCGGTGTCGGTGCGAGTAAGACACGGTGGCCGGCCGAAGAGACTGAGCCGCAGGTCCACCGTGGCAGGTGGATCCAGCGCTCTTGCCGCGCCACGCGCGCCGCGCGCGCTGGTCACGCCGACCCGCAGCAGCCCTTCGCCCGCGTCGGCGATGATGGCTCGGCCCACCAGCAGCACCTCGCCGGACCGCGTGGCCGGTGGCTGCGAGCAGGCAGCGACGGACAGCATAAGCACGACCGCCAAGTACCTCACTGCGGCGCTCCTCGCGTCAGTTGACCCCTTGGTTCATCTGGAAGATCGGGATCAGTACGGCGTAAATGACGACGCCGACGACGCTGCCCATGACCAGGATAATCAGCGGCTCGATGATGGCCACAAGCCCCTTGAGCGAGGTGGACACCTCGACGTCGAAGGCGTCGGCCACGGTATTGAGGGCGCCGTCCACATCGCCCGTCTGCTCGCCGACCAGCATCATCTGCGCCAGCAGACCAGGGAAGCGGCCCGTGGCCCTCGTCTGCAGACCCAGGCTCTCACCCTCGCGTACGCCCGCGCGCACCTGCCGCAGCCCCTCGGCCAGGTAGGCGTTGTCGACCACGCCTTCCATCATCTCCAGCGCATCGAGGATGTTCACGCCGCCGCGCAGCAGCGTCGACAGCGTGCGCGCCAGCCGCGCGGTGGCCGCGCGTTCCATCAAGCGGCCCAACATGGGCCAGTGCAGCCGCCAGCGGTCCCAGATCAGCCGGCCCGTGGCGGTACGCAGCCACTGGCGATGGCCCAACAGCAGCGCGATGGCCAGGCCGATCAGCGCCCACCAGTAGTGGCTCATGAACCCGGCCACGCCCAGCACGACCTGCGTGACGAACGGCAGCGCCCGGTCGAAGTCGCTGAACATGGCGGAGAACTTGGGGATGAGGAAAGTGACCAGCACGAAGACGATGAGGCTACCGGCGACCATCAGCAGGACGGGATAGGCCAGCGCGGCCGTGATCTGCGCGCGGCGCTCCAGGTCCTGCTCCAGGAAGCCCGCCAGCCGCTCAAGCACCGCCGCCAGTTCGCCCGAGGCCTCGCCGGCCTGCACCAGGCTGACGTACAGCGCCGAGAACTCCTTGGGGTGCTCGGTCAGCGCCTCATGCAGTGAACTACCGCCGGACACCGCCGTGCGCACCTCGGACAGCACAGCGTGGAGGCGCGCATTGTCCGCGTTCTCAATGAGCGCGTCGAGGGTGGCCATCATCGGCAGGCCGCCCTTGACCAGATTGGCCAACTGCCGGGTGAACAGCGTCAGGTCGGCCAGCTTGACGCGCCGTCCACGCCGCTTGCGATCGGGCGCCTCCGCCGCTCGCTCGGCACCGCCTGCCGTCTGTCGCACGCCCATCGGATGCAGGCCCAGGTCGCGCACCTCGCCCAGCGCGGCGCGCTCGTCCGCCGCACTGACCGTGCCGGTCACGGCGGCGCCCGACTTGTCGATGGCTTCGTACTGATAGACCGGCACGAGCGACGTCCCCACGCAAAAGAGCCGAGGGACGAGGTTCGCCCCTCGGCTCCGCCAATCCTTCCGTGGTGCGAACTACTTGGCTGGCCGCCGCGCCGCCGCGTCAATCAGCGCCATCAGCCGACGGCTGCTCTCCTTGGCGCGCTCGGTGTTGCCACCGCGCAGGCCGGAGGTCGCCGGGAAGGCCAGCGTCTCCTTGGCCACGCCGCGCGCCACGGCCAGTTGGCCGTCGCGGTAGTAGGCCCAGGCCAAGGTGTCGACGTTGCACACGTCGCGGGCGTCCGCCACGCTGGCCAGCGCCAAGTTCAGTGCCTGAGCCGGGCGCAGGTTGGCCTGCGTGTAGTGCCAGGCCAGATTGTTGCGCAGCAGGCCCGAGCGGAGCAGCTTGTCGCTGGCAACGGCCGTGCGCTCGGCGACATCCCACTTGGCGTCCATCACGAGCCGCTCATTGAGCGAGTAGATGGCCTCATAGTCAGCGATCGAGCGCACACCGATGCGATGGTAGAGCGCCATGGCCTCGTCCGCATCGCCCAGCAGGCAGAGCTGCCGCGCGCGCCGATGCTCGGGATCGCTCGTGTCGGTCATCAGCAGGCTCTGCAGGCCGCCCTGCCAGAAGCCGTCGTGGATATCACAGGCCCAGGCCGCCAGCGGCGTCGTCGCCTGGCTACCCAGCCCATCAGAGCCCACGGGCAGCACAATCGAGCTCATGGCGAACAGCGCCACCAAGGCGCCGGGGGCCATCATCAGCACACTCTTGTGATACCAGGGCCGCTGCTTGCGCATGGTGCTATCTCCTCAACCAGCCGTTGTCACTGTGATGTGCGGGGCATCGTCCCATGCCCCATGCCCGCATTATAGCGCGCCCGCGAGGCCCGCGCATTACGCGTCGGCTACAAGAACGTCAAGTTCGCGCGGCGTCTTCACTCGCCGCCGCGCGCATCGTCGCCGACGCCCATGGCCGCTTCGTCCTCATGGGTCACCCGCGTCACTTCCTCGAGGCTGGTGATGCCGTCGAGGACCTTCTGCCAGCCCTCCTCACGGAGCGTCACCAGCCCGCGCGACTGCGCTGATTCCTTGATCTCCTGGGACGACGCACGCCGCAGGATCAGTTCCTGTACGGCCTCGTCAACGACCAGCAGCTCATACAGGCCGACGCGACCGCGGTAGCCGGTGCCGCGGCACTCGTCGCAGCCGGCGGGCGCATAGAGCTCCACGCCGCGCAGCCAGGAGCGCAACGGGCCCAGGTCGGACAACTCGGCGTCGCTGGCCTCGTAGGCCCGCTTGCAGGCCGGGCACAGCCGCCGCACCAGCCGCTGCGCCAGCACGCCTTCGAGGCTGCTGGCCACGAGGAACGGCTCGATGCCCATGTCCAGCAGCCGCGCGATGGCGCCGGCACTGTCGTTGGTGTGCAGCGTGCTGAATACAAGATGGCCGGTCAGGGCCGAGTGGATGGCGATGTCGGCGGTCTCGTGGTCGCGGATCTCGCCGACCATGATGACATCGGGATCCTGGCGCAGAATGTGGCGCAGACCCTCGGCGAAGGTCAGGCCGATGCGCGGCCGCACGGCGATCTGGTTGACGCCGTGGAGCTGGTACTCCACCGGATCCTCGATGGTGATGACCTTGCGCGTCGGTGAGACCACCTGCTGGAGTGCGCCATACAACGTGGTCGTCTTGCCCGAGCCCGTTGGCCCGGTGGACAGCAGGATGCCGTACGGCGTCTTGAGCAGCTTCTCAAACCGCGCCCGGGTGGCCTCGGGGAAGCCCAGACCCTCCAGGCTCATCAGCCCCGTGTCGCGGTCGAGCAGGCGCATGACCACGCTCTCGCCGTACAGCGTGGGCACGGTGGAGATGCGCAGGTCGATCTCGCGGCCTTCGACGCGCACCTTGATGCGGCCGTCCTGGGGCAGGCGCCGCTCGGCGATGTCCATCTCGGCCATGATCTTCACGCGCGAGATGATCGCCGCCTGCAGCCGCTTGCTGGGCGCCGGCACGTCGCGCAGCACCCCGTCGATGCGCAGCCGCACCACCAGTTCGCGTTCGAACGGCTCGATGTGGATGTCCGACGCGCGTTCGGCCACGGCCTGGCGCAGCAGCAGGTTGACCAGCCGCACCACCAGGGCCTCGCGCGCCATGGATTGCACGTCGGACAGGTCGCCGTCATCGTCTTCGCTGAGCACCTGCACGTCATCGCTGTCGCCCGCGCCCATGACCTGATGCAGGTACTGGTCCTCGACCAGCCGCCGCACCTCCTCGGCGTCGGCCACCACCGTCTCCACCCGCAGACCGGTGACGAAGCGCAGGTCGTCGAGCGCGGTGAGGTTGGTGGGATCGGCCATGGCCACGACCAGCAGGTCGCCCGTGCGGCCCAGCGGCAACACCTGATGCCGGAAGGCCAACTCGGCTGGCACCAGCCTCGTCACGGCCGGTTCGAGGTCGCTCTCACGCAGCCCGCGCAGCGGCAGGCCGTATTGGTCGGCCAGCGCCGCGGCGATGTCGGCGCTGGACGCGTGCCCCAGCCCCACCAGCACGTCGCCCAGCCGCTTGGTGCGGTCGTCGGCCTGCATGTCGACCGCATCGCCGACCTGCTCCGGCGTCACCGCGCCGCGCTGCACCAGGATGTCGCCCAACCGCCGCGGTCCGCTTGTTGCACTCACTACCACTTCCCCAGCTCATCTAGACCAACCGCGCCCACCCTACAGGCAGGCGCGCATGCGCTCTGACGCCTCGGCCACGTCGGCCGCGCTGACATCGGCATGGGTGACGCAGCGGCAACGGCCGTCGGGCAGCCCGCTGATCAGCACCCCGGCCTCACGGCACCGCCGCGGCCAGTCCTGGTCGGCGCAGGCGAACCACACGATGTTCGTCTCGACCTGCGCCGGGTCGAGATCGATACCCGGCAGGCCGGCCAGCCGCTCGGCCAGCCACCGCGCATTGGCATGGTCGTCGGCCAGGCGCGCGATGCGCGTGTCCAGCGCCACCAGCCCCGCGGCGGCCAGAATGCCGCTCTGGCGCAGCGACCCGCCCAGTTGCCGTCGGCGCGACCAGGCGCGCTCGATCAGCTCCGCCGGCCCGCACAGCAGCGAGCCCACGGGGCAGCCCAAACCCTTGGACAAACAGAAACCCACAGTGTCAACGTCGGCGCACAGATCCGCTGGCGAACAGCCCAAGGCGGTCGCCGCATTGAGCACGCGCGCGCCGTCGAGGTGGACCCTCATGCCGGCCGCGTGTGCCACCTCGGCCACTTGGGCGGTCTCAGCCACGGTCTGCACAGTGCCGCCAGCCAGGTTGGCGGTGTTCTCCAGCCACAACAACGTCGGCCCCGGCCCGCGCGGCACATCGGCCGCGAGCCGCGACCGCACCGACTCGGCGCTCAGGTGGCCCCGCCGACCGTCGAGCGGCACCGCGACCAGACCGGCCAGGGCACCGAGGCCGTTGAACTCGAAGTTGTAGACGTGCGCGCCCCGCTCCAGCACCATCTCGTCGCCGGGCGAGGTCTGGCAGAGCATGGCCAGCAGGTTGGCCATGGTGCCCGACGGCACGAACAACGCCGCCTCCTTGCCCATCAGCTCAGCGGCCCGCTCCTGCAAGCGCCGCGTGGTGGGGTCGCCCTCCTGTCCGTCGTCGCCCAGTTCGGCGGCGGCCATGGCGGCCAGCATGGCCGCGTCGGGCCGGGTCACCGTGTCGCTGCGCAGGTCGATCACACGCTGGGCCATGGTGGGTCGCTCCTCGTGGTCAGTCGCCGCCGCCCTGGCGCAGCCACTGCTTGACCTCACTGTCCAGCGTGGCCAGGTCGCGGCCGAAGTGCGCCTTGAGCACCTGCTCCGTAGCGTCGGCGCGGCGGTCGGGGGTCTTGCCTTCGGCGTCCACGGGCAACTCGCGGAAGGCGCGGTAGAAAGCCAGCACCGCCTCGCGCCCGACCGCACTCATCAGGTAGCCGATGGCCAGACCCGCGTAATCATACTCAAAACGAGCCTGGCGCGGATCGTCGGGCAAACCGCTGCGCGGCAGACCAAGTCGCTCGCTGCGTGTCAGCATCTTCAGGTTCACCCGGTCGAGCCCACTGACCACGAGCTGCCGCCGGGCCTCGGCCGTGGTCTCGCCCGAGAAGTGCACCGCCATGCCCTCGGTCACCCAGGGCGGCGTCACCGGCCGCGTGTCGTCGGCCAGGGCCAGATGCACCAACTCATGGACGATGGTGGTCCGGCGCTCGCCGGGCACCGCGCCGCTGCGGCTGAGCGCGGCGCCATTCAGGTAGAAGGTACGGCTGTAGACCTTGACCCGGTCGCTGGCGATGTCGTAGCGCCAGGTGGCCACGCCAGCGGTGCTGGAGTCGCGGCCGGCCAGGCTGCCAAACTCGGCCTGGGTGGCGGTCACATGGCCCACATACCGCTCGGCCAGCGGCAAGCCCAGCGCCTGCAGCCGGGCGTAGGCAGCTTCGGTCTCGCTCGCCAGCGTGGCCCGCGTCGCGGGGCTCGCGGGCCGCGTGAGCAGCAAGAAGTGCTGCGTGTCGCGCACCTCCACCGGCCCCAGTTGCCAGAACGGAGCGTTGCGGTCGGCATCGACGCCGCACACCAGCCACTCGGCACCCGCCCCGCCACTCGCGGGCTCGAAGTCGTAGCGTAGCGAGTTGACGAACTCGTTGTCCGGCGGCACGCCGCGCAACCGGTAGCGCACCACCACCGACACACCCTTGAGCTTGCCGCCCGCGCCGGGCTTGAGGTCGGCGTCCGGCGACGGCTCCAACGAGTAGCTCTCCAGCGGCAGATTGGCCACGCGCGTCGCGAATCGCTTCTGGCCCTCGCGCAGCCGGCCGGCAAAGGTGGCCGAATAGGCCGCCGGGTCGGGCGCCAGGAGAGCGCGCGCCTGGCGCTGGAGCAGGCGCAGCAATTGCGTGTAGACCGCATCCTCACGGTCGGTGCGCGGCGCAGGCCCGCTCTCGCCGCCGCTCACCGTCACCGCGCCAGCCTCGATGCCCTGGCCGTCGGTCTCCAGCAGCAGCGCATCGAAGTGCGGGAACACCAACCGCCACGGGCCCGGCATCGCCGGCCGGGGGAAGGCCAGTTCGCCACCATTCTCCTGCCCCGGCTTCCAGCCGCCGGGCGGCGCGATGGAGGCGCGTAGCGTCGACCCGACCGACAGCGGTGCGAAGGCCGTGCCCTCCGCGTCGAGCAGGCGCGCGTCGGCGCCGCTCGGCCCTTCGTTCAGAGCCCAGCCCGAGCGCGTGATGTTGCAGAAGGCCACATCCAGCCGGACGTCGGCGCCGATGCGCACGCCGCGCACCCGCAACTCCACCATGGCCAGCGCCGACGACCGGCTGGCCAGAGGCACATCGAGCCGGAACTGACCCGACGGCAGCGCCGCGGCCGACCGGTAGAGTGTCCGCGGCTCAAGCAGCAGGGGTATAAACCCCGGCACCCGTAACGTGTAGGGCCCGCCCGAACGAGGTCGGGGCCAGGCTACCTCGCCCACATTGGCCGCGCCCGGCGCGAAGCCATCGGGCGGGCTGACCACCGACAAGTTGGCGGAGACCGAGCGCGGCCTGTAGCCGCGGCCGGTGCTGTCGACCAGCGTGGCCCGTTCGATCTGGCTCGGTCCTTCGACGCCGAAGCGCTGACCGCCCCGATTGACGAAGGCCAGCCGCAGCCGCAGCCCGTCTGGCTCGACTGCCAGCCGCAGCGCCGTGACGCCGACATTGGCCAGGCTGGGCTCGGTGCTGGGCGAGGTGAGATCCAGGCGGTAGACGCCATCGGCGGGCAACGGCCGACGCGGGCCGCAGCCGGCGAGCACGACCGCGCCGACCGCTGCAAGCAACCACCACCAGCGGACGCTGGCCGGTCTGGAGCCAGGGAGCGGCATGGCGCGATGGTACCACAGCGACGCCATGGCCCGCCGCCACGCCTGCGCCCCGTGTGCACCTTGGGTCATTGACTCGCGCAGCGAGTATGACCCACTGCGATGGAAATCGTGTGCTACAATAGATGGAGCGTGCGTCTGCGCGCCCTACCGGAGCACAACCATGAAGCGTCGAGGGTTCACCCTGATCGAACTGCTGGTGGTTATCGCGATCATCGCGATCCTGGCCGCCATTCTCTTCCCCGTTTTCGCCAAGGCCCGCGAGAAGGCCCGCACGTCGAGCTGCGCCTCCAACGAGAAGCAGATCGGCCTGGCCTTCACCCAGTACGTGCAGGACTACGACGAGACGTATCCCAATCGCAGCATGGGCGGCACCAACTTCCGCAACCTGCTGACCCCGTACATCAAGAGCACGCAGATCTGGGCCTGTCCGTCGAACACCTCGACGAACACCCAGAATGGCGTGCTGACCCACTACACCTACAACAACAACAACGACCAGACCTGGAGCAACGGCAGCTTCATGAGGCTGGCGGCGATCGACAAGCCGTCGCAGAAGATGCTGCTGGTCGAGACCCGCAACATGGGCTGGGACGACTTCGGGTCGCAGTGGTGGGGTGTCAACACGTTCGGCGTGGGCTTTGCCGGCCACACCTCGCAGTGGAACATCCTGTTCTTCGACGGCCACGTGAAGCTGATGAAGCCGTCGGCGACCATGACCCCGTTCAACATGTCGAGCATCTACCGCGACGACTGCACACAGGCGCCCGACATCCTCTATCGGGACGGCGTCAACTACTTGCAGACACTCTTCCCCTAGCGCCAGCAGCGGGCGTACGAGAGCAACGGCGGCGGGCCCGGTCTCGCCGCCGTTGCGGTTTGGGCGGCGCCTGGCGATGCCCGCTCCGGGGCGGTGGCGCACCCGCGTGACCAGGCTGCGCGACCCGACTGCATGGCCTGCCAGACGGACCGCGGCGAGACGCCGCCGCCCGTCGCGGCTGCGCCACAGCGGCAGCGATGCCGGTAGTAGTGTGCAGGGCCGGCCGGCCGCCGCCATGACCCCGTTCCAGTGCGAAAGCGGCACTTGGCGAACCATGACTGGCTAGGATATAATCACACCATGTGGCACCTGCGAGGATGCAGGACACGCCGCAGGAGAACTCAATGAAGCGCAAGGGGTTCACCCTCATCGAGTTGCTGGTCGTGATCGCTATCATCGCGATCCTCGCCGCGATCCTGTTCCCGGTCTTCGCCAAGGCACGTGAAAAGGCTCGCACGTCGAGTTGCCAGAGCAACCAGAAGCAAATCGGCATCGGGTTCATGCAGTACGTGCAGGACTACGATGAGACCTGGCCGCAGATGACCAATCCGTCGGGCAGCTGCTTCCAAGTCATCAGCCCGTACCTCAAGAGCACGCAGGTCTTCGCTTGCCCGTCCAACGTGGCCTCGAAGGTCAACCACACCAACGGTACGGCCAACTACCCGGCCGTGCCGGGCGGCTACGGCGTCAACTGCCGTGTCATCGCCCCCGACGGCTGGTGGGGCGATCGGCCCTACCCGCTGGCCGCCAACCGCGGCCCCGCCCAGAAGATCCTGATGGGCGAACTGCGCACCGAGACCCACATCGACTGCGTCTGGCTCGACTGGGACGCCGGCACGCAGTACCCGTCGTGGGGCTTCGCCGGTCACAACGGCACGTCCAACTTCCTGTTCTGCGACGGCCACGTCAAGACCATGAAGCCGACCGCCACCATGTCGACGTTCAACTACTGGGGCTGGTTCAACAGCGTCGGTGGTGACCCCGGCGACACCGAGCGCATCAACTACGACACCGTCGTAGCCGCGTTCCAGCCGCGCGCTGCCGCCCTGGAAGCCTTGTACTGATCCCTGCCGCCCTCACCTGAGGCGCAAGCGAAGAGGGGCCGCGGCCATGCCGCGGCCCCTCTCCTTTTTGGGCCATACCCAGGCGCCAACCAGGCGCAAGCCGTGTCCCCAAACACAGAGGCGGCGGACCTTGCGGTCCACCGCCTCGGGCCCTCAGTCAGGCCGACAGCAGCCTATCAGTAGACGCTGTCGACACCGCTCAGGTTGGTCATGAACGTCGCGGCCGCGCCCTGGGCGCCGAGCTGCCACAGGTTGGCCGGCGTGCCGGTCGACGACCACTTCATGGTCTTGACATGGCCGTCGGCGAAGGCGAAGTTGCCCATGCCGCTGTGGCCGGCGTAGAAGCTATTGCCGCTGTTGGTCATGATCGGCGCTTCGCTCCACGTACGCGTGGTCTCGGCCACCATGATCAACTGCGCCGGCGCATCGATCGCGGCCAAGGCCACGGTCGCATTGCGGTTCAACGGCGTGTTCTGGTTGTCCTGGCCGTTGGCACCATAGGAGCAGCGGATCACGCCGTCCAGACTGACGTTGTTGTTGCTCGTGTTGGACGGGCAGCGGAAGACTTGATCACTCTTGAGGTACGGCTGCATGACCACACGCCAGGACTGCGCTTCGGCAGCGAAGTAGCGCTTGGGCAGCGTCTCATCGTAGTCCTGCACGTACTGCAACAGACCAATCGACAACTGCTTGAGGTTGCTCTGGCAGGACGATGTGCGCGCCTTTTCGCGCGCCTTGGCGAAGACCGGGAACAAGATGGCGGCCAGAATCGCGATGATCGCGATCACCACCAACAACTCAATCAGGGTAAAGCCCTTACGACGCATCGGGTACTCCTCGGCTGGTCATTCCGTCTGACCAGTCCATCGGGAGACAGTCTAGCATCGAGATCGCGATTCTGAGATGGACTGTTGCGGCATTGTGTATCGCGGCGCGAGTGGTATCGATAGAGCAACGGTCACATCAGGCTGACCGGATCGACGTCGATGGTCAGGCCCTCGCGCAGGTCGCCGGTGATGCGGGCGTCGAGCGCTTCCATGACCAGTTGCAGCATGGCGGGGCCGGGCACCTTGATGACCATGTGGTAGCGGAACTTGTCGTGCAGCTTGCTCAGCGGCGCCGGCGCCGGCCCCAGCAGTTCGCCCCAGGCCTTGGCCGCGCCGAACGCCTCGGCGCAGCGCGCGGCGAGGATCTCGGAGCGGCGTTGCGCTTCATACTCGTGCTCGTGGCTGACCACCAGCCGCGCCAGGCTGAAGAACGGCGGATAGCCGGATTCCTCGCGGTCGCGAATCTCGCTCTCGTAGAACGCGTGGTAGTCCTGACGCATGGCCGCGCGCACCGCGGGATGGTCGGGGTTGTAGGTCTGGATGACCACCACCCCACGCCGGTCGCCACGGCCGGCGCGGCCGGCCACCTGACAGAGCAACTGGAAGGTGCGTTCGGCGGCGCGGAAGTCGGGCAGGTTGAGCGCCACGTCGGCGGCGATGACGCCGACCAGGGTGACGCTGTCGAAGTCGAGGCCCTTGGCCACCATCTGCGTGCCCAGCAGCACATCGGCTTCCTTGCGGCGAAACTGGCCCAGGATGGTACCGTGGGCGTTCTTGCGCCGCGTCGTATCGCGGTCCAGCCGCAGCACGCGCGCCTCGGGCAGCACCGTGGCCAGCCAGCTCTCCAGCCGCTCGGTGCCGAAGCCGACGTGCTTGAGGCCGTCCTCGCCGCATTCCAGGCAGGTCTCTGGCACCGGTACCTGGTAGTCGCAATGGTGACAACAGAGCATGCGGCTCTCGGAGTGGTAGACCAGCGACACATCACAGTGCTCGCAGAGCACCACATGGCCGCACTTGGTGCACTGCAGCACGGGTGCATACCCGCGCCGGTTGAGGAACAAGATGACCTGCTCGCCCTTCTCGATGCGTTCGCGGATGCCGTCGAGCAACCGATGGTGGACCGGGCCGGGCGAGTGCTGCGGACCGCGCTGCCGCGTCTCCCGCAGGTCGACGGTCTCCACTTCGGCAAAGGGCCGGCCGCCCACGCGCTCGGTCATCTCGACCAGCGCGTAGCGGCCCTGGCGGGCGTGCCAGTAGCTCTCCACCGACGGCGTGGCGCTACCCAGCAGGATGGCCGCGCCGGTGCGCTCGGCGCGCCACAGCGCCACCTGACGCGCATGGTAGCGCGGCGTCGACTCCTGCTTGTAGCTAGGCTCATGTTCCTCGTCGATGACGATCATGCCCAGGTTGCGGAACGGCGCGAAGATGGCCGACCGCGCGCCGACGCAGATGTCCACCTGCCCGCGCGCCACGCGCCGCCACTCGTCGAACCGCTCGCCGGCGCTCAGCGCCGAGTGCAGAATGGCCACGCGGTCGCCAAAGCGGTTGCGGAAGATCTCGATGGTCTGCACCGTCAGCGAGATCTCGGGCACCAGCACGATGACCTGCTTGCCGCGCTCGAGCACATCGGCGATGGCGCGCAGGTAGACCTCGGTCTTGCCGCTGGCGGTGACGCCGTGCAGCAGAATGGGCCGCGGCGGGTCGGCGCTCAGCTCGGCGGCGATGGTGGCCAGGGCCGCCTCCTGCTGCACGGTCAGCGTGTGCTTGCGGTCGCCGCTGAGCAGCCCCGAGCCGGCCACCATGCGGTTGCTCTCCACCTGCACCGTGTGCAGCAGGTCCTTGAGTTCGAGCTGCCGCACCGCGGCGTGCGAGGTCTCGGCCGCCTTGACCAGGTCGGCCACCACCACCGGTCGGCCCGCGGCCAGTAGCAGTTCAAGGATGCGGGCCTGCTTGGGCGCCTGCTTTCGCAGGTCGGCCAGTTGGTCCTCGATGACCTCTGGCGGCTGGGTGAGCGCGGCGGTGAGGGTCTTCTTGGGCTGCACGCGGGGCGCTTCGAGCACGGTCTCCGTGTCGATCAGCCCATGCTCGCGCAGCGCCGAGAGGAGCCCGCTGAGCCGCGAGCTGCTGTCGAACAGCTCCTTGAGCTCGGTCATGGTGACACTGCCGCCGCGCGCTCTGATGGCCTGCACCACCTTGGCCTGGGCCGGCGCGGCCTGTTCGAGCTTGGTCACCGCCTTGTCCAGGTCCTCGTTGCCGCTCCACGACACGACCCGCTCGACCTTCTGGGTCAGCCCCTCGGGCAGTGCGCAGCGCAGCACGTCGATCAGGTGGCAGCGATAGTAGTCGGCCATGCGCTGGGCGACCGACAGCAGCGCCTGATCGAAGAAGGCCATCTCGCCGAGCACGGCCTCGACGTCGCGGATCTGCTCGGGGTCGAGCTCGCCGGGGTTGTCGGCGAAACCGGTGACGAACCCGCACAGCGGCTGCCGGCCGAACGGCACGAGCACGTACGCGCCCAACTCCAGCACGCCGGCCAGGCGCGGCGGGATGCGGTAGGTGAACGGCCGGTCCAGGGAGGCGGCCTGGCGGTCGATGGTGATCTGGGCGTAGCGGTCGGCCATGGGACTAGGATACCTGCTCAGCGCAATAGGCCAACCGTGCCCGGGCGGACTCGCTGAAGGATCGGCCAGACGCAGGTCGAACCTGCGCGGCGAGGGGGTCTCTCGCCATGGCCGAGACGCTGGACTGCTACGACTTCTTCGTCTCCTACGCCCGTGCCGACAATCGAGACGGTTGGATCGCCGCCTTCATCGACGCACTGCTCGCCGAGCACCGCAGCTTCGCGCCCGAGCGCGAGTTGCGGCCGTTCTTCGATCTGAGCGACATCCGCACTGGCAACGACTGGCGGCACACTCTGACCAACGGCCTCCACCATGCAAAGCTGCTCTTGGCCTTCATCTCGCCGAACTACCTGGCCAGCGAGTGGTGCCGCCGGGAGTGGAGAGCCTGGCTGGAAGCAGAAGTCGCCAAGCAAATCCTGACGTCGGGCGCAAGACCGATCTACATTGTGCGCGTGCCCGGCCTCATCGGCGAAGGCTACCTGGACGACCAGGCGGTAGCGGCGGCCGTGGCCGACCTGACCGGCCTGACCGGCTCCGCTCGCGCGGTCATGTTGGCCGAGACTCCGGCGGTGGTCCAGCACCTCCGCCGCCGCCAGATGAGTCCCAGCGCGCCGGCGGTGGACGCGACCGCGTTCTATGGCCTCGGCGGCGAAGCGCTGCAACATGCGGACCTGCGCCAGGTGCTCGACGAGTTGGCCCACGATGTCGACCGCCACGCTGCGCGAGTGGCACAGGCTGACTCCAGTCTGTCGACCGTGCCGGGCTACAACCCCTGCTTCACCGGCCGCCTCGACGAATTGCTTGAACTGCGCGAGCAGATGCTGCGCGACGACCGCACAGGCGTCATCTACGGCGTCCACGGCCTGGGCGGCATTGGCAAGACCGAGCTGGCCTTCGCCTACGCCCATGCCTTCGCCGCCGACTATCCGGGCGGCCGCTTCCTCATAGGCTGCGAACGCCATCAGAGCTTGCGTGATGCGGTGCTGTCGCAGCACAGCTTCACATCGCTCTTTGCCGACCGCATCACGGACCAGCAGCGCACGGACCCGGCGGCCTTCTACGCCATGGTCGGTCGCTGCCTGCGCGAGAGGCTGGAGACGTTGGGACCGGCGCTGTTGGTGCTCGACAACGTCAGCGACCTGGCGCTACTCGGTCGCGAGCAGACCGAGAATCTGACGGTGCTCGGCCGGCAACTGCATCTGCTGGCCACCACCCGCCTCGTGCCAGCGGGTCGTGTCGGTGACAACTGGTTGCGCCTGGACCGGCTGCGCGAGGACGAGGCATATGAATTGATGGGCAAGTTCGTGCCCATCACCAGCGATGAGGACGCCACGGCGGCGCGGCGCGTGGTGCACCTCTTGGGTGGCTTCGCACTGGCCGTGGAGCTGGCGGCAGCCTGGCTCCGCGCGAACCGCGGCAGCAGCAGCTACCAACGGCTTGCAGACCACCTCGACGTGGACGAACTGGAGGACATGGCCGAGGAGACCAGCGCTGAGTTGGTCCGGCACAACCACGAGCGGCGACTGAGCGCGGTACTCGGGCCGCTGCTCGCAGGGCTGAGCGCTGAGCAGCGAAGGCTGATGGAGTATGCCGCGTTGCTGCCGCCCGATCGCTGTGCCCTGCCGTGGCTGCGCGAGCTGCTGGTGGCTGACTTCCCGGCTTTGGGTGATCCTGGCGGTCTGGCCGACCCGTGGGCGGCGCTGTGGCGGAGCTTGTGTGACCTCTGCCTGCTAACCCTGGTCGAAGACGAGGGCAACCAGCCGCGCATCGTGCGGGTGCACCGGATGGTGCAGGCACTGGTCCGGCGCGGGATGGATGTGCCGGCGCGGCAGGCGGCCGTCGATGACTTGGTGAAGTCGCGCGATGCCGTCCTCCGAGCCGAATCGCGCCCCTCTGAGGCAAGATGGGAGATCGTCTGCTTGGTGGCGTTGGCCGGCCTATGGGACTCCATTGGTCACGGCCAACGGGCTTGGGTGATCAACCAAGCCGGGCTTGCCGCCATGAACCTTGCCGAGTATGCAGCGTCGGAGTACCTGCTGCGGCGAGCGCTCGACCTTAGGCTCGCCGAGCACGGCGCACAGCACCGGTCGGTCGCTGTCGCTCTGAGCAACCTGGCCCAAGTGCTCCAACGGACGAACCATCTGGCCGAGGCCGAGCAACTGCTGCGGCGGGCTCTTGCCATCGACGAGAGCCAGTGCGGGCCCGACAGCGAGGAGACCGCGATCGGCCTCAACAACCTCGCAGTGCTCCTGCGCAACACGATGCGAGCAGACGAGGCGGAGCGCCTGCTGCGGCGGGCGTTAAGGATCGACGAGGCTAGGGTCGGCGCGCGGCACCCGCTCGTGGCAGAACGCCTGAGCGGTCTCGCCGTGATGGTCAGCGACCGCGGCCAACTGGCTGAGGCAGAGGTGTTGCTGCGGAGAGCAGTGGATATCGATGCCGCGGTCTACACCGACAGCCATCCGAATCTGGCCATCCATCTAGGCAATCTCGCGACGTGCCTATACGAGCAACACCGATTCGAGGAGGCCCTGCCGCTGGCGCAGCGAGCGCTAGAGCACACGGTGGCCTGCTTCGGCCGCCACCACCCGGACACGGCCACCAGCCTTGGCAACGTGGCGGCGGTTCTACACGCACTGGGGCGCACTTCGGAGGCCGAGCCCCTGATGCAGGAGGCGCTCGCCATCGATGAGCACCGAATGGGCCACCGCCACCCGTCGGTGGCGCGCGACCTCAACAACCTGGCCATGCTCTACTGGGCCGCAAATCGCCTTGGGGACGCCGAGCCGCTGATGCGGCGGAACCTCGCAATCATGCTCGGTACAGCGCAGTCAACGGGCCACGAGCACCCGCATCTCCGCGCCGCCATCACGAACTACCGCGCCCTTCTGCGGGCCAAGGGCAAGACGGACGAGGAGGCCACATCGACGATACAGGGCTTACTGGCTGAGTAAGGGCCCAAACCTGGCTAAGCACTGACCGAGCGGTCAGTCCTGGCGCCGCGGCCCAACCCCACCAGCGGCGAGGATGCCTCATCATCACCCACAAATGCCCGGGCGGCCTGGCCGGCAAGTCGCACACGTTTGTTGTCCCGCCTTTAGGCGGCTTCCCAACACCTCAGCCCGGGCTGTCAGGCCTGGTTGCCGGCCGGAGCACGGCTCTGCTCGCACCGCGGCCACGAGGCTGTTCCGCTTGAGCGGCGCTGTTGGCCAGCCTCCTGAAGGCGGGACAACAAACGAGCAACGACCCCTCGCACAACCGCTCTCGCATTTGTGGGTAACGACAAGTGCGGCTGCCTCGAATGCCGAGACCAGATCGGTCGTGCCGGTGGGATCTCATTCCGCCTGTGGTCGGCCACAGACTGGTTACGCCGCGCTCTAGCGCGGCACCAAATGCGGCTCCCTTGCGCAATTGGGGCTGTTCGTTGGGCGTGCCGGCCCGAACCAGTGCCGGTACCCCGAGTGGCCATCGCGAGCGACCGCGCCCCACTGTCCGCGGCCGGAGGCCTGCATCATCGGCGTAGCACAGCCGCATTTGATGCCGCGCGGGAGCCGCCGCCAGCGAAGCTGGCTCAGCGTAACCAGTCTGGGGCCGACCGCTGGCAGGTGCGGACCCGAACGGCGCTTGTGGGTAACGATGAGGCGAGGATGCCGGTGCCACCAGAGGCGTCCACTCACCCCAGCCGCCGCACGACCCAGTCGAGCACGCTCTGCCCGACGCTCAGCTTGGCGCCCGGCTCCAGCGGCATGGCACCCTCGTCGTCCAACAGCACCACCCGATTGCCATCGCCGCCAAACCCCGCCCCCGCCT
>JACRKZ010000050.1 GCA_016235455.1 Armatimonadota bacterium | reverse complement strand
CGGCCACAGCGCCACCAGCCCGGCCCACACCAGCCCCCAGGCGAGCCCCGCCAACAGGCGGCGTGGCACCGCGCATAGCTCGCCCATGGCTACCCCCAGTCCATCCGCTCCGCCTCAAGCAGCGCGCCGACGGCCAGCGCCGCGCTGACGGCCAGCGCCAACCACCCCGGCCGCTCCACGAAGCCCAACCCCCGCGCCAGCACCGCCGCGCCGGCCAGCGGCAGCCACCGCCAGGCCGTTGTCGGGCGAGCTGGAAGGCCGGTGCTGAAGCACGCCAGATACCACGCTGGCACGGCCAGCCAGCCGCGCCACAACGCTGCCGCGCTGGCCGGGTCGTAGGGCCAGGCCGCTTGGCCCGACCACGCCACCCAGCCGTGCAAGAGCGCTATCGGCAGCGCCGTGACCGGCAGCACGACCAGCGCGCCGGCCAGCAGCTTGAGCGCCACCACCCGCCGCCGGCGGACGGGCCGCGTCAGCAGCAGCGCCCAGGAGCCCCAGCGCGTTTCACCCCAGGTCAGCCACAGGCCCACTGCGGCGGCCAGCGCGACCGACACCAGCCATAGCGTGTCGACGCCGCGCAGACGGCTCAGATCGCCGAACAGCTCCTCCGAGTCGACGCGGCACCGCGACAGCGCGCCGGCTACCGACCACAGCGACCAGACCAGCACCGCGGCGCCCAGCCGCAGCGGCACCGCCAGCTCCTTGGCCAGCACCCGCACCGCCGGCACCTCAACCCTCCCCGAACGCCGGCAGGGCCGACCGCGACCCGCCCACATAGGCCACGAAGATCTCCTCCAGATCCATCTCGACGACTTGCAGCGTGGCCGGCGCCAGCACCAGCGCGGCGGCATGGACGCTCTCGTCCCAGCCGTCCACCACCAGCTCCAGCCGATCCTCGCCACGGTGGGCCGAGACCAACTCGGGCCAGTTGGGCGTCTTGGGCGGCGGCGCGCCAAAGGTCAGGATCACGCGGCGCAGACGCTCCTTGAGATCGTCCAGCGGCCGGTCCACGCGCAGCGAGCCGTCCACCAGAATGCCGATGCGGTCCACCACGCGTTCCACATCGCCCAGGATGTGCGAGGAGAAGATGATGGTGCGGCCCGGCTGGGCGATGATCTGCACCAGCGACTCGAGGAAGTCGCGCCGCACCAGCGGGTCGAGCCCCAGCGTCGGGTCGTCCAGGATGAGCAGCTCCGGCTCGGTGGCCACGGCCAGCGCCAGCGACACCTGCGCGCGCTGACCGTTGGACAGCCGGCCGATGCGCTGGCCCCAGTTGAGGCCGAAATGGTCGTAGATGGCACCCACCAGCTCGTCGTTCCAGCGCGGATAGAACGACCGCGCGAAGCTGGTCATCTGGCGGATGGTCATCCAGCGATAGAGGGGATGGTTCTCGGCCAGATAGGCCGTGCGCGCCAGTGTCGGCGGGCTGAGCCGCTGCGAATCCTCGCCGAACAGGCTGCTCCGCCCGGCATCGGGGCAGATCAGCCCCATGAGCATCTTCAGCGCGGTCGACTTGCCCGCGCCATTGGGCCCCAGCAGCCCATAGCAACAGCCCTCGGGCACGCACAACTCCAGCCCATCGACCACCGCGCGCCCACCATAGCGCTTGGTCAAGCCCTCGGCCAGCACCACATCGCCCATCGTCTCACCCCTCTCGCGACCAGCGATAGCTGGCCAGCCGCTCCTCCACCACCCGCATCAACTCGGCTTCCGAGAAGCCCAGCAGCACCGCCTCGGTCAGCAGCTTATCCACCGCCTCGGCCAGCCGCCGCCGCCGCACCGCATCGCGCAGCTCATCACGCGGCCGCGCCACGAACACACCCACACCAGGCCGGGTTTCCAACACCCCTTCGCGCTCAAGCTCCAGATAGACCCGCGCCACCGTGTTCGGGTTGATGACCAACCGGCGCGCCCCTGGGCCACACCCTCGCGAATCTGCTCGGCCAACTGCCGCCATATGGGCTGACGACTGCCCGCCTGGAGCACGATCTCCATGGTATCACCTGTACTAGGAAGGTTAGTACAGTTGCGTGGCGGGTGTCAAGTGAGATTCGCGGGTGGGTTCAGGTGGGGTCGGCGCAGCTTCGGTGCGCGGCGCGCGCTGTCGGACGTGTCCGACAGGTCAGACAAGTCCGACGTGGCAGACGGAGCGCGCCGATACAGGGCTTCGCCACGATCAGCCTAGCTGACCTGTGGTGCCTAGCATCACCCGGTCGTATCCTCGACCAGGGCGATTTCCTTGTCGCTCAGCCCGTACAGCTCGTAGACGATCTGGTCGATGCGGGTGTCCGTGGCGGTGATGCGCCGCTCGGTCTGTTGGCGCTCACGCGGCGCCAGGTCCGCGCAAAGCTGCTTGTGAAGAGCCAGCATCTGGTCGACCAGGTTCACCAGTTCGTCGTGCCGGGCGACGTCCTCGGGGACGGTTGGGCTGGCCAAACGGATAGGCGCACGGCTCAGGAACTGGCGGTTGGCCGACCAGAAGCCCCCACTGAACGGCGCACTGATATAGGGGAAGTACCAGCCTAGAAGCCGGCTATTGAGGATGGCCAGCAGGTACCGCCTGTCTAGGTCTGCGAAGGCGGTACGGATCGTCAACCCGCCCACATCCACGTTGTCAAGGCAGCGCGAGCCATCTGGATCAGGGGCTGCACACAGGCGCTTGACGAGGCGCGGCACACAGAGCTTCACACGGGACTGGATGCCGATGTTCTGGTTGCGGCCGAACCTGTACCAGTGCTCGTCACGGAACTTGCCACCTTCACGGCCCTCCAGTTGGGCACGGTTGCGGTGCAGATACTCGGCCCCGGCGGGGAACCGGTCCTGCAGGTCGGCGAAGTCGATCAGCGTCGCGGTCTCGTCGGTCACGTCGTACGGATAGAGGATGACCTGACGGCGTGGCATGGCACCGTATCTGCTGACATCGGTGCCACTCACTATATGCCGGAGTAGGCCTGGTTCAATGGCGATGCTCTCGCCGAGGGCCACGGACAAGTAGCTCGGCTCTGGCCCGAAAGTCGCCTGTTCAGTCAGGATATACACGCTGTCGGCGCTGGTCTGAACACCCACAAACTGATCGACGATGTCGCCCAACAGCAGGAGACCGTCGGCAACTTTGGTAAGCAGCCGGCCCGAATTGCCAACGGCGAAGGACCATTCACCCGAGCCGAGGTCGGCTGCAGCCACATGCCCTGATGGCATCGCCTCTCCCCGGTCCCATGCTGCCAGGTCCGCCACATGCGTGACCTGGCACTTCTCAGCCCCACACTTGTCCAGAAACATCAGGCAGGTGTACGTCGTGGCTCCCTCGAACACTTGCCGGTCGCCGAAGTGAATGACCTCGGCCAGGTGCCGACCGGCAGCCACCAGTGCGCGTAGCGGCTCTCCGTACTTGGCATTGGTGAACTTGTGCGGCAGAATGAAGCCCAACCGGCCGTTGGCATTGAGCAGAGCCAGCCCGCGCTCGACGAAGACCACGTAGATGTCGTAGTTGCCGCGGCCCGCCGAGCGGTAGCGCTGCTTGTACTCCTCGACCTCGACCGGCGCCCACTCCTTGAGTGTTTGGATACGGATGTACGGCGGGTTGCCGACGACGGCGTCGAACCCACCGGCGGCCATGGCGGCCGGGAACCCAGCCTGCCAGTCGAAGACGTTGACCCGGTACTCGGTCTCGTCGTCCAGTGTGCCGGGCAGGTGGCTGGTGTAGAACTCCGGGCCGAGCAGCGAGTTGCCGCACTGGATGTTCCGGTCCAGGTCGGGTAGCGCGCGCTCGTGAAACAGGCTGAGCTGCCTGTTGAGCGACTGCTCGTTCTCGCCTTCGAGCACCTTGAGCAGGAGCGACAGCTTGGTCACCTCCACCGCCTGCGCGTCGATGTCGACGCCGAACAGGTGGTCGGTGAGGATGCGCTTGCGCTCGCGCGTGGTCAGGCGATAGCCGCCCGGTGTCTGCGCCAGCCGCGGCTCCTTGCCCTTGAGCCACTCGGCGGGCTTGTCGCTGTAGGCCGTCAAGTACCAGTCGAGCAGGTAGTCGTAGGCGCCCAGAAGAAACGAGCCCGAGCCACACGCGGGGTCCAGGATGCGCAGTGTGGCGACCTGCTTGGGTTGCTTGCCCTCCAACAACGGCTCCACCGTGCGGCGAACGATGTGGTCGACGATGTAGGTTGGCGTGTAGTAGACGCCACCAGCCTTCTTGACCTCCGGCTTCTCCTCGACCTTGGCCTGGTGCCCAGCCGTGAGGCGGATGACCTTGCCCAGGAACCGTTCGTAGACCTGACCGAGCAGATCGGCGGGCACCACGGCAAAGGCGTAGGGGCTGTCGGGAAAGTAGAGGCCCTTGATGATGTCCTTGAGCACCTTGTCATCGAGGTTGAGGTTCAGCGTCCAGCCGTCATCGCTGCCGGCGCGGCCCTTCTCGCTGCCGAAGTGGAAGAGGCCGGAGTTGTACTTATCGTCGGCATCCTTGAACAGCTTTGTGAGCCGACCGTAGATGCCCGTGCCGTTGAGCAGGCCCTGCATCTGGCCGTAGCTCTCGATGCCGCGATCTTCCGCGATGCGCAGGAAGATGATGCGGTCGAGCGTGGCCTGCACCGCGTGGTTGAGCTGGCGCGACGTAAGCGCGGCGTTACGCAGCGCCAGGTTGCGCGCCAGCATCTCGCGCCAGCCTTCGAGTTCAGCCAGGAAGGCATCGTCGACATCAGCGGTGCCGCGCTTCGCCTTGCTGCTCTTCGCGTACTCATCGAACGCGCCCTTGAGCACGGCGGTCTTGCTGAACCGTGCGGCGATTTCGTCCCATCGGGCGGCGTAATCCCGATAGGTCATGTACAACACGCGGCCCTGAGCAGCCGAGTCGGTTTTCACCGGCTTGGCCCGGCAGTCGTAGACGGCAAACTCCTCGAAGTCGGTCAGGATGCTCAGCGACAGCTTGGCGGACCAAGCGTAGCGCCGAATCTGGTAGGCGGCGGCGATGTCGTCCTTGAGGACCACGGACGGCTTCTTGGCCTCGGCGAAGAAGATCGGCCGGCCACCTATCTGAAAGCAGTAGTCCGGCCGCGTCGCCGGTCCAGCGCCGGTCAACGAGTACTCGCAGATCACATCGCGATAGGCCTCGGCGTGGCCTTGCTGGTTGTCGACGTCCCAGCCCAGTTCGCGGAACAGCGGGTCCAGGAAGTCACGTCGCACCTGCGTTTCGTTGTAGGCACTGCTCTGGTACTGCGCTCGCAGGCTGTCGAAGCGGTCGCTCAGCTCCGTGATGCGATCTGGCGTAGCCATGGCCGCTCCCGTCGGTTTGGATCGATACGTTATGTCATTCTACGACCGGCTGGTCTATCCTTCCGGGTGAGTGGCCGGATGATTGCGCGTACTCATCGCCCGCCGCGCTGCCGCTCGATGAACGCCTCGGGGTCGGCCATCATTCGCGCATAGGTCCCGGCGACCCAGGCCTCGTGTGCCTGCTGTCGCGGCAGGTCGAGGTGGCGATGGAGGAGTGGCGCCAGCAGGTGGCGCAGGGCTCGGCGCCAGCTTGCGGGCAGCAGCGTGCGGGCGGTGGCGGCCAGGGCTTCGGGTGCCGCGGCGGTCGCCGTCGAGGGGCCGACCGGTGGCTGGCGCACCGCGGCGGCCCAGTGGAAGAGCACATCGCCGAAGACCCGCGCGCGCCAGGTGGGCTGGCCGGGCACCGTGGTGTCGGGCAGTTCGCGGAACTCGAGCCCAGCCTGGTGCGTGGCGTAGAGCAGGCCGGCGCCCGAATGGGCCGGCGCGTTGACCGCGCGCAGGAAGGCCTGGCAGTCGGCCTCGGCCAGCACGTCGTCTGGCAGCAGATAGGGTGGCCGCCGGGCCAGATAGAAGTCGCGTTCGACCAGCAGGCAGGCGGTGCTGCCGCGTGTCAGCGTGACCAGCGGGCAACGCGGCGAGAGGAGGCTGAGCAGCGTCTCGACCCAGCCGTCGGCGATGGGGAAGGAGTCGAGGTGCAGCGTGACCACATGGTCCGCGCCGTGGTCAAAGGCGAGTTGGGTGAGCTGTTCCAGGTAGTGCGCGTGTTCGTGCTTGTCGGTCGCGGTGGTGCCAACCAACTCGGGCAGGACGACATGGGGCTGGGCCGAGAGCCGCTGCCGGGCGCCCTCGCCGAGGCTGACAGCCGCGCCATACAGCGTGTAGGGCACCGTGGTGTGCCGCGCGATGCGCGCCAGGTGCAGGTCCAGCAGCGGCAGCAGATCATCGGTCAGCCGATAGACGACCAGGATGGCCAGCTTCATGCGCCGGACCCCGGCGTGAGCGCCAGGCTGGCCCGATGCAGGCGCACGTCGAGCCGGTCGTCAGGCATGTCGGCGTCGGTCCAGGCCAGTCGCTCGTCCTGGGCGATGTCGCGGGCCAGGACCACGTCGTCGGCCAGGATGATGGGCAGGCCCGGCGTCTTGGCTGCCGCGGTCAGCTCAATCTGGCCGTAGCAGGTGTAGCCGCCGAGCCCGTCGAGCCGCTCACCGGCCCGCAACGGCCGCTTGGCATAGGCGATGACCTGCGTGCGCAGCCCATGGCGTGGCGCGAGCAGGGCGCGTCCGTGTCGCGCGGCGAGCAGCACGCAGCCGGCGACCTCCAGATGGCACAGGTGGTACGGTCGGTAGAACAGATAGAACGGCCCATCGCCGAGCTTGTAGTAGGCCAGCATGTCGGCCTGGTAGGGATCGTCGCAGTAGCCGATGACGAACACGCCGCCGCCGGGCTCCGCGCCCAGCAGGTAGTCGGCCACGGCGCCGTGCGTGCCGCGCAGCGCCGCCAGGTCGAAGCGGTCGAAGGCCTCGTGCACATGGGCCGCGCGCGGGCCGAGCATGCCGGGCTGGGCGATGGTCAGGCCGAGGCCGTTGGCCAGCAGGCTCATCTCGATGTTGAGCTTGGAGCCGTCGGTGTAGGCGGTGCACATGCGGTAGTCGAGCCGGCGCTTGTCGGCCTCGGGCACGATGGTCGTGGGGTTGGCGTAGCGGTCGAGAAAGCCCTTCTGGTTGCCGGCCATCACCGGCTCGAAGCCCCATAGCACGACCTCGTCCCACAGGCGCTTGAGCACACCATGCTGGTCGCCGTCGCAACCGGTCATGACCACGCCGTGCGCCGCGGCCTCGGCGGCCAGAACGGGACCAAAGGCGGCGTCGATCTCGGCGTTCATGAGCACCAGATGCTGCCCGTGCCGTACGGCGGTCAGGGCGGTCTCGGCAGCGTTCAGCACGGCGCTGGACGCCTCGAGCAGCACCTCGACGCCGGCCGCGGCAGCCAGCAGCCGGCCGTCGGCACAGACGACCATCCGCCCCGCGCCGATGGCGCCGTGCACCTGCGCGGCACTGTCGCACACCTGGTAGGGCCGGCCGGTGGCCAGGGCAGCGGCCTCGGCGCGGTCGAGGCGAAGGTCGGCCACGCCGACACAGGTCAGGCCCGGCGTCAGCGCAATCTGGCGGACCAGACCCAGACCCATGGCGCCGGCGCCCACCACGGCGATGCGAATGGGATCGGTCAGGTCACGTAGCTCATCGAGCACACCCAGCACGTTACGGCTCCCGACCGTGTCGGCCTCAGTCTACCGACGGCGGTGTCTCCTGGCAAGCCGCGCGGACGGCGCCGACGCGGCGTCGGTCACGTGGGCGCGGGCGACACCG
Organism: Armatimonadota bacterium; assembly: GCA_016235455.1. Lineage (GTDB taxonomy): Bacteria > Armatimonadota > UBA10988 > UBA10988 > UBA10988 > UBA10988. The sequence goes on along the minus strand of JACRKZ010000050.1, from coordinate 25,102 downwards.
TCCGCTCGATGAGCCGGAGGCGAGTGCCGTCGCCTACGTAGATCGAGCCGCTGGGGTCGACCAGCAGGCAGCGGGCCTGGCCAAACTGGGCCGTGGCGCCGGTGCCGTCCTGGTTTTCGCCAAAGAAGACGGTATTGTTGGTGCCGTCGGTGAGCCCGTCGAAGACGGCGTTTGCCGTGCCCGACCCGGCCACCGTGGCGACCTCGGCATTGGGTCCGATGCGGCGGATGCGGCGGTTCTGGTAGTCGCACACGTACACGTAGCCCGCGGCATCGATGCCGAGCCCCACGGGCGAACTGAATCGCGCCGTGGCGCTGGTGCCATCGGCCAGGGAGAAGCGGGCCGACGCCGTCACGGTGGGCGCGCCGGCCCAGAACGACACGCGTGCCGCGCCAGGGAGGCCGCCGGCGTTATCGATGCGCCGGATGCGCGAGGCCGAGGCCTCGGCCACATAGAGCAGGCCGGAGCGGTCCATGGCCAGGCCTTGGGGTTGGCTGAAGCGCGCGGCGGCGCCCAGTCCGTCGGTATCGCCCGGGGCGCCCTCGCGCAGGCTCGCGTCGCCCGCCACGAGGGAGACCTCCCAGTTGGCCGCGACTCGGCGATCGCCGCCCACAAAGCGCACTCGGCGGACGCGGTTGCCCAGCGGTTCGCACACGTACAGGTCGTCGGCGGTGGCCAGCAGCAGGCCCGACACCCCGCCGAAGCTGGCCTTGTCGCCCTTGACCGTGCCGTTCTGCGCGGCGTTGAACAACGCTCCGCCGGCCACCGACGTCACGGTCCAGTTCGCCGAGTTGAACCGGTCCGGGCCAGTCAGCGTGACCAGCCGGATCCGGCTCCGACCCAGTTCGGCGACATAGACTGCATCACCGTCGGCACTGACCGCGATGCCTCGCGGCTGAGCCAGTTGCGCGGTGTTGCCCGGTCCGTCGACCGGTACCTCGGCGATGGTAGCGGGCAGCGTCGAGCCGGCGATGGTGTAGACGCGGCCGTTGGGCTCGACGCAGCGCACCCGGTTGTTGCCGTCAGTCACGTAAAGCCGGCCTTGCGCATCGCGCGCCAGGCCGTGAATGGCGCCGAACCGGGCCAGACCAACATCACCGTCGAGCAGGCCGGCGTCGCCGCCGGCATAGGTGCGCACGCGCACGTTGGGCGAGCCGACGACGCGGACGCCGGCGCTGGCGTTGACCACGGCTTCGGGCGGCGCGGCGACGGCCGTGTCGGCCTCCACGGTGACCATGAACTCGAACGCCGCCACACCCGCGGGCACGGCGAACACCCAGGGCTTGGCCGCGGTGCTGCCGCCCGGCGCTACCACGCCGGTGTAGCTGACGAACGGCAGGTTGGCGCCAAAGAGCGAGTTGGGGATGACGCCGTCGGCACTGGCCAGCCGGACCAGGCTGCCGTCACCCGCGCCGCTGACCGTGCCCACCGGGAACAGCCCGTTGGGCGGCGTCACCAGGCGTATAGCGCGGTTGGTGGCTTCCGGCACGACGAGCGTCCCGCGCGCATCGACCGCGGGCAGGCGCAGGCCGGCGAACGTGGCTGCCGTGCCGTCGCCGTTGAGCACCACCGTGCTCGACGCGGGGTTGCCAGCCAAGGTCTGCACCGACCAGCTACGTGGGTTGGCCGGTGAAGCGGTGCCGCCGGCGCGCAGGCTTACCTGGCGGATCACGCGGCCGGCGTCCTCGGTGACGATCAGTGCCTGTCCGGCCCACACCACGCCGATCGGCTGGTTGAACGTGGCGACGGCGCCATCACCATCGAGGCTGGTCTGCGGGCCGGCGCCGGCAATGGTGACCACGGCGCCGTCGGGGCTGACCAGGCGGATGCGATGGTTGCCCGTGTCGGCCACATACAGACGACCGTCGGGCCCTATGGTCAGGCCCGAGGCAAAGGAGAACTGCGCCTCGGCACCCACGCCATCGCGCAGTCCGGGCGCGCCGGAGCCGGCCAGCGTGCTGACCGTGTAGCTGCCAGGCAACGTCGGGTCGGCGCCGGACTGCACAATGCGCCGCACGCGATGGCCGTTGCGCTCTACCACATAGATGGTGCCATCGGCGGCCACAGCCGCGCCAAACGGGTTGGTGAAGGTGGCCACGTTGCCCAGGCCGTTGGCCCCGCCAGACGTCGTGCCGCCCGCGATGGTCGTGACGCGGCCCTCGGGCGTGATGCGCCGCACGCGATGGCCCGAGAGCTCGGTGACGATCAACGCGCCATCGCGCGGGTTGATCGCGATGCCCGCGGGCTGGGCCAGTTGGGCGGCCGTGCCCAGGCCGTCGCCTGGGCCGCCGGTGCCGCTGCCGGCCAGCGTGCTGACGAACCCGGCGCGGATCTTGCGCACGCGGTTGGCTGCGGCGTCCGTGATGTAGATCGACCCATCGGGTCCGACTGCGGCGCCGGTTGGTGCGCGCATGGCGGCGGTCGCCAGCGGCCCATCGACACTGTCGTCGGTGGCCGACGCGACGAGGGCGCTGACGGTGACCTTGGGGCGTAGATCGGCAAAGGCCTGGGCGGTGACGAACGGGCTGAACAGCACGCGCAGGCCGGTCACGACGCCGTCGGGCTGGCGGCCGATGTCCTGCACCCAGCCGTTGCTGACCGCCACATTGAGGATCCTGAGGCCGGTGTTGCCCGGCTGGTCGAGCAGTGTGCTGGTCGTGAACCCGGCCGATCCGCCGAGCAGGATGGCGCGCGAGCCGGTGGTGCTGGGGGTGATGCTGACCTGGCCCGAGGCCACGTCGATGTGGAACTTGGCGGTGCCCGGCAACGGCTTGGGGGCCACCGTGCTCGACGGCGATGAGCCGCCACAGCCTACCAGCCCGGCCAGCGCAGCCAATTGGAGGATCCAACACGTCGCTCGGCGCATCCCTGCTCTCCCGCGGCCACTGCAACGACGTGTGCCACGGCCATCATAGGCGCGAGCGACGGGGTCTGTCAGGGACAAGACTGGCGCGCGGGCCGCGCGGCACCGAGCAGCCGCTCCTGCTGTTCGGCATCGCAGCCGGCGTTACGCCGCAGCCGGCGTTACGCCGCAGCCGGGACCGTTGGCGCGCGCACACTGGCTCGATGGCCAGGTAGTGCTTGAGTTCGAGGAAGCGCGTCTCGATGCGCCAGCGCTGCTCGTACAGGGCCAGCACCTCGGCGTGGCTCAACTGCTCCGCGCCAACGTTGGTGCTGAGTGCCATCACGCCGCCGCTGCCGCACCACGCGCACCGCCTGCCGCGCCGGCCGCTGCGCATCCCACCAGTCAGGGCGCTTGTTGGGCACCGACCAGGTCTCCAGCCGGTCGTCACCGTCGCCCGTCAACGGCTCGCTGTTGAGCCGGCGTTGGTGCTGCCGCATGACCACCGTCCAGCCCCGCCGCTGGGCCGCGGTCAACATGCCGTACGAGGCGAACCCCCGATCCATGACCACTCGGTCGCCGCGCGCCAGGCGGTCCCACAAGGGGCGGGCCAGCTTGGCGTCATGGTCGCCCAGTCCGCCCAGCGACATGGCCACGCTGCAACCCGTGCCCTGGTCCACCAGAGCTACGGCGTGCAGCAGCGGCCAGCCACAACCTGCCCGCTGACAAGCCGACTGCGGATCGCGCTCCTGATTGGCCGGACTGTCCAGCAACGCCGTGTAGGACCCGTCGACCGCGTAGTCGACCCACGACCCAGCGTTGCGTTGGAAGCCGGCCGCCACGCGCGCAACATGCTCCGCGCAGGCCCGCATCAGGGCCACCGGCTGGCGCTGCCGCGCTCGACATAGGGCCCCGCTGCCCGCGCTCAGTTCGCGGCCTGACACCGCCGCCAGCCGCTCGACCTGCGCTTCCAGGCTGAGGTTGCCGCTCAGCGCGTCGTCCACCAGGGCCCACAACACGACCAACGGATCATACACGCGCCGATAGCCGCGCACCCCGCAGCCCCGCGCCAAGGCACCGACCACGGCGCACGGCAGGTAGCGCTACCAGACAGGATGGGCCAAGCCAGGCAGGGGCTGGCTCAGGTCTGGGATTCAATCACGGCGGCGGGCGTTGGCCATCTGGCTGTCTCCAACTCCGATGACCTTCGCCAGCCTCGACTGATTCAGGATCGCGACCACATTACGGCCTGGGTTGGCCCGGAGCGTCAGTGCCGCTCGTGCCTGACACCGTTCTTCGCTCTCATAGGAAGGCCGCCAACAGGTCGTCGGTGGCCTGGTCGCGGGCGTCCCAGGCCAAGGCCAGGGCCATCACGCAGTCGTCGTGCAGGCCCGGCGGCGCCGAATAGCGGTAGTGGCCCGAGCGCGTGGGCTCCATGGTGTAGGCCTCCAGCTCGCAGACCAGCACCGGGTCGGCCGGCAGGGTCAGCGCCTGCTGGTCGAGCGCCAGGGCCAGGTTGTCGATGATCCGCGTCTTGCTGCCGGCGGTGGTCTTGAAGCCGCGCACCGGCAGGCCGTCGCGCAGCAACTGCTCCAGCAGCGGCTCACCGATGGAGTTCTGCTCGGCCTGCACCAGCTTCGGCCGCCAGCGCTCGCACAGCGTGCCCAGTCGCTGGGTCTGGACCGCGTAGTCGATCTGGTTGAACCGCTCCAGCGCCACCACCGCGCCGCACTCGGTATCGAGCACGCAGAACACGGTGAAGTCGTCGCGCTTGCCCCAGTCGACGCCCACCACGAAGCGGCCCGGATAGGGCTCGGCCGGCGCCAGCACCGCCGCGCGCCGCACACCGCGGAAGACCGAGCCGCCGTCGTCGAGGAAGCGCGCCTCGAACTCTTGCTCGAAGATGCGCTGGGGCAGCTCGCGCGCCGCCGCTTCCACCTCGCCCGGCGCGATGGTCGGGTTGCTGGCCGTGGGGAACCAGAAGGCCGTGCTGTCGGGCTCGCCCGGGTCCTGGCCGCGGCTGTACATGCTGTGGAACCAGTCGTGGCCGCGCGGGGTAGAGATGATCAGCGCGCGCCCGCGGCGGTCGGCCAGGGTCGGGCGCATGGCCTCGCCCCAGGCGGTCGCGCCGTTGGCGATGAAGGCCGCCTCATCGACCACCAGGAAGTCGAGGCCCACGCCGCGCAGGTGGTCGGGGTTGTCGGCCGAGCGGAAGACGATCTCCGCGCCGTTGTCACACACCAGCCGGCGTTCGGCCTGCTTCAGGCGCGCCGGATAGCCGGGCGGCAGGTTGCGCCGCAGCGTGCGCCAGTGCAGGTCCACCATGCGAAAGGTGGGGGCCACATACCAGATCTGCGCGCCGGCCTTCCTGGCTTCGAGCAGGCAGGCCATGAGCGCCAGCAGGCTCTTGCCCCAGCGGCGGCCACAGGCCAGAACGCGGAATCGGGCGCTACTCGACAGAACCTCCAGCTGCCCCGGATGGGGCTGGGGCCCGTCCCAGGCGATCGGCCGCTTGCGCCCACGCACCCAGGTCGATCGATAGCTCGGGGTCGGCATCGGTACCTACTTCCCGGTCGAGCTTCAGGGCTGCCGCGAAGAACCGCTCCGCCACCATCACCAGCTCCCTTAGGCCAACCTTCACCGTTGGCTCACCGCACTCGTCCGTCTCGCCACGCAACACGCGCTGGGTCTGGGCCAGCGCCTCACAGGCCAGGTCGAACATGCGGGTCGCCGCCTCGGCCCGACGTGTCAGCCACGCCGGCCGAGGGATCTGATCCAGCCAGCCCCAGGCCGTGTCCTCGTCCACGCCGGCTAGCTGCGCGGCGCGACTCACCTCACCCACGGCGCCCAAGGCCAGGAAGAAACGCGCCACGCTCGGATCGAACGCCTCCCGGCCACGTCGCGGCCGGCTCTCGGCTGGCGTCTTGACTCGCTCTGGCATGACTCGTCCCTCTGACCAGATGCGCGCCGCGAGATCGCCCGCTGATCCGCCCCATCGCGCAACATCCGCGCAAGGAGACGAATCTGACGGGCTTTAGTAATGGTTTCTGCTATGCAAACATATGATCCACATGGCGTCGGATCACGATGGGGCGGCTGTGCTCGGTGGGGATCGCCATTGGCCTGCCGCGCTAGCCGGAGCGGCGCCGCCAGAGGTAGAGCAACACCGACCACAGTCCGGCGAAGCGGAACTGGTCGTCGATGTAGTGTTCGATGACGTAGAAGCAGAAGTAGTAGAAACGGCAGGCGCAGACCACTGCGATCGCCAGCAGCAGCGCGGTGCGCCATTCGGGCTGCTGGGCCAGCAGCCCGGCCGAGGCCAGCAGCACCGCGACGACGAACAGTGCCGCCTTGAGCCACATCAGCCGCGGGTCTTTGAGGTCGCCCATGGTTCGCTTCCCTGAATCCGGTTGTACCCAGCCGCGCGACGCGCTACGCTGTGCGCTGCGCAGAGCGCACAGCGCACTGCACGAGGAGCCGGACCATGGCCGTCACGCTGTCCGACCGTTTCCCAGACTACGAAGACCGCCTGCGAGCGCTGGGCGAGTGGGCCGCGCTCGGCCTCTACGAAGGGCTCGACCTGCCCTGGCCACGGGCCTACGGCCGGGCCTATCGCCGCCTGTACGAGCACATGCTCATCCGCGTGCCCGAGGATGGGCTGCTGATGCCATGTGAGCCGCACGAGCTGCTGCGCGCGGCCAATCCCGCCCGTGGCCAGTGGTCGGTGCTGGGCGGCATCTGTGATTTCGAGTACTTCGGCGGGCTGCGCGCCAACGGCGAGGCCGCGGAGATCAAGAAGGCCCGGCACCCCGAGCAGGCGGAGTTCATCGACGCGCTGCTGGCCGACTTGCGGCCGCGCTTCCACTTCTTCGGCGACTCCACCCACAACTGCCCCGACGCGCCGCGCATCCTGGCCGAGGGCTTCGACGCGGTGGAGGCCGAGCTGGCCGCGGAACTGGCCAAGGTCTACGCGGCCGACTCGGGGGCCGGCGACGACGAGCGGAACCTGCTCGACGCGGTGTGGGACTACGCGCAGGGCGTCCGCGCCTTCCATGCCCGTGCGGTGGAGGCCATCGGCGCGGCCGCGGAGCAGGCTGACGAGCCGCGCCGCGCCGAACTGCTGCACTTGCGCGACAGCTTCCGCGACTGCTTCCTGCAGCCGGCGACGACGTTCTACCAGGGCTTCCTGGCGGTCCACTTCATGTGGATGCTCGATGGCTGCGACAACGTCGGTCGGCTCGACCAGTTGCTCGGCGCGCTCTACGACCAGGATCTCGCGGCCGGCGTCATCGATGTCGACTTCGCGCGGCGGCTGCTCGATGAGCATTTCCACAGCATCGAGAGCATGAACGGCTACAACCTGCAGCTCGGTGGCTACACGCCCGCGGGCGAGGATGGCTACAACGCGTTGTCGGCCGAGATCCTGCTGGCCTGTGAGCGCAACCGGCTGGCGCGGCCCAATGTCGCCTTCCGCATCACCAAGGGCACGCCCGACGCGGGTGTCCGGCTGGCCTTGCAGGCGCTGAGCAACGGCACCGGCCGGCCGGCGCTGTACAACGACGACCTGTACCAGCAGACGCTGCTCGACCTCGACCTGAGCCTGACGCCCGAGGATGCGCGCGACCTGGGCTTTGGCGGCTGCACGGAGTCGATGATCCCCGGCCGTTCGAGCGTCGGCAGCAGTTGCTATCACAGCCGGCACTATCCGGGCATTGACATCAACCTGGCCAAGATCCTCGAATACACGCTGAACGACGGCTACGACCCGGTCGAACGGCGCCAGGTGGGTCCACATACGGGCCGGCTGGTCGATTTCGAGGATTTCGAGAGCCTGCTGGCGGCGTTGCGCCGGCAGATCAGCCATGTCATGGCGGTCTTCTTCACCGATCTGTCCGACGACTACCGCCGACGCTTCACCGAGGGCGACCCCAAGCTCTACCGCACGCTGTTCACCCGCGACTGCGTGGCGCGGCACCGCGGCTTCGAGGCCGGTGGCGCGCGCTACAACTGGTCGATCACCAACGTCATCGGCATCGCCAACCTGATCGACAGCCTGGCCGCGCTACGTACCTGCGTGTATGAGCAGGGCAAACTCGACCGCACCACACTCAGCGCCGCGCTGGCCGCCAACTTCGAGGGCTACGAGACCGAGCGGCGCCTGTTGATGGCGGCGCCGCGCTTCGGCAACGACGATCCGGCGGCCGACGATGTGGGTCGTGAGATCCTCGAGTTCGTCTGCCGCGAGATGCATCGACAGCCGCATCCGCGCGGTGGGCGCTACCTGCCGGGCTGCATCATGTTCAACCACTGGGCCGGCGACGGTGCCTACGTGGGTGCGACGCCCGATGGCCGGCTAGCCGGTGCGGTCATGGCCGACAGCGCTGGGCCGGCGCAAGGCCGCGACACGCATGGTCCGACGGCCATGCTGCGCTCGGTGACCAAGCTGCCGTTGGCGCTCATGGCCGGCACACCGGTGGTCAACATGCGCCTGCAGCGCGAGATGCTGACCACGCAGGCCGGGCTCGACACCGCCGTCCAGCTCGTGCGCGCCTACTTCGCGCTGGGTGGCATGCAGTTGCAGATCAACGTGGTGGACACCGAGACTCTGCGCGCGGCGCAGGCCGAGCCTGAAGCGCACCGCGACCTGATCGTGCGCGTGGGCGGCTACAGCGACTACTTCACCAGCCTGTCCGAGGCGCTGCAGGAGGCGATCATCGCGCGGACGGCGCATGGGGTGTAGGCGGCACTCACGAGCCAAGTAGCTGGCGCAGGCCAGCGGCAAGCTCGGCCGCGGTGAATGGCTTGCCAATGAAGTTGACGCCGTCGTCGATGACCCCTCGGCTGGCGAGCACGTCGCCCGTGTAGCCCGACATGAACAGCACCTTGAGCCCGGCGTGCCGCGCCAGCAACTGGTTGGCCAGGTCGCGCCCGGTCATCTCGGGCATGATCACATCGGTCAGCAGCAGGTCGATGGGCTCGGCGTGCTGGCCAGCGAGGCGGATGGCCTCGCTGGGTCTGGCGGCTGGCAGAACGCGGTACCCCAGGCGCTCCAGCATGACCGACACCATACGCAGAATGGCCGGCTCGTCTTCGACGAGGAGCACGATCTCCTGGCCCCCTTGGGCCGGCAGTGTCCGCGGCGGGGCGTCCTCGGCGTTCGCGCCAACGGGCAGTGCGGGCAGCGCGGGCAGGTAGACGTGGAATGTCGTGCCACGGCCAGGAGCGCTGTCAACATCGATCAGACCGCTGTTCTGCGTGACGATGCCGTAGACCGTGGCCAGCCCCAATCCGGTGCCCTGCCCTAACGACTTGGTCGTGTAGAACGGCTCGTAGATGTGGCTGATGGTCTCACGGTCCATGCCACAGCCGGTGTCGGTGACCGAAAGGCGTACATGCTCGCTATCGGGGGACGCGGCGCCGACGCTGACGCGCGGCACGAGCGCCGTCTCGATGGTCACCTGGCCGACACCGTCGATGGCGTCTCGCGCATTGACGCAGAGATTGGCCAGGATCTGGTCGAGCTGCGAGGGATCCATGTTGATGCGCGGCAAATTCGCGCCGGGCCGCCAAGCCAGTTCGATGTTCTCGCCAATGAGCCGTTTGAGCATTCTGAGCATGCCTTCGACGGTCGTGTTCAGATCGAGCACTCTGGGCGTGACGGTCTGTTTGCGCGCGAAGGCCAGCAACTGCCGCGTCAGATCCGCGGAGCGCCTGGCCGCTTGGGTGATCTGTTCCAGGTCGGCATGGACGGGCGAGAGCGGGCCGACCGCCTGCATCGCCATCTCGGCGTGGCCCAGGATGACGCCGAGCATGTTGTTGAAGTCGTGTGCCACGCCACCGGCCAGCCGGCCCACCGATTCCATCTTCTGGGCCTGCACGAGTTGCGCCTGCAACTCGTCGCGCTGAGCGTCGGCCCGCTTGCGTTCGGTGATGTCCAGATACGTGCCGAGCACGCCGATGACTGCTCCTTGTGCGTCGCGCAGAGGCACCTTGCTGGTGAGCACGTGCACCGTCTCGCCCGAGCCCGTGGTCAACGGTTCCTCATAGAGCAGTCTGGGCGTGCCCGTCGCTATCACTTCGTAATCGGCGCTCCGGTACATCTCGGCCTGGGCGCGCCAGACCACATCGAAATCGCTTCTGCCAATGACCTGCTCGGGCTCCTCGAACCCGGCGTCGCGCGCGAACGCCAGGTTGCAGCCCAGGTAGTTGAGGTCCGTGTCCTTCCAGAAGACGCGTACCGTGATGCTATCCAGCACGGCCTTGAGGATCTCCCGCGAGCGCCACAGGTCCTCCTCGGCTCGTTGGCGCTCGGTGATGTCGAGCAGTACGCCCGAGAACTCGGTGGTGCCATCGGCGAGGCTCGCGATCTGCGCGATGCAATGGAACCACAGGGTGCTCCCGTCAGACCGCGTGAACCGTGCGCCGAAGTGCCACGGCGACCGAGCCGCGGCGGCGGCGCGGATCGACTCATCGAAGCGCGCCTGATCATCGGCCTGGAGGCCGGCGGTGAAGCCGACCAGGAAGTCCTCCGGGCGCGCCGAGCCCAGGCCGAACAGGTGCATCGCCGCCTGGCTGGTGAACACCATACGCACCGAGCCATCAGCGAGAAGGTGGAACCGGTAGATGACACCCGGCAGGCTATCGGCGATGCCCTGCAGTTGCACCGCCAGAGCGCGTACCGCGCCGCCGAAGCCGCGGCTGAGCAGCAGGACCACCCACATGGCGCTGATGGTGAGCAGGGCCGTCAACACAAGCATCCCGGCCAGGTTGCGCCGGTGTGTCTGGCGAGCCAGCTCCGTGGTGATGCCAACATGGATGGTGCCCAGAACGTTGCCGCCTAGCCCACCGCGATAGGGGACGGCCACCTCCTTGATGTGGCGCCCGTCGACCAGCCGCTCGGTCGACCTGGGTGCGCCGACGGCCGGAGTCGCCACCATATCGCTGGGGCTGCGCACGGTGCCGTTGCGGGACGGATCGCTATGCGCGATCACTCTGCCGTCCGCATCCTCAACAGAGATGAAGGCGAGGTCCGGGACGCTCGCCTTCATCTCCTCGAGAAGCAGGCGGGTGTGGTACTTGCCCGAGAATGCCACCTTGTTGATGGCCTGGTCGAGCACCCTGGCGATGGTTCCAGCCAGACGATCCTCCTCCTGGCGATTGAGGCGGTTGTAGAGCCGGCTGGCCGTGCCGGCCACGATCAGCATGAGCGCCAGGATGATCGCGCCAAAGGCGAGCGCGAGCTTGCGGTCCATGCGCTCTACGGTGGCCGAGCCCCTGCGGTGCCAGCGACTGGCCATGCTCATCGTCGCTCCTCCACGCGGAGCGCGCCGCTCCAGCGTGGCTTGGCGCTGTGCCAGGGCTTGTCGAATCCGTCGGGGATGGGCCCCATCCAGCCTGGGTAGAGCCCCAGCGTCTCGACGGTGATGGGGAAGACCGGCACCAGGGCATGGCGCGGCGTCGGCAGTCCTCGAAGCAGCGCGTAGCCAGCCCGCATTGCCTCGGCGCCAAGGGGCCCACAGAACTGCGCACTGTCCACCACCGTGATGCGGCGGGCTCGGATGTTGTCGACCGAACGAGGGTCGCCGTCGATGGTGGCCACCATGATGTCCGTGCGCTTGGCCTCGGCCAGGACATCGACTACCGCCAGGCCGCCGCCATCGTTAACGGTGAACACCACGTCAACGCTGCCGCGCGCCGGGAAGTCGCGTACAATGGCCTGCCCGGCCTTGCGTCCGCCGACCGGCTCGACCGCCGTGTAGCTCTTCAGCACCCGCTGATGCGCCTTGGCTGCCTCAAGCGCGTCCACGAAGCCGTTGACGCGCTCGACGGTCGAGGAGACCTGCGGGTACTCGACGAGGACCAGGCGGAGCTCGCTCCGCCCACGGAAGCGGTCGGCGATATACTCGCCATCTAGCCAGCCAGCCTGGTAATTGTCAGAAGTGACATAGGCCGCGAGTTCGCCACCATTGATGTACTGATCGTAGGCCACCACGGGGGTGCGCGCGGCGTTGGCCTCGCGCAACGGGGCGGCCAGCGCGGCGTTATCCGTGGGCTGAACAATGATCAGGTCTACGCGCGCCGCGATCAACTCGCGCATCTGGCGAATCTGCGTTTCGATGCCTTGCTCACCATCGCCCGCAACGTGCGGCTCGAGCTTCACCTGCCGGCTGCCGTCCTTGGCCGCGGCCTGGTTGATCCGCTGGCACTCATCCTCCAGCCCCCGGCGCATGGCCACCTGACCCTTGATGTTCATCGACCAGTACAGCACCCCCACGTACCACTGGGTCGGGTGTCCGGCCGGCGTGGAAGCCACCGGAGTAGGGAGCGCCGCGGTCTGAACCGACGTGCCGGCAACCGTGCCTTCGCTCGCGGCAGGCCGTTCAGCGCTCCGGCGCGACTGGCAGCACGTCAGCAGCAGGGCGGCTACCGCCGCCCGGGCGATGAACGTTGTCGTCCGACGAGCAGTCATGAACGGTTCTCCTGGGCGACAGAGCACCATAGAGCGGCTCCACCCAGTATGTGCCAAGCGGCACTGGCCTGACGCCCGCCAGGCATGCCCGAAGCACAGTGCGCCCAAGGCGGCGCCGATGGGCGCAGGCAGTCGGCATCTGGGGTTGGCCCAGCACAAGCGCCGCAGTTCAGGTATCCCGAGCGCCTCGGGCCGCGCCTTGCGGCCCGGCTGCGTCAACCTGGCTGCCGCCATGCTTGCGCTGGGCAGCGCTTCAGGCACCGCCGACGAAGCCGGGCGGCAACGAGGCCCATGGCACGGCTGGGGCCTGCGCCGACATCCGCCACGCCTGCCCTGCCCTGACCCCAGCGCTCAGCACGGCACCTTGTCGCGCGCCAGTCTGGCCCGTCAGGCCCCGATACACACTGGCTTGCCTGAGTACTATGCCGTCCGTCTGACCGTCTGTAAAGCGTCAGAGTGGTCAGCGCGGCTCCGGATGATAGCGCAGCCCTTGTACCGGCCGGCCGTCGAGCCCGGTCAGATCGGCGCCGAACTTCCAGCCCGCGCCGCTGAGCGTGATCTTGAGCAGCAGTTCATTGAGCCCCGCGCGCAGTTTCACGCGGCAGCGGTCGCCGCGTGCGGCGTAGGTACGGTTGGCCTGGAGCACAGCGCCCACGCGCTGGCGGTTGACCCAGGCCACGAACCCGTCCTCGGAGCCGACGCCCAGCTCCACCTCCTGCTCGCGTTCCGATTCCACCCAGCAAACGGCATAGGCGGCCACGTTCTCGGGCTGGCCGTAGAGCTCGTTGAGATCGACCACCAGCTCGCTCAGCGGGCTGGCGCTGGACGCGCGCTCCACCTTGCGCCAGGCCACCTGGGCGCCCTTGGCGCCGGCGTAGCGCCGGGTCAGGTCAACCGGCTCGGTCTCGGGTGCGTGGGCGATGTCGGCCGTGGCGCCGCCGGCGTTGTCGAACGGGCCGATGACCTGCCAGGCCGGGATCGAGCGACGTGCCATGGCCTCGGCGGTCAGCGTGAAGCGCTGGCCGCGGCAGGTCAGCGTGGCCACCGCGCGGCACACGAACGCGCCCGTGCCACCCTCGGCTATCGGCACGCGCCAAGGCACGGCCTGGGCGCCGCCGGCGGGCAGACGCACCGGCTGTTCAAGGGCCGGCCCGGACAGGCGAATGCCCGTGGCTTCCAGCCGCACGGTGCCCGTGACCTCCTCGCCGCGCGCGCCGCGCAGGGCGGCGATGAAGGCCGGTGCCGCACAGGTCGACTCGGCGTCGGCGCCGAGGTTCAGGCTGACGCCCAGCAGCGCCGCCACCGCCCCGCCGGTGTTCGGCAGGGCAACCAGGTCGGCCATGACCTTGGGCAGGCCGGCCCGATAGGCGGCCAGGCCCGCATCACCGGCGGCGGTGAGGTTACGCCGCAGCTCGGTCAGCGACGCCGGAGCCTGCTCGCCCGCCAGGTAGGCGGCGCGCGCCAGGCCGTAGAGGTCGTCCTCGCTGGCCAGCGACAGGCGGCCGCTCGGCGTCGCCTGGTCGTAATCCTCGGTCGTGCGGCGGACCAGGTCCAGGTACGGCGTCAGGCGTGGGTTGGCGTCCTTGGCCAACAACGACAGGCGGCCGCTCAGCAGCGCCTGGCGCTGCTCGGCGTTGACCGGCAAGGTGATCTCCTGGCGGTTGGGCGGCGCGCCGTTGTCCGCGGCCAGCGTGACGATCAGCGCCTGCCGGCCAAAGCGCAGGTTCAAGCCCAGCCGGCCCTCAGTGCGGCGGATGGCGGCCTGCAGCTCGGCGGTCAGCGGAACAGTCTTGCTCTCCAGGCCGATGGCGCTGCCGTCGATGCTCACCTCGCGGCAGTTCCGCACGAGGATTGGCATCGATGTGTCGCGCGTGTCGCCCAGCTCGACCTTCAGGCCCAGGCGTTCGGCGCCCGGTCGTAGCACGTCGCGCAGGACCGCGCCGAGGTCGAGCGTCTGGTTGGGCCGACCGACGCGGCTGCCGTCGATCTCCAGCCGGCCTGTGTCGGTGCGCGTGACCTTCGTGCCCAGCGCCGCGCGCCGTGCCAGGGCCACGCCGCACAGGCCTTTGTCGGGCTCGCCGCGGAAGTCCAGCAGCACGCCCAACGACGGCTCATCGGCGCGGCGGTCGACCGGAGCGACCAGCGCCGGCGGCGGCGTCTGCGGGTAGTCGAGCCGCAGCGGATCCTCGGCCGGCTGCTCGCCGGGCGCCCAGTTGATGTCCATCTGGGCATAGTCGAAGCCGGCCGGCGGCCAGCCGTAGGCCTGCACCGTGTCGCCGTCCTGCTCCCAGCCCCAGCAGACCCAGTGGTAGCTGTTGCGCCGCGCGGCCAGCCACGGCAGCCATTCGCGGTCGAAGGCTTCGGGCGGGCCGAAGATGCGCTGCATGAGCCGGCGGTTGTTGGCCACCAGATCCACGCCGCCGCAGGCGTACAGCTCATCGCGCCACAGGCGCCACTTCATCAGGCGCTCGGGGTCTGACCAGCAGAACTGGTTGAACAGCACATACACGCCGGGCCGATAGGGTTCGCCAACACGGCTCTCATAGAAGTCGGCCGCCACCACCGGCTTCTCGGCGATGTTGGCCAACCCGCGGTCGTAGAAGTCGTTGCTCGGCGCGCGGTCCAGCACGGCCGTGGTCAGGCGCTGATTGGCCTTGTCCCAGACGTGCTGGCCGAAGACGTGCGACAAACCCTCCAGCAGCCAGACCGGCGAGCGGCCGACGCCAATCGCGCACATCTCGATCATGTGCATGTTTTCATGCAGCAGCAGATCGCGCCGGTGGTACTCCAGCCCGCCGCTGGTCCAGTAGTTGTAGGCCGCGCGGTTGGCATGGAGCGTCACGCCGCCGCCGCCGCCGCTCCACTGGCTGCCCAGATCGGTCTTGACCGCGGCGTTGAGCGCCTCCATGTCGTTGGCGTAGACGATGGGCAAGCGCTTGGTGTCGATGCCGTCGGGCTCGCGACCCACGGCGCGGCACTCGTGGGGATAGCCCAGCTCGGCCACCACGAGCAGCTCGATCATGGCTTTCTCGTCGAGCTTCGGTACCTGCGCCTTCATGGCGAAGTGGCGCGTCACATACCACTGGAAGCCGGGCGTGTTGGCCATGCGGCTGCCGGCGAAGGTCGGCGGCAGCTTCTGACCCAGCTTGGCGATATGGATGCTGCGCAGCGTCGAGGTGCGGCCATGTACCACCAGCTCCACCGGCGTGGCCGTGGGCGGCGGGACGGGCAGGTCGGGATGCGTGGCATCCTCGACCACGATGCGGTAGGGAGCCGCCGTCGCGACGACGGCCCCCAGCACTACGGTCCACAACCATCGAGCCATGGCGCAAACACTCCGGGAGCGTTTGCTCAGTTCGCGATCAGCGCCAAGTCACCTTCAGGCTCAGATCACGGTAGGGCACGGTCAGCGTGGTCTCGGCCTTGGTCGCGTCGGCCAGGAAGGCGACGTCGCCGGTCCACTTGGCGAACGTCTTGCCAGCCGGCGCGGGGCCGGCCTTGAGCGTGAGGCGGGTGCCACAGACCGCGGGCCCGCTGCTCGCCGCGCCATCGAGCGCCAGCTTGACGGTCGCCGCCTCGCGGCCGCGCAGATGCGGCACGAGCCACTTGGTCTGCGCCTTGTCGCCGCCGGTGGGCTTGAGCGAGAACATGTAGTTGTCGGGCCACCAGGCGCCGGCGGCCCACCAGGTCCAGCCCAGCCACACGTCGCGGTCGGCCTCCATGCTGGCCAGCATGTCCTCGAGCGCCACCTTGCCGGCCTCGCTCGCGGGCACCGCGAACTCGCCCAGGAAGGCGCGGTACTTGTTGGCGCGGCACCAGGCGACGAAGCCACGGAGCCGCTCGGAGCCGATGGTTGGGCTCTTGATCTCGGGCTTGGTGCCGCTGGAGTCGCCGTCCAGGTACTGGTGCACCTCGATGACCATGTGGTCGATGGGGTCCTTGACCTTGGTCACCGACGCCGAGTTGGCTCCGCCGTACCAGTCCGCCTGCCACGAATGCGCGCCGCTATAGGCCGTGCCGGGCAGCAGGATCAGGTTGGTGGCGCCGGTCTTGCGAATGGCCTGCACCGCCTCGTTGGCCACATCGAACCAGGCCGCCGCCGAGATGCCATGGGGCTCGTTGACGAGCTGGAACCAGACGCGCGGGTCATCCTTGAACGCGGTGGCCAGCTTGGCCCAGAAGTCGGCGAACATGGCCGCGGGCGCCTCGGGCGTGCCCAACACCTTGCCGTAGTAGCGCGCGTAGTTGTGCGGGTCCAACTCCACCACGAGGCCCTTGTCGGTGGCCAGCTTGACAGCGTCCTTGAGGTGGCCCAGCATCTCCGGGTCCAGGTCGCCGTTGGCTTGCGGCTGGATGGTCTCCCACAGGAACGGCACGCGGAACACGTTGGCGCCGTGCCACGCGAAGTAGGCGTACTCGGCCACGCCGGGATAGATGAAGTTCTTGCCGTAGATTGGCCGCACGTCGGGCTTGGGCCCATAGAACTCACCGCTGGCCAGGTTCACCCCCGTGAACGGCAACGGCTCGGCACAGGCCGCGCTCGCCAGCACACCCAGCGCCAGCAGCGCGGATAGCACGGTCTTCATGGTTCAATCTCCTCCCGCGCCCGAGGATAGCACACGCCGTCGCGCCACAGGCCCCCGCGGATGCGGTGGCGGGCGGGTCGCGGTTGCGCTACACTCAACTGCATCGCGCCATGACGCCACAGGCGCGGCTCACACCAGGAGGGAACCGATGAAACCCAATGCCACTCGCCGCGGCTGGCTGCTGGCCGCTCTCGCGCTGGTCTGCGCCACGGCGGCCCTGGCGGCCGATCCCACGCCCGAGCAGGTGAATGCCGACATCGACAAGCTCATCGAGTTGAGCGGCAAGTACGCCGAGCAGCTCGGCGCCTTCACCGGCGGCGCCATGGTCCACGAGACCACCGAGGAAGGCATGATCGGCAAAGCCGAGAAGCTGCTGAGCAACCTGGCCGAGGTGGAGAAGGAGGCGGTGCCGGCGGTGCAGCCCGTGCTGGCCCAGATTGTCGAACGCTACGGGGCGGCTCAGGATCCCGCCGACACCAACTGGGAGATCAAGACCGAGAACGCGGTCGACACCCGCTTCTGGGAGCTCAAGGCCGCCCGGCGCGACGACGGATCGCGCGCCTTCAGCCGGCTGTTCAAAGGCCTCAACAGCATCGGTCGCACCCGCCGGGCCAGCGCGACGTACCTGGTGGACTACGTCAAGGCCATGCCCGCCATCACCTTCTACACGCCCGACGTGCGGGTCAAGCAGGCCGAGAAGTGGAAGGCGCTGCTCGGCTTCGCGGTCAAGCTGGATCCCAACAGCGCCGAGGCGCACGCGCAGGCGGCGCTCATCGACCAGGTGGTTGCCACCGCGGTGCGCAGCATCGAGCAGGAGGCCGACGCCACGGTGTGGCCGGGCCACGTGGCCGAGTTCGGCGGGCCGGGCAGCACCAGCCAGCTGGCCAAGGCGGCGCTCGACTACTTCGCTGCGGAGAAGACCTGGGGTGGCAGCGAGCGCAAGATCACCGTGCTGGCCGTGGCCGTGCGCGGTGAGTGGAAGGTGGCCGAGACCAACGTCTTTGGCCAGGTCACCCAATGGCGCCTGCCCATTGTTCTGGCTATCACCACGCCCGACTACAAAGCCAAGAACATGGCCCGCATCTACGAGTTGAGCGTGTTGGCCAAGCTCGGCGCGCCTGGCACGGCGCCCAAGGCGCCGCCGTTCGAGGGCTTCTGGGTGGGCAACAGCAAGATGATCCGCCCGGCCAAACTGCCCCACGGCTAGAGACTCATTGAGCGATGCATGATCCGCGGTAGGACCTCGGCGCGGCGCATCGAATAGCTTGGTGACGCCTCGGAGAGGGCCATGGCTCGTCGCGGTCTGCTGTTGCTCGTACTGTGCTGCGTCTCGCTGGCGCGCGGCGCCGGCTATCTGCGCTGGGAACCGCGGCCGTTGCCGTTGGGCGACGGTCGCGGTGTGACCGAACTGGCCAGCGGCGCGCCGGGCGTGGTGCTGGCGCTGGTCGACGGCGTCGCCCAGCTCTCGGTCGACAGCGGCGACCACTGGGCGCGGCTGGCCCTGACCTCGCCCGTGGCCCTCGCCGGCTCGCCGGCCCAAGCGGGTGTCATCCTCGCCGCCGAGCAGGCGGGCGGGCTGCTGCGTTCGGCCGACAGCGGGCGCACCTGGACCAAGGTCAGCCCCGCGTCGGTGGCCAGTCTGGTCTTCTCCGCCGCCGATCCCAGACTCGTCCTGGCCGGAGCTAAAGCGGGCCAGGAGCTCCTAGTCAGCCGTGACGCCGGGGCCACGTGGCTGCCGTCGGCCCTGCCGCGCGAGGTCAAGGGGCAGTACCCGCTGGCTATCGACGCGCAGCGCTGGGTGCTGGCCTCGCGGGAGCAGGACGGCATCCTGTGGACCGCCGATGCCGGCGCCAGCTGGCAGGCGGGCTCGGGCTCGGTGGACTACTTCCCGGCGCCTTTGCCCACGGCCCAGGTGGGCGAAGTGCTGTTCACCAGCAAGCACCACGGCTTCTCCAAGAGCGCCGACGGCGGCCGCACCTGGAACTACACCATGGAGCAGCACACGCGCATGTTGGGCAGTGCGGGCGAGGTGGTGTTCCGCGAGAACCGGCAGCCGGTGTGGGGCACCGACGACCGCATCTTCACCGTCGAGATGAGCGACAACTATGGTCAGTCGTGGTCCGACGTGACCGGCGGCCTGCAGACGCAGGTGCCCGCGCCGGCCCGATCGGTGTTGCGCATCGCCAACGCGGTCGACCCCTTCGCCCACGTGCGTGTGGCCACGGCCTGGACGGCCGCGGGCGACGGCCGCACCGTCTACCTGGGCCTGGGCCGGGCCGGGCTGTATCGTGGCCGGCTGATGTGGACCAAGGGCGGCCCGTTGCTGCTGGCCGCGGCGATCAACCCGCTGAGCGTGATGGAAGGCGAGACCGGCGCGCCCTTGTGGCTGTCGGGCACGGCCACCACGCGGCGCGGCGGGCTGCGGCGCGTGTGGGCCGACTTGAGCGCGGTGGGTGGCGGCGACCTGCCGCTGCTCGATGACGGCCGGCACGATGACGGTGAGGCCGGTGACAAGACCTATGGCAACCGCTTCGCCCTGGCCCAGCCGCTGGCGCCGGGCACGCGCGTCATCGGCATCATCGCCGAGGACGACAAGGGTGGGTTGAGCAGCCAGGCGCTGCCGCTGGCCGTGGCCGCGCGCGACGACAAGCGCACCGTATGGGACGGCGAACGCCTGGGCGGCGGACTGGGCTGGTGCTCGCCGCCGGGCGGGCTCAACTTCCTGCGCGCCCAGAGCGACGAGACGCACGAGGGCAAGGTGGCGCTGGAGTTCCATGGCGAGGGCAGCGGCTACATCGGCTGTGGCTGGAACTGGTACGGCTGGTGGCCGGCCGACGCCGGCGTCGACATCCGCACCTACCGCAACCTCAGCTTCTGGGCCAGGCTCATCGCCGACGCGCCGCATGACTTCGGTCAGTGGCACGAGGTGGTCATCCCGCTGGCCGACATCTACGCCGCCAAGAAGACCAACTTCGACCCGCGCAAAGCCTGGGAGCTGCAGATCCGCGGCTGGGAGCCGCAGGCGCGCGCCTTCAGCCTGCTGATCGACGACATCGGCTTCGACAACCGCGCCGCGCGGCTGCACACGCAGTGGGTGGTCGCGCCGTTGCCGCGTACGCCGCGGGCGCTGGCCGCCGATGCCGCTACCGTGACGGCCGACATCGACCCGGCCGCGCCGGGCCGGCCGGTCAGCCCATTCATCTATGCCGCGGCCATGGGTGACCGCAAGGCGGCCGTGGAAGCCGGGCTGACCATGCTCCGGGCCGGCGGCAACCCGGTCAGCCCGTTCAACTGGCGGCACGGCTTCGGCAGCAAGGGCGCTGACTGGTACTACCAGAACGAGGGCGTCGACACGCCGCCCGAAGCCACCTGGCTGGCGCGCTTTCACGGCGAGAACAAGGCTGCGGGCCTGCAGAGCTACCTGACGCTGCCCAGCATGGGCCGCGTGGCCAAGGACGGCACGTCGGTTGCGTTCGACACGGGCAAATACCCGGACCAGGAGTCCTGGGCCGGCCGCTCGCAGCCCACCGATCCGCACCCCAACGCCGGCAATGGGCGGCAGTACGTCAAGGACGCCGCCGGCGCCTTCGTGCTGGACAAGGACGGCAAGCGCGTGCTGCGCGACGTGCGGGCCAACCCCGACGACACGTCGGTGGCGGTCACGCCCGAGGAGCAAACCGAGTTCCTACGGTTCATGATCGACAAGCTGGGCTACGGCCCAGCCGACAAGGGCGGCATCAAGGTGGTTGCGCTGGACAACGAGCCGATGCTCTGGCAGAGCACCCACCGCGGCATGGTCACCGAGCCGCTGGGCTACGACGCCTTCCTCCAGCGCACCACCGACTACGCCAGGCTGATCCGCGGCATCGATCCCAGCGTGAAGATCGCGGGCCCAACCTTCTGGGGTTGGACGGCGTACTTCTTCTCCGGGCTCGACCGCGCCGCCGTGGAGCAGGGCCAGGGCACCTGGGATGCTCCGCCGGACTACGTCGCTCACGGCAAGGTGCCGCTGGCCAAATGGTATCTGACCCGGCTGCGCGAGCACGAGCAGAAGACCGGCCAACGCCTGTTGGACATCTTCGATCTGCACTTCTACCCGCAGACCGGCATCTACATGGCCGGCGCGCCGGGCGACCCGAAGACCATGGAGGCGCGGGTGCAGGAGACGCGGGTGATGTGGGATCCGACCTGGAAGGACCCCAGTTGGATGGGCAAGGAGACGGGCGGCCGGATCCAGTTGCTGCGGCTCATGCGCTCCTGGGTCGATGAGTGCTATCCGGGCCTGCAGACGAGCCTGGGCGAGTACAACTTCGGCGGTGAGCAGGACGTCTCAGGCGGCGTGGCGCAGGCCGAGTTGCTCGGCGTGTTCGCCCGCGAGGGCCTCGACTACGCCTTCCTCTGGCTCTTCCCGACCCCCAACAGCTCGCACTGGTTCGCCTACAAGCTGCTACGCAACCCCGACGGGAAGCACACCGCCGTGGGCGAGCAGTACCTGCCGTCCACCTGCTCCGCGCCGACGGATGTCTCGGTCCACACCTACCGCGCGGCCGACGGCCGGCTGTCGTTCGTGCTGATCAACACCCGCGCGGCCAAGGACGCCCGGGTCACGCTGCGCCTGGCCCAGCCCATCCCGGCCCAGGACGCCACGGTCTGGGAGTACAGCGGCGTCGACCGCTTCAGCCTGGGCCAATGGCCGGCCAGGCGGGTCGAGGGCCGGACCGTCGCGCTCGACGTACCAGCCATGAGCGCGGTGCGCCTGGATGTAAGATCGAAGTAGCTGCAAGGAGCGTGGTGATGTCTGGATTGACCGTGGTAATGCTGGCCTGCCTGCCGTGGGCGGGTCCGTCGCCCTTTGCGTATGCGGAGGTGGACGGCACCGGCCTGGAGTTGACCGAAGGCGGCCGCCGGGTATTCGTCTACAACTACGGCCAGATCCTGGCCAACGGCACCGCCGAGAACCGTCGGCGCGGGTGCTATCTGGCGCCGGTCTGCACGCCTGCCGGCACGGTCATCACCGACGATTTCAACCCCGACCACCCTCACCATCGCGGCATCTCCTGGATGTGGCAGGACATCACCGTCGGTGGCAAGAAGGGCGACATCTGGACGCTGGCCGGCTTCCAGCTCAAGCACGTGGCCTGGCTGGCCCGCGAGACTGGCGACAAGACCGCCCTGCTCAGCGTGGAGAACGGCTGGTATGACGGCGACAAGCGCTTCGTCAAGGAGACGGTGGCCATCACCGTCCACGCCGCCGAGGGCCCACAGCGGGTGATGGACTTCGTGATCACCGAGGAGGCGCTGGACGAGCCGGTGACCATCGTCGGCACCGCCGAGGGCAAGAAGGGCTTCGGCGGATTCTGCTTCCGCTTCGCCCCTCGGGATGGTGGCGCGGCCAAGACCGTCATCACCACCGACCAGGGCGTGCAGAAGGACGACGGCGTGCTGGCCCAGGCGGCCTGGGCGCAGGTCACCGGCACCTTCAAGGGCCGACCCGCCGGCGGCCGCATCGACGACGACCCCACCAATCCCGGCTATCCCAAGACCGGCTGGCTGCTGCGCCACGGCTTTGGCTTCCTCAACCCCTCCTGGCCGGCGCTGACGCCGACCGTGTTGGAGAAGGGCAAGCCGGTGACACTGAAGTACCGGGTGACGGTGTGGGATGGCGAGGTGGCGCCGCAGTAGCGGTCGGGTCGCGGGCGCCCTCACCCGCATCGTGGGGTAGATGATGTTCAGGTGGGTGGTGGCGCGGGATCCGGTCACGGACGACCTGTTCCTGCGGCCGCCGGGGCCGTTGGAGCGCACGTGCGCCAGCCCATTCCGGCCCAGGACGCCACGGTCGTACAGCGGCGTCGGCCGCTTCAGCCTGGGCCGATGGCCGGTCAAGCGGGTCGAGGGCAAGCGTCTCACGCTCGACCCGACCGCCGTGCGGCTTGATGCAAGATCGACGTAGCCGCAGGAATCCGCCCGCCGACCGCGCACCTGGGAGCGCGGACGCCCGCGTCCGCGTGCCAAGGGGTGGACCATGCTCAGGTGGGTGGTTGTATCACTGTTGGCCGCCGTTGCTGCGTGCGACGCCGAGGCCCCGCGCGAGCTGCTGAGTGGCGACCTGTTCCTCGTGCCGCCGGGGCCGCTGGACATGCGGGTTCTGCCCGTTGGCCCGAGCGGCTGGCAGTTGCACGCCATCTCGTGGCACAACCAACCGGTCGGCCGCGCCGCGCAGTCCCAAGGCCTGTGGATGGCCTTCGGCGCCATGGACGATCTGGCGGTGGACGGCGGCCGCCCAGGGCAGGACTGGCTGCCCGAGCGAGTCGCTTGGCGCGAGGCGCTCAGCCCGCATTGGACGGCCCGCGCCGGGGCGGATCTGTTGATCCGCGCCGCGCGCCGCCTGTGGCCCGACTTCGGCGGCCCGGTCAGCGCGCGCATCGCCCGCGAACAGGCGGCGCCGGGCGAGCTGGAGACCGTGGTCTACGAGCTGTCGGCGCAGCCGGCGCCGGGAGTTGAGTTGCGCACCTACGGGCAGCTCTGGCCCTGGGGTCGCCGGGTGGCCAGCTTGAGCCGCTCGCAGCCGTTGGTGCCCGCCGGCTGGAAGCCGCGGACCAGCCGCGACGAGGCCCTGCGCATCGCGCGCCGCGAGGCGGCTGCCTCGACGCCGAAAGCAGCGCGCGGCGCGGCCCTGGCGCTGGTGGGCACCGACGGCGGCGCCAGCCTGACTGAGGCGCCGCGTTGGTACGTCATGCTGAGCGATGCCGCTGACCCGGTCGCCGGCCTGCGCGCTGGTGCGCAGACCGCGTTGGTCAAGATCGACGCTTTGAACGGCAAGGTCCAGGCCTTGCCCGACCCCGGCCCGATGCGAGCGCTCGCCGCCGCGGCGCGGGTGTGGCTGAGCCGCGCGGCGCCCGAGGCCGAGGCGCTTGCGCCCAGCGTCCGCGAGCCGCGCTGGTCGCCGGACGGCATCGTCTTCACCGCCCGCCATCCCAGCGCGGCCTACCCCTGGTGGCGCCCCACGGACGACGTGGTCTATGTGGTTCGCGACGGCCAGGCCCAATGGCTACGCCACGCGCTCGGCCGGGCCGCCCGCTATGCTGGGGCCGCTCTGGCTGACGGCAAGGTGCTGCTGATCAGCGATGACGGGCTGCATGTCTGTTCGCAGCGCGACGGAGCGACGGTGACGGTGCCGAACGTCCGCGCCGCGGACATGGTTGGTAGCGCAACCATCGCCTGCGCTACGCGCGACCGCCCGCGCGCGGGCTACGTGGTGGAGGTCCGCGACCTGGCCGACCCGGGTCGGGTCGTGCGCTGCCTCGCCCAGCACAACCACCGGCCGATGGGCCTGCGCGGCGATCCCCGTGGCCGATGGCTGGCCTACGCGGTCGATGAGCGACTTGTCCTGGCCGACCTGACCCAGGGCCAGCCCGACCGCCACGTCGCCTTCGCCGCGGACACGCGGGTTGAGCCCGTGGCCTGGATCGCCGACGGACCGAATAGCCGCTGCCTGATGACCGAGACGGCCAACGGTGTGCGGCGCTGCTGGCTGGTCGACCCGGCCGATGGCGGCCAGCAGGCGGTGGCATTGCCGGCGCCGCTGCGGGAGCCGGGCGCCACACTGCACGGCGCGGCGCCCGGCGGCGGGATCCTGGCTCTGACCAACCGCGGTCTGTACGCATGGTCGGTGACCACCCGCCAACTGGCGCCGATCGCCCTGCCGGCTTGGCGCGAGGCAGGGCCCATGGTCTTCCGGCCCGGCCTAGACACGATGGATGTGGCGCTGGCCCAGCTCGACGCCGCCTACCAACGCCTGCGCGGCGCCCAGCCCTAGAGGACTCCGCGCCGATGTCGCATACTGTCACCACAAGGAGCCCGGCCATGTCCATCCGCGTCCGCCTGTCCGCCGTCGTCGCGCTGTTGCCCAGCGCTGCGCTGTTGCTCGTCGCGCTGCCCGCGATGGCCCAGCCTGCCTCGCTCATGCCCGACAAGCCGTCCGCCGCCACCTTGCGCGCCGAGGTGGAGACGCTGGCCTGGCTCGGGTCGATCGGGTTGTCGCCGGCCGAGGCCAAGAGCTGGATCACCGCGCTGGACGGTGTGCCGGCGCTGCTGGCCAACATCGAGTCGCAGGAGAACGCGCCCGAGGTCATCGCCGCGCTGACGGCCCTGCGCACCAAGGCGCTGGCTGGCGAGCCGGTCACCGACGAAGACTGGGCCACCGTG
>JACRKZ010000049.1 GCA_016235455.1 Armatimonadota bacterium | reverse complement strand
GCGCGGTGATGGGCGGACTGGGCAGAATGGTGCCCGCGGGCATCGTAGGCTCGGCTCCGTTCAGGGCCAACTTCATCATGCTCTCCCGGTCGGTTGCTGGGAGACCGCGTTCGCCGAGGGCGTGGGGACTCCTTGGCGCTGATCGCGGGGTTGCGCCGAGCCGCCGTCCTACGCCTCAGCGGCCGATCCGGGTGCCGACGCGGCCCGCGCGGCGCGGGCTTGCCGGACCAGTTTCACGATCTCCAGCGCCAGCAGGGGGATCGAGCCGGCCGCAAGCAGCCCGAGGCAATCGGCGAATGGCATCGGCGATGTCCGCAGGAAGCCGCCCAGAGTCGCGTTGTGCTGGCTCCACACCTGCAGGCCAAAGGAGACGGCGACGACCAGGACGAGGTTGATGTTGGTCCACAGCGAGATGCGCCAGACCGGCTTGACCTCACTGCGGGCGCCGAACGACCGCAGCAACTCGGCGAAGACCAGCACGGCGAAGGCCGAGGTGCGCGCCGCGGCGGTGGTCTCCGTGGCCAGCACGTGCAGGTAGACGACGAAGGTGACGCCGGCGGTGAGGGTGCCGGTGAGCAGCATCGTGCGCAGGAAGGCGCGATTGGCGATACGCTCGGCCAGCGGGCGCGGGTGACGGTTCATCACGTCTGGATCGATGGGGTCGGTGGCCAGACAGAGCGCGGGCAGCCCGTCGGTGACGAGGTTGATCCACAGCAGGTGGATGGGCAGCAGCGGCGCCGGGAGGCCCACCACCACGCAGAGAGTCATGAGCAGGAGTTCGCCCGTGTTGCCGGCGAGCAGGTACTGGAGCGTCTTGCGGATGTTGTCGTAGATGCCGCGACCCTCCTCGACGGCGGAGACGATCGTGGCGAAGTTGTCATCGGTGATGACCATGTCCGCCGCCTGCTTGGTGACCTCGGTGCCGGCAATGCCCATGGCGATGCCGATGTCCGCGCCTCGCAGGGCGGGCGCGTCGTTGACGCCGTCGCCGGTCATGGCCACCACGGCGCTGTTGGCTCGCAGAGCGCGCACGATGCGCAGCTTGTGTTCGGCGGTGACGCGGGCGTAGACCGCTGTCTCCGGCGCACGCCGGCGCAGCTCCTCGTCGGTCATCTTGTCCAAGTCGGCCCCGGTGACCGCGACGCCGTCCGACGCGATGCCCAGCTCGCGAGCGACGGCGGCCGCTGTGTGCGGGTGGTCTCCGGTGATCATCACCACGCGTATGCCGGCGGCCACGCATCGCGCGATGGCCTCCTTGCCGGCGGGCCGAGGCGGGTCGTACATCCCCGTCAAACCGACGAACACCAGGTCGCGCTCGACGTCATCGGCGCTGAGCCCGGCCGGGTCGGTCTCCGCCAGATCGCGGTGGGCCGAGGCGAGCACGCGTAGCGCCCGTTGGGCCATGGTCGAGGTCTGGGCCAGGATGTGCTCGCGGTCATCCTGGGTCAACGGCCGGTTGCCACCGCTGCTGTAGAGATGGGTGCAGCGCTCCAGCAGCGGGCCGGGTGCGCCGTTGACGAGTGCTCGGAGCTGGCCGTCCGGCGCGCGCCGGATGACTGCGCTGCGCTTGCGGTCGGAGTCGAAGGGGATCTCGTACAGCTTGGGCATCGCCTGCTCGATCGTTGGCAGGTCGCCACCAGCCTTGGCGCCGGCGACGAGCAGCGCGCCCTCGGTAGGGTCGCCGACCGTGCTCCAGACGCCGTCGGTCAGGACCAGATGCGCGTTGTTGCAGCCGAGCAGGATCGTCGCGAGTTCGAGCAGCGGGGCGGTGTGCTCCCCGCCCGCCGGCTGACCGTCGAGGCGCACCGCGCCGGTGGGCGCATAGCCTTCGCCGGTGACCTCGAAGGTGTGGCCGTCGACATACAGCACGCGGACGGTCATCTCGCCCACGGTCAGCGTGCCGGTCTTGTCGGTGCAGATGACGTTGGTCGAGCCGAGCGTCTCGACCGCGGCCAGCTTGCGCACCAGCGCCCGCCGACGCGCCATGCGCACGACACCCAGCGACAGCGCCACCGTGACCACCGCCGGCAGCCCTTCCGGCACGGCCGCCACGGCCAGGCTGACCGAGGTCATGAACAGCTCGAATGGCTCGGTCCCGCGCAACAGCCCCAGCCCGAACAGCAGGGCTACGATGCCCAGCGCGGCCCACACCAGCACCCGCCCGAACGACTCGAGCTTGTTCTCGAGCGGCGTGCGCTCTTCTGCCCCGGCCTCTGCCAGCAGGCCGGCGATGCGCCCGAGTTCGGTCGTCATGGCCGTTGCCACGACCACCGCAGCGCCCGTTCCGGTGGCCACGCTCGTGCCCATGAAGACCATGTCAGCGCGGTCGCCGAGCGGGATGTCCGCCTGCTCCAGGGCCGCCGGCCGCTTGGTCACGGCCTCCGACTCGCCGGTCAGCGCGGACTCGACGCAGGTCAGCGAGGCCGACTCCAGGATTCGTGCGTCCGCCGCGACCAGATCCCCAGCCTCCAGCGCGAGCAGGTCACCGGCCACGACGCCCGCGGCCGGCGCCTCCACCACCTGACCATCGCGCCGCACCTTGGCCTGGGGCGCGGTCAGCCGGCGCAACGCGGCGATCGACCGCGCCGCGTTGTACTCCTGGTAGAAGCCGATGGCCGCGTTGAGCACGACGATGGCGAGGATGGCGATGGCGTCGACGCGTTCACCCAGCACGCCGGAAACGACGCCGGCGACGATCAGAATCCAGATGATCAGGCTCTTGAACTGGCCGGCAACAAGGCGCAGGGCACTGATCGGCCGGGCCTCGGTCAGCTCGTTGGGGCCATGCTCGGCCAAGCGCCGCGCCGCCTCGGCCGACGACAGCCCGGCGGGGGTCGAAGCGAGCCGGGTCAGCACGTCTTCGGCTGACAAGCAGTGCCACGCGTGGTGTTCCGGCGGCTCCGCGATGGTCGGCGGCGTGCTCATGCGGACCCGACCGTCTCAACGACTACGCGACACATCGGGCCCATCATCACCTGCTCTCTATCCGCTATTGTGGCGCGGACGACGGGCAGGTGGCCACCGTGGTTGCGTCGCGACCCCCGCCGGGCTGCTACCGCCTGGCGATGGCGGTCGCCACGGCATCCCAGCCTCGGTCGCGGGCCACCTGTGCCGCCGTCTGGCCCGCGCGGTTGGTCAGCGCGGGATCGGCGCCGCCCTCCAGCAGCACGCGGGTGGTCGCCAGGCGCCCCCAGTTCGCGGCCTCGTGCAGCGGAGTTGCCCCGTGGTACGGGTCGGGCTCGTTCGGATCAGCGCCAAGGCGCAACAGCGCGCCCACGGTCTCGGCATGGCCGGCGGCGGCGGTGAGGTAGAGGCAGCCGTAACCGTAGCGGGTGGTCGCCAGCAGCGCCGGGTCGGCCTCGACCAGCTCGACCACGCGCTCGGTCATGCCGAGTTGCGCGGCGCTGAACAGATCCACCGTGGGCCCCGCGGCCAGCAGCCGGGCCACTACCGCCTCGCCGCCCTGGTCCCAACGATGGTCGACTGCCGCCGAGAGCGGGGTCTGGCCATCCGGCCGCGCCCGCCCGGCGTCGGCGCCGCGCGCCAGCAGCAGATCCACCGCCGCCAGGCGCAGGTTGTGCGCGGCATGAAAGAGGGCTGTAGCACCGCCCGCGTCCGGCGTATCGACGGCAGTGGGCCTGGCGTCGAGCAGCGTGGTCAGCAGTTCCGTATCACCGAGCATCGCAGCGCTGTGCAAGTCCACCTCGGCGCCGTGGGCGCGGAGCAGGTCGACCACCTCGCGCGCTTCGGTCGGCTTGAGCGGCCCCGGGTGCGCGGCTAGCGCCAAGGCGGTTTCACCGCGGGGGGTGGGGCGGTTGGGGTCGGCGCCCTGGTCCAGCAGCACCTTGGCGACCGCCACGCTGCCGCGCTCGGCGGCGAGGTGCAGCGCCGTCAGGCCATCGGCGTCGACCGCCTCGACGTCGGCACCGTGGGCGACGGCCCGCGCGGCGAGATCGCCGCGATCGAGCAGCGCGGCGGTGTGCAGATCCACCTGGCCCGCGTACTCCAGCAGCACCGCCACCGCGCCGCGCAGGCGCTCGCCGCGACCGTTGCAGCCGTGGTAGGCCGCCCAGCGCAAGGGTGGCCAGCCGAGGCTGCTCTCGGGCGCGTCGATCAGCCGTGGCTCGGCCGCCAAGGCCAGCCTGATGGCCGGCAGGTCGTCAGCGAGGATGAGTTGCGCCAACTGGTCGGGGGTGGTGGTCATGACAGGCTCCCGCGCATACCGAGAGCAGTATGGCGCGCCTCGTTTGACGACGTCTCCCATCGTCGGTCATAATCGGCGCGCGATGGGGACCCATGTGCACAGCCAGCCGATGGATCTGGATTGGCCACCGAGGGCACTGCTCTCGCCCCTAGGCGAGTATGAGCGGTGGGCCCCCGTCTACGACCTGTTCTACTACGACGTGGGCGACGACGTGGCCTTCTACCTCGACCGGGCCGCGGCCGCGCTGCCCGCCGGCGGCGCCGTCCTGGAACTGGGCAGCGGCACCGGGCGGCTGGCCGAGCACCTGCTGCGCGCTGGGCATACGGTCGTCGGCTGCGATGCCAGCGCGTCGATGCTGGCCCGTGCCGATTCGCGCCTGGCGCGCTTTGGCGACCGCTGGCAGGCAGCCCATGTCGATGTGCGCGAGTTGCGGCTACCCCAGCGTTTTGAGCTGGCGGTTGCGCCGTACGGCATGGTGGCGCATCTGCTGACCGATGCGGACCGACTGGCTGCGTTCCGCGCGGTGCACGACCACCTGGCGCCAGGCGGGCAGTTTGTGTTCGACGACCGGCCTGCGTGGCTCGCGGACCCGGCCGATTCTGGTGTCTGGCAGGTGGTCAAGACGGTGACCGATCCGGACACAGGCCTGCTGGTGCGGCAGACAACCAACTTCATGGGCGTGGCCGACGGGCCGTACACCGTGAAATACGACGCCGTGGACTGGCTGGACGGCGACCGCGTCACCCGCCGCGAGATGATGCGCGTGGTGTTCCGCGACATCGCCCTGGCGGACGAACTGGCGCTGCTGCGCGCCGCCGGCTTCGACCAGATCGAGGCGCTCGGCGGGTTCGACGGCCGGCCGTTCGACTTCGACGACCCGAGCCGTGCGGCGCGGCTCATCCTCTGTTGCAGGCGCGGCCATGGATGAGCACGCGGCGGGCGGTGATCGGCGGGCGTGGCGGCTGCTCTGGGGCTGCCGCCGGGCGCTGTGGATCATCCTGCCGCTGGCCGCCTGCGAGGTCTCGCTCGACGGCTGCCTGACCATCAGCTACCGCTTCCTCATCGACCATGCCCTGCTGCGCCACGACGCCCAGGCGACCACGCTCATCCTGTCGGTGCTGGCGGCCTGGCTGGTGGCGGCGTCGCTGCTGTCGGTCTGGCGCGACTGGCTCTGGGGCCGGGCCGTGTCGAGCATGCTGGCCAGCGTGCGGCGCGCCCTGTTCGCGCATGTGCAGCGCCTGCCGGTGGCCTACCACGAGAGCCATGTCAGCGGCACCGTGCTGTCGCGCTTCTCCGCTGACCTGGCCGGGGTGGAGGCGCTGCTCTCGTCGGCGGTGGGCAGTGTGGTGCTGCCCGCGCTGAGCGTGGCCATGGGCGTGGGCCTGCTGTTCTACTTCCTGAGCTGGGACCTGGCGCTGGTGGGTGCGGTGGTGTGGCCGCTGGTGCTGCTCGCGCCCCGGCTCGTTGCCCCGCGCGCCGCGGCGGCGGACTACCAGCGTCAGCAGGCCGGCGCCACCTTGCTGGGCAGTGTGGGCGAGGCGGTCTCGGCGCACCGCGTCATCAAGGCCTACGGCCTGGAGGGCTTCGCCACGCGCCGCTTCGAGGCAGCCCTGGCGCCGTTGTCGTTGAGCCTGCGGCGGAGCGTCTTTCTGGGCTCGCTGGTCGAGCGCTCCACGGTCATCGGCATCTACGCGGTGCAGGTGGGCGCGGTGGCCGTGTCGGCCTGGATGGTGCAACGCGACCTGCTTACCGTCGGCACCTTCATCGCCTTCCTGACCGTGTTCTGGAACCTGGGCTGGTCGATGGTGGTCATCGCGCGGGCTGCGCCGAGCCTGGTGGCCGCGGCGGGCTCGCTGCGCCGACTGGGCGAGTTGCTGGACGAGCCGGCCGATGCGCTCGACAGCGGGTCTGGTCAGCCGCTGGCGCCGCTGCACGCCGAGCTGGCGCTGCACGATGTGTGCTTCGGATATCCCGGCCGGCCCGACGTGCTGTGCGGCGTCAACCTGACCATCCACCACGGCGAGTTCGTGGCGGTGGTCGGGCCGAGTGGCTCCGGCAAGAGCACGCTGCTGGGTCTGCTGGCCCGGTTCTACGCGCCCACCAGCGGCCGCATCGAGGTCGACGGCGTCGACCTGAGCCTGGTCAGCGGCCGTGACTGGCGCACGCAACTCGGTATCGTGATGCAGGAGAGCCTGCTGTTCGATGCGACGGTGCGCGAGAACCTGTGTCTCGAGCGGCCCGCGATTGGTGACGAGCAGATCGAGGCCGCCGCGCGCCAGGCCGAGGTGCACGACACGGTCATGGCGCTGCCCGCGGGCTACGACACGCCGGTGGGCGAGCGCGGCGGGCAGTTGTCGGGCGGCCAACGCCAGCGGCTGGCGTTGGCGCGTGCCCTGGCCGGCGACCCGCGGGTGCTGCTGCTCGACGAGGCCACCTCGGCGCTCGACGCCGCCACCGCAGCCGCCGTGGCGCAGACGCTGGTGCGTGCCGGCCGCGGCCGCACCACCATCGCCGTCACGCACCTGCTGTCCTCGGTCACGGCCGCCGACCACATCTTCGTGCTCGACCGTGGCCGCATTGTCGAGCAGGGCAACCACGCGCAACTGCTGGCCGCCGACGGCCTGTATGCCGACCTGTGGCGTCGCCAGAGCGGCTTCTCGGTCAGCGACGATGGCAGCGTGGCGGCCGTCTCCCCGAGCCGGCTGCGCGCGGTCGGTCTGCTCCGGTCGGTCGATGACGAGCGCCTCGCCGACCTGGCCGGCAAGTTCGCCAGTACCCGCGTGGCGGCGGGTGAGGTGGTGTTCGAGGAAGGCTCGCCCGGCGACATGCTGTACCTCATCGCCCAGGGCCAGGCCAGCGTCACCCGGCGTGGCCCGGACGGCACCGCCCTGGAGTTGGCCCGGCTCGGCGCTGGCGACGAGTTCGGCGAGATGGCGCTGCTCAACGACGCGCCGCGCAACGCCACGGTGACGGCCCGCACCAACTGCCTGTTCCTCACGCTCACGCGCCGCAACTTCCGCGGGCTGCTGGACTCGGCGCCCGAGGTGCGGGCGGAGTTGGAGCGCCTGGCCGCCTCGCGCGCCGCGTCCGATCCGCGCAGCGATTGACGATGGCCTCTGCCCGGTGCTACAGTCCAATCAAACGCATCGCGTTGACGGCGACGATACAGGAGGGAGAGCTCAATGCGGATCCTGCGCGTGCTCGCACTGGCGGCCGCCATGCTGGCCGTGGAGCTCATCACCGCGTGTGGTGGCAGTTCGGCCACGACCACACCGGGCACGACTGACCAGAGCAACTACAACCTCAACGACTATGCCGGCGCCGGCGGCATCATCCTCATGAAGGCCGTCACCAGGGGCACGACGACCATCGACGGTGACAGCCTGATTGAGGGCTACACCAAGTGGATGCCGCTCAGCGCGGCGCAGTTCTCGCCGCAGCCGGGATCCGACAGCCAGTTGGCCAACTCGGTGAGCGTCTCCAAGCCGATGGACATCGCCACCCCGAAGCTGGCCATGCAGCACCTGAGCGGCGCGACGCTCGACAGCGTGACTATCGTCACACTCTCCCCGTCGGCCGACCACACCGGCTCTCAGGAGACCTACAAGTTCGAGCTGTACGGTGTGACCATCCCCTTGTACTCACAGAACCTGGTGGAGGACGATCGCGGCCAGGAGGAGATGACGCTCAGGTTCCGCCAGATACGCATCACCATGACCCCGTGGAGTGAGGCTGGCGTGAAGGGCACACCGGTCGTCAGCGGTTGGGATTACGTCCTCAACCGGCCGTTCACGCGGCAGATCCTGAATGCCGTCGGGCTGTTCTGCCAATAGTGTCGCGGTGCCGCACGGCGCGCCGGCCAGGAGCAAATGAGCCATGAACACCGGTCTGCGCCGCGCGGCGCTCAGCGTGGCCACGGTAGTGTGTCTCGGCGTGCTGGTCGGCTGCGGTGGTGGCGCCAAGTCGCTCACACCGTTCCAGACGGCGGCCGCGGGTGACCCTGGTTATGACCGCATCGCGCTGGGTTCGGTGCTGCCTGGCCAGTACCTGGTGCCCGTGCAGATCGGCAACCAGGTGTTTCGGCTGCTGCTGGATACCGGCTTCCAGGGCATCCTGGTGTTCGGTGACCTGGTCAAGGACTCCAACCGCGCCGTCAAGCGCACGGGCCGGCCGGCCTCGCTGCTGTTCGGCTCGGGGCGACGCACGGGCGAGTTCGCCGTCGCGCCCATCGCTCTGGGCCAGCGCACGGCGTATGGCGTGCACATCGTGGTCATCGACAAGCCCACCTCCACCACGGACCGCTCGTTGGCCGCCAAGGGCGCGCAGGGCATCCTCGGCCTGCGCTTCAAGCCGGGCGCCGGCGGCACGGCCAATCGCGTCGATCCGGTGCTGCTCAAACTCGCGCCGGCGGTGCGCTCGCTGGAGTTCGACCTGCGTCCGAGCGGCGCATCGTCGCTGGTTATCGGTGGCACCCCAGCGCTGAACTCGGCCGGCAGCGGCTATGTGTTCACCGCCAAGACCACCACGGCGTTGTCCGCCGACCGCGTCGCGGAGACGTATGCCGATCTGGAGGTGCCGTTTCGCGTCACCACCAGCGCCGGTGTGGCCGACACGCCGGGGCTGCGCGTGCTGCTCGACACCGGCGCGGTCAATGAGCTGGTGCTCGACCGCACCGTAGCCGCCAGGCTGGGCTATGACACGGCGGCCTCACGCTGGACGATCCCCGCGACCGAGGTGCTGAACCTGGAGTTGCTTGGCACGCCGTCGCCGCTGGCCATGCAGACCCAGATCCATGCCTCCGACGTGCTGGTGGCCGACCTGCGGGCCTACGCCTTCGACGCCGTGCTCGGCGTGGGTCAGTGGCAGCCGTACCTCATCGCCTTCGACTTCCTCGACTGGACCTTGGGCGGCCCCGACGGCACGTTCCGCTTCCTGGCGCGCAGCCGGGCCGGCGCGGCCACCGCCCACGCGGGCTGGTCGACGGACCACTATACCGCGCTGCCGGCCATGAACTCCTCGGCCGAGGATGTGGCGCCAGGTGTCAGCGGCGATGGCTCGGTGGTCGTCTTCTGCTCGGACCGCGCCGGCGGCGTGGGCCTGCGCGATGTCTACTACTATCGACTGGGCCAGGGGCTGGTCGACATCGGCTCGATCAACTCGGCCGCGCGCGATGAGGCGCCGACGGTCTCCGCCGACGGCAACCTGGTGGCCTTCACCTCCGACCGCGCCGGCGGTTGGGACATCTACCTGTACAACGTCGCCACGCGCCAGTTCGTCGACCTGCCGGGCCTGAACACCGCGGCGCTCGAGCGCGCACCGCAACTCAGCCCGAGCGGGCGCTACCTGGCCTTCCGCTCAGAGCGCGACGAAGGCGGCGTGACGCTCTCGCGGCTCTACGTCTACGACCGCGACACGCAGCAACTGCTCGACACACCGGGCCTCAACGGCACGACAGACCAGTACACCGCGCGTGTCTCGGCCGATGGCCAGCGGCTGGCCTACGATGCCAACGGGCGAGCCGGCGACCGTGGCGGCATGGATGTGCATCTCTATGACCTGACGGCCAAGCGCGACGTACCGCTGTCGTCGTCGGTCAACTCCGTGCGCGACGACCAGTTCGTCACGCTCAGCGCCGACGGCCGCTATCTGGCCTTCCAGACCGATCGTTGGGGTCAGAGCGCGGGCGCCACCGGCACCGACGTGGCCGTGTTCGATCTGAACCAGAACGGCACCGATGGCAAGCCGGGCGTGCTGGTCAGCACGCCGGGGCTGAACCTGACGGGATTCGAGGACTCCTCGCCCGCGCTGTCGGGCAATGGCCGCTGTGTGATCTTCACCTCGTCGCGCCCGCGCGGTCTGGGCGGGCCGGACCTGTACCGGTACGACCTCGGCACGGCCGCCACGCGGGCCTTCGACGGAGGCGGGGCGACAGAGCCGTCGCGCTGGTGAGGCGCTACGCCAGGGGTAGCGCGGCCACGAACGCCGTGCGGAAGGGCGGCTCCAGCATCGTCGGGTGGCTGGCCACCGCCGTGCGGAACGGTGCCGAGGCAGGCCGGCCATCGAGGGTGCCCTCGATGTAGACCTCGCCGTCGTGCGCTTCGACGACCTTGCGCGCCGACAGCAGGCCGAGGCCGATGCCCTCGACGCTGGCATGCTGATCGAGCCGGCCGAACGGCACAAACAGGCTTCGCGCCTGCGCCTCGGTCAGCCCACAGCCGGCCATGCCCTCGTCCAGCACGGCGATGAGCAGGCTGCGTCCGGCGGCGCGCCAGGTCACTCGCACCTCGCCGTCGCTGTATTTGAGCGCGTTGCCCACCAGGTTCATCAGCACCGTCACCATCCGCACCTCGTCGACGCGCACGTCCAGGTCTTCGCCGCTCACCGAAGTCACCCGCTTGCTTGCGTATCGCGGCTTCTGGAAGCGCAGTCCGGCCTCGACGATGCGCCGCAGCGAGGTCGGCGCCCGCTCCACGGGTACCGACGCCCCGGCCAGCACGCGCGACTGCTCGATCAGCGAGACACGCAGGTAGTCCAGCATCTGGCCGCCCTCGCCGATGGCGTCGGCCAGTTCGGCGATGGCCGCGATGTTGGGCTGCTCGGCGGACAGCAGCAGGCGCAGCGTCTGCGAGCCCGTCTGCACGGCCACCAATGGATTGCCCAGGTCGTGGACAATGCCGCCGATGGCCTGGTTGAGGATCCTCAGGCTGGTCTCCGTCTGCTCGCGTCGCCGCCGTTCGTCGTTGCGCTCCTGGTCGAGCAAGTAGTTGGCGCGCCAGGCGCGGCGGGCCAGATGCTCCTGAGCGAACGCCATCAGCGCGATGACGCAGAGCACGAGCAGCGTGGGCTGGAGGAAGCGTGACAGGTGGACCAGCTTGTTATCCGCGCCGGTCAGCAGCCACACCCAGCAGACGGTGCCGCCGAGCAGGACGATGCCTGCCTCCAGCCCGAGAGTCCAGAGGAACTGCAGGCGGAAGGCGGCAAACCCGAGCATGACCAGGCAGACCTGCAGCGAGTAGAACAGCAACTCCGGCGGCATGGGCCGCTGGCTGAAGTGCGAGACGCCGTCGCCGCCGGGCAGCGGATGCAGGCTGAAGTAGATGGCCGTGCCGCTGAACGAGTACCACGCCGCCAGCCAGGCACAGCCCACCACGACCTGCTGCCAGCGTCCACCCGACCAGCGCGCCCCGGACAGTCCCAGCAGCAGCAGACAGCACAGGCCGGGCGCGGAATTCCCGCGTGAGGCCAGGGTCAGCGAGTAGGTATCCAGGTAGTCGCGCAGCGCGTAGAACAGGAACAGCGCGGCCATCAGTCCCGCCGCCACACGCACCATGGGCCGCACGTTGCGTTGGTAGTGCGCCTGGTAGAGCGCTTCCAGTTCGGGCTCGAACCCGAGGTTCCGCGGGTCGAGGCCCGGGTCCAGATTGCCGTGCTGAGCCATGAGGCGGTGTCCTGGCCCGATTGTAGCGCACGCCCGGTCGGCCCACAGCCTGCGTCGACGGACGAGGCCGTTACCGCGCCTCTCGTTGCCGGGTAACGATGCGGGCCGCGATCGAAGGGTTACAGGCGCAGGCGGCCGACAGTGCGGTAATGAGGACGACCGTGCGCAAGGTGACTCCCCTCTGTTGACACACGTGCCCCAGGCTAACTTGGTGAGCCGTTGCCTGACGATAGCCCGGCCGATTGGCGTCGGCCTTGCGGTACCACGGGCGGCCCGTCAGACAGCCTGTGCGCTCCCCGCGGCCTACCGACGCGCCGCCTCCTCTACCGCCCAGGCCACCACGTCGCCCATGATCTGCTGCCCGGCGGGCGCCGAGCCCAAGGTCGACCAGACATACACGATGCGGCCGCCCTTGGCCGGGCCTTCGCCCAGGTCGATGACGCAGGCAGCATCGCCGATCAGCCGGCCGTCGGCGCCCTTGACGCTGATCAGCGGGCGGTAGCGGTGCGCCTTGGCCACGGTGCCGGGCTCCACGCTGCGCAGGCGCTGGTCGCCGTTGGGCCACGGCAGAGTCGCCGGCACGCTGGTCAGGATGGTCGGGTTGGCATTGGTCAGCGTCAGGCCGGCCGGTGCTTCCTCCCAAGCATTGCCCACCGGGAAGCCCAGTCGCGGCAGCAGTGCGTTGGCCTTCTGCCCCGTCTGGCCGAGTGTCATGTGGTAGCAGAAGGGCAAGGGCTGGCTGCCCAGGCAGACCAGCGTGCCACCGCCGGAAAGGTAGCGGGCGATGGCCTCCTCGCCGTCGTTGGGCCGCTTGACCGTGCCCCAGTAGGTCTCGGCGGCGGTGTAGAAGGCCACCTTGACCTTCTCCCCATTGAAGCGGGCCGGGTCGACCAGTTCCTGCGGGCTGAGGTCGGCCACCTTGGGCGCCAGGCCGACCGCCTGGAGGAACGACTGGCCCAGGCTACCCTCGGTGGGCGGCACGAAGGCCATGGGCACGGCCGGCAGCCTGGCGAACCGGGCTCGCAGCCGCACCATGTCGGCGCGCGCGGTGAGTTCGGCGTCGAGCGCGGCGGCCCCGCCGTCCCAGGCGGCCTTGCGCCGCGGATCGTCGAACAGGCCCCGCCCGACGCACCAGGTCACCCCGAGCAGCGTCGTGGCGTGGTTGTCGATGCCCGTCACGCGCGCGCCGAGCGGAATGTCGGCGTAGGCCAGCAGCACCAGCGGCTGGAAGACCGGTGGCCAGGCGCGCCACAGCAGCACCGGCCGACCGGCCACCGGCACCTGCTTGCCGCCGGCCAGGACCAGCTCGGGCCGCGCCTCGCGGACGCGATCGAGCGGTGGCGCATAGGCCACCAGCACCGAGCGTGCGCCGCGCGGCATGGTCGTGGCGATGGCCTCGGTGGCGCCCAGCAGGCCGGTGTTGACTGGCACGCCGCAGGACCACTTCATACCGGGCTCCAGCCCGGCGAAGGCGCGAGGGTCGGACCAGCCGCGGGGGAGCTGGGTGCCGCCAAGCGAGGGCGTCGGCACGAAGTCGCCGTAGCGCGCTGTGGGCGAGGGCAGGGCACCGCCCTTGGCCACCAGCGCCGGCGGCGCGGTGAAGGTCTGCGACTGCCCGCCGGGCGGCACGGTGCCGATGTGCACCCAGTCGCCCGCGCGCAGGCCGCTCAGATACAGGCAGCTCGGTGCCTGCTTGGGTCGCCGCGTGTGCTCGCGCCAGTCCGCCAATTTGTCGGCCCGCGCGATGCGCACTGTCTGGGCCGAGACGTCCACCGCCGGATACGAGAAGCTGAGGTCGAACGCGTCCCGGGTGGTGCCGGCCAGGCGGAAGCTGCACTGGCCGCGGCCATCGGTGCGGTAGTCCACCGCGCGGATGTCGCAGCCGTCGCGCCCAAACTCGATGACCGCCGCCGGCCCGGCCACCACGCGCACCTTGGACGCGCCCACCGGCTCCATCTGCGCCAGGATGTCGTGCCAGCCATAGGCGTAGCGCTCGCCGCGGCCGGGCCCGGCGCCGTCGAACAGGCCGAGGCCCTCGGTCATGGCGCGCTGATCGGCGTCGGCCACGCCGGTGGTGACCACGGCCCGGTAGAGCTGCGGCCAGCGCTCGGCGATGCCGCGCAGGTAGTAGCGCAGCCGGGCATCGCCCGTGTGCACGTAGACCTGGCAGGCGGTATCCAGATTCCAGAACACCTCGTTGGCGCAGGCCAAGGCGGCCCAGTCGCGCCCGCTGTTGGGCTCGGCCAGGAAGCTGCCATCCAGCGCCGCGTCGTAGCGGTCGCTGTCCATGGCCCAGATGACCAGGTAGCGCCAGGTCAGGCGATCGGCCAAGGTGAGGGCGGCCGCGGCGTCCTTGCGGCGCTGGGCGTCGTCCCGGAAGGTGTGGTAGTAGTCGAGCAGGAACGACGCCGACAGCGTACCGCCGATGGCAAACGGTGAGCTCGGCACGTCGGCGAACTCGTTGCGGCTCCAGACGAACTGACGCGCCCAGCGCATCATGCCGTCGATGACGTCCAGGTCGCCCGGCTTGCTCATGCGGTGCCGGTACAGCCCTAGCAACAGCCGGCCCACGTAGAAGGCATCGGTGTTGTGCAGCGTCGTGGCACCCGGACCGCCCCAGTTCTCACGCCAGGCGCCCGACAGCGGCTTCTCAAAGTACAGACAAGAGTCATCGCCGGCCACGAAGCGCTTGGCATACTTGGCCACCAGGTCATCAACGCGGCGCCGAACCATCTCCACCGCGCCAGGCTCCCCGCTGTTGAGCGCGGACTCGATGGGCAGTTCGCGATGGCCGCCCCAGCCGTGCACCAGCTCGGTGCCCTCGGGATAGAAGGTGCCCTCGCCGCCATTGCCCCAGACCGCCATGTTCGGGCCGCCGACAAAGTCCTGCAGGTGCGCCTTGCCGGCCACCCAGCCCAGATCGCTGGTCTCGGGCACGCGCGGCAGATGGTCGGCCCAGCGGGCGAACAGCCGGGTCTGGAATCGCTCGTTGGGATCCTCCCAGGCCGGCAGGTCGGGGTCGATGATCAGCTCGCACGCCGATTCGATCACATCGCCCGCCTTGGGATAGACCAGTCGGCCGAACTTGGCGCCGCCATACGGGTAGGTCAGCGTGACGAACGACCGGTCGGCGCCCTGCTGCCAGCAGTAGGCGCCGGACACAAAACGTTCGGATTGGTCGCCGGCGCGCGAGCACTGGAAGTCATAGCCCAGGTAGAGTCGCGCGCTGGGATCCCACAGGCCGAGCATGGGGATCGGGCTGCCGCCCATGGGGCAGAGGTAGCTCCAGTTGCGGTTCCACTTGCAGCTGATCTCCGGCTCACCGACATGCGTGTCGCCCAGCAGCGGGAACGGATCGGCATTGGGCGTGGCATTGAGCCAGCCGCGCTGGTGCCAGACCTGGGCGCTGGGCATGGCCAGAGTCAGGAAATGGAACGGCGCGGGCTGGTCGAACAGCAGCGCCCAGCGCTCGGGGTCGAAGGCGGTGATCTGGAGCCGGAAGCGCACCAACGTCGGCAGGCCATCGCGCAGCGTGACGCTGACAAACGAGTCTCTGCCAAAGGACACGGCATGCTCATCGCGGCACGCGATCGGGCCCAGTCGCACTTCGCGCGGCGTGACCGAAGTCTTGCCCTCTTCCAGCACGCCGTTGCTGCTCAGGCGCAGCGGTGCCACCACCTTGCCGTCGACCAGCACATCGACGCCACCGGGCACCGGGCGCAGGCTCGGCAGCCGATCGCCCGTCGCCGCCGAGCAGCCCGCCAACGCAACCGCCACCAGGCCCAACCACCATCGCGCCTTGCCCATCGAGGTCGCTCCGTGTGCTGCGTTCGGCGGTGGCGGGGCGGCACCTGCTCCTGTGGTCGGCGACGGTCGCGCGCTCTATGCTGGATGGCAGACGGCGATTCGCGATGAGAACGGTGACGGTGCAGGCCGACGTCTGGCCTGACGGCGAGTTGCGCGTGGTGCTGCCCGGCGATGTGACGCCCGGACCCCACACCTTTCACATCGTCATCAACGACGCGGCGGGCGCCCGGCCCGCGGCGCCAGCCAAGCACACGCTTGGCGATCTGCTGGACTCTGAGTTCTTCGGCATGCGGGCTGGCCGCACCGACATCGACGATAGCGCCGAGTATGCGCAGGACTTGCGCCGCGGCGCTTGATCTGTACGTGCGCCACGGTCTGTCCGATGGCATTGGCATCCATGGCTGCGTCGTCGCGGTGCTGGCGCTGGCGCTGGGGCGCAGTGCCACGTTGCTGACCTTCAACCGGCGGCACTTCAGTCTCGTGGCGGGCCTTGCCGT
The DNA here is from genome assembly GCA_016235455.1 of Armatimonadota bacterium. GTDB lineage: Bacteria > Armatimonadota > UBA10988 > UBA10988 > UBA10988 > UBA10988. The sequence continues at coordinate 47,573 of JACRKZ010000049.1, read as the reverse complement.
GCTGGAGCCCAACGACCGTCTGGCGTAGCCCTCTTGGCCCGCATGCTACCCTATCGCTCATGACGCCAATTCTACGCTTGCTCGGGCTCATGAAGCCCTATCGCCGCTACCTGCTGATCGGCCTGGTGGCGCTCGTGCTCAGCACGCCGGCCCAGCTCTTCCACCCGCTGGTGTGGAAGTTCATCATCGACGATGTCGTGACCAAGCACCAACCACATCTGCTGGTGCCCGCGCTGCTGGTCATGTTCGGCGTACATCTGGTGGGCGCGGCGCTGTCGGCCGTGCGCACCTACGCGCTGGGCGTAGGCACGCAGCGCCTCGCTTGCGACTTGCGCAATCAGCTCTACGCGCGGGTGCAGGCGCACAGCATGCAGTTCTTCCATGAACGGCGCTCGGGCGACCTGATCGCGCGGCTGGTAGGCGACGTCGACTCCGTGCAGGAGGTGCTCAACAGCCTGGTTGAGGTGCTCAACAGCGCACTGCAGTTCGTCATGGTGGCAGCCATCCTCATCTACCTCGACTGGCGCATCGGCCTGCTCACGCTGCTGCCCATGGCCGGCGTTTTCGGGCTGGTGATGCTCTTCAACAACCGTATCCGTGACCTGTACCGGCGCGTGCGTGACCGGCTGGGCGATGTCAGTGCCAAGTTGAGCGAGAACCTGCTGGGCGTGCTGGTCATCAAGGCCTTCGCCCGCGAGGAGGCCGAGGCACAGCGCTTCTCAGTCGAGAACGAGCGCTACCTGCACGAGAGCCTGCGCGGCGTCACGGCGCGCACGATCTACTTCCCGTCGGTGTTCACCGTCGGCTTCCTGTCATCGGTGGCGATGATCGGTGTCGGCGCCCAACGGGCCATGGCTGGCGCGCTGAGCGTGGGCTCGATCATGGCCTTCAGCCGCTACTGGTGGCAGCTCTTCCAGCCGGTCTACTCGTTGGCCACCACCAACGAGATGGTGCAGCGCGCCAACGCCGCCGCCAGCCGCATCTTCGAGTTGCTCGACGCGCCGCTGGAGATCACCGACGCGCCCGACGCGCTGGAGCTGGCCGAGGCCCGTGGCGCGCTGAGCCTGCGCGGCGTCAGCTTCACCTATCCCGAGCGCGACCAGACACTGACCGAACTCGATCTTGTGGTGCCGGCCGGCGCGTCGATCGGCGTGGTAGGCCCGTCGGGCGCCGGCAAGAGCACGCTGGTGGCCTTGCTGCTGCGGCTCTACGACCCTCAAGCCGGGCAGATCCTGGTTGACGGCCACGACCTGCGCGCCGTGACGCAGACCTCGCTGCGGCGGCACTACGGCGTGGTCACCCAGGAGCCGTTCCTGTTCAACGCCTCGGTGCGGCACAACATCGCCTATGCCGCGGGCGAGGCGGGCGACGAGCAGATCATCGAGGCCGCGCGCCAGGCCAATGCCCACGACTTCATCGAGGCGCTGCCTGAGGGCTATGACACCGTGGTTGGTGAGCGCGGCGTGAAGCTGTCGGGCGGCCAGAAGCAGCGCATCTGCATCGCCCGGGCCTTCCTGGCCAACCCCGCCATCCTGCTGCTCGACGAGGCCACGGCGGCGGTGGAGCCGGAGAGCGAGGCCATCATCCAGTCGGCGCTGGAACGGCTCATGGCCCACCGCACCTCGGTCACCATCAGCCACCGCCTGTCGATGGTGCGCGGCTGCGACCAGATCGCGGTCATCTGCGACGGTCGCCTGGCGCAGCTCGGACGCCATGACGAGTTGATGGCCCAGGACGGCTGGTACCAGCGGATGTACCGGCTGCAGATGGGCGGCGGTGAGCTACAGGGCTAGATAAGCCCGCGATGTGTGAACTGCGCGTTACCGCAACCCGGCCGCGCCTGCGCTGTCTCAAAGAACGGCAGCGATCCCGGTCGGGGCCTTGCCGCGAATGCTGATCGACTGCTATGCTTCCGGGAATCGACAGGTCGGTTACGACCTGGCGACAAACCATCCGAAGATCCGGGACGCTGCCGGCGGGGAAACCTTGGACGGCCCGAGGGCGGCAACCCGGTGCGAAGGAGCACTGCGTTGCGAAAGCAGATCATGACCATCTGCGGCTTGGCCGTGATGGTCCTCTCCAACAGCGCGTTCGCCCAGTCCACCTGGACGTGGGGCGGCGATGTTCGCGCCCGGTATGACCTCGTTGCCCCGCGCGCGGCCGGCGTCAACGACAACCTGCTGCTGCGTGCCCGCATCAACGCCACCGGCGCGGTGGCCGACGGCAAGGTCAAGTGGGGCGTGGGCCTCGCGACCGGCACCGGCAACCCCATCAGCCGCAATGTCATGCTGGCTGGCGGCGACCTGAACGGCAACCTGGGCGTCATGCTCGACCTGGGTTATGTCGCCTTCACCCCCAACGACCGCTTCGCGCTGACGTTGGGCAAGATGAAGAACCCCTTCTGGGCCAGCGACATGATCTTCGACCCGGACCTCACGCCGGAAGGCCTCGCCATGAGCTACCAGCTCTACGGCGGCTCGTCGAAGGATCTCTTCACCAACGTGAAGAGCACCACCAGCTACTACGGCGTGCGCAACGCCGGCGTCATGAGCAATGACGCTTGGATGCTGGGCGAGCAGATCACGGCCACCCTCAAGAAGGTTGACCTGGGCTTCGGCGTGTACTACTACAGCCGGCTCACCGGCGGCGCCGTGGCCGGCCTGCCGCAGCTGCCGGCCGCCTTCCCGAGCGACAACATGGCCGTCCTGCACGGCCGCGCTCGCTACGCCTTCAGCGTGGGCAAGTTCCCGCTCGTGTTGACCGGTGACCTCACCGCCAACGTCGTCGAGCAGGCCCAGATGATGGCTTGGGAAGCTCGCGCCGACATGCCCAAGTTCCTGGGCAACGGCAGCGCCAGCCTGACCTATCGCCAGGCCAACATCAACTCGCTGTTCAGCTCCTGGGCTGACAGCGACTTCGGCAGTGGCGCTGGCTACCGCTCGGGTCTGCGCTTCAACTACAACGTCCCGCTGTACAAGGACGTCACGTTGGGCGCCACCTACATGCGCTGGGACCGCCACCAGGCCCTGGCCGGCGCCGGCGTCGGCACCATCGACCGCTTCCAGGTCGAAGTGAGCACCAAGTTCTGAGCTTGGCGCGCGCCTCGACCGAGAGGTGAAACGAACGGCGGGACCGGCTAGCCGGTCCCGCCGTTCGCTGTTTGGGGGTCGATGTCGGCCGCGAAGGGTCAGGTCAGCGCGTGCCCCGCGCGCGGCCGCCCGTGACCAGGGCGCGGGCCAGCGGGTCCAGGTCGCCCAGCGACAGCGGCTTGTGCGCCACCACGGGCAGGTCGCCGAGCAGCGCGGCACTGCCAGGCGGCGGGCTCAGCCAGCCGGTGACCACGCCCACGGCCAGGCCGGGATGCGCGCGGCGCAGCGCCTTGATGAGGGGCAATCCCTCGGGTGTGGCCAACTCGAGTTCCGACAGCACGCCGTCGGGCCGCTGCTCGGCGCAGCGCGACAGGACTTCGTGAGCAGTGCCGCACCAACTCGCCTCATAGCCCAGCGCGGCCAGCATATCGACCAGCACCTCGCCGGTGCGGGCGTCGGCGTCAGCCACAATGATGCGCGATACGGTGCTCGCTACCGTCGGCTCGTCGATGCTGTACAAGAGGCTCATGGACCACCTGGGACTCTGTCCCAGTGGCCCACGGTGCAAATCTCGTGCCAGCCGAGGAAATTGCGCAACCAAGCGTCGGCCCGGTTGTCTAGGCGGGATCGTCGCCGCCGGACTCCACGCCGTCCAATTCACCGCCGCGCGGTCGACGGGTGGCCACGCCGATGAGCATGAGCGCCACGGTCAGCGCCAGCACCACGCCCGCGCCGCGCAACCGCAGCAGCGACATGGCCGCGCAGCCGCACAGGCCCGCCAGGGCATAGGCGAAGAGCAACGCGCTGTAGACCGACCAGCCGGCATCGGCCAGCCGGTGGTGGAGGTGTGTGCGGTCGGCCTTCATGGGGTTCTCGCCGCGCATGACGCGGCCGGCCACCACCTTGACCAGGTCGACCATGGGCAGCGCCAGCACCATCAGCGGCGCCAGGACACCGATCAGCGCGGCGCTCTTCATCAGGCCGCTGACCGAGATGGCCGCCAGCACATAGCCCAGCAGCAGTGCGCCGCCATCGCCCATGAAGACTTTGGCCGGCGGGAAATTGAGCCGCAGGAAGCCCACCAGACCGCCCACCAGCGCGATGGCCAACACGGCTTCGCCGTAGCACTTGACGCCGGGCGCGCGCGAGATGCCGACCAGAGCCAGTGACAGCGCGAAGATGAGCGAGACACCGCCAGCCAGGCCGTCCATGCCGTCAATGAAGTTGATCGAGTTCATGACGACCACGATCCAAAAGACGGTGGAGGCCCATTGCAGCCATTCGGGGAAGCTGATGTACCCGCCGCCGGGCACCTGCAGATACTGCACGCGGGCCACGCTGGCCACCACGCAGGCCGCGGCGAGCTGCGCCACGAGCTTGACCCCCGCCGGCAGTCCTTCGCGGCCCTGGCGATGCGAGAGATCGTCGGCCAGCCCCGTAAAGAACATGAGGGTGGCGCCACACAGCATGGGCAGCACGGTGGCCAGCACGCGACCATCGCCCAGATGCCGGCCGAGCATCAGCAGCCCGGTCACCGAGCCGAGCAGGAATCCGGCAAAGATGCCGAAGCCTCCCACACGCGGTGTCGGCAGCTTGTGTTGTTTGCGACCGCCCGTGGGATCCACCAGGCCGCGATCCAGCGCCAACTTGCGCGCCCAGGCGGCGGCGGGAATGCTGACCGCCGCGGCGACAAGTAGCGCGACGGCGTAGCTTCGGATATCATCGCGCCAGAAGATGGTGAGTCCAGCGATTGGCATGGCGTGCTCAGAGCGTCGGCTGGCTGGGACAGGTAAGGAGCGATCTCGGATGGTGGACCGTTATGTTGGCTGCATCCTCGGTCTGGCCGTGGGCGACGCTCTCGGCTTCCCGACCGAGTTCATGTCGCTCGACGACATACGCAGCCGCTATGGCCACGATGGCATCTCCGACTTCGTATCGTATCACAGGTTCCCCCTGGGCACATTCACCGACGACACCCAGATGTCGTGTGCGCTGGCCGAGGCATTACTCGAAACGCGAGGCGCCGACCTGGACACGGTCATGGCCGCGGTGGCCAGGCGCTTCGTATCCTGGAGCATCGCGCCGGACAACAACCGCGCGCCAGGCATGAGCTGCCTCAGCGGCTGCCGCGCGCTGGCCGCCGGCGTGCCCTGGCGCACCTCGGGCGTGCCCGATTCCAAGGGCTGCGGCTCCGCCATGCGCAGCGCTCCCATCGGCCTGCTGCACCATGGCGACCTGGCCGCCATCGACGCGCTCGGTCAGGCCACCAGCCTGCCCACGCATGGCCACGCCTGCGCCCTGGCCGGCTCAGTGGCCACGGCCGTGGCCGTCTCGCTGGCGCTCGACGGCGTCGAGCCGATGGCGCTGCTGGACGGCGTGCTCGCCGCCACAGAGCCCATCAGCACCGAGTTCGCGCGGCATCTGGGCCGCGTGCACCAGGCGCTCGACCTCGACGGCGATCAGGCGCTGGCGCTGCTGGGCGATGGCTGGGTGGCCGAAGAGGCCGTGGCCGCCGCGCTGTACTGCTTCCTGGCCAGCCCGCGCGACTATCGCCAGACGGTGCTGCGCGCGGCCAACTCCAACGGCGACAGCGACAGCCTGGCCTGCATCGCCGGCGCGGTCAGCGGCGCCTACAACGGGCTCGACGCCATCCCCGCGGCCTGGCGCGAGACCGTGGAGAAGAGCGACTACCTGATCGACCTGGGCCAGCGCTTGTGGGCCGCCAGCGGGGCCTAGAGGCGGTGCTCCGCGCGGCTGATGACCTCGTCCTGCAGGGCCGGGTCGAGCTTGACGAAGAACTCGCTGAACCCCGCCACGCGCACCACCAGATCGCGGTACTCGTGCGGGCACTCCCGCGCGGCCAGCAGCGTGGCGTTGTCCACGCAGTTGATCTGTAGCTCCTGGCCGCCCGCGGCGAAGTAGGCGTCGAGCAGGGCGCGCACGCGCCCGCGAGCGCGCCGGTCGGTCAGCATGTCGCGGCTCAGGCGCAGGTTGACGTTGTAGCCCGAGCGCCAACTGCGCGGACTGAGCGCGAGCACCGAGGCCAGCAGCGCCGTCGGCCCCGAACGCTCCTCGCCGTGCGCGGCCGCCACCGACCCGGCCAGCGGCTCACCGGCCAGCCGGCCGTCGGGCGTGGCGCCCGTGTGCCGGCCGGCGAGCACTGCCGACGATCGCACCACGTGGCTGTTGCCAAAGGGCGCGCCGTCGCGCGGGTCGAAGCAGACCGCTTCCACCGCCTCGTCGCGCATCCGCTCCACCAGATGGATGATGTCCAGCACCCGCGGGTCGTCGTTGCCGTGCTTGGGCGCCGCCTGAAGCCGGGCGCGCAGCAGCTCGTGGCCGACGAAGTTGTCGGCGCAGGCGACCAGCACCTGGGCCAGTGTGACTGGCTGGGGGCCATAGACCACGGAGCGTAGCGCGGACAGGCAGTCCACCAGGTTGGCGAAGGCCGTGCCGCCGCAGGACAGCAGGTTGTAGCGCGTGCCGTCCACCAAGTCGTGGCCGTCCTCGACGCAGCCGTCGAAGAAGCACGAGGTGAAGGGCGACTGGGCATAGCGGCGCTGGAACTCCAGCTCCACCATGCCGTCGGCATACGATCGCTCGACCTGCTGCCGGATGACCCCCTCGATGGCGCCCAGCAGCCGGCCGAAGCCCTGCTCGGATTCGGGCTGGGCCATGGCGCGCCACAGCGCGTCGAGGTAGTTGACCCAGGCGCACGGGTTGAAGTATGCCTTGCCGGGCAGCGCCAGCTCGTTGCAGCCCACGGCCACGTAGTCGTGCGCATCGTCGCGGTCGACGCCGAGCCCCATGAACATGGACGGCACGGTGGTGTCGCTCATAAACAGCGGGAAGCAGGTGCGGCCCGACAGCGTGGTCAGGCAACGGTCCAGGAAGTCGCGGTCGATGCGCTCGTGCCAGCGCACCCAGACCAGCGGCTCCGGCAGCGCCATCAGCTCGGCCGCGCGCAGCCAGATCCAGCTCAGCTCGTTGGTCTGATCGTCGCCTCTCGGTGACGAGCCGCCGAGGCTGATGCCCTGGGTCAGGTTGTGCTCAACCGACCAGAACGTGTTGTCGCGCATCTTCAGCACGAAGTTGCAGCACAGCGCCAGCGCGTCTTCGTTGGTCAGCCGGCCGGCGGCCAGGTCGGCGCGGTAGAAGGGGTAGAGGATCTGGTCGAGTCGGTCGGGCGTGCAGGAGTAGCCATGGCCTTCGATGTGGATGGCCTGGTGACAGAACCACAGCAGCGCCAGCGCCTCACGGAAGGTCTCGGGCGGCTCGCTGACGACCCGCGCGGCGATGCGGGCCGTTTCCGGGTCGCGCGCCACCTCGTCCAGCCGCGCATAGCGGCCGATCCACTCGCACACGCCTTGCACGCACAGGTCGGCGGCCAGCAGCCATTCCTTGGCCGAGGGATCGGTCTCGGCCATGCGGCGCCGCGCGATGCGCTCGCGCAGGCCACCGAGGCCCGAGCGCAACAGAGCGCGGTAGCTGGGGCTGAGATGACCCTGGCAGCTCAGGAACTTGTAGGGCAGCCGTTCGGCGTCGGGCGCCCCGCGGTCGAGCACCTGGGTCATGTACCCGCGCCAACGTCCGCGCATGTTGCGCCCTTGCCAGAAGTCGCGGATCTCCTGGGGCACCGCACCCCGCAGGTAGCCGGCGCGATGCGGGTCCTCGTCGGTGAAGATGCCGTTCTCGCCGATGCCCAACTCGACGATAAGCGGCATGGCGCCGGGGAACTCGGTGAGCGAGCCGGCCAGTTGGTCGCCCGGCCGTAGCCACAGCGGCATCGTGCGCAGATGCGCGCGGAAGGCGCGGGCCTTGGCCACGACCCAGGCCGTGCCGTCGGCCTCGGCTTCCTCAAAGGCACTGGTGTAGGTGCGGGCGCGATGCAGCGCCACGCGGAACTCCGAGTTCAGGATGGCCGCGCGGAGCGAGCCCAGCCTGGACTCGTCCGCGGGCCGCAGTCGCAGATCCATGCCTCGACTCCTGCCGACCTCCCGCGATTCGCCAGGTCGGAGCGGTTGCCTGCCGCGCTGTGTTGACAGCTAGGCCGTCCGCTGGTAGCATTCCGTGGTCAAGTTAGAGAAGAGGAGCTGAGCCCGTGGCTCTGGACATGGAGCGATTGAAGGACTTCGAACCCGCGCGTCTGCATGAGCTAGACCGCCGCGTGGACGACGACATCGCCGGCGAGATCGGCGGCCGCAAGCGCGCCGTCGAGGAATCGCGGGCCAAGAAGCGCAAGAAGGCGCAGAAGCAGCGCAAGCAGGCCGAGTCCAACCGATAGGTTGTACCCCCAGTTTTCCGTAGGCCGTCTCGACCACTTCGGTGATCGAGGCGGTTTGCTGTTTTGGGGTGGCTGCACCAAGTCCGCGCCGCACCTGTCAAAATGCCTGGATTGACCGCGTACAACCGTGCGCACGCGCGTATAATGAGTACCGGTTGTTCCGCGGTTGGTACAAGTGAGTCGAACCGAGGGCGTTCTATGCGACAGACGGTTCAGGCAGCGGGTGGCATGCAGGCGGTCAGCGATGAGGCGGTGGTGGCGCTCTGCCGCACCGATGCCGAGCATTTCGCTGAGCTCGTGAACCGCTACCGCGAACCTGTCTACGGCTTCGCACTCCACATCACCGGCGACCCGGAAGAGGCGCGCGACCTGGCCCAGCAGAGCTTCATCAAGGCTTTCTCGGCACTGTCGCGCTTCCGTCCGGGCGCCAAGTTCTCCAGTTGGCTCTATACCATCGCGGGCAATCTTTGCCGGAGCTGGCTACGCAGTCAAAAGCACCGCCCCGTGAGCATCGAGGGTTCCTTCCCCGATCCCGAGGCGCTGCCGTCGGCCGACGCGATTGTTGAATCGACCGCCGATCTGCATGGCCGCGAGGAGTTGCGGCGCGAAGTCCTCAAGGCGGTCAACGATCTGCCCACCAAGTACCGCGTGGTTGTTGTGCTGCGGCACCTCAATGACCTGAGCTACAAGCAGATCGCGGAGATCCTCTCCCTGCCCGCCAGCACCGTCGAGCATCGCCTGCGCACCGCGCGTGAGATGCTCCGCCAGCGCCTGGGTCATGACCTGGCGCTGGAGGACGAGGACTAGCAACCGCTACCCATGGCCACTGGCCGCTACAGCCAGGCCGATCTGGTCGCCATGATCCCCCTCTATCTCGATGGGGAACTCGCGGACGACGAGCGCTCGGCAGTCGAAGCCTACCTCGCCGAACACCCCGAGGCCGTGGCTGATTTCGCCCAGGCGGCGCGGCTCATCGACCTGCTCGATGAGACCATCACCCCCCGGCCCACCGACGACGCCTTTGTCGACGAGGTCATGGCGCAGGTGCGACAGCTGTCCACCGCGCAACGTTGGTGGCATCGCTTTGGCCTGACCCCCACGCTCACGCGACTGCGCTGGGCGCTGGAGCTGGGGCTGCTGGTGGTGCTGGCCCAGCTCTTCTGGCTGCATCCGTGGGCGCCCTCGGTGAGCCCGGTGGAATGCCGCCTGCTGGCCGAGAACCAGTGGCTGCTGGGCCGGCCGGTGGCGGTGCGCGTGCTGCTGCGCGACCGTGGCCACGACAAGCCGTTGACTGGTGCCCAGGTGCGGCTCGTGCTGGCCCAGGGCCACCGCCGCGCCACGCTCGCCGAACTGCGCACCAACGGCCAGGGCAGCGTCGATGCCGGGCTGACCTTGCCGGCCGAGTTCGAGCCCGGCAATGCCACCCTCTACGCCCACGTGCAGAGCCCCTGGGGCTGGGCCGGCACGGCCCTGGCGCTCGACCTGCAGCGACGCACGGTCTACCGTGTCGATCCCGCCGCGGCGCGCGTGCCGGCCGGCTGCGACCTGGTGGCACGCGTGCAAGCCGTGGATGCCGGCAGCGGCCGGCCGGTCGGGGGCCAGACCGTGCCCTGGCTGCTGCTGGGCCGCGGCGTCCGCCTGGCCAGCGGCAGCGTGACGCTGTCAGACCACGGTCAGGCGCTGCTGCGCGTGCCCACCAGTCGCTACCTGTCGCCGCAGCCGGTGACGCTGCAACTCGGCGACGAGCCGCGCTGTGTGCGGCGCCTGGCGCTGACGCCGGCGCTGGGCGAGGCGCTGACCTGCCGCGTGGAGACCGCCGAACGCTATGTGGTGGCGGGCCAGATGGTGCGCGGCGCGGTGCTGGCCAGCACGTCGGGCGGCACACCCAGCGCCGGCGCGAGCGTGGCCATCGACCTGCGCGTGGGCGACGCGGTGGCCTCGGCCAGCGGGCAGCTCGACGACGCCGGCCGTTGGGACTTCTCGCTGCCAGCGCCCGGTTTCAGTCAGCCGGGGCTGGCGCTGCTCGACGCGCGGGTGACGTCGGTGGATGCGGAGCAGGGCTGGGCCGAGGCCCGGCTGGCGGCGGCGCCGCGCGCCGTGGTGCTGGCCCTCGATGCCGGAGTCACCGGCCTCGTGGCCGGACTCGACAACCCCTTGGCGTTCACCGCGCAACGACCCGACGGCTCGCCGGTGCTGGCCAACATCGACGCCTGGTTCAACGACCAGCACGCCTCGTTGTGGACCGACTCGCAGGGCCGCGCGACGCTCTCGGTGCAGCCGCGTGTCGGCGCCAACCGCCTGCAACTGCGCGCCGAGACCGAGGGGCGCCGCTACGACCAGGAGTTCGCGCTCACCGCCGCCGACGGACGCGCCGCGCTGGCCGTGCAGACCGCCGCGGTGGGTGACTCGCGCTCGGTCTATGTGACGGTACGCGCCACCGAATCGATGACCGGGCCAGCCTACCTCGATCTGCTGGCCGACGGGCGCAGCATCTCGGCGCGCAGCCTGAGCCTGACTCGCGGCAGCGGCGGGCTGGTCATGGAGGTGCCGCGCGGCGTCGCCGGCCGGTTGCTGCTGCGCGCCTACGCGCCGGGCACGCGTAGTGGCTGGCGCACGGGCTTCGCGCGCGTCGATGTGCCGTCGCAGTCCGACCTGCGAATCTCGGTGGCGCGACGCGATGCCGATGACAGCAGCGTCTCCGTGCGTTGCGAAGATGGCGAGGGTCGGCCCAAGCCCGCCCAGTTGCTGCTCTTCGCCAGCCCCAAGGGCGTTGCCGCCATGGTGGCCTCGACCGGCGTGTCCCGGCCGCCGGCGTGGCGTGAGCCGATGGCGCCCGACGCGCCGCTGGCCGCAGCCAACAGCTACCATGAGGCCCAGGCTCGCGCGTTGGGCCGGCAGACGGCCTACTTCAAACGCGCCCCGTGGGTGGCCACGGGTGTGGGCGCACTGGTGCTGCTGATCGCGCTGCTGTGGCTGGTCCAGACTTACCGCGACCCCTATGAGTACGTGCCACACGCCGAGCGCCACCGCTGGGGCCGGGTGCCGCAGGTGCATCGGCGAGGTGCCTGGGCGGGCTATGGCCTGCTGGCCATCGCGCTGCTCGTGGCGGGCGCCGTGGCCGGCGGGCTGCGGTTGGCGGGCAATCAGGCGCGCGGGCTGGCCGAGTCCGCGGTGGCACCGGCGCCGAACTGGTATCCGCGGCTAGACCCACCGCCGCCACTCGACACGGTCGATGCCGCGGCCAGCACGGAGCGCTGGCTGCCCAGTGGGGTAGGACCCGGCTCGCTGCTCAATATCGACAGCAGCGGCCAATCGCTGTGGCGTTGGCCCGCGCATTCGGGGCTGTGGCAGGTGCGTGCCGAGGCGCTGGCCGCCGATGGTCAAGCGGCGATCACCGAGAGCCTGCTGCCGGCGCCGGCCCGCCTGGCGGTGTCGGTGGATATGCCCGATCAGGTGTGCCAAGGCGACCGCCTGAGCGTGCCGGTGACCATCGCCAACCCACTGGATCTGGCGGTGCCGGCGGTGCTGACCGCCAGTGCGGAAAACGGGCTCGACCTGGCCAGCGCGCCGACGCAGCGGGTGTTGCTGCCACGTGGCGGCCGGCTCCGGCTCAATGTACCGGTGGTGGCCGTGGAGGCCGGACGCGCCAAGCTGCGGGTGCGTGCCCAGAGCGCGGACCTGACCGCGGAACAGGACTGCGCGGTCGACGTCGTGCCCAGCGGCCCGCGCGTACAGCGCTGCCGTACGGGCACTCTCGACGACAGGCAGACAGTGACCCTGGATGTGCCCGCCGCGGCAGCCGGCCGGCGGCTCGACCTGCAGGTCTGGGCCGACCCGCGGGCGCCGCTGGACCAAGCGCTCAGCCGCGCCGTGCGTCGCCCGGCGTTCACCGCGGACGAGGCCGCCGCGCAAGCCGAGGCGGCCGCCTTGCGCCTGTCGCTGGCGCGCGGGGGCGGTGCGACCAGTGACGCGCAACGCGACCGGCTGCTGCCCGATGCGCAACGCGCGGCGCAGCGATTGCTGACCTTCGAGGCACACGACGGCAAGGGCCTGGCCACGGGTGGGTTCGCGCCGTCGGCCGGCCTGCCGCCGTCCAAGCTGCTCACTGCGCGGGTGCTGGTGGCGCTGCGCGAGGTGGGCAACTACACCGACGTCGACCCCGCGTTGCTGCTGCGCACGCGGCACTGGCTGGGCTCCAAGCAGCAGACGGGATCGGGCTTGTGGCTGGCCGAAGGCCCTGCGCTGGGGCTCGATCAGCCCGACAGCGGGCTGCGCACGGCGGCTCTGGTCATAACCTCCTTAGCCGGGTTGGAGGGTACGCAGGCCGAGCGCGTCGCCGCCGCGGCCAGCCAGCTCACCGAACGTGTGGCCGGCGCCGGCGACGCCTACACGCTGGTGGCCGCCGCGCAGGCGTTGCAGGCGCTGGACCGGGCCGAGGCAGCGCGACCCATTCTGGGCAAGCTGGTCAATCTGCGCGATGACCGGCCCGAGGGCGCCAGTTGGTATCCTGGCCCGCAGCCGGTGGCCACGGGAGCCACGGGTCGCGGCGCCGCCGTGGAGACCACGGCGCTCGTGGTGCAGGCGCTCACCGCCGCGCGCATGGCCCCAGCTGTCGCTCGCAGCGGCGCCGACTGGCTGCGCCACCGCCAGCAGCCGGACGGCACATGGGGTTCGGTGCGCGCCACCGTGGCCGCGGTTCGGGCGCTGGTCGCGGTCGATCCCGCGCCGGGCGCGGCGCGCGGCGCGGTGACCGTGACGCTGGCCGGCGCCAAGGTCGGCGGCGGCTCGCTCGATCCGGACTCCGGCGCCAACAGCGTGGTGACGTTGGCCTCGCCAGCGCCGGGCGCGCAGCCGCTGGTGATCAGCTTCAGTGGCCGCGGCAGACCGGCTTGGTCCTATCGGCTGGCCTACAACCCCGTCGCGCCCGAGCCCCAGCCCAGCGGGTTCGGTGTGTCCGCCTCGTGGAGTGCCAACCGGGTAGCGCCCGGCGGCGAGGTGACGGCCACGCTGCGCGTGCGCAACACCGGCAATCAGGCCGTGCCCGCCGTGACGGCGATGCTGCCCATACCCGCCGGATTTGCGCCGGCGCAGGCGCTGGCCTCGCGCGACGGCGACGCCGTGCGCCTGGCCATCGGCACGCTGGCGCCCAACCAGGTGGCCGAGGTCAGCGTGCGACTGCGCGCCCGCGCCGATGCCGCCGAGATCACGCCGCCGCCGGTCGTCGTCGAGGCCACCTACGACCCGAGCACCACACAGACAGTTATGTTGCCGAAGATGACAATCGGGTAGGGTTCCCCGCCGCCACGACTGGGTACACTCCCCTCCATGCGAGGTCCGGCCTTGACCAGGCGCAGTGCTGCCTTCACCATCGTCGAGTTGCTCATCGTCATCGCGATCATCGCGATCCTGGCGGCGATTGTCTTCCCCGTGCTGCACAAGGCGCGCGAGAAGGCCGACTCAATCAGCTGCCTGAGCAACATGAAGCAGCTTGGCACGGCGGCGCTGATGTATGCCTCCGACTACGACCAGCACCCGCCGGCCATGTGGGCCCACGCCGATGGCAACCTGCGCTATGGCGGCTGGGTCTGGTACCGCAGCTTCCCCAACGGCCGCGAAGGTGACTTCCGGCCCGACTATGGCAGTCTCTACCCGTACGTGAAGTCGGCCGGCATCTACGAGTGTCCCATACGACCATGGCTCGACCAACGACGGCTACCAGTACCCGCTGGGCGGCGATGTGGGCACGGGCCGGCATATCGACGGCGGCAACTACACGTTCTGCGACGGCCACGCCAAGTGGCTGCGCTGGGACGCGGTGCGCTACCCCGACCCCGAAGGCCATTTTCGCTACGAACGTTGAGCAGTATGCCGATTGTTGCGCAACTAAGACTCCGTTGCTGTTTCATTTGTGTTGATGACGGGCATAGGCTTATCAGGGGATGGAGACGGCCATGCACACGCACACACGGCGTCGCGGTTTCACACTGATCGAGTTGCTGGTGGTGATCGCGATCATCGCGATTCTGGCCGCCATTTTGTTCCCGGTCTTCGCCAAGGCGCGGGTCAAGGCGCAGGGCGCGAGTTGCCTCAGCAACCTCAAGCAGGTGGGCAACAGCGTGGCCATGTATGTGCAGGACTGGGACGGGCGCCTGCCCTCCATGTGGGACAACGCCGCGGGCAACCTGCAGACCGGCGGCTGGATGTGGTACCGCGCCTACCCGAACGGCAACCCCGGCGATTTCAACCCGTCCTTGGGCAGCCTGAACGACTACCTGAAGAACGCGCAGGTCTTCGTCTGCCCGATTGACCAGTCGAAGCAGGGCAACAGCTACGCCATGAACGCGATGCTGAGCCAGAACAACCCGGGCATCCAGGGCTACCACCAAGGGCGCAAGATCACCAAGATCAAGGCACCCGCGGGCACTTTCCTCATCCTTGAGGAGAGCACGGGCGTGCAAGGCACCACGGACGACGCCTACCTGGTCCCGCCGGGCAACATCGCCTCGGGCCGGCATCTGGGCGGCAGCAACGTGGCCTTCTGCGACGGCCATGCCAAGTGGGTGCGACCCGAGTACATCGTCTATCCGAACCCGAATGGCGACTACCATTTCGAGCCCTGATTACGCGCAACTCAGCTCCTCTCCCAACAGCCGAATGCCTTCGCGAACCACTTCGGGCGCTTGCGCGAAGCTGACGCGGAGGCATTCGTGCTGATGGGCCCAGGGCTCTGCCAGCCCGTAGAAGAAGTACTCGCCTGGCACCACCAGCACGCCACGCTCCTTGAGCCGCTGGTAGAGGTCGCGCGTGGTGATGGGCAGTCCGCGCAGCCAGAGCCATAGGAAGAACGCGCCCTGGCTCTCATGCATGGCCCACTGGTCGATACGCTCGCCGACAAACTCGCGCACCGCGTTTTGCGCGGCCAGGCTGCGCGCGGCGTAGAACGGGCGCAGCACCTTCGGCCCGCAGGTCAGCAGTTCGCCCGACTCTACCAGCGGCAGCACCAGCTGCTGGCCCAGGTTGCTGTTGGCCAGGCCGACGATGGCCACCATCGAGCCCAACGCGGCGGTGATCTCGGGCGGCCCGACGATGATGCCCGTGCGCGTGCCCGGCAGCCCCAGCTTGCTCAGGCTGAAGGTATGCACCACATGCGGCGCCCAGTGCGGCTCCGCCTCGCCGAAGACGATGCCGGGGAATGGCACGCCGTAGGCGCCGTCGACGATGAGCAGCACGCCGAAGCGTTCGGTCAGCTCGGTCAGGGCGATGAGTTCGTCGTGGTCCAGCACGTTGCCCGTCGGGTTGCACGGCCGCGAGATGGCCACCGCGGCGATGTCGCCTTGGGCCAGGCGGTCGGCCACGGCGTCCAGGTCGAGGTGGTACTTGAAGATGTGCGCCTCTTCGCCATGTGGCCACGAGATGGTCGGCCGCAGCGTGACGAACATGTCCTCGCTCAGTCCCTGGTCGGCGTAGCCGATGTACTCAGGCGCCATGGGCAGCAAGATGCGGCGTGCCGGTCGGCCGTCGACCCGGCCGGCGAGCAGGTTGAACAGGAAGAACAGGCCCGACTGCTCGCCACTGGTGACCACAACGTGCTCGGGGCCAACCGGCCAGCCCAGTTCGCGCTGCAACATCGCGGCGAACGCGGCGACGAAATGTGGGTTGCCCTGGGGCGGATTGTAGTTGGCCAGCAGCCGGTCGAAGGCATCGCCATCGGCCATGAGGCGGTTCATCTGCTCGCGCCACAGCGCCTGCATCTGCGGCACCGCGGCGGGGTTGCCACCGCCGAGCATGAGCATGTCGGGATGGATGGTCATGGCCCGGCCGAGGTCGTCCATCAGCTCGAGGATGCCGCTATGGCGCGTGAACTTCGCGCCGACGTCAGAGAACGCGTAGGCCGTTTGCACAGAATCCATCGGTTGCCTCAGGCCGTCATTCTACCAGCCCGCACAGAATCTCTCCTTCGACAACGTCACCAGGCTTGAGCGGATGCCGCATGGCGCCGAACAGCGAGGCCACGAAACCCTCGCTGGTGCCGCAGTCGACCGTGGCGGCCAGCAGGCGCAACCGTTCACCATCGACCCAGGCGCGCGCGGTGCCGCCGAGTGGGCGCACCTGCCAGCCAAGCCCGGTGCGGTCGGTCAGACTGACGGTGGTCACACCGCGGCGCGAGGCGCGGAAGTCGTTGCAGCCCAGCGGCGAGGGATCGAGCTCCCATGGCCAGGTTGGCCCGCCGAGCGCCGACCTGGGGCCGAGCGGGGGCTCGGGTCGGGCCGTCCCGCGCAGCCGACCCAGGTGAGTTGCCGGGTAGCTGGACCACTGCCCGACACGGTCCCAGGTCAGCGTGTCGCAGGTGCGCACCACGTCGAACACCGGCCCGATCTGCCGTGGGTTGGTCGCGGCTTTGGCCGTCAGTCGGTACTTGAGGCTGAGCGACCGGCCACTCGCGAAGCGCAGCGACCAGATCACCTCGGCCTCGCTGTACGAGCCGGCGATGGTGACCTCCGCGGCATCGCCGTCCAGCTTGCCGTCGAGCCGGACCAGCTTCCAGTTGGTGCACAGGTCGTTCCAAGGCTGGAAAGCCGTGCCGTGCGTGGTGCCGCCCTGCTGCGGCGCGAGCGGCAGCATCATCAGGCTGGGGCCGCCCGCCAGCACGGGCCGGTTGTCGACGGTAGCGCCCAGTTGTCCCGTGGCGCGGCTCACGGTCCACCGCGCCCGGCCATCGGTCACCACGAGCTGCTCGGGCGTCTCGCTGTAGGTCACCGGCGCGGCCGCCTTGGCCGCCGTCTCGGTCGCCACGGGGCCGCCGAAGTCGATGGTCTCGGCGTCGATGTCCTCCTGATTGGCAGTGCCAAAACGCAGGTCGACAGTGCCGCGCGCAAAGCCAGCGGGCAGAGCGAGTGTCAGCTTGCCTACCTGATGCGGCGCGCCTTCCAACTTGGCCTGACCCTCGGCGGCACCGGCCCGCCAGGTGCAGGTCACGTCGTTCAGGTCGGTGAAGTCGAACCGGTTCTCCACCCGCAGTACCACCGGCTGGCCGGGCTGGTGGAGCGGCTGCTTCAGGTCGAGCACGCGGATCGGCGAGTAGGCCTTGCGCACATGGTAGTACTCCGGCTTGGGTCGCCGCCAGCCGTCCACCGGCCCCCACGAGCCATAGCCGACCTCCTTGCCGTCGGGCAGCCGGAAGATGTCGTCGATACCGGCCCAGATGGACCCGCCCAGGCAGGCTTGCGTGGCCCACATCTTGTCGTATTTGGCGGCCAGGGCCAGCCCCCACTCGTCGCGCAGGCCAGGGTCGGCGTCGAGTTCGCGGCGGTTGTAGCAGTTCAGGTGGCAGTACTCGTCGAACAGCACCGGCTTGGCCGACTTGGCGGCGTTGGCCGGGCCGTTGGGGCCGGGATAGTGCCAGGAAGCGATGTCCAGGTCGCCATAAGAGAAGATGCGCGGCCGGCTCGGGTCCAGTCGGGCCACTGCCTGCGCGGAAGCATCGAAGTTGGCGCCCCACTGCGTCTCATTGGCCACCGACCAGTGCAGCACGCTGGGATGGCTCAGGTCGCGCTCGACCATCTCCAGCGCCTGGCGGACGGTCACCGCACGGTTGGCGGGATCGTTGGCCGCCCAGCAGAACGGTGCTTCGTCCTCGACGAAGATGCCAACCTCGTCGCAGGCGTCGAGGAAGGCCTCGGCCGGCGGGTAGTGGCTGGTGCGCACGAAGTTGATGTTGGCCGCCTTGAACAGCTCGGCGTCGCGGTGCCAGAGGCCATCACGCAGCGCGCGACCATAGCGCGGGTGCACTTCGTGGCGACAGACTCCGTGCAGCTTGATGGGCCGGTTGTTGCAGAACACCTGGTTGCCACGCACCTGCACCTGCTTGAGGCCGATCAGCCGCTCGACCGGCGGGTTGTCGGCCAGCCTGGCGGACAGGCGGTAGCGCCGCGGATGCTCCGGGTCCCAGGTCTGGGCGTTGGTCACGGTCAGCTCGGCGGAGCCCGCCGCCTCGGCGCCCGCGGCCAGCGCCGGCACCTTGGCCGTGCCCGTGGCGGCCGGCTTGCCGTCGGGGCCGCTGAGGCCCAACGCCAGGCTGCTCGCGGCGGCGGCCGGGCCTTCGTTGACCACGGTCCAGGCCACATGCACCGTGGCGTCGCGCCAGTTGGCCGAGAAGGTGGTGGTGGCATGGAGCCGGGCCAGATGCGCCGCGGGCACCGCGCAGAGCCGTACGCTGCGGCTGATGCCGCCCAGTGGGTGCGCCGCATACTGCGAGCCGCTCGCCAGCCGGTCGGCCACGCTCTCGCTGGTGACCCGTACGCGCAGGTCGTGCGTGCTGGCCGGCGTGGTTTGGTCGGTGATGTCGATCTCGAACGGTGTGAACCCGCCCAGATGGCCGCCGACCGCCTTGCCGTCGAGAAGTACTTCGGCCTGGCTGTAGACCGCGTCGAAGCGCAGCTTGACCCGCTGGCCGGTCCACGCGGCCGGCACGGACAGGCTGCGCTGGTAGGTGACCGTCTCGTTCGGCGCGACCTTGGCGCCTTGCATGACCCATTCGCCGGGCACCTCGATGGGCAGCTCGCCGGCGGCGGTGGTCAGCTTCCAGGTGCCATCGAGCGACACGGCGGCCGGCGCGACGGGCAACGGCGTCAGGCGCGGCGGCGCCACCTCGCAGCGGGCCACGGTGGTCGTGCCGGTGATGCCGGCGGCCTTGGCGGTGACCGTCAGTGCGTCATCGCCGCCGCCGCGCCACGTGGCCGGAACCGCGATGCGGAAGGCACCGTCGGCGCCGGTTGTCGCAGTCAGCTTCTGGTCGCCAGCGGGCTGCGTGAGGCTCACGGCGACGTTGGCGGCCGGCGCCTGCTCGGCGTCAACCACGTGCCCGCTGATCGTGCCGGCCAGGTCGCCCGCGGCCCGCACGGTCAGGCTGCGCAGGCGCTCGGCATCGCTGGAGAACAGCTCGATAAGGCTGATGACCGCGTTCGGGCCGGCCAGATGGTCGATGGACAGCTCGCACACACCCGCCGCGACGCTGGTCGTGGGCACGTAGATAACGCGCTGTATCGGCTCGGCCTGGGGCAGCGCCAGATCGGCGATGATCGCCTGGCCGTCGAGCCGCACGCGCACGCGGCGTTCGGCGCTGTCGGACAGGAAGCTCAGGCGGAGTTTGTACGTCGCGCCCGCCTTGAGGCCCTGATAGCGGTAGACCACGCTGCTGCCGAAGGCCACGGTGCGCAGCGGATCGGCCGCGGGCACCTTGGCGACGGGCACGGCCTCGGCGGGGTAGGTCCAGTTGCCGCCCGTGACCAGTCGTGGCTGGGCGCCTTCGCGGCCGCAGTCGTCGACCGCGATGCGGTGCAGACCGGCCAGCGGCTCCTGGGCCGAACAGACGACACACAGCAGCAGACACGACGGCGCGATCCAACGCATGGCGGGCCTCCGAGCGGCGCCGGCGGCGTGGCTAGTCCCGGGGTTTGACCCGCGTCCACACCGAGCCGGCCTTGGCTCCGCCAATCAAGTCAGAAACCGTGACCGGCGTCAAGCCCTTGGCGGCCGCATCGTCCAGAATGCCCGGCACGGCGGCTACCGTGGTGGCGTGGATGTCGTGCATCAGCACGATCGAGCCGGGACGCATACCGTTGGCGATGCGTCGGCGCACGGTGCCGCTGTTGCGGTCTCGCCAGTCGTTGGGGTCCACATCCCACAGGATGACCGGCATGCCCACGGTGTTGCGCACCATGGCGTTGTGCCCGCCGTAGGGCGGGCGCATGACCCGCGGCGTGACGCCGCAGGCGGCCGCAATGGCGTCTCGGGTGCGGTCCATCTGCGACCGCACGCCTGCCGCGCTCATGCCGGTGAGTAGTCGGTGGTCCCAGGCGTGGACGGCTACCTCGTGCCCTTCGTCGGCGATGCGCTTCACGATGGCCGGGTAACGCTTGACCAGCGGGCCGAGCATGAAGAAGGTGGCCTTGACCCCGCGCGCACGGAGCAGGTCAAGCAGCTTGGGCGTCAGGTTGGGATCGGGTCCATCGTCGAAGGTCAGCGCCACGAGCGCTCGCCCGGCGGCCGGTGGTGGCGGCGGTGGTGGCGGCGCGGTGAGGCGGTCGATGGTCTTCTGCGCGTCACGGCCATAGGTGCCACCGTCATCGATGCGGGCCACCTGGGCGAACTCGGCGATGGCGGCGCTCTTCTGGCCGCGGTCGTGGAGCACCCAGGCCAGGATCCAGTGGGCTTCGAGGTAGTTCGGGTCGATATCCAGCGCGGCGTGCAGTTCGCTGACGGCGGCGTCGGGCCGGCCGGCCTGCTTGGCCAGCAGTGCCGCCATGCAGTGCGCGCCGAGGTCGGGCGACGGTCCTGCGTCGACCACCGCCGGCAACAGGCTGGCCAGCACTATCATCAGCAGCATGCGCATGAATAGATCGTGGACCTACTGCGCCGGTTCGTCAAGTGCCTGGCCGCCAGATCGGGTGCTGTCGAGCACCGCGCGCACCTGCGCCGCCAGCGCGCTCATCGTGAACGGCTTCTCGATGAACGGCACGCCCTCGTCGAGCACGCCGTGGTGGGCGATGAGGCCCGCCGTGTAGCCCGACATGAACAGGCATTTGAGGCCGGTGTAGCGCGCCTGCAGGTGCGTGGCCAGGTCGCGGCCGTTCATCTCCGGCATGACCACATCGGTCAGGAGCAGGTGGATTGCGCCTTCGTGCTCCGCGGCGAGGCGCAGCGCCTCCTCGGGGCCGCCCGCCGCCAGGACCAGGTAGCCCTGGCGCTCGAGCATCATGCTGGCCATGGATAGCACGGACGGCTCGTCCTCCACCAACAGCACGGTTTCGCTGCCACGCTCAGGCGGCGGCATGGCCGCGCGCCTGGTGGTGGGCGCGTCCGCTGGCGCCGTGCGCGGCAGGTAGATGCGGAAGGTGGTGCCCTGTCCGGGCTCGCTGTAGACGTTGATGAGGCCGTCATTCTGCCGCACGATGCCGTAGACGGTGGCCAGGCCCAGGCCGGTGCCGCGGCCGACCTCCTTGGTGGTGAAGAACGGCTCAAAGACGCGTGCCCGTGTCTGCGCATCCATGCCATGGCCGGTGTCGCTGACGGACAACAGCACATAGTCACCGGGGTGTGCCTCGGTATGCAGTGCGCAATAGTCGGCGTCCAGGGTCACCACCGATGTCTCGATGCTGACGCGGCCTGTGTCGCCGATGGCATCGCGCGCGTTGACGCACAGGTTGGCCAGGATCTGGTCCATCTGCGAGGGGTCCATGTGGACCGCACCCAGGTTGGCGCCCGGCAACCAGGCCAACTCGATGTTCTCGCCGATGAGCCGGCGCAACATGCGCAGCATGCCGGCGACGGTGTCGTTGAGGTCCAGCAGGCGGGGCGCCACCGTCTGGCGGCGGGCGAAGGCCAGCAGTTGGCGCGTCAGGTCGGCCGAGCGCTCGGCCGCGCCGCGGATCTCGGTCAGGTCGTGGTGCAGCGGCGACCCGGGCTCGGCCGACAGCAGCGCAAACTCAGCGTGGCCGATGATGACGCCCAGCATGTTGTTGAAATCGTGCGCCACACCGCCAGCCAACCGGCCGATCGAGTCCATCTTCTGCGCCTGGGCCAGTTGATCGCGCAACTTCCCCTGCTCGCGCTCCGCCTGCTTGCGGTCCGTCACGTCGACCACGATGCTGATGGCGCAGCGCTCGTCACCCAGCACCACAGGCGCGGTGGAGAAGAGGATGGAGCGCTGCGTTCCGTCGGGCGCGACCACATCGACGGAGACGTCGCGTACCGCCTCGCCGCGCATCGCGCGCGCCATCCCCTCGTCCTGGTCGCTGTTGGCCCGAACCGACAGGTCGGACGACCGCAGGGACAGGCACTGCGCGCGGGTCAGTCCCAGGCTGTCGGCGAAGGCCTGGTTGACATCCACATACTGGCCGTCGCTGAGGCGGCTGATGGCAATGGCGTAGGGCGCGTTCTCAAAGACGCCGCGGAACCGCGCCTCGCTCTCGCGTAGCGCGGCGTCGGCGCGCCGCCGTTCGGCGATATCGCGGAAGATGCCTTCCACCCCGGCGACTTGGCCGGCCTCGTCGCGGATGAGCCGGGACGTCGTGGCCACCGGCACCACGCTGCCGTCGGTGTGCTCCAGGTCCACTTCGTAATCACGTACCGCGCCGAGTTCGGACAGATCAACAAGGAACCGCTCACGCTGTTCTGGAACGTGCCAGAACGACTGGTTCGGTCGGCCGACCATGGCCTCGGCCGATTCGTACCCCAGCAGCCGGGCGCCCGACGGGCTGATCATGCTCAGTCGTCCCTCCCGGTCGGTGCGGTAGTAGACGTCCTGGATGTTCTCGACGACGGAGCGGTAGCGTGCTTCGCCCTCACGCAGTTCTCGCTCGCCGTCGAGCAGGGCCTTGTGGGACTGCTCAAGCTCGGTGTTGCGCTGGTTCAGCACGCGAGTGGCGACGGCTACCCGGCGGCTGAGCGTCAGGTTCCAGGCCAGGCTGCCTGCCAGCATCGCCAGAACGGCCGCCGCCGCGATGCCAACGTCGCGCCAGGGGAAGCGGTTCTGGGTGTCGCGGCCTGACCACCTGGCCACGATGGCGTCGATCTCGCGCTGGCTGATGCGTGCGAACCCGGCGTTGACCAGGTCGAGCGTGGCGCGGTTGCCCTTGCGCACGGCGGCACACTGGCGGTTGCTGGCCAGTGAGGCGCCGGCCTGGCGGAAGCGCGCGCCGCCGGGCGATTTGGCCAGGTAGTACAGCACCACTGGTGCGTCCGCTACCAGGATCTTCACGTCGCCAGCCAAGGCGCCCGCCACCAGCTCCTCGGTGCTGCCATAGCTGACGAGCGTGGCTTTCGGGCAACTCGTGGGCAGGTATTCCTCGGCGCTGTCGCCCTTGACTACGCCCACCCGGAAGCCGGCCAGGTCGGTGGCGTCCTTGATGCCGCCCAGATCCTGGTCGAAGAAGATGCTGCTGGGTATCGACAGCAGCTGTCGGGTGAAGTCGTACTGCGCCTCGCGCTGCGGCGTGCGGAACATGCCGCCTACCACGTCGGCCTTGCCCTGGCGCAGGGCCGCCAAGGCTGCGTCCCACTCCTGCAGTCGGAATTCGACCGGCACGCCGCTGCGCCGCGACCAGAGCTGCCAGATATCGACAGTGATGCCGCGCGGCCGGCCGTCGGCGTCCAGGTAGGCGAACGGGGGATAGGACCGATCGTCGGTGACGACCAGCCGTGCCGGTGCGGTCTGGGCAGACGCCACGGCCAGCGAGGCCAGGAGCGCAAGCAGAGCGCACGTCGCCTTGCCCCCTGGTCTGCCGATCCGCATCCTTGCCTTCCTGCCCGTGGCGCGCCGGGTGGGAGACGGCGCGGGCACCCTCAAGAGATCAACAAGAGAATGTGCCGGGAGGCGCACTTCGTCAAGGCCATCCGCGGCCCTGGCGTAACCGCCCTGTGAAGCGGGAGAGCCGCGGCGCCAGGGCGCACGGCTCTCCCCTGCTCGTCGTGCCGGGTGGCTAGACGGTCTCGCCCATGGTGGCCATGACCTCGGCCATCAGCCGGCTGACCGGTAGCTGGTTCGGGCAGCGCCCTTCACACAGGCCGCACTCGGTGCACTTGTCAGCTCGGAAGTGCTCGTCGTGGCGGTACTTGTGGCGGAACTCGCGCTGGGCCGACTCCAACTGCAGCACGACGTTGTAGTTGCGCAGCCGCAGGATGCCGGGGATGTCGAGCTCCTCGGCGCACGGCAGGCAGTAGCGGCAACCAGTGCACACATACTCGGCGCCCTGGATCATCGCCTCGAAGCGCAGGCGCAGGGCTTCGGCCTGCTCCTCGCTCCACAGCGGCCGACTCAACGTATCGCAGTTGGCCCGCGCCTCGGCGGCGCTGGTCATGCCGCTCAACGCCGACACACCCTCGATGGACGCCACGTAGCGCAGGGCCAGGTCGGCGGCGGAGGTGACGCCGGCATCGGCCATCTCGCGGGCCAGCCCTTCGCTGGCGCTACCCAGGAATCCGCCGGCCAGCGGGTTCATGGCCACCACCGCCACGCCGTGGTCGCGCGCATAGCGCATGCCTTCCAGGCGGCTGGTGTCCATGATGTGGAACGGCACGGTGATCATCTCGACCCAGCCGCTGTCCACCCAGCGCTTGATCTCGGCGCTGTCGGCGTGACCGGTGACGCCCAGGTGGTCAAACAGGCCCTCGTCCTTGGCCTTCATCACGCCTTCCAGCCAGCCGCCGGGCTTCAGCGCCTCGTCGAACAACTCGGGCACATGGGCCGCCCAGAGCTGGTAGCAGTCGAAGCGGTCGACCTGCAAGCGGCGCAGAGACTGGTCGATCTGGCGCCGCACCTGGTCGGCGGTGGTGATGGAGAAGCCGCGCGCCGGGTCGTACTCACCGACCTGGTTGCCGCCGTTGCCGGTCGCGCACTTCGCGCTGACGATCATCTTGTCGCGATAGCCGGCGATGGCCGCGCCGGTCCAGGTTTCGGTGTTCTCTTCCTCGCTGCGATAGCAGTACATCGGGGAGGTGTCGAGATAGAGCACCTCCTGCTCGGCGCAGGCGGCGATGACCTCAGCCGCCGCTTCGCGGCTCGGGTACCGCATGCAGCCGATCGACAGCGACGCCAGCGGCTTGCCCGCCAGCTCGAAGCGCGTGAAGTTCATCGTTTCCCTCCGACTCACCTGGCGGAACCTGCAAGGCTCCTGCCAACGAAAAGTCCGTGTAACCTCTGGTGCCTGTCCGATCTCAGGATGGCATGGAGCGTGGAGAGGCAAGATGCCCAGGAAAGCCAAGGCGCCCGTCGACGCGGCCGCCAGACGCGAGCGGCTCAAGCGCGTGCTGGCCGCCACGAGCGTGCTGATATTGGCGAGCGGCCTGATTGGCTGGCGCCTGACCGAGTCGCGCCGCCGGCGCGCGGCCATCGAGCAGATACTGGATCCGGGCGGCGAGTTCGGCGGACGTCGCGGCGGTCCCGGCGCCTGGACCAAGGGCGGCCCCGACGGCGCGCCCGACGGTGGCGGCGGCTGGACCCAGGGCGGCCCGGGCGGCGCTGGCGGACCCGGTGGTGCGGCTGCTGGGGGTGGTAGTGCTGGTGCCGGCGGCCCGGCGGGTGCCGCTGGTTCGACGCCCGGCGCGGGTCGCATGGCCCAAGGTGGTGGCCCTGAGGCGGCCGGTAGCCCGGGCGGGGGACCCGGTGGCCCTGGTGGTGGCCCGGGCGGGCCTGGTGGTCCCGGCGGGCCCGGTGGCTTCCGCATGCCCACGCCGGCGCAGCAAGTGGAGATGATGGGCCAAGGGCTCAACCTCACGCCGCAGCAAAAAGCGCAGATGACCACCATTGCCACCGACATGCAGAAGCAGATGCAGGCGCAGATGCAGGCTGGCGGCCGGCGGGCCGGTCCGCCAACCGCCGAGCAGCGGCAGAAGATGCGTCAGATGCGCAATGAGTCGGTGCAGAAGATGCTGACCACGCTGACTCCTGAGCAGAAGGAGCAGATGGGCAAGCGCCGCGACGGTAATGGCTGGCGGCCCGAGGGCCGCGGCGGCCGCGGTCGCCGGCCGGGTGGTCCGCCGCCGGGCGGCCCGCCGCCCGGTGGTGGGAGGTAGGCATGAAGCGCAATCACCGAGCGTTTACGCTCATCGAATTGCTGGTGGTCATCGCCATCATCGCCATCTTGGCGGCCATCCTGTTCCCGGTGTTCGCCCGGGCCCGCGAGAAGGCTCGGCAGTCGTCGTGTACGTCCAATGTTCGGCAGATCTGCCAGGCCATCGGCATGTACGCCAACGACTATGACGAAACACTGCCGCGCTACAGCCACGGATTCGGTTACATGGGCGTGTCTGGCTACATGGACGCCGATGGCCAGCGTTGGGCGGACATGATCCGCAGCTATACAGGCAGCACGCAGATCTTCGACTGCCCCAGCGGCACGCGGCACTGCACGGTCTTCCCAGGCGGGCGCTGGCTGGACGTGAACACCTACTCGTACGGCTATTCGACGCCCACCAACGACGTCGGACCCAGCGCCGACTACGGTGTGGCGGGTCGGTCGCTGGCCGCCATCCAGGATGCGGCCGGTACGATCATGGTTGCCGACACCGGCGGCCGGCGCGACGGCAGCGGCTGCATCGGCATGGCCTCAACGGACGATGTCCGAGCGCTGGCCGGCCGCGTGGACGGCTTCCGCCACACCGCGTCGGACCGGCTGGAACTCAACTCGCTGGCCGTGGTGGCCGGCTATGCGGACGGCCACGTCAAGTTCACCCGCCTGGCCGAATCCTGGCCCAAGGCCTGGACCGTGACGGCCGACTGACCCCGGTCTCGGTGTCCGGCTCGCCGGGGCGACCGTCCGCGGTCGCCCCGCCGAGCCAGTCAGCTCACTGGCCCCACGCCGGCCAGGCCAGCAGGTCGCCGCCCAGGGCGTAGCGGCCCCAGGTGAGGACCGCCAGCGTGGCCAGCACGGCGCCCAGGACGTTGAGCAGGAAGCCCGTGCGCGCCATCTGCACCACGCTCATGCGCCGCGCCGAGAAGACCAGCGCATTGGGCGGTGTGCCTGCGGGCAGCATGAAGCCGAAGCTGGCGCAGATAGTGGCGGGCACTAGCAGGAACAGCGGGTTGACGCGGATCGCCGCCGCCACCGCCGCCAGCACCGGCAGCACCATCTCCACGGTCGACGTGTTGGCGGTGAACTCGGTGATGAACACGAGCGCCAGGCAGACCGCCAGCGCGATGGTCAGCGGCGAGTAGGTACCCAGCGAGCTGAGCTGATGGCCGCACCACTTGTCCAGTCCGCTGGACTGGAAGCCCTTGGCCAGCGCGAACCCGCCGCCGAACAGCATGACGATATCCCACGGCAGGCGTTGGGCATCCTCCCAGGTGAGCAGGCAGCGGCCGCGCTCACTACGCGAGGGGATGAGGAACAACAGCAGCGCGCCGATCATCGCCACCGTGGAGTCGCCGACGAGCTTGGCGCTCTTCAGCCGGTGGGTCCAGCCGAGCAGCGTGAACCCGCCCAGGTCGACATCCTCGCGGAAGACCCACATGGCCACCATCAGCACGGCCAGCACGACGATGACCTTCTGTTCGAAGGTCGGTGCCCCCAGCCCCTTGATCTCCTCGCCCAGCTCGGCGCGCGTCAGCGGCTGCACCTTGACGCGGCGCAGATAGAGGAACCACAGCACGCCCCAGGCCGCCAGCAGCATGATCGCCACCAGCGGCACGCCAATCTTCATCCAGCCCAGGAAGCTGATGGCCGGCGCCTTGGGGAAGGCAATGTGCATCTGCCGCACGAAGACCAGGTTGGTCGGCGTGCCGACCAGCGTGCCCACGCCGCCGATGCTGGCGCCGTAGGCCACCGCCAGCAGCAGCGCCACGGCCAAGGGCCGCACCGCATCGGCGCCGTCGCGCGCCTCCAGCCGCAGGATGACCGCCATCACCGGCGGCATCATGACCAGCGCCGCGGCGGTGTTGGACATCCACATCGACTGCCCGCCCGTGGCCAGCAGGAAGCCCAGCAGCAGCCGCGCCGGCGTGCCGCCGAAGGCCGCGGCGGTCTGCAGAGCGACGCGCTGGTTGAGCCCCCAACGCTCCATGGCCAGAGCCACCAGGAAGCCGCCGATGAACAGGAAACTGACCTGGTCCATGTAGACTGGGCCCAGATCCTTGGACGAGAGTATGCCCAGGAACGGGAAAGTGGCGATGGGCAGTAGCGCGGTGACCGCCAGCGGCACCGGCTCGGCGACCCACCAGATGGCCATCCACAGCGTCATCGCGGCCATGCGCGTGACTTCGGGCTTGCCGTGCTGCAGATCGCAGCAGGCCAGCACCGCGAGCATCGCGAGCGGGCCGAGCAGGAGCCAGAACGTCCGAGTGGGCTTGGGCATAGCGCGTCTCCCTGTCGGCCACCAGTGTGCCCGCTGGGGCGGCGCGCCGCAAGCGGAGTTGGTTGGCGTCGCGTCGCGCGTTGTCGCTCGGCCGCCTCTGGCCGTTCTTTGTGTTCGCGGCCCTGGCTGGCAAAGGCCCAAGCGGCCTATAATACGCAGTTGCCGGCGACGGTCGGTCGCTCGGGGTCGATCCCTGGACCCCAGCGCAGGCCGGTTGGTGGTCGTCACCGGCGGCCCGGCCAGGAATTCGACGTGAGGATACAAGCGATGCAAGGTCTGCGTAAAATCGCACTGGTGCTTCTGTTGGGCGCGACTTCGTCAGCGTTCGCGGCTTCGACGGGCCAACCGTTCTACGGCGACGCTCCGGACGCGACCCACCCGTGGTGCGTTCACGACTGGAATCGGCCGCAGCCGAAGCTGGTCGACCCGCTGCCGTACGACGCCGAGAAGGCCAAGCCGACGCCCGACGCCGTGGTGCTGTTCGACGGCACCGACGCCGCCGTCGACAACTGGGAGGCCGACAAGCCCGGCAACCAGCCGACCAAGTGGATCGTCAAGGACGGCTCGCTGCAGTGCACGCCGGGCTCGGGCTACATCCGCACCAAGGCGGCGTTCGGCGACTGCCAACTGCACATCGAATGGGCCGCGCCCACGCCGCCGGTGGGCCAGAGCCAGGGCCGCGGCAACAGCGGCATCTTCCTGGAGGGTGCGGTCGAGATCCAGGTGCTGGACAACTACAACAACCCCACCTACGCCGACGGCTTTGCCTGCTCGGTCTACGGAGTCTGCCCGCCGCTGGCCAACGCGTTGCGCCCGCCGGGCGAGTACCAGTCGATCGACATCACGTTCCGCCGCCCGGTGTACGAAGGGAAGCAGCTTATCCATCCCGGCTTCGTGACGGTCTACTGCAACGGCGTGCTGGTGCAGGACAAGACGCAACTCGAAGGTGGCACCGGCCACATGGGCCGCACCCGTCCCGGTCCGCTGCCCGAAAAGGGCGCGCTCAAGCTGCAGGACCATGGCAATCCCGTGCGCTACCGCAACATCTGGTACCGCCCGCTGCCCGCGCGAACCGACGCCGATGACGCCGGCATCCACGGCCCGATGTCGGTCGAAGCTGCCGCCGCCACGCGCAAGGAGATCGCCGCACTGGTGCGTGAGCGCGCCGCCAAGCTCCCCGACCAGTCGTTCGAGCAGATGCTCGGTCTGGCTGAGCTGATGGTCTACGAGCGGACCGATGCGCTCTACACCGACGTCGAGCAGCGCGGCATGGCGTTCGTCGAGTCCGTCAAGGCGGTCCCGGCCGACAAGATCGCGGGCCAGAAGGATCGGGTACGCAGCGCGTTCTTCGCCTTCGCGTACCTCGCGAAGTTCAAGCTCATCGACGCTGCTGACCCGGCGTTGGTGGAACTGCAAGCCATCGTCAAGGCCCACGCCTGGGACAAGTGAGCCCAGGCAGCAACGCGCGGCGGCCGACCTGACCAGGTCAGCCGCCGCGCGTTGTACTTTGGGGGGCTTGAGGCGGCGTCTCTGGCTACCCGCGCACCATCTTGGCCAGCGCCGTCACATAGGCCGGGCTGGTGCCGCAGCAGCCGCCGACAATGCGTGCGCCGGTCTGCAGCCAGACGCGTGCGCGCTCGGCGAAGTCGACCGGCGGGATGGGCCAGGTCGGCTGACCATCGACGATGACCGGCATGCCGGCATTGGGCTTGGCCATGAGCTGCACGCCGTGGCCGGCATAGGCTTCCAGCACGGGCACGACCACATCGATCTCGTCGCCGCAGTTGAGCCCGACCACATCGGCGCCGGCCTCGACCAGTTCGGCGATGGCCACCTGCGGTGAGATGCCCATCATGGTGCGCAGGCCTGCGCCGTAGGTCAGCGTGGCGAGAATGGGCTTGTCGGTGACGCTGCGCGCGCCACGTACCGCGGCGGCGATCTCGTCGAGCGCGGCAAAGGTCTCCAGCACCAGGCCGTCGGCGCCGCCGGCGACCAGTGCGGCGGCCTGTTGCGCATACGCGGCTTGCACCTCGTCGGGCTCCAACATGCCCAGCGGCGCGAGGAAGTCGCCGGTCGGGCCCATGGAGCCGACAACGTAGACATCCTCACCCACGCCGGCGCGGGCCAGGCTGGCAGCCTTCTCGTTCAACTCTTCCAGCCGGTCGGCCAGGCCGTAGTGGCCGAGCCGCCAGCGGTTGCCGCCGAAGCTGTTGGTGTAGACCAGATCCGAGCCGGCCTGGGCGTAGCACGCGGCGACATCGGTCACGGCGGCGGGGTTCTCGGTGTTCCAGGCCTCACTGCACCCGCCGGGCGTCATGCCGCGGGCGTAGAGCTGGGTGCCGGTGGCGCCGTCGGCCACCAGGGCTCGGCCGCTGGTCAGTCGCTCTCTCAGGTCTGCTCGCATGTCATGCTCCTGGCTGGTTTTGATGGGGGTGTAGCGTAGCACAACTGGGTTGTCTGGTGCTTGGCCGTCGGCTGATCAGGGCTCGTGCGGGCCGTACTGGATCTCAACGCCTCGATGCACCTCGTCTGGCCAACACGCGACCCGGTTCGGCGGCCAAAGGCCGCGACGGTACTCGGCGATCGCCACCAAGTCCCCGCCAGCCCATCCTAGTCGCCCGAGAGCCCTGCACGGTCCGTCCTGCCGGTAGAGGCGAACAATGACGTGGTGCGGTCGGCAGTACCTTCCGACTGCCTGGAATGGGTCTGCCCCTTTCGTCAGGATCCGCTTGCTTGCCGCCTTGCGGGCCAGCGCAACGACTATCTCGCGCACCAGGCGGCGGTCATCGGCCCAGTCGGGGTGGCGGAGGACCGCCAACACTTCGAGACGTGCGAGTCTGCCCACACTGATGTTCTGTGTGCGACGGATCCAGCACCACTCGTGCAAGCACCAGGCGACCGGTGTCCCTGGTGTCCTGGCGAACTGATGGAGTTGCTGGCGGTAGACCGCCTTGAGAACAGACCACCTGTCGCGAGCTGACCTGAGCTGTCCGGGCTCATCGAGCAGGAGCATGGTTGGCTCCAGGATGGCACTGGTGACCTGATCCGCAGGCGCCTCCGTGCGAAGTAGCTCAACTAGCGCCTTAGGGTCCACAATGACCAGGGCAGGCACACGACGGCCCTGCTTGAACTCGAACAGCACGCGATCGTACCCACCTGCGCTCAGGTACGGTGTCCAGGCGCACACCCTCAGACACATCGTGATGAGGCTCACTCGGTGCTTCACCGGTGTTTCTATCCATATGCGCAGGTCGCGGCTGGTGTAGTCTGGATGAGACTCGTAGACACCTCGCACATAGAGGGACGGCCTTGATGCGTAGGCTTCGAGGAGCAACCGGATGACTGGCAGCGGCGGCGTGGCCGGGCAGTCAGCGTCTTCTGGCCTCGCCAGGAACAGCAGGCAGGCTAACGCCATGGCCATGCACGACTCAACCAATTGGTCGAGCGACTGCATGAACTCGTAGGCCGAACAGTCGTGGGCGTGGCCCTTGTTGGCGAAGTGAATTTCGTCTCCGACAAAGCGGGTCGTGCCGTGTGCGATGGAATTCCTTATCCGGTCCCAGTCTGCCACCAGCAGCTTGGTGCAGCCGTGTGCTTTGAGGCATTGGGTTGCGGCGCGAGCATCATATTGGCCACCTGGCCCTGCCTTTTTCAGCACAGACCAGTAGACCTCGAGTAAGTGCCCGTAGATCCCCTCTGCGCAGCGCAAGTACTCAGGGAGGAGCACACCCATGTAGGTGTCGAGACCCTCGGCGGTGTCCGTCGGCGGCACGTTCTCAATCTCGGTTGCCCCGCTCGTGACCAGCAGGTTGTGCATTGCTAAGCCCAGTGCGTCGCTCCTGCTCGCGAACGCGGCGCGCGTGCGTTCCGGACACGCCTCCAGCATGCTGAGGGCCTCTTGCAGGCTGTCGTCGCGCCAGTAGCGGAGCGGCCGGTCCGTGGCAAACCTAGCTAGGGCACAGAGCCACTTCGGGTCAGTCGAAGCCGGGAGAAAGTGGGCCAGACGCTCTTGCGCCACAATCTGGGCCACCTCGCGGTCTGGCTGGCCGACAGGATCGGCTTCGAGGAACTCTCTGACGGTCACTGCACACCACCCTAAGTGCGCGAACGCGGGAAATCCGGCCTCACCGCCGTGACCACGTCCCGTCGCGCGGCAGTCGCACGTCCAGCTCCAGCCCTTCGGGCGCCGAGACGCGCAGCACGAACGGCTGGCCCGGCTCGTTCTCCCACTGCACCTCGGCATCGCCCAGGGGCGTTGGCACGACGCCTCGGCACCAGCGCAGGTCGCCTGGATGCGGCTCGATGACACACGGCGCGAAGCCGTAGCCGCCGGGCCGCACGCCCAGCACCCAGGTGCTCAGGAAGAAGGTCGGCGCCGCCGACCAGCCGTGGCAGTGGCTGCGGGTCAGGCGACCGTCGCGGCCCGACCACATCTCCCAGAAGGTCGTCGCGCCCATGTCCACCATGAAGCCCCAGTCGCGGCGGATGGTCTCGATGAACTCGGCGTCGCGCCCTTCGCGCTGGTAAGCTTCCAGCAGGAAGAACTCGAAGAACGGGCTGCCGGCCTGGACGAAGCCCTCGGGCGGATGGTGCAGGTGGCCGCGGCACAGCTCGGCCCGCTCGCCCTGGGCCACGCCGGCCATCACCGCCGCCGTCTGCGTCTGCTGGCTGAAGACCGGGCTGGGCACCAGTTCGCGTTGCCGGCCGCGCACGCGGTCCATCGACTCGCGCACGCGCAGGCAGTCGGTGTAGGCCGACCGCTCCTCCACCCAAAGGTGCCGGTTCACCGCGCCGGCGATGATGCGCGCGAGCTGGTCCCAGCGGATGCTGCGCTCCAGTTGCCCCAGGTCGCGCGCCAACTCGGCGCATTCGGCCAGGGCTTGCGCGGCCATGCAGTTCTGGTGGGTCACCACACCGCGGCTGGGTGTGTCCATCTCGGCCCAGTCGAACATGTTCCAGGCGCGGATCTCGAACAGCCCGTCGGCGTTGGTGTGCTGGGCGATGCCGTCCACGTTGCGGTTGACGTAGTCCAGCAACTGCTCGGTGCCGGCCACGTCGCCAGTGAACCGCGCATACTCGCAGCACGAGCGCATCCACAAGAAGCTCCAGGCCGGCAGCAGGTTGCGCCAGCCGCTGGGCACTTCGCTCTCGGTGATCGGTGAGCGCTCCAGGCTCTGGCCGGTCTGCTCCAGGCAGCGGAACCACAGCCGCGGATCGCCGTTGACCACCCAATCGACCAGCGCCTCGTTGCGCGCATCGCCCACCCAGTGCGTCTGCTCGTAGGTCGGGCAGTCGGTGTAGGTATCCTCGGCACAGCAGCGCAGCGTGTGCGCGCCGACCTCCCAGATGCGATCGAGCTGGGCATCGCTCGAGGCGAACATGCCTCGGCGCGACTGCGGGTAGCTGGCGAAGATCGCCGCCACACGGCGTAGCTTCACCGGCTCGGTCAGGTCGCGCAGGATGAGGTACGTGTAGCGGAAGCCGCGCCGCAGCCAGGTGCGGTACGTCTGCGCGCCGGCGCGGCACACGTACCGGAAGCTGTTGTTCATGCCCTCGGCGAAGTTGTAGCGACCGTCGGGCTGGATGAACTCGAAGTTGTGGACATCGACGATCGTGCCCGCGGGCGCGTCGATCTCGAACTCGTGATGGCCGACGATTTCACGGCCGTAGTCGAGCAGCACCCGTACATCGCCGTCGGTGCACGGCTCGATGGTGACCCACTCCGCCGCCGATAGCAGCCCATCGGTCGGCACGGCCAGACGGCCCAGCACATCATCGGTATAGGCGGTGGCGAAGACGTCGACGGGCGGCAGGTCTTCGGGCCGCACCGGCTGCCACCACGACTGGCCGACAGCGGCCGGCACGTTGCCCGTCGCCCAGAGCTGCTCGCCGGCCTCCAGCGTGCTGCCGTCGTGCCACGGCCAGGCCACGGTCAGGCTGTCGTCGTTGTTGTGGTAGATGGCCGACTCGTCGCCCTCGCCCAGGGCGAACGGCCCGCAGACCGCCCAAGGCGACCCGCCGGCCTCACCCGCGGCGCAGAAGCGCGTGCCGGCCGGCAGCCCCTCGAACTCGATGGCGAACTCGGCCACGTGATAGTTGCGCCGCAGCGAGACGACCAGACTGTTCCAGCCCGCGTGTAGCGTGCCGCGGCCGCCGGGCAGCGGTGCGCCGCCGAGCGCGTAGTCGGCGGGCCATTTGTGCACCGAGTGCACCCGCACCTCGGCCGACTCGGGCGACCAGATCTGCGTGACCAGGTAGCCGTGCGCCTGCAACATGTTGGCCTGGTTGTCCTCAGGGAACAGGTAGGGCTTGGCGTTGACCGTGAAACGCACCGGCTGGCTGCGCACGACCTCTGCCGAGATCACGCGCTGGGGCAGGATGGGCTCGTCGGTGAGCATGGGAATGCCGCGCGGCTCCAGGTTGCGGTGGAAGTCGTCGGCCTCGGGCGCCGCGCTGGCCAGCGGCCAGTGCGAGTCGTCGTAGCCGAGCGTGGTCCAGGGCTCGTCGCAGCGCGCGTCGAACTGCTCTTCATAGCCCAGCTGGCAGCTGATGCGCGGCACGCTGGTGGCCCGCGCGGGGTCGGGGCTGGCGCGCCAGGTCAGGTCGACCCCGGGGTCGCACCAGGCCAGCATGCCGGCCGGGCCGTCGATGCTCTGGAAGGTGCTCTCGCCATAGTGGTTGACCACCACGGCCAGCACATTGTCGCCCAGGCAGAGGTGCGGTGCGAGGTCGTAGCTGTCGTAGCGCCAGTGGTTCGGCCAGGCGCGCACCGGGCCTTGGCCCAGCAGCCGGCCGTTGACGCGCAACTCGTAGCGCGTGTCGGCCGTGAGGTGCAGCGTCAGCGGCCCGCCGGCATAGTGCAGGCGCGCGCGGAAGCGCACGTAGTTGTTCCTTGGCGCCAACGGCGCGTCGGTCCACAGCCAGTTGCTCGACGGAGCCATGCCGTCCTCCCAGATCAGGCGGCATGGTACCAGATCGGGGGCGACGGGCCACGGGCCGGAATTCGCCGCGCACCCCTGCTTGTCACGGCCACCGCCCCGTGCTATACTGCCGGCTCTGGTGAGAAGCCACTCATGAATGCGCTCTACTATTTGGTCGCGGTCGCCTTCTACGGCATCGGTATCAGCATGATGATCCTGATCGCGTTGCAGACGTCCAAGTCCGAGGGCCTGAGCGGCATTCTGGCTGGTGGTGGCGGTGGTGGCGGCAAAGTCGGGCGCGAAAAGGGCCTGGAAGCCGCGACCATGAAGCTCGCCTACGGCTGGCTCGCGCTGGCCGCGTTGATGGCGTGGATGCGCCATCTGGTTCAGTAGGACCGCACCTTTGCCGAGGTGGTGGAATAGGTAGACACGCTAGTTTGAGGGACTAGTGACCGTAAGGTTGTGCGGGTTCAAATCCCGCTCTCGGCATTCCCCCCCGTCGCTATCCGCGCTCGCCCTGCACGTCGTTGAGCAGCCGGTCGACGCCTTCCGCCAGCAACGCCTGCGCCAAGCCCTCGCCCAGCTTACAGGCCGCGGTCTGCGGGCCCACGGCAGTGCGCTGCACCACTTCAATCCCCGCCGGATGCGCTACGGCCACGGCCAACGCCAGGCTCTCGCCCACGGGCTCCGCGTAGGCGCCCACGGGCAGCAGGCAGCCGCCGCCGAGCGCGGCCAGAAAAGCCCGTTCGGCATCCACCGCCGCGCGCGTGGGCGCGTGGTCGATAGCGGCCAGCAACGAGCCGACACGCTCATCACCCGAGCGGCACTCGATGCCCAGCGCGCCCTGGGCCGGAGCCGGCACCATGGTGTCCAGGCCCAGCCGCGCCGAGATGCGTGCCGACCAGCCCAGCCGGCGCAGGCCCGCGGCGGCCAGCAGAATGGCGTCGTACTGACCCTCATCGAGCTTGCGCAGCCGGGTGTCCAGGTTGCCGCGCACCGGTTCAACAATCAGGTCGGGCCGCCGATGGCGCAGCAGCGCCACGCGGCGCGTGCTGCTGGTGCCGACTCGCGCGCCGATGGCCAGCACCGCCAGCGGATCGTCGGTGACCGGTGTGGGCGCGTCCTTGGGCAGCACCAGCGCGTCGAACGGGTCTTCGCGCGGCGGGATGGCGCCGACGCACAGGCCGTCCGGCAGGGCCGTGGGCAGGTCCTTGAGACTATGGATAGCCAGGTCCGCGTCACCGCCGAGCAGCGCCGACTCCAGCTCCAGGGTGAACAGGCCCTTGCCGCCCACCTCGGGCAGCGGCCGGTCCTGGATGCGGTCACCCGACGTCGTGCATTCGACGATCTCGACCGTCAGGCCGGGATGAGCCGCGATGAGTTGGTCCACCACCCACTGAGTCTGCGTGCGAGCCAGCAGACTGCCACGCGTCACGACGCGAAGATCGGCCATCGATTCCCTCACCAATGCGTGTAGTGTCAGCGCGCGGGCGGCCACGGTGGTCCGCTCCTACACTGCCCGTGCGACTAGCGTGACGCGTTGCCCGACTGATCGACAGCCAGAACCCGATAAGGTCCTGTCGGGTTCGCCCGGCGGTCGACGAACTCCGTGGCGATGGTCGAGCCGATCTGCTGGTCTCCGGCGTAGACGCGGTAGTAGCAGAGATCAGGTGCCGGGCTGGCCTGCCAGCTCAGCCGGGCGCCCTCGGCGCGCAAGCCCGTCGGCGCGGCCGGCGGCGTGTCGTCGTAGTCCGTGGTGTAGACCACCAACTGCCCGGCGCCGACGCGGTCGACCAGCGCGCCGTCGCGCGCGGTGACCGTGCCGCTGGGCGCCTGCAGGTCGCCGAAGTCGCTGCGTGGCGGGTTGGCCGAGTCATAGACGTACCGGCGCCACGGCCGGCCGGCGGGCAGCTTGCCCAGCGTCAGGCGCAGTGGCACCTCCGCGTGGTAGCGGTTGACCACCACGATGGAGGCTCGCTGGCCGTCCTGGGCCAGGGCTCCCGCCCGCAGCCAGCGGTCGTCGGTGGTCACGCGGTAGACCGTGGCCGGTCCGCGGAAGAAGCGGCTCAGCAGGCCGTAACCGTAGTAGTGCGGCCGCGTGGCGAAGTCGACGTTGGGCTCTTCGCCGGCTCGCTTGAACATGCCCCACTTGTTGGTGTAGGTCTTCGAGTAGCTGTCAGGGAAGTCCATGAAGGTCCAGTTGGCCAGGCTGTAGACGCCGGCGTTGAGCGCGCCGATGACCGTCTCACCCAGTTGCAGGGCCAGCAGCTTCTCGCTCGGCGTGCCGAAGTAGACGCAGTTGTCGAGTTTCACACCGTTGACCGTACGGCCGTCCTGCTTGCTGCCGAACTCGCCCAGCACGAACTCCTTGCCCCGACCGCGCGCCAGGCCGACGGCCCACTGCAGCTTGCCGGCGAACCACTCGTAGAAGGTCTCATCCTCGGGCGGGTAGGTGTTGAAGTACTCGTGCCCGCCGTAGATGGCGGTGATGTCGTCCATGTTCTTCGTGGCCCACTCGATGGTGTCCCACCAGCCCACAGGCGAGGCATCGGTGGCCAGCAGCCCGACCTTCAGCCCGCGTCTCGCGAAGGCGTTATACAGCTCCTGGTGGTAATCCTTGAACTTGGGCAGGTCGCCCTTGAGCGCGCCCCACTGGCCCATGGACAGCTCGTTGGTCAGGCAGTAGTAGCGGATGTTGTCGCAGCCCTGCCCGACGAACCACGCCAGGTCGGCCGCGCGCTGCTCGGCGTAGGCGCGCCGCTCGGCGCCCGCGGGCACGTCCTTGGGGCCCCAGGTGGCCAGGTACAGCTCGGTGTCGGTGCGCCGGAACTCGCGCATCCACCGGGCGACCTGCTGCTTGAGCTCAGGCGACCAGTCGACAGCGTCGTTCATCCGCGCGAACGACGGCCGCACTTCGCGCCAGCGCTTGATGATGATCTCGTCGAGCTCGGTCTTGGTGGCCGGGAAGACGTGGTCGAAGACATGGAAGCCCACGCCGCCGAAGCGCGGCTGCGTGACCTGGTCGGTGACGGTGATCAGGCGCTCGGCGGCGCCCTTGTCGGGCCACGGCGCGGCCTTGCCCAGGGGCTTGATGGCCACCTGGTCGAACCAGGCGGTGCCATGGCTGTTGAGCACCAGGCTGACCCGCGCCTTGGCGGTGCGCTCGGGCGCCTTGCCTTCGATCTGCAGGTACTGCCAGCCGGTGCGGCCGTTGCTCAGGTCAACCGTGGAGTGCGCGATGCCCAGGCGGGCGTCGTTCTCGTCCACGAATTCAAGCGCGCCATACGCGCCGCTGCCGTCGGTCAGGCCCTCGCTGCGCACCCAGAAGCCGACCTCGAAGCGGTCGCCCAGGGCCACGGGGCCGAACAGGTAGGCTGCCTGTTGCCACTTGAGCTCGACGCCGGGCGCCACGGTGATGCGCAGCGACTGCGCGCCGTCGTGATGCTGGGCCGGATCCAGCGCGAAGCTGGCCTCGCCGCGCTGCTGCCAGCCGGTCAGGCCCTGGCCGAAGCCCGCCGCGATGACCGTGGGTGCCTCCTCCGCCGCGCCGGCCGCGTCGGCGCCGCCGACGGCGGCGGCGGTCAGGAGCAGCAGGCAGAACGCGCGCATCACGACTCCTTGCGCCGGGCGACGAACAGGCCCGAGGCCTTGGTCACGCGGAACTCGCCATATTGCTCGATGTGTTTGGCAATGTGGGCGCGCACGACCTCCAGCCGGTCGGCGGCGCGGCCGCGGTCGGCCAGCTTGGAGCGGATGTGCGCGATGACCGGCTCGGGCTTGGGCACGGCCAGGTGGTTCTCGTGCCGCTCGCAGGCGATGTGGTCGAAGAGCCCCTCCAACTGCGCCGCGCCGTTCTGCAGTCCAAAGGCCTGGGCCGAGGTGGTGGCGCCAAACAGCGTCTCGATGCCGAAGCGGCGCTCCAGATCGCGGATCTCGCGCAGATGCGTGCTGCCATTGGTGGCGGCGATGAGCAGGCCGCCGGGCCGCAACACCCGGGCGATCTCGGCGATGCCCTGGCGCCGGTCGGGCACGTGGTAGAGCATGAAGTTGGCCAGCACGGCGTCGAACGAGGCGTCGGGGTAGGGCAGCAACTGGACGTCGGCCACCTGGCACTCGACCACCTGCGGCACATTGGCCAGATTGGCGCGGGCCGAGCCCAGCATGCCGGTCGACAGGTCGGTCAGCGTGACGCGCCAGCCGGGCGGCAAGCGGTCAGCGTTGACCTGCCAGAACATACCCGTGCCACAACCCACTTCGAGGATCTGTGCCTCGGCGGGCACGTCGAGGAAGTCGAAGGCCCAGGTCCAGAACGGCTGCGGATTGGTGCTGTACCGACCGTGGAGGTCGATGCGCGCCTGGAGGTTGCTGGAGTCCTTGTACTGATGGTCGCGAAGGAATCCGGGGTCGGTGCTCGACATGAGGCGTTTCCTCGTAGGGAAGCATAATACGGGTCTGACGCAGCGACAAGGCGAAGCAGGAACCATCTGCGCCAGATCCAACGATCTGGGCTGCAAAGGGACGACGATGCGCCTTGATTGCCCGGAGTGTGGCCGGCCGCTGCTGACGAGCCTGGCGGGCGGCGAGCGAGTCGATGGCTGCCACGCGTGCGGCGGCGTCTGGTTCGACGACGGCGAGCTGGCCCGCCTGATGCCCACGGCGGTCGCGTTGGCCGACCTGGAGCGGGCCTACCTGCCCGACGCCGACCGCGCCAGCCTGGGCAGCGGCTGCTGCCCGCGCTGCGCCGAGCGGCTGGCCTGGCACAGTCTGCGGCAGGCCCGGGACGTGCGCATGCGCGTGTGCGGCAAGTGCCGCGGCGTGTGGGCGCCAGAGGGTACGCTGGCCCGGCTGGCGGCCATCCTGCCTGGCCAACCCGTGGGCGCCTTGCCCGCGGCAGACGCGCCCGCGGCGACCTCGGTCGACACCGGCGGTCAGGCGGTCGAGGTGTTTCGGCGCCGGGCGCACCCCGCATTGGAGCTGGCCGGCAAGCTCCTCGGGTGCTGGTTGCTGCTGTGGTACGCCTTGCCCGACGACCTGATCGTCCCCTGGGGCCTGGCGGTGAGCGTGGCCCTGGCCCTGGTCACGCCGTTCGTCGCGCACACGGTCTGGGTCGACAGCCAAGGTCTGCGCCTGCAGAGCTTGGCGCTGCGCTGGCGTGTGCCCTGGAGCAGCTATGTGTGGGCCTACGTGCACGACCCCGGAAGTACCGACCCCGCGGAGCGCTGGGGCTGCGATGCGGACGGTGCGCCCGCCGTGGCGTGGTCGGATCTGGTGGTGTCGACCACCTCCGCCT
The DNA here is from genome assembly GCA_016235455.1 of Armatimonadota bacterium. Taxonomy (GTDB): domain Bacteria; phylum Armatimonadota; class UBA10988; order UBA10988; family UBA10988; genus UBA10988. Next base: position 7,142 of record JACRKZ010000049.1, on the reverse strand, counting down.
CGACCGGCTGGGGCTTGTCGCCGATGGCGCGCATCATGCTGCTGACCTGGCGCGGCCTGTACACGTTCGGCGGCGAGTGGCGCCACCATGGTGGGTTGATCGATGCGATTCGCCGTGGGTTGGGCGATCCCTAGGCAACTATTGTACGCGCGCGTACGTTGACAACTCCCGGATCTCGGGGCAGTCTACCCACAGCGGCAACGCTGCCGCCGCGGCACCTATGCCGATCAACCAAAAGGAGCACGGGTAGATGTACTTGACCAGTGACAAAGTTGCGATCATGGGGGCTGCCGGCGCCATCGGCTCGAATCTGGCGCAGACGCTGCTGTCCACCGGCACCGCCAATCAGATCGCCCTGTACGATCCCTTTGCCGCTGGCTTGGAAGGCACGGCTGAGGAGATCTGGCACTGCGGATTCCCCAACGTCAAGCTGACCTGGTCGACCGACCCGGCCGAGGTGCTGGCGGGCGCCAAGTACCTGGTCAGCTCCGGCGGCGCGCCGCGCAAGGAAGGCATGACTCGCGAAGACCTGCTCAAGGGCAACTGCGAGATCGCCAAGGGCTTGGGCCAGGACATCGCCAAATACGCGCCTGAACTCAAGTTCGGCGTGGTCATCTTCAATCCGGCGGACATCACCGGCCTGACCACGCTGGTCTGGTCCGGTCTGGAGCCGGGCCGCATCAGCACGCTGGCCGCGCTGGACTCCACGCGCCTGCAGAGCGCGCTGGCGCAGCAGTTTGGCGTGTTGCCCGACCAGGTCACCGGCTGTGCGACGTATGGCGGCCACGGCGAGCAGATGGCTGTGTTCAAGGGCAGCATCAGCATCGACGGCGAGCCGCTGACGCGTCTGCTCGATACCGGCCGGCTGTCGGCCGACGACTGGGCGGCGATCAAGGAGAAGGTGCGCACGGGCGGCGCGCGGATCATCAAGTTGCGCGGGCGCAGTTCGTTCCAGAGCCCGGCGCAGCAGAGCGTGGCCATGCTGCGCGGCTACCTGGGCGAGCGCTATGGCCTGCCGTGCGGCGTGTACTGCCACACCGACCCGTTCCAGCAGGTCATGATGGCCATGCCGACGTCGTTTGGCGCGCGCGGGCTCGACTACGAGATGCCCAGCGGCGACGACGAGGACATGGCGGCGCTGACCGCCAGCTACCAGCATGTGGCCAAGCTGCGCGATGAGGTCATCGCCATGGGCGTTCTGCCGCCGCTGGCCGACTGGGGCAAGGTCAATCCGCACCTGGCCTGACGGCCGGTCCCCTGCTGTGAACCGTATGTGACGCAGCGACGCGGCGATGCTGCCCTGGGCAGCATCGCCGCGTGCTACGCTTGGACCATCTGAAGGTGCGATCTTCCTCTTTCACGTAGTCGGTCCGGGGCGGCTCATGCGCAAAGGTGCGGTTCGGGTCCGGGTGTTGACATCGCTGGTGGTCCTTCTGGTCGCGGCGGCCGGCATCTGGTTCCACCGCGCCCAGGGTCGCATGCTGCGCTCGATGGTCGAAGACGACCTGGCCACCGTGGTCCGGCTCAAGGCCGACCAGATTGCCGCCTACCGCGCTGAACGCCTCGGCGATGGCGCCGTGTTGCGCGCCGATGCGTTCCTGGCCGAGGGGATCGCCCGCTGGTTGCGGCGCGGCAGCGCCTCCGACCAACAGGCGCTGCGCGACCTGTTCGGCGGTCTGTGCACCTCGTACCACTACCAGACGGTGACCCTCATCGACTCGCTCGGCCATTCGCGCCTGTCCAGCGCGGCGTCGCCCGCAGCATTGCCCGCCGAGGATTGGCCGCTGATTCAAGCCGCGACGGCCAGCGGGTCGCCCGTGCTCAGCGATCTGCATGTCAATCCGCTGAGCGGCAAACCCACCCTCCATCTCGCTGTGCCGCTCAAGGCGCCAGCCCAGGGCTACACCATCGTCGCCACCGTGGCCGCGGACACCTCCCTGAACGAACTGGTGCAGTCGTGGCCGGTGCCCTCGCGCAGTGCGGAGACCGTGCTGGTCAGGCAGGAGGGTGACAGCGTCCTCTTCCTCAACGATCCGCGCCGCGGACCCAAGAGCGCGCTGTCCCTGCGGCTGCCGCTGACCCGGGTCGACGTGCCTGCTGTCAAGGCTGTGCTCGGCTATGAGGGCCCGGTCTATGGCCCGGACTACGCCGGCATCGCCGTGGTCGCCGTCACCCGTCATGTGCCTGGGTCGAACTGGTACCTGGTCTCCAAGGTGGACCAGACCGAAGCTTTTGCCGCGTGGCACGCGCGCTCGCTGCTCATCATCTCGGTCATGGTGCTGGCCATGGCGCTGGTGGCGTGCGTCGGCGTGTGGGCCGAGCAACGCATGGTGGCTCAGCACGAGCGCGAGCGGCTCGCCGCCGAAGCCGAGCGCCTGGCGGGCGAGGTCCGCTACGAAACGACGCTGCGTGGCATTGGTGACGGCGTCATCGTGACCGACGACCAGGGCCGGGTGGTGCTGCTCAACCCCGTGGCCGAGCAACTGACCGGCTGGAGTGACGGCGAATCGCGGGGCCGTCCCTTGGACGAGGTCTTCCGAATCATCAACGAGACGACCCGTGCCGACGTGGAGAGCCCGGTCGGGAAGGTCCTGCGCGACGGGCTGGTGGTGAACCTGGCCAACCACACGCTGCTCATCGCTCGCGACGGCAGTGAGCGGCCCATCGCCGACAGTGGCGCGCCGGTGGTCGGGCCCGACGGCGTGACGGTGGGCGTCGTGTTGGTGTTCCGCGACCAGAGCGACGAGCGTGCCTCCGAATCGGCGTTGCGGTCCTCGCTGGAGCAGACACAGCGGCGCGAACGCCATGTGCGTGCGCTGGCTCAGGCCTCGCGCGCCGCACTCGACTCCTCCTCGTTCGAGGACGCTGTGCGTGCCGTGCTGGATGCGTGTCGCCAGGTCACCGGCTCGCCGGACGGCGCCGTGTCACTGCGCTCTACCGATGGGCAGGAGGACCGGCTGATCCTGCTGGCCACCGACGGCGAGATCTCGATGCTGGGTGGCTCGATGGCGCTGCCCATCCGCGGCCTGCGGGCGCTGGCCTACCGTGAGAAGCGCGCCGCCTACGACAACGGCTTCGGCGCCAGCGAGTGGGCGGCCAACCTGCCAGCGGATCATATGCCGCTAGCCCGTGTGCTCATCGCGCCGATGGCCACCGAGGGTGGCGCACAAGGCATCATTGTCGTCGCCAACAAGCCGACCGACTACGACGATGGCGATGCTGCGGTGGTCAGCGCGCTGGCCGAGTTGGCCGCGCTGTCGCTGGAGCGCGCGCGCGCCAACGACGCCATGCGCGCCAGCGAGTCCACGCATCGCGCGCTCATCGAGGGGCTGCCCGACATCGTCGAGCGGCACGACCGCGAGGGGCGGCACCTGTTTGTGTCCCCGATCGTCGCCGAGTTGGTCGGCCTGAGCCAGGAGCAGGTCAACGGCAAGACCCACCGCGACCTGGGGTTCCCGTCGGCGCTGTGCGACACCTGGGATGCGGCCGTGCGCCGTGTGTTCGATTCGGCCGAGCCCCACGAGACCGAGTTCGACCTGGACCTGCCTGCCGGACGCGGCACATTCAACTGGCGGCTGGTGCCCGAGTTCGACGGCCAGGGCCAAGTGGTGTCGGTGCTGACCGTGATGCGCGACATCACCGCCCAGCGCCAGGCCGAGCAGACGACGCGCCAGATGGCGGCCCTGCTCGACGCCGCGCCCAACGCCGTCTTTGTCAACGACCTGACCGGCCGGATCGTCTACGCCAACCACGAGGCGGCGCGGATGCATGGCTATGCTCTGGCAGAGTTCGCGGACCTGAACATCGCCGACCTGCAGGCGCCCACCACCCGGTCGCTGGCGCCGGTGCGGGCGGCCCTGCTCGAGGAGCGCGGCAGCGCCACTTTCGAGGTCGAGCACCGGCGAGGCGACGGCTCCCTGGTGCCGCTCGAATTGGTGGCAAAGCACGTGCAATGGGGTGCGGAGCCGGCGGTGCTCAGCATCGCCACCGACATCACCCAGCGCCGGCTGATGGACAAGACGCAGCTCTTCCTGATCGAGTGCGGCGCGGCCGGTAGCGACTTCTTCGCGGACCTGGCCGAGTACCTGGCCACCGAGCTCGATGCCTGCTATGTGTGCATCGACCAGTTGGTGGGCGACGGCCTCTCGGCACGCACCGTGGCGGTGTGGCATGACGGCGCGTTCGAGGACAACGTCACCTACGCGCTGGCCGACACGCCTTGTGGCCAGGTGGCCCAAGAGGGCTTCTGCTGGTTCGCCCAAGGCGTGAGTCATCTGTTCCCCGAGGATGTCGTCCTGCGGGAGATGGGCGCCGAGAGCTACGCGGGCTGCGTACTCTGGTCGGCCGATGGCCGGGCGATCGGCCTCATCGCGGTGATCTCGCGCGAGCCCGGCGGGCACGGGACCGCGGCCGAAGCGGTCCTCAAGCTGGTCGCCATCCGCGCGGCCGGCGAACTCGAGCGGCGCGCGGCCGAACAGGCGCTGCGCGACCGCGAGGTACTGCTGGCGCGCACCGGCGAACTGGCCCATGTGGGCGGCTGGTCGGTCGACCTGGACTCGCGCCAGATGGTTTGGACGAGCGAAACCTTCCGCATCCACGAGCTGGCCGAGGGCGAGCCGCCCGCGGCGGAAGAGGCACTGGCCTTCTACACCCCCGACAGCCAACGCCGGCTCGGCCGTGCCTTCCAGCGCACACGGCGCGGCGGCCGACCGTTCGACATGGAGCTGGACCTGATGACCGCCACAGGCGCCAAGCGGCACGTCCACGTGATCGGCTGCCGCAGCGAAGGCGACCATGGCCAGGCGCTGGTGGTCGGCGCGATCCAGGATACGACCGCGCGCCGACGCGCCGAGGAGGCGCTGCGTCTGCGGCTCGACCTCGTCTCGTTCCCGGCCGAGCGCAGCCTCGACGATGTCCTGCGCTTCACGCTGGACAACGTCGGCGACATCCTCGACAGCCCTATCGGCTTCTACCACTTCGTCGACAGCGACCAGAAGAACCTGACGCTCCAGATGTGGTCGACCGCCACCGAGCGCGACTTCTGCCACGCCGCGGGCAAGGGCGCGCACTATGCGGTGACGGCGGCCGGCGTCTGGGCCGACGCCATCCGCGAGCGGCAGGTGGTGGTCCACAACGACTACGCGTCGGTGCCCAACCGCCGTGGTCTGCCCGACGGCCATGCCGAGGTGCTGCGCGAACTGGTTGTGCCCATCCTGCGCGACAATCGTGTCGTGGCGGTGCTCGGCGTCGGCAACAAGCCCGTGCCCTACACCGCCGACGATGTCGAGGCGGCCGTCTACCTGGCCGACGTCACCTGGGACCTGATCGAACGCAAGCGGGCCGAACTGGAGCGCGAGCGCCTCGAAGCGCAGCTCATCCAGGCCCAAAAGATGGAGGCGGTCGGCCGATTGGCGGGCGGCGTCGCCCACGACTTCAACAACATGCTCAGCGTCATTCTCGGCCACGTGGAGTTGGCGATCGATCAGGTGCCCGAGGGCGACCAGCTGCATGACGACCTGCTCGAGATGCAGACCGCGGCGCAACGTTCGGCGGAACTGACGCGGCAGTTGCTGGCCTTTGCGCGCCGCCAGGCCGTGGCGCCACGCGTGGTCGACATCAACGACGAAGTGCGCGGCAGCACCAACATGCTGCGTCGGCTGATCGGCGAGGACATCCAACTGCTGTTCCGCCCCGGTGAGCCCCTCTGGCCGGTGCGCATCGACCCGGCCCAGTTCTACCAGGTCATCGCCAACCTGTGCGTCAACGGCCGCGACGCCATCGACGATGGCGGCTCGGTGGTCATCGGCACCTGCAATGTCACCTTCGGGCCAGACCACGAGCCCGCGCCCGAGGATGTGGCCGACGGCGACTACGTCCAGGTCAGCGTAACCGATACCGGCCGCGGCATGGACTCGTCCACGCTGGCCAACGCCTTCGAGCCGTTCTTCACCACCAAGGGAGTCGGCGAGGGCACCGGCCTGGGGCTGGCCATGGTCTATGGCGTGGTCAAGCAGAACGACGGCCACATCGATGTGACCAGCGAGTTGGGCCGCGGCACCACCTTCCGCCTGCTCCTGCCGCGGTGGCGCGCGCTGGCAGCGGATGAGGAGCCGGACGGCGACGACCTGGTGGTCGAAGCGCCGTGTCCGGGCACGGGCACCATTCTGCTCGTCGAAGACGAGAGCGCCATCCTGCGCGTCAGCCGTCGCATTCTCACCGCGGCCGGCTACCAGGTGCTGGCCGCCGGTTCGCCCAACGAAGCCCTGCGCTTGGCGCACGCCTGCGGCGGCGCGGTCGACCTGCTCATCACCGACGTCATCATGCCCGAGATGAGCGGCCGCGAACTCGCCGAGCTGATGGTGGCGCTCAACCCCGAGTTGGCGGTGATCTTCATGTCGGGCTACACCGCGGACGTCATCGCCCGGCACGGCGTGTTGGAGGACGGCGTGCACTTCCTCCAAAAGCCGTTCAGCCGCGCTGCGCTGCTGGGCAAGGTGCGCGAGTCGCTCGAGCCGGCCGAATCGGACTGAGCCGCGGGAGAGCGCACCCCCTGGCCCAAACCAGCGCCACGAAGAGCGCAACAACACCCGACAAGCTGCGCGTAGCCGTCCTCGGCACCAGTAAGAAGGAGGAATGATCCGACCGCATCGGCCATGCCATGGCCTATCAGCACGCCATCGCCTACCAGACGCTGGACAACTGCCAACTGGTGTCCTGCGCCGATATCAGCGAGGAGAACGGCAAGGCGTCTACCCGGACCACCAGCGGATCCTGAAGGCCAAGGGGCATGCAGACGTGGCAACGAGTCAGGTTCGGGTGCGTGGCAAGCGCACGGCTGACGGAGTGGTCAAGCTGCCCCGACTGCACCTCCGTGGGTGCCCCTTCGCCCTCGAACAGCTTGGCCTGCCAGCTCCACTCCGCGCCGTCATCGAAATGCCAGTAGCGTCCGAGACCACCGTCCGGCGCGCCAACTCGATGGTAGGCCGCAGTGACTGGATCACCGACCAGTGCTCTCTCGTGGAGAGCAAGTTGGCAGCAGACCGCCTCGAAGGCGGCATGGCACTGCCGCCGACAGCGCACAGCCTGGCCCAGTCCAGGCTCATGGCTCGGAGCCCCCAGTGTCCTCAGTGTGGCTGACCCGC
>JACRKZ010000048.1 GCA_016235455.1 Armatimonadota bacterium | reverse complement strand
TGGTCAGGCGGAAGGTGCGCGGCCCGCCCGCAGCGCGCAGCGGCTCGGCGGTGTGCGTGTCGAGCCGGACCCAGTTGGCGCCGCCGTCGGCCGAGGCTTCCAGCGCCCAACTGCGCGGCTGCTCGTCGGGCACGGTGACGGTGTAGGCGACGACCTCGGCGGCGCGACCATCGGCCAAGTCGTAGCGCAACCAGCTCTCGCCGCCGGCCGCGTACCAGACGGTGTCGGGCTTGCGGTCGAAAGCGCGGGCCGCCTCGCCGTCGCTGGCCGAGGTCAGCCCATAGCCGTCGCGGGCGAAGAGCGCAATGTCGTGGTCGAGGGACAGCGGGCCATGCTTGGCGCTGGCCAGCAGTTCCTCCAGCGCATCCTCGATGGGTTGTGCCGGCTCGCGGCGGACCAGGTAGCTGTGCCGGCCCTTGGCGTCGGGCACGAAGCTGTTGTGGCCTTTGTCGTCCACCTGGCAGGAGCCGGGGGCGCTGATCGGCCACAGATCGGCGCCACCGCGTACACCAGCCAGCGCGGCGGTCAGGTCCCAGCTCTCCCGGTCGCGGCCATAGCCGATGTACAGGCCGTAGGCGATGGCCAATGGGCCGTGTTCAGGCGTGTCGAGCGCGAGCCGACGGCCGGTCATCAGACCGCCGCCGATCTCGTAGCCGCTGTATAGCACCGGCGTCGGCCAGCGCTCGGCGACGGCGCGGGCGGCCGGGCCGTCCATGGCGAAGTTCCATTCGCCGTCGCGCCCGGCGGCCGAGGCGGGGTAGGCGCCGCCCATGCAGGCCAGCCGGAGCACCTTGCGCGCCACCAGCGCCGTGCCGTCCAGCGGCGAGTGGGCATCGCCCGGCGAAGCCAGCAGACCGCGCAGGTTGGGCAGCGGGCCCACAGCGATCACCGCCACGCTCTGGTCAGGCTGCGCGGCCAGCACGCGCCGGTACAGGTCGACCGCGTCCGCGGCGTCGGCGCCGGTGGTCAGGCGATGCGGGAAGCGGCGGGCGATCTGCTCCTGGTAAGGGCCGGGATCGGTCAGAAAGCCGGTCGCGCGGAGCGTGCCGACGGGGATCTCCGGCCGGCCGAACCAGGTGTTGAGCGCGTCGAGGCAGGGCGCGCCCCAGGGCGATGAGGTGCAGCACACGGTGGCCAGCAGACGCGCCTCGCCGCGGTCAGCCAGGCTGTGCAGCACCGCCAGCGCGCCCACATCGTCGCAGTCAGGGCCGATATCGCTGTCGTAGATGACGCTGACCGGCGCCGCCAGGGCGGCTCGAGTCAGCAGGCACAGCGCAAGCAGCGCAACACGCGTCACAACGATCTCCGTTCCTTCGATGGGGACGTCACCCGTCTTCCGCCTGCCGCAAAACGGGTGACGTCCCCAAGCACCTAGAGGCCAGCGCCGACGGTCACTTTCGCCGCCGAACGGGCCACCCCTCTGCCGCCCAGCACGACGACCGCCTCGACGGTGTGCGGGCCAGGCTTGGCCTTGGTCGTGTCCCACTCCAGGTCAAACGGGCGCGTGCTGGTGGCCAGGAGCGGCTTACCGTCGAGTTTCCAGATGACGGTCGGCCGGTCCTGCCAGGCGCGGACCCACGCGCTGAGCCGCACGCGACCGGCCAACGCCGTGCCCGAGTCCAGGCCGACTGGCCGCGCCGGCGACGGCGCCTGGGCGTCGGTGATCACGGTCGAGAGGTAGTAGGGCGTGGCGACCTGCCGGCGGTAGGCCTCGAGCACGCGGTCGCTGTCGGTCAGGCTGAAGTTGTTGGTGCGCCGCTCGCTGCGGGCGCCGTTGTTGGTCAGGTTGTTGATGTCGTACCAGCAGATGGCCTTGATGCGCGGATAGCGGCGGGGCAGTGCGCCGTAGAGCTGGCCGATGCGGTCGCGGCAGAACTCGGTGACGTCCTTGCCGCAGGCGCGACAGAAGTGTGTGGCCGCCGTCTCGCAGACCATGATGGGCTTGCGCGCGGCGTACGTGCGGTAGACGAAACGCGGCAGGTCGGACGGGTCCTCGCGATCGGCCGGCACCTTGATGTCGTTGTCGTGGTGGTGCACGGCGTAGAAGTTGACGCCGACCCAGTCGACCCACTCGTCGCCGGGGTAGTAGGCCGTGATGTTGGTCTCGGGCAAGGCGTTCGGTGCCCAGACCATGGCCACATTGGGCGCCAGTCGCTTCATCACGCCGGCCACCGTGCGCCAGGACGCCTTGAAGCGCTCGGGGCTGACCGACCAGGCCGTCCAGTCGCCGTTCATCTCGCTGGCGAAGCGCAGCCAGACGGGCGTGCCCGCCGCCGCGGCATCGCGCGCGAAGGTCTGCAGGTAGGCGTTGTCGGCCACCTCGCCCAGGCCGCGATTGGGCTCCCAGGCGATCTGGATGCCCGCGCCGACGGCCGCCGCCCGCTTGGCCCAGGCTGACGGGAAGCGCTGGCCGTAATGCAGGTAGTCGAAGTAGATGGCATGGCCCCGGCCGGTGAGCTCGCCAAAGCGCGGGTAGTCGCCGCGCACGCGCGGGTCGGACTCCACGTTGGCGCCGATGTAGCAGCCGGCGGCGGGCTCGAACTTGGCCAACTTGCCGGCCGCGGCCGCTGGCTGGTCGCGGTAGATGACCACCGTGGAGTCCCAGCCGTCGGCTTTGGCTTCCTGCACCAGCGCACCGTCGATATCGCCGCGCTGGCGATAGAGCGCGGCCTCGCGCCGATAGGCGACCACGGCCTCGGAGTAGAGCTTGCAGGCCACGCAGGCGTCACCCAGCCGGCGCCAGGCCAGCGAGTTCCCGGCGTTGCGCTGTGTCGCGGCCCGACCTTCGCGCACGGCGTCGTTGGCGGCGGCGCCGCCATCGCCCGTCACCGTCGGCAACGGCACCGGATCGGCCACGCGCAGCCCGTGATCGGCCTCGGGCGACCAGATCAACTCCAGCGCCGCGGGCGGCGCCGCCAGTGGCTCGACCCGCTCAGTGACCGGCGCGGCGAGCGGCATCGGTTCGGCGGTGGCGACGGGCACCACGGCCGCCACCGGCACCGCGGCGGTCTGTAGCGGCGGCGCGGCCGCGGGCAGCGCCCGCGTGGCCCGCGTGTGATGCCAGCTCCAGCCAGCCAGTGCCAGGACCAGCAGGTACGGCCAACGCGCGCGGTGTTCTCGTCGTCGTCGTCGCGAGGTGAGTCTCACAGTGCCCTCCAGGGCGCCGGCGCGTCTCGCCAGCGAGGTGTGCAATCGAGCTTCCACAGCCACATTGTGCCCAATCGAACCAGCCGGTTCCCAGGTTCCAAAGCAAAGAAAGCTAACAATAACGCGGATCTCACACGACTCGGGGAACCTCACAGGGCGAGGTGCGTCGGACCCGGCGTACAGGCTGGGAAGCGGTCGTGAGTAGCGGACAGACGAGCACGGAGGCGCAGCACAGGCGGCGCTGGAGCCATGGGCTCCAGGGCCTGCTGGCAGCGCTAGTCGTGCTGAGCGCCAGCCCCGGTTGGGCGCTCGACAAGCCCGCCGACGACAAGCCGCTGCCCAAGCCGGCGGCTGCCGGTCTACCGGTGCTCAATCCCGTGCTGTCGCTGCAATCTTCCAAGGCGTTAGCGCCGGGCGAGTATGCCCGCAGCTTCACTTACAGCGGCGCCAACCCGCTGTTCGCCAGTGGCACGTTGGGGCTGAGATACAGCCAGGGCCTGGCGCTGTTCGGCCCGCAAGCGGGGCAGGACAAGGCGGCCTGGTCGCTGGACTGGAAGAGCGCACCCACCACCAAGGGCTTCACCGGCTCGTTCTTCACCTCGGCCACGCCGGATCACGCTGGGTCCGCGGCGGGCCCGTTCGCGGCCGACGAGTTGGGCCTGCGCCGCACCGACCTGCGGCTCGGCTGGCAGGACGGGGCTCGGTCTTTCGCGTACGCGCGCGATCGCGCGGGCGCCGTGGGCACAGGCGCGGGGTTCGGGCGCGACAGCCTCAACGCCTCGGTCAAGGGCTTCACCTACCAGCGTGAGCGACTGGCCTTCGACGGCGACATGGCCTTCGGCGCGGCCAACACGGCCAACCTCATCGGCGCCAAGGGCTACAACCTGGCGGCCCGCACGCTGGGTAGCGCCGTGGCCGGGTACAGCACACTCGCCGGTCTGGCCGGCCTGCACGACGATTTCGAGCAGATGGGCTACAAGGGCGGCAAGCTGGAACTGCGCCAGTGGGACCGCACCCTGGCCAGCGGCGACAAGTCGCTGCACGACTTCGGGCAGACGGCCAAGCTCGGCCGCTTCGCCTTCAGCCGCGCGACACGCAGCGTCAGCGCCGGCTTCGCGCCGCTGGCCCAGGCCGGCTACGCCCATTGGGCGCGGCTGGTGGGCGGCCGCGAAGATGAGCTGACCGGCGCCTACACCGGCACCAACTGGTCGGCCGGCTGGACGCAGGCCATCACCCGCTTCGGCGCCGGCGACAGCGCCTCGGTCTCGCGCAACTCGGTCTACAGCCTCAGGCTGACGCCGCTCAAGGACCTGGCGCTGGGCGCCAGCCGCACCAGCCGGGTCAGCGGCACGGCCGCGCAGTTGGCGGCGGGTGACCGTCGGCAGCTCAACGTCGAGACGACCGACGCGTTCGACGGCTCGTACCGGCGCGGCGCGCACTCGCTGGCTGGCAGCTACTCCACCACCTTTGCCGAGAAGGGCCTCACCCGGCGCTCTAGCCGCGCCTGGGAGCTGGCCTACGGCCACGGCGCGCGCACCAAGATCAACTGGCGCGAGCGCAACAACGCGCAGGCGGTCACCGCCGCCGACGGCACGGTCAGTCTGACGCCGGGCTGGCAGCAGCGGATCAGCGTGGACACCGCGCAAGGTCTGTCGTGGGTGCGCGAGAAGACCTCGGCCGCCGGCGTCACCGGCCGCTACGAAGCCTGGAAGCTGACCCGTCAGCCGACCAAGGCGACCAGCCTGAATGCTGCCTGGGAGCGCTGGCGCAACGCCGCCTCGGGCGGCTTCGCCATCGCCGGCCGGGCCGGCCTGCTCGACGCCGCGTTGCCGCAGGCCCAGGCCTGGACGTTGGGTGGCTCGTGGAAGCCCGGCAAGCTGCAGCTCGATGGCCAGTGGCGCCAACTCGACTGGCGCCAGACCAGCGATGCGCGCGGCTTCACCGCCGGCAACCACAGCGTCGCCGAGTACAGCCTGGGCGCCACCCAGCCGCTGAGCCCCACCATGGGCCTGCATGCCGAGTGGAATCGCCTGCAGATGGGCAACGACGAGAGCCGCGAGCGCCGCGAGCTGACGCTGCAGTACAAGCCGGCCAAGAACCCGCTCATCCCGCTGGCCGAGGCGGGCCTGCGGCAGGTGGTGGTCGACGGCACGCACAGCACGTTGGCGCCGTTCGCCCGGCTCAAGATGACCCCGCTCAACGGCACCTCGCTCGAGGCGGCCTTGGCGCAGTCGGCCATCGACCAGGCTCAGACGCGCGATGCCCTGACCTGGAGCAAGCAGCAGAACAGCGCGCTGAAGCTCTCGGCCAGCCAGAAGGTGGGCATCGACGGCCTGCTCAAGGTGGAGTACGGCACGCAGCCGCGCACGGCGGCCAAGCCGGCGGAGCTGTGGGAGCAAGGCCCCATCGCCCGCAGCATCGCCATCGAGGCCAACTCGCCGAGCAACCTGCTGGTCACCGGCCTGTCGGTCAAGAGCCGCTGGGAGCGCCAGACCGAGCCCACCATCAACGGCGGTGACGGATCGCAGCAGGACACCTACCGCGCGGCATTGAGTTGGAAGGGCGACACGGGCGACGAGCTGAGTGTCACCTACTGGATGCAGTCACGCGAGCAGGGCACCACCGACCGGCAGCAGCAGCGCATGGACGTGAGCTACACCGCCGACCTGGGCGACGGCAACAAGCTGTCGGTCACTGGCTACTGGAACGCCGACACCGACGCGGCCACGCTCAGCGAGAAGCCCGAGACGTACCGCGTGGGGCTGCTGTACAACGCCCAGTTCTAGAGGCGGTCACGCCGGGGGAACAGGCGAAGGGCAACAGCTGCCCTGGGCACGTCTCAGCCGGCCCAAGCCCAGCTCAGAAGCGCTGCGTACCGGGCGTGTACGCCGGCGAGACGCCCTGCTTGCGGGCTGGTTGGTTGAGACTGCTGGAGAAGGCCGAGGGCCGCGTCAGCGAGCCCGCGACCACAGGCCTGGTTCGAGGACGAGTCTGCTCTGTCCGAGCTTGCACCACGCAGGCGAACGAGCCGCTGAGCAGTGCCAGACCGAAGAGCAGAAAGCCGTAGAAGGCCGGATCTCGCCAAGGTTGCGTGACCGTCTTCATCCGCACCTCCACCCGCAATGAGTGAAATCGGTGGCCGTCGTCCATCCCGGACGGGGTTGGTCAATCATCACGAGAATCGTAACGCAGGCGCAATAGCCTGTCAAATCCGCTTCAGATAGCTGCGCCGATGGTGCCGACTCCCGATGCGAACCGGCTTGACCAGCGGGTCGGCGCACTGTTAGGACAGCGTGCCGGCGTCGCGGTTGCCGCCTGGCTACCGGCGGCCGCGAATCGAGCCCGAGGCGAGTCCGTCGGCGCGCTGGTTCTCGCCGCGCAGCACGTGGCGGAAGGTGACCTTCTCAAAGCCCTTGGCCAGCGCCTTGGCCTGCTCGTAGAGCGGGATCATGTTGGCGTTCTTGACGCGGTAGCGACCGGTGAGCTGGCGCACCATGAGCTCCGAGTCGGAGACCACCTCGACGTGCGTGGCGCCGAGCAGCGCGCAGTGCTCCAGTCCGCGGATGAGCGCGGTATACTCCGCGATGTTGTTGGTGGCGTGGCCGATGGCTTCGCCGACCGCGGCCAGTTCCTGGCCATCGGTGGCGAGGATGGCGAAGCCGATGCCCGCGGGTCCGGGGTTGCCGGAGCAGGCGCCGTCGGTGTAGAGTCGTACTTCAAGCACGCGATTGTCCTCACGGCAGTGGATTCTACGGGCAATTGCCTCTGTGGGCAAGGGAGGCAGCGGCATGCCGCAACCGACCATTCTGGTGGTTGACGATCAGGTGACCAATCGCCTCCTGCTGCGCAACCGCCTGGAGGCCGACGGCTACCAGGTGCGCGAGGCCGTCGACGGCGTGGACGCCCTGGAATCCATCGACGAGCGCGCGCCCGATCTGATTCTGCTCGACGTGATGATGCCGCGCATGGACGGCTTCACGCTGTGCCGTACGCTGCGCAAGCGCGTGGCCACGCGCGGCATCCCGGTCATCCTCGTCACCACGCTGTCCGACCGCCAGAACCGGCTGGTCGGGCTCGAGGCCGGCGCCGACGACTTCATCGCCAAGCCCATCGATCCGCCCGAATTGTCGGCGCGCGTGCGCTCGCTGCTGCGGCTGCGCTACATGCAGAGCCTGCTGAGCCAGCGCGAGTTGCTCGACAGCGCCGTGCGCGACCTGGCCGACGGGATCCTCGTGGCCGAACCCGACTGGACCGTGCTGGCCGCCAACCGCGCCGCGCGCTTGTTGCTCGGGCTGCCGCCCGAGGGTGAGGTGACCTGCAATCTGGTCGACCATCTGGCCCAGTTCGAAGTCTCGACCGACCTGCGCGCGGTGGACCTGACCGGCGAGTCGCGGTTCGATATCAGCCGGGCAGGCAGCCCGAAGCTGGTGGTCGATGCGCGTCTGAGTACGGTGCTGGACCCGACCGGGCGGCCGGTCTACCTGACGTTGGCCCTGCGCGATGTCACCGAGGAGCGCCGCAACAGCCGCCTGCGGGTCGACTTCTTCTCGCTCACCGCGCACAAGCTGCGCACGCCCATGACCATCTTGCGCGGCCTCGTCGAACTGGTCACCGATGAGCACACGGCCGACCTGGCCGCGGGCCTGCTGCGTGATCTGGCGCCCGACCTGCGGCGCAAGATGTCCGAGGTGTCCGCCATCCTCGACAGTCTGCTGGAGCATGACAAGCTCGAACGCATGGTGGAGGCCGCCCGCGTGGTCGGCACGCCGCTAGGCCCGATGGTCGAGGCCGCGCGTCTGGCACTGACTGGTCAGCCAGGCGCCGAGCGCCTGACCGTCGAGGTGGTCGGCGGCGAGACCGAGGTGCAGATGGCACCCAGCGACCTGGAACTGATCCTGCGGGTCATGCTGGACAACGCCGCCAAGTTCACCGACTGCGAAACCCCCAAGGTCAGCATCGAGGCCATGCGCTGCGACGAAGGCCCCAATCCGGTGCGGGTGCTGGTGCGCGACAACGGCCGCGGCATTCCGCATGAGCATTTCGACAACGTCTTCCACGACTGCTTCCAGCTCGATGAGCACCACACTGGCAATGTGCCCGGCCTGGGGTTGGGCCTGGCCCTGGTGCGCCGGCTGACCGAGGCCTACGGCGGTACGGCCGAAGTGCTGGAGTCCGAGCCGGGGCTGGGCACCACGTTCCGACTGCGCCTGCCCTAGCGAGAGGTGCCGGGCGCCGCGCGGCGAACGGACCGGCACAGGAGTTGGTGTCATGGCCGCGGAACCCGTGCCTGTCTGTCCCGATCCCAGTTGGTTTGTCCACGACCGCTTCGGACTGTTCATCCACTGGGGGCTGTATGCCCTGCCCGCGCGGCATGAGTGGGTGCGCAACTACGAGCGCATCTCCAACGAGGACTACCAGAAGTACTTCGATCACTTCGACCCCGACCTCTATGACCCCAACGTCTGGGCCGCCGCCGCGGCGCGCGCGGGCATGAAGTACTTCGTGGTGACCACCAAGCACCACGACGGCTTCTGCCTGTGGGACTCCCAGCAGACCGATTACAAGGCCACCCGCACGCCCTACGGCCGCGATCTCCTGGCGCCCATGGTGCAGGCCTTCCGCGAGCAGGGCCTGCGCACCGGGCTCTACCACTCGCTGATCGACTGGCATCACCCCGAGTTCGTCATCGACCACATCCACCCCCAACGCGATGACAAGGCCTTCCGCGAGGCACAGGCCGGCCGCGACCAGAGCAAGTACGCCGCCTACCTCCATGCCCAGGTGCGTGAGTTGCTGACCAACTACGGCGACGTCGACATCATGTGGTTCGACTTCAGCTACCCCGGCCCGGACGGCAAGGGCGGCGACGATTGGCAGGCCGAAGGGTTGCTGCGCATGGTGCGGCAACTGGCGCCCAACATCATCGTCAACAACCGCACCACCATCGACCAGGACCTGTGGACACCCGAGCAGTTCCAGCCGCGCGAATGGGTCACCGAGGGCGGCCAGAAGGTCATGTGGGAAGCCTGCCAGACGCTCAACGGCTCGTGGGGCTACCATCGCGACAACACCAACTGGAAGTCGGTCGACCTGTTGATACGCATGCTGGTGGACTCGGTGAGCAAGGGCGGTAACCTGTTGCTGAACATCGGACCCAACGCCAGGGGCGAGATGCAGCCCGAAGCGCTGGCCATCCTGTCGGGCATCGGCGAGTGGATGCGCCTGCACAACCGCAGCATCTACGGCTGCGGCCAGAGTGACTACACCGCGCCCGAGGACTGCCGCTTCACCCAGAACGGCAACCGCCTGTACCTGCACAGCTTCGCCTGGCCGTTCAACGCCATCCACATCGAGGGCGAACTGGCCGACCGCATCGAGTACTGCCAGTTCCTGCACGACGGCTCGGAGATCCACCATGTGGTCGGTGATCCGCACGCCAAAAGGCACAACGGACCGGATAAGGTGGTCACGCTCAAACTGCCCATCGCCCGGCCGCGCGTGTCGGTACCGGTGATCGAGATCTTCCTCAAGGACTGACCGCCGATGACCTGCTGGCTGCTGGCCGCATTGCTCCTGGCCGGACATCCTGACGACCTCAACGTGCGCGCCGAGACCGCGCTGCGCGCCGCCGTGCCCGCGTTCGTCAAGCTGACCACGAATGGTGGCGCGGCGCGCAGCGTCGACCTGTCCAGCGGGCGGCGG
>JACRKZ010000007.1 GCA_016235455.1 Armatimonadota bacterium | reverse complement strand
GGCACGAACTTGCTCCAGCCCTTGGTCGCCTGCAGTCGGGTGATCGCGGCGGTCAGGGTGGTCTTGCCATGGTCCACGTGACCAATCGTGCCCACGTTCACGTGCGGCTTGGTGCGCTCGAACTTCTGACGTGCCATCGTAACGCTTCGCCTCCTAGGGGGTCCCCATACCCGGCATCACCGGGTCATCGCTTCGCCAGCAATTCCTCTCGGATACTCGCGGGCACCTCTTGGTACCGTGCGGGTTCCATCGTATACGTAGCCCGGCCCTGGCTGGACGACCGCAGCGCGGTGGCGTACCCGAACATCTCAGCCAGCGGCACGAAGGCCATAATCGTCTCGGTATCACCCGGCGACGGGTTCATCGCGTTGATGCGCGCCCGTCGTTGGTTCAGGTCGCCGATCACATCGCCCAGGTAGTCACGCGGGGTGACCACCTCGACCTTCATGATCGGCTCCATCAGTTTCACGCCGCTACGCCGAGCAGCGTCCTGCAGACCCATCGAGCCGGCCACCTTGAAGGCGATCTCGGAGCTGTCCACTTCGTGGTAGCTGCCGTCGACCACCGTGGCGCGGAAGTCCACCAGCGGGTAGCCCGCCAGCACACCGTTCTCCGCGGCCTCGATGACGCCCGCCTCGATGCTGCGCATGTATTCGCGGGGAATGACCCCGCCGATCGTCCCGTCGACGAACTCGAACCCGCCCGCGTGGTCCTCGCCCAGCGGCTCCAGTTCCAGCACGCAGTGGCCGTACTGGCCCTTGCCGCCGGTCTGGCGCACGAAGCGACCTTCGCCACGCGCGGCCTTGCCCAGCGCTTCGCGGTAGCTCACCTCGGGGGTGCCCACACGGGCCCCCACGTTGAACTCGCGCAGCAGCCGGTTGACGATGATCTCCAGGTGCAGTTCACCCATACCGGAAATGACCGTCTGGCCCGTCTCTTCGTCGTAGCGCACGCGGAACGTAGGATCCTCGTCCCGCAGTCGCGCCAGCGCCGTGGACAACTTCTCTTCGTCGGCACGGCTGCGCGGCTCCACGGACATGGAGATGACCGGCTCCGGGAACGTGATGTTCTCGAAGGCGATCGGGTCGCGCAAGTCGCACAGCGTGTCACCAGTGGCCACGTCGCGCAGACCAACGACCGCGACGATCTCGCCGGTGCGAGCGTCGGCCAGGTCCTCTGGCTTGTTGGCATGCATGCGCAGCACGCGACCAACGTTGGTCTTCTGGTCCTTGGCGGCGTTGAGCACCTGCATGCCCTTGCTCAGCGTGCCCGAGTAGATACGGACATAGGTGAGCTTCTGGTTCATGCGCGGGTCGTTCATCACCTTGAACGCCAGACCCGAGAAGGGCGCGTCGTCCGACGGCGCACGCTCGATGGGCTCCAGCGTCTTGGGATGGCGACCCACGGTGTTCCCGCGGTCCAGCGGCGACGGCAGATAAGCCACCACCGCGTCCAACAGCGGCTGCACACCCGTGTTGCGATAGGCCGAGCCACACACCACCGGCACGATCATCGAGGCCACGGTGCCCTGGCGGATGGCCTGCTTGATCTCCTCGGTGGAGATCGGTTCTTCCGCCAGATACTTCTCGAGCAACTGGTCATCCACGTCGGCCAGGGCCTCGATCAGGTGCAGCCGGTACTCGGCCGCCTGTTCGCGGTAGTCCTCGGGAATCTCACCGACCTCGTAGTCCGAGCCCAGCACGTCCTGATAGATGATGGCGCGCTGCTCGACCAGGTCGATGACCCCCTCGAAGGAGTCCTCGGCGCCGATGGGCAGCTGGATGGGCACCGCATTGGCACCCAGCCGGTCGCGCATGGACTGTACCGCCTTGAGGAAGTCGGCGCCGATGCGGTCCATCTTGTTGACGAAGGCGAGGCGCGGCACGCGGTACTTGTCCGCCTGGCGCCACACGGTCTCCGACTGCGGCTGGACCGCGGCCACCGCGCAGAACACAGCGACCACACCGTCGAGCACCCGCAGGCTGCGCTCCACCTCGACGGTGAAGTCGACATGCCCAGGCGTGTCGATGATGTTGATCACATGATCATCCCAGCGAGCCGTGGTGGCTGCCGCGGTGATCGTGATGCCGCGCTGCTGTTCCTCTTCCATCCAGTCCATGGTGGCCGTGCCCTCATGGACCTCACCCAGCGAGTGCGTGCGGCCGGTATAGAACAGGATGCGCTCAGTCGCGGTCGTCTTGCCGGCATCGATATGTGCTGCGATGCCGATATTCCGAACTCGCTCCAGTGGGAATTCTCGCGCCACTGCTCGACCCTTCCGCTCCGCGCCTGCTGTCTGCGACGGAATCGTGCGGCTATTCGTACTAGACGCGGTAGTGGGCATATGCCTTGGAGGCCTCCGCCATGCGGTAGATCTGCTCGCGCCGGTTGTAGGCGCCGCCGCCGCGGCCCGCCGCATCGATCAACTCGTTGGCCAATCGCTCGACCATCCCCTTTTCGCCGCGCGAGCGAGCCGCGTTGACGATCCAGCGAATGGTCAGCGCAACCGCCCGAGTCGGTCGCACTTCCACCGGCACCTGGTAGGTGGCGCCACCGATACGGCGGCTCTGCACCTCGACCCGGGGCCGTACATTGATGAACGCCTCCTCGAACACTTCGAGGGGGTTGCGGCCAGTGCGCTCGGCGATGCGCAGCAGAGCACCGTACATGCAGTACTCAGCGCGCGTGCGCTTGCCACCACGCATCAGGTAGCGGATGAACCGCTCCGTGGTGGTGCTGCCCAGAACCGAGTCGGGGCTTACCGGCCGAAAGTAAATCGTGGACTTGCGAGACATATCCCGTTCCTCACCCGCAGCTACTTGGGCGCCTTGGCGCCGTACTTGCTGCGGCCCTGCTTGCGGTTGGCCACGCCCGTGGCGTCCAGCGCGCCGCGGATGATGTGGTAGCGCACACCCGGCAGGTCCTTGACGCGACCACCGCGAATGAGCACCACACTGTGCTCCTGCAGGTTGTGGCCGATGCCCGGAATGTAGGCCAGCACTTCACGACGATTGGTCAAGCGCACCCGGGCCAGCTTACGCAGGGCCGAGTTCGGCTTCTTAGGCGTCGTCGTGTAGACCTTGGTGCAGACGCCGCGCTTCTGGGGCGAACCGCCCTGCACGGGATAGCTGCGCCGCTTGAGCACGTTGTAGCCGAACTGCAGCGCGGGCGACTTGCTCTTCGTGCGCTGCCGATTGCGGCCCTTGCGGATCAACTGGTTGATGGTCGGCATACCGTAACCCTTAATTCTCTTGGCCGGAGGGCGCTCGAGCAGCCAGCTCCGGTCCCATCTATCGCGCAAACCGCGCCCTAGACGACGTGGTAGTGACGGGCGGCGGGCACTGGGGCGTCGCGTGTGGCGAGCCGTGTCAGCGCTAGGCGCTTCCCGTCCACGCAAGGACACGGTTCGACTCGGTGGCGGCCTGATCGCCTACTGCGCAGTCGCGCCCGCAGCGGTTCGAGCAGTGCCCGGCGTGGTTCCGATCGTCTATCGGATGCGAGTAGGTGCGTTCTAGCACCTGCCCACAGGCTGAGGATACTAACCCACCTGGCCAGTTTGGTCAAGCATTCGCCTCGGCCGACCAAGCGCGGCCCCCACAGTCCCTCGCCAGACCGACCTCCCTGGGCGCATGGCGCGGCCGACTCGCCGCCCCACCCAACCCCTCTCACGCGCGCGCGACACGACTAGTTAAGGCGAATGTAAACGATTGGTGTCCGCAACATGGAGCATAGCCTGGGGCACGGATGTATAATAGTGCTACGCCGAATGCAACAGCACGGCGGGCGCGGTCCATCCGGACAGCGCAATCACTCGGTCAGGGCAGAGAACCTATGATTGAAACGCAACGCATTCTGGTGGTCGATGACGACTTCGAGGCGCGGTTGCTCATCGCGCGCATGCTGGAGGCCAGTGGGTACGTCGCGACCGCGGCCGCCGACGCTGAGGAGGCGATCGCGGCTTTGCGTGGGGGGCGATTCGACTTGGTGTTGCTGGACGTGCTGCTGCCGGACTTCGACGGATTCGAGTGCTGCCGTCGCGTGCGCGATTTTTCGCACGTGCCGATCATCATGGTCACGGCACTGAACGACACCAAGAGTATTGTCCGGGGCCTGGAGACGGGCGCCGACGACTACATTGCCAAACCCTTCGATCGCGAGGAACTCGTCAGCCGCATTCGCGCCGTGCTGCGCCGCGCCAACCGCACGCCACGCGCCGAGGCGCCGCTGGCGCTGCCGCCGGTCACTGTTGGTCCCCTGCGGCTCGACTTCTCTGCCCAACTGGGCATGCTCGGCGAGATCGATCTGAACCTCTCGGGCAAGGAGTTCCTGCTGCTCTACACGCTGGCCTCTCACTACGGCACGCTGTTGTCACGCGCGCACATCTTCCAGGCCGTGTGGGGCGACGATGTCTACGATGACTCCAAGACGCTGGACGTGCACATCTCACGCCTGCGCAAGAAGCTGGATGTCGCCGGCGGCTATGGCGTTCTGCTGAAGACCATCCGCAACCGTGGCTACATGCTCTCCTCGGAGATCGAGACCGTGGTGCCGCCCAGCGGGCCGGCCGCCTGACCGAACCAGCGCCAGGCTACACACTAGGCTTAGCGGCCCGGCTTCGGCCGGGCCGTTTGCTTTTGGGAGACACGCCATGGCGGAAGACAAGCGGGCCTTGGGTCCCGCGCAGGTGGCCGAGGCGCTGGCCGCGCTGCCGGACTGGGCATTCCTGGGCCGCGCGCTCACTCGACGCTTCATCTGCGCCTCGTTCGCGGAGATCACCGTGCTCGTGCGGCGGCTGGCCGACACTATCGAGTCCACCGGACACCACCCCGACGTCGTGCTCTGCACCACCACGCGCACGCTGACCGTGACCACCACGACTCACTCCGCGGGCGGCGTGACGCAGGCCGACGTGGACTTCGCGCGGGCGCTCTCTGGCTAGGCCCAGGGGTTGCCCAGGAAGCCGTCGTGGTCCAGATCAAGCCCCGACTCATAGGGTGAGATGCTGGTCACGAGCTCGTCGCGCAGTTCGTCGAGCAGCGCCTCGCTGACCAGGATGTCGTCCACACGCAGAGTGTCGCGGATCCACACCAGCCGTTTGCCGGCCGGCGGCCGCGGGCCGGAGGTGCGGAAGGCCGCCTCGAGCATGGCCGCGTCGGTGTCGAACACCACCGGGCAGCGCGCGCCCTCGGGCGACGCCGCGGCGACGGTGTTGGTGTAGGTCGCCGCCCAGTCCACCTGGTCGACGCACCGCCGCAGGGCATAGTCGGCGTTGCCGATGCCGGTGGCGTTGCCGTGTGTCGCGGCCGACAGGTTGCGCACGCAGATGCGCCAGATGAACGGCGTCTGCCGTCGGCCATGCAGCTTGCAGCCGTCGGACCCGGTGACGTTGGGGTCCATGCCGGAGCCGGAGATGTCCTTGCCCAGACGGTCGACGACCAGAACGTCGAGCCGTTCGTACGGCAGGTAACCAAAAACCTTGCGCGATTCCGCGAGCAGCTCCGCCTCATCGGCGTGCGGCGAGGCGGGTCGCACGGCACCGATGCGCACGGTCTCATGGTGTCCGTTCTCGACCAGACCGAGCGCGCCGAGCATGGGCAGTCGCTGCCACAGCGCCGCGCCCACCTCGCGCAGCACCGCGTCGTAGCCCCGCTCGCAGAACCAGCTGTGGCAGGTGGAGGCGCTGTGCTTCTTGCCCAGGCCGATGGCCAGCATCTTGTTGGGCCCGCTCTCGAGCTCGCCGGTGAAGTCGGTGTGCGGTTTGACCCGGTTGATCACCAGAATGCCGTCCGCCTCGGCGGCGAGGCGGTCGGCGAAGAGCGGCACGCCGCCCTCGGTGTTACCCAGTCCGACGACCTCGCCCTGCGAGATGACCGGGGCACCGACGGCGTCGGGGGTGAAGCCGTAGCTGCTCAACACCGCGAGCTGGCCCTCGGGCGTACCACCACCATGTGAGCCCATGGCCGGGATGACGATGGGCTCGGCGCCCAGCCGCCGGACCTCGGCCACGGCAGCGGCGGTGGCGGCCACGATGTTGGCCACGCCGCGACTGCCCGCAGTGATGACGACGCGCTGGCCGGACTTGACCCGCGACTCCAGGTGCAGCGCGCCCAGGGCCTCGCGCGTGGCGGCGGCGATATCGGCCACCGGCGTGCCGGGGAAGCGCCGCGTAACGCGGTACAGTCGCGGCCAGCGGGTCTCCTCGCTCATCTCAGGCTCCTTGCCCCACACCATACGCCAGAAAGGCGCCCGCCGGCAACGTGCAGCCGGCCGGAAGGACCGCGTAGGGGCCCAGCCGGGCGCCCTGCGCCAGCCGCGCGCCGGCGCCCAGGTAGACCGGCGGCACAACCTGGCCCAGCACCTGCGCGCCGGGCTCGCACCAGACACCGAAGCTGACCTCTTGCGCGGCCCGCAGGTAACGCGCCGGCCGCCGGTCGAGCACCAGCCGCGCCGCACGCTGCAGGCTGTCGATGTCGCCGATGTCGCAGAACAGGCCGGATGCGACGTGGACCGCCACGGGCAGGCCGCGCGCCAGCAGCCGCGGGATGACGTCGGCGACCAGATTGCAGCGCTTGCCGCGCGGGATGTGGCGGCGCCATACCTCGGGCTCCACCAGATGGACGCCAATGAACTCGGCCCGCTGACTGCCCCGTGGATCGTCCAGGCCGTAGCGCCGGATACCGCGCAACCACCCCGACTCGTCGAAGCTAACGGGCCTGGCCAGCGGACCCATGACCGGCGCACAGACCAGCGTGAGCACGCTGCCCGCGGCTCGGTGCGCGGCCACCGCGGCCGCCAGGTCGATGTCCAGCACGCAATCGCCATTGACCACCAGGGCCGTGGCTTCGCCGAGGAACTGCTCGAACGACTTGAGGGTACCCGCGCCCTCGCGCAACTCGGGCTCATGCTGCCAGTGCAGCGTCACGCCCAGGCGCGAGCCATCGCCCAGGTGGTCACGCAGCACGTCCGGCAGCCAGTGGCTGTTGATGGCGACATCACGCAGCCCGGAGTCGGCCAGCCATTCCAGGAGCGGCTCGACCACGGGCCGGCCGCAGACCGGCACCAGCGGCTTGGGCTGGGTCAGCGTCAGCGGGCGCAGCCGCTGGCCCAGCCCGGCGGCGAGCACCAGCGGACGCAGCGGCGGGCCGCCGATCACCCGCGTCCCCGGCGCAGCAGCGCCTTGAGCCGCGGCACGAGGGCTCGCGCCCGGGGCAGCAGGAAGTTGAACGCCTGATAGCGCCATGGCGAGAAGACCAGGTCCCACTCGCCCACCCACTCGACTTCGGCGGGTCCGAAGCCCGACTTGAAGCGATTAAGGCCGAAATGCGGGCTGTCCTCGCGGTCGAAGGGCGCCACGCCGCGGAAGTCGTACATGCCGCAACCCTCGGCCACGGCGCGCTGCATGGCGTCCCACTGCAGCAGGTAGCCGCTGTAATGCTCCCGGCCCTCTTCGTTCATCGCGCCGTACAGGTACCACACGGTCTGTCCGTAGCGCAGGCACAAGATGCCGCCGACTTGCCGGCCCTCGCGTTCAGCCACCAGCAGCCACGCCTGGCAGGCGCCCTGGAGGTGCGTGCGAATGGACTCGAAGTAGGAGAAGGCGCGCACGCGGAAGTGCTGCCGGTCGGCCGTGCCGAGCAGCAGGTCATACCACACGCGCCAGTCGTCGGTCGACTCCGCGCGCCGCACCGTGACGCCACGGCGTTCGGACTTGCGGATGCGGTTGCGATAGTCGGGCTTGAACCCCGCCATGACGCGGTCGAGCCCGGCGCTCAGGTCGAGGCGCATGACGTACTTGGGCTGCGTGCCGCCGAAGTCGGGGTTCTCCACCGGCGCCGGCCGCGCGCCACAGACGCGCAGGAAGCGGTCGTGCTCGGCGGTGATGCACGGATCGACCTTGAGGCAGACCGCGCCCTGGCCGCGGCACCAAGCTTCGAGGCCGTCGAACAGCGCGGCGCGTTGCCCGGCTCCGTCGACGGTCTCCAGATCGGTCAGCGGCCCGCGCGAGGCATAGGCCAGCCGACCGCCCAGGTAGGGCAACGGCCGTGTGAGGATCTGCGCGCCGGCCACCAGCCCGTCCGCGCCAAACAGGCCGGCGCGCACCACCGACCATTCGCCTTCGGCCTTCATGCGGCCCCAGTCCCAGGCCTGAGCGAAGTCGCTGCGTGGATGCGCCGCGGCGAACGCGTCCCACAGGTCGCGCTCGTCGTCGGCCAAGAGGCGAAAGGTCAGGTCACTCGGCATAGGCGCACCACCGTTCGGCCAGCGCTGCCCAGCGCGGCGCCATCACCCGGGCCAGCGGCTCGGCGGCCTCGCAACGAGCCATGACCTCGCGCAGCCGGTCGAGGGCGAAGGGCAGGTAGCGCACGTAGGCGCTGTTGGCCTGGTGCTCGCAGACAAAGACATAGCAGGCCACGCAGTGGATCAGCCGCTGCACCGCGCAGAGCCACCATAGTGCGTCCGCCTCGCCGTCGCCCGCGGTGTGGGTGGAGCAGGCCAGGTAGTGCGCGCGCAGCGCCTCGCGTCGGGCCTCATCGAGTGCGGCGTAGGGGTCGAACAGCAGTGACACGGCGTCATATTGCCAGGGGCCCATCATGGCATCCTGGAAGTCGATCCACATGGCGCGGTCGTCGGCGATAAGCAGGTTGCGCGCATGCAGGTCGCGGTGCATCCAGACCCGCGGCGCGGCCAGCAGCGCCGCTACAACCTGGTCCTCGCCGCGCTTCCACAGGGCCAGTTCGTCATCGTCCAGGTCGGTCACCGGTGCCGCCACCACCTTGCGGTAGCGGCGCAGCTCCCAGCGCATGCGCTCCTCGGTGAGGATCCGGCCGTGCGCCGGGCTGGCGGTCTTGGTGTCACCCGCGGCGGTGCGCTCCAGGTCGGCCAGGCGGCTCAACGTATCGCGGTACCAGCCGTCGGCGGTCGCGTCGTCGTCCACCGCGGTCAGCAGTCGGTCGCCGCCATCCTCTATGAGCAGCACGCCGAGGTCCACTCGACGCCGCAGCACGCGCGGCACGGCCAATCCGTGGCTGGCCAGCCAGTCGCCGATGGCCAGCCAATCGCTCAGGCTGGGCAGCTTCTCGGCCGGCGTGACCATGACCACGCCGGTGCCGCCATCGGGCAGGCGGAGCCGGTAGTACTGGCGCGGCGAGACATCGCCGGTGAGCTGCGTGCGCGGGGCGTCCGTAAGGGCCCAGTCGGCCAGCGCGGCGTCGAGCGGGGACGGCAGGTACGGCTCGGTCATGAGCGCCGGCCCTCCGCGAGTTCGTCGAGCAGAGCCACCACGCGCTCGGCGCTGTCGGGCGTGCCCAGTGCGGCGCTGGCGTCGGCCATGGCCACCAGCCGCGCCGGGTCGCCACACAGCGAGTCGAGCACTTGGCCCAGCCTTTGCGGCGTCAACTCGCTGTCGCCGATGACCTCGGCGGCGCCGGACTGCGCCATCCAGCGCGTGTTGTGCACCTGATGGTTGTCGGCCACGCCCGCCAGCGGCACAAGCACCGCCGGCAGGCCCAGGGCGGTCAACTCGGCCATGGAGGTCGCCCCGGCCCGGCCGAGCACGAGGTCTGCGGCGGCCAGGGCCTGCTCCATCTCGTGCAGGTACGGCAGGTAGTGGTAGGGCAGCCGTGGCCGTTGGTCGCTGTCGAAGCCCTTGGCATTGATCCAACCGCCCAGGTGCAGCACCTGCCAGCCGTCGGCCCACGCCGCGTCGCAGGTGGCCAGCCAAGCGGTCAGCACGTCGTTGAGGTGGCCCGAGCCCTGACTGCCGCCGAACACAAGCAGCGTGCGGCGGGCCGGGTCGAGGCCCAGCGCGGCCAGGCCCTCGGCGCGGGTCGTGTCGAGGATCTCGGGCCGTAGCGGATAGCCGGTCATCTCGATGCGCTGGCCCGTGGGCCACTTGTCCGCCGCCTCGGGCAGCAGCAGGCCGACGATGTCGGGCCGCGCGTACTTGGCGGTGAGGCGATTGGCCCAGCCGGGAATGGCGTTCGGCTCCAGCAGCAGCGTCGGCAGGCCGGCACGCTTGGCGGCCAGGAGCACGGGCAGGCAGACCTGGCCGCCGCTGCCCAGTACCACGTCGGGCGCGAAGCGCTTGATGATGCCCGCCGACTGGCGGTACAACGACCACCAGCGCGGCAGACTCAGCGCGCGTCGCCAAGCGGGTCCGCTGGCGGACGGCATGTCGAGGACGGTCAGCTCGTAGCCCGCGCGGGGCACGAAGTCCTCTTCCATACGGCCCTTCTCCCCCACGAAGAGCAGCGGGCACTCGGCGTCGCGCGCGCGCAGATGCGCCGCGACCGCGACCAAGGCATAGATATGACCACCGCTACGACCGCCCACCAGCAGCACACGCACTGATCAGTTCCCTTCTGCAATCGCTCGGCGCCGCGCGGCTCCAGTACCGGCCGCGGCGCGCAGTTGCTCACAACGGTTGTCGGCGACCGCCAACCCGTCGTCCAGCCAACTCACCTCATCCTCAACCGCCATGCGTTCGGCGTCACTCGCCGGACGCGTCTCGCGGAGCCGCTCCAAGACGCGCACCGCCCGCTCGCGGCGGCCGTACATGATGTTCACCAACTCCTCGTGGCCGTGCAGCGCTTCCTGTCGCGCCGCCTCGCGCCGGTCGCCGCGCCAATGCGCCCAACCGGCCTCGGCGGCGCTCAGCGCATCATCGATGACCGCGCGGATATCGTCGAGCACCAACGCATCACCCGTGGCGGTGTGCAGCTCTTCCAGGCTCTCCACGGCGCGCGCCGGATGACCCAGCGCCACGTGGCAGGTGGCCATGTGGCGGAGGACCTCTTGCCGACCCGCGGCGCGGAAGCGTACGCGCGGCACCTGGCCCCAGTAGGCCATGGCCTGACGTAAATGGGCCAGGCGGGCCGGGCCGTCGCTCCGCTCGGCCATGCCGAAATGCAGCAGTCCGAACGCCGTGCGCGCGTCGACACGGTTGGTCTGCAGCCGGAACAGCGCGGTCCGGCGCTCCAGATAGCCCAGGCTGTCGAACGGGATGTCGGTCAACTGGTAGACATGGAACAGCGGCAGGGCGCCGATCCGCAGCGGGACACCGCGATAGAGGGTCAGCAGTTCGGACCGCTGCAGGTCGGGGCCGATGAAGTAGCAGTCATAGACCAACCGGGTCAGGATGCCGTAGACCAGCAGGCCGGCGATCATCAGCAGGCCGACCACGCAGGCCCAGTTGAAGATGCCCCAGCGCTCGCCGTAGCGGCCGTACTGCCCGATGACGCCGACGGCGGCGAACAGGGCGCTGGCGATCCAGGCGCGCAGGGTCAGCGCGCGCCGCACCTGGTCGCGCGCCTGGGGCGGGATCTGGCCGTGCTCGTCTTCCATCTCGCGCAGCCAGATGTGCTCGAAATGGTGGTGCAGCGGCGCCATGATGAACGGCAGCGTGGGCTCCACGCGCCGCAACATGACCGGATGCACCACGTGCTCCGAGCCTTTCTGGCACAGCTTCTGGAGGCCGCTGGAGAGCATTTCGGCGGTATACACCCCGCCGATGACCAACATGAGCACCTCGGCGCGCGCGAACAGCGCCAGGAAGGCCAGCGCCGAGCCGAGCGCCATGGAGCCGGTATCACCGAAGTAGATGGAGCCGCGCCGGAAGTTGTAGTAGAGATAGCCAATGCAGCTGCCGGCCAGGCCGGCGCTCATCACGCTCAGGGCAAACATGCGCGCGCCGGTCGGCGTGTCGGGCCAGAGCAGGATGCGCGCCCGCTCGATCTCGCTGACGCCCACCACAAAGGTGATCACGGCGAATGCCAGCGCCACGATGGCGCCCACCCCACCCGCGAGGCCATTGAACCCGTCGGTGAAGTTGACCGCATTGGAGACGCCGAACAGGAAGACGATGACGAAGCCGATGTAGGCCACCTTGAGCCCGACCTCGCCAATGAAGGGCAAGGTCAGCAGGCCCAGGTCGGACTCCGGCACCATGCGCATGCCGTACCAGTAGAAGAACACCGAAAAGGCCAACAGCAGGCTGGCCTGGAGTACCACTTTGGCCTTCTCGCCGATGCCGCGCACCTGCGTCTTGGAGTAGTCGTCCAGGAAGCCCAGCACGGCGTGGCCCCAGGTGATGAGCAGGAACAGGCCGGCATAGCCCGTACGGATCTGCTTGAGCGCGGTGAAGACGGTGACCACCAGCGTCACGCCGAAAAGCAGGATGAACCCGCCGCCCATGGGCACGACGTCGGTGCGGCCCTGGGCCACGCCGACCTTGCTCTCACGGCTGATGAACATGCGCCGCGCGCAGAAGGGCACGATCACCAGACCGGTGAGCAACGAGCCGATGAGGCCGAGCGCACCGGCGGCGAAGACGATTGCCAACTTGCTCCAGGCCTCGGGCGCCAAGCCTGCCTCCTCGATGGTCGCCGATCAGCGTACGGTGATGCGCAGCGTGTGCAGGCCGATGGTCAACTGCGCGCCGTCGTGCAGTTCGGCCCGGCCGCGCACCGGTTCGCCATCCAACAGCGTATCGTTCAAACTACCGGTGTCGTCCAGCCAGTAGTGCCCGTCGGCCAGTTCGATGCGCGCGTGCCGGCGCGACACGGTGCGGTCGGGCAGGCGGATGTCCTGGTCGGACGAGCGGCCGATGGTCAGCCCTTCGGGCGGCACGGTGCGCATGTCGATGAGTTGCCCGTCGATGTCATAGACCTCGACGCTGCACTGCGCGGGCCAGGATTCCTGGCTCCGACGCGCAGCCTCACCCGACAAGGCGCGCCGGAGCAGCATGGTTTCGTCCTGCTCCGACAGCCGTCGTTGCTGCTCCCAGTCGTTAGACACCGCCTGTCCCTCAATCACTCAGGGCCGTGGCCCGCGCGCCTCGGCCGCCGCATCTGCAGCAGCACCGGTTCGAATCCCATGGAGGCCCAGAACTCGCGGCCGGCGCCGTTGGCCACGGCCACGCTCAGTTCCACCGCCATCGCACCGCGCGCCTCGCACCACAAGCTGGCCGCCTCGACCAGCCGCCGGCCCAGGCCCTGGCGTCGACGCGACGGCGCCACCACCACGTTCTCCAGGTAGCCGCGCGGCGACTCGGCGAACACCGGCTGCCAGCGCATCGACGCCACCACCACCCCGACCACGGCGCTGCCCTCGCGCGCGACGGACACATGGTGCTCGGGCGAACGCAGGCGCTCGGTCAGGTACGACTCCATCGACGTCGTCCAGTCGTCGGCCACGGCAAACGACTCGTCGAACGCTTCGTGCTCGTAGGCCAACAGCCGCAACAGCGTCAGGATGGCCTCCAAGTCGCCGAACACGGCGCGGTCGATGCGGGTCGGCACGGCCACCAGTCTACTCCGCCATCTCGCGAATCAGATCGGCGAAATGCTCGGCGATGATCGACCGCCGTAACTTCATGGTCGGCGTGACCTCCTCGTGTTCCAGCGAGAAGTCCCGCGTGAGCAGCCGGAACCGCCGCACCCGCTCGAACGGCGCCAGGGCGTCGGACAATCGGTCGATCTCGGCGCGCACCGCCTGCGCGGCCGCGTCGCAGGTGACCCAGGTGTTCTGCTCGTCGCGCTCCGGCGTGCCGGCCGACTTGGCCACCACCTCCCACAGCGCATCGAAGGCGGGCACCACCAGCGCCGAGACCACGTGCTGGCCGTCGGCGAAGACCACGCACCGCTCGATCAGCGGGCTCTCGCCCAGCGTCGCCTCGATGGGCACCGGCGCGACGTTCTTGCCGCTGGCCAGCACCATGATCTCCTTCTTGCGACCGACGATGCGGATGTGTCCGTCCGCGTCCTGCGCGGCCAGGTCACCGGTGTGGAACCAGCCGTCGGCATCGATGGCCTCGGCCGTCTCCTCGGGCATCTCGAAGTAGCCGGCCATGTTGCACGGCCCGCGCGTCCACAACTCGCCGTCGGGCGCGATATGCACTTCCACCAGGTCCACCGGCGGGCCGATGGTCTCGAAGCGGTAGCGGCCCTCGCTGGGGTTCACCGCCACCACGGGCGAGGTCTCCGTCAGGCCATAGCCCTGGATGACGCGCATGCCCACGCCATGGAACCAACGGCTCACGTCCACCGGCAGCGCCGCGCCACCGGACACCGCGAAGCGCAACTGGTCGAGACCGAGTTGCTCGCGCACCGCCGAGTAGACGCGCTGCTCGGCCAGGCTCTGCTGCAGGCTCATCCAGGCGCCTTGCGGCTTGCCGTCCTGATAGCGCTGGCCGATCAGCGGCGCCAGCCCCATGGCCCAGCCCGCGATGGTGCCGGCCAGGCCCTGCTTGTCGCGCGCGCCGGACAGCACCTTGTCGCGCAGCATCTCCAGCATGCGCGGCACCATGATCATGATGG
The DNA here is from genome assembly GCA_016235455.1 of Armatimonadota bacterium. GTDB lineage: Bacteria > Armatimonadota > UBA10988 > UBA10988 > UBA10988 > UBA10988. Next base: position 8,425 of record JACRKZ010000007.1, on the reverse strand, counting down.
TCGGCCGCAGCGCCAGCATGTCGGGCAGCATGTGGCGCAGGCTCTCGTTGAACAGGCAGCCCGCGCCGACGCTCAGGCCCAGGTAGGTGATCATGCGCTGGAACACATGCGACAGCGGCAGCACAGCCAGCAGGCGGTCGGTATCGTAGAGCGCGATGCGCCGCTGCGAAGTGTCCACGTTGGTCACGAAGTTGCCATGGGTCAGCACGGCGCCCTTGGGCACGCCGGTCGTACCCGAGGTGAAGATGATCGTCGCCGGACTGTGCGCGCCGAGCGCGGCAATGCGCCGGTCGACTTCGGGCAGCAGTTCGGCGATGCGCTCCGTGCCCTGCGCTTCGAGCACGGTCCAGTCGCGCGCCAGCGGGTGGTCAGCGGGGATCTTGGCGCTGTCGAAGACCCACACCTGCTCCACCAGCGGCAACTCGGCCAGGCAGGTGTCGAGCTTGGTCAATTGGCGGTGGTCATCGAGAATGACCACCTTGGCCCGCACACGGCTGATCAGCGGCTGCACCTGCGGCGCGGGTAGCGACGGGTACAGCGGCACGGTCACCGCGCCGACGGACTGGATGGCCAGGTCGGCCACCACCCATTCGCGACGATTCTCCGAGAGCAGCACCACATGGTCGCCCGGCATCACGCCAGAGGCCACCAGCCCCGCGGCCGCGCGATCCACGGCGGCGCGCAGGTCGGCATAGGTCTCGTGGCCGACCGTCTTGTCGGCCAGACGACGATACAGAACCGGCCGCGCGGCATAGCGCTCGGCGGACTCGCGAAGCAGACCTGGCACCGACTGTGGCATGCGGCACTCCTCTTCCCAGCGGCGGGCCATTATGACCGTTGCGGCACACCAGCGCAAGCCAACACGATACGACCTAGCGGCGCGCCTCGCCCCAGGCCGCCTTGGCCCAGGTGGTCATCGGCTCGTACTTGTCTTCCCACGTCGTGTACATGGCGCCGACGATGCCCTTCACACCCGCGGTGTTGGCCAGCCATCGCGTGACTGCCGAGCCGTCGTCGTCGCCGTCGTAGTAGCCCGACAGGATCTGCCTGAGACCCAGATCGGCGAAGAACTGACAATTGCGGCCCGCCAACTCGCCATGCCAGTTGACAACGCCCACGTCCGAGTCGAGGCCCTGCCACGAGCCCTTCAGCGAGCCGTTCACCGCATAGTAGTCGTCCACGGCATTGTGCTGCGGGTCGAACATGTCGCTCCAAACCCAGATGCCGGCATCGGGCCGCGCGGTGCGAATGATCGCCGCCGCCTGCTTCACGTTCCAGGCCAGCAGTGCGCCAGGCGTCAGGCCTTTGCCACGGCACAACGCGCAGCGGTTGGCCACACGGATCTCATCGTGCGACATGAGGAACGCCGCCGGATGCAGCAGTTGGTCGGCGGCGCGCACCTCGTCGCGCCAGTCGTCGAGGATCTTCGGCTCGCTCAGGCAGCCGTTGAGCCGCCCCTCGTAGACGATCAGCGAATGGTAGTAGCCCAGCCGCACGCGGTCGCCGTCGCGCAGCGTGCCCGCGGGCAACACCTTGACCACCGGCGGCTCGTGCCAGCCGCGCCAGGGATGCAGTTGACGGTCGATCACCGGGCCGATATCGCGGCCCTCGGCCAGGGGCGTGCCATCGTCGCGCCGCACGGTCACCGGGCAGCCGGGCCGGCGCAGCACGTTGACCAGCGCGATCTCCTCGATGCTCAGGTCATCGAACCAGATCCGGCCCTTGTCGCCTCCCCACGAACCGACGTAGAGGCGCGCATCGCTGTGCTCCAGGCTGTTGAAGACCAGGTCATAGCGTTTCCAGTCCTGGGTGCGGTCGGCACGGAAGGTCTGGAAGCAGATGGTCTTCGAGGCATCGGCGGTGAGCACCTTGACGTCGGCGTCTACCGGCTGGAAGCCGTCGGTCTTCGCCCAGAAGCTGATCCGGTACTGCCGCTGCGGCGTGAGCCGGAAGGCCTGCGCCACGCGCGCATGGCGCGCCGCGTTGCGGCCGACGTCCTCCAGGCGCAGTGCAGCCTTGCCGCCGTGGTAGACCTCGCGGTCGACGAAGGTGGTCACGCCCGGGTCGTCCTGCATGGTCCAGCCGCCAAGCTGGTTGCCGGCCGCCTGCTCGAAGTCGGTGTTCAGCAGCCGGATGGGGTTGTCGGGCACGAAGGCCAAGGCACCGTCGCGCACGACGAACAGCGCGTCCTTGACCTCCACGCCCTCCATGTAGTTGCGGTCGCGCGGGTTGCCCATGACCACGGCCACGAGGTCCAGGCCGGCCTTGGCCGCCGCCGCGCGCAGTGCCGGAGCACGCTCGGGCGCGACGTTGGCCGGCAGAACCACGCCGTTGTAGCCCGCCGCGCTGGCCGCGGGCAGCCGCTCGATGACGCGGTCGACCTCCTTGGCGTCGTCCATGCCGCGCCAGACGAACAGCCAGCGCTTGTCCATGGTGCGCGGGCCCAGATCGGCCGCCTGCACCGCCAGCGCCAACAGGCCCAGTACGGCGAGCAACCAGCGCCCCTTGGCCATGTCACGCTCCTAGCGGCCAAGCACGGTCTGCCGCTCTTCGACGATGGTCTCGACCAGCGCCTTGACGTTCTCGATGGGCACGTCGTTCATGACTTCCTGGCTGGGCGCGATGATGTGGCCACCGCCGGCGCCGAGCGTGCGGATGGTCTCGCGCGCCATGGCTTTGACCTGCTCGGGCGTGCCGAACGGCAGGATGTTCTGCGTCTCGATACCGCCCCAGAACACCAGATCCTTGCCGAACTCACGCTTGAGCAGCGCCAGATCCATGACCGGCTGCACCGGCTCGAGCACGCGCAGGCCAATCTCGATCAGGTCCGGCAGGAAGTCGATGATGTTGCCGCACGAGTGCATGATGACGGGGATGCCGGCGCGTCGGTAGGGCTCCCAGCACTGGGCCAGCCGCGGCAGCACGAACTCACGGAACATCTTGCGCGAGAACAGGGTTTGCGCCTGCGTGCCCAGATCGTCGCCGTGGTGGGCCACCTTGAAGCCCATCTCGACCACCTTCTCGGCATAGGCCACGCGGTACTCGGTGACCTTGTCCAGCAGCTTGTGCACCGCCCGCGGCTCCGCGGCCATGTTGGTCATGAACTCCTGGAAGCCCATCAACGCCTGGGTGCGCTCATACAGGCCGAAGTAGCCCGACGGCATGACCAGGAACGCGCCGGACTGCTCGGCCAGGTCGCGCTCCATCTCCTCGAAGTTGCGCGGCCGGTTGATGTCGGGCACGCGGTAGGCGTCCACCGCCTTGTTGATGTCCGTCTCGAATAGCCAGGCCGGGTCGACATCGGGCGGCATGTGCGCGGCGATCTCGGCCGTGCCGCGAGCGCCCAGCGGGTTGAAGTTGTTGAAGAAGCCGTCGCTGCCCACGCGGATGCCCATGCCATACGCGTCATAGACCGAGCGCGCCTCCCAGTGCGGGCCGCAGAAGCCCAACTCCGCCAGGCGCGCCATCTCCTCGCGGTCGTTGCGGTAGAACAGCGGCTTGTCGTGGTAGCACAGCGAGATGCAGATGTGGTTCTCGAGGTAGCCATCCAGCTCATCGGGTCCGGCCAAACCCAGCGCCGCGGCGATGTCCTTGTCGCGGGTGCGGTCGGAGAAGGTGATCTGGCTCGGCAGGTAGTCGACTTCCTCGCCGCGGATCACTCGCAGAACACGTTCTTCCTTGGTCAACATGGTTGCCCTCCCTCTGGCTCAGCCCGCGAAGGCGTGTTCGAGCAGGCCGGCCACACCGGGCCGCGCCGTGAACACATCGCCGGCCAGCGGCTGCGCCGCCAGGTCGTCCTCGCTCAACATCAGATTGGCGCTGGTGATGACCAGCTCCCGCAAGTCGGCGCCACCGAAGCCCATGCAGGTCACGTTGGACACGGGCAGCCGCAGCACAGCGGCGATCGTGCCGTCGGGCGCATAGCGCGTCACGCGCCAGCCACCCCAATGCGCGGACCACAGGTAACCCTCGGCGTCGACGATGAGCCCGTCGGGCCAGCCATCCTCGGCCGGGACCACGGCGAAGTCGCGCGGGTTGGCGATGGTGCCGGCGGACAGATCGAAGTCGTAGGCGACGATACGCCCGTGGAACATGTCGGTCAGGTACAGCACCGTGTCATCGGGGCTGAAGGCGATGCCGTTAGGCACGGCGAACCCGGTGGCCATCTCGTGCAGGCTCAGGTCCGCATCCACCCGCCACAGCGTGCCGCCGCTATCGTTCAGGTCCTCTTTGTGCATGGTGCCCAGCCACAGGCGGCCGGCGCGATCCACCGCGCCGTCGTTGCAGCGATGGCCCGGCCGGTCGGCCACGGCGTTCACCGCGGGCACCAGGTCGCTGCCGAAGCCGGCCCAGAAGGCCGGCCCGCCGTGCGTGAGCACGATCCAGCCACCCGACGCACGCCGCGCCAAGGCCGTCACGATCTCCGAGGGCGTGAACGTCTCGCAGGTCGTCGCACCCGGCGCGGCCCGGTGGATGGCCGGCGCGCAGCAGTCGGTCCAGTAGAACAGGCCCTCTTCGGCCACCCAGATCGGTGTCTCGCCCGCGATATCACGCGCCGCTTGCCAATGCCGTACTTCACCCATGATCATCTCGCCGCGCGCCGGCCCGAGCCGACCGCCCCAAGAGCATGGACTCTGGAGAGGGTCGGCGTCAAGTCCGGGACGTGGGATGGAGGAGGTGGAACTGGGTGAGAACCGCTACGGGCCACGGTGCCGCCCATCCACGTCCGACGTCCCACGGCCCACCGCCCACGTCCCGCCGGCTCCCTGTGCTACAATCCCGCCCGGGAGCCGCGTGTGGTTCTACTCGGCATCGACCCCGGCCTGGCCTCCACGGGATGGGGCGTGGTGCGGCGCGAGGGCGCGCGCTACGCCAGCCTCGGCTATGGCTGCCTGCGTACGCCCGCCGGCGAGGAACTGGGGCTGCGCCTGCTCACCATCCACAACACCGTGACCGCGCTGATCCGCGAGCATCGGCCGGAAGTGCTGGTCATGGAACACCTCTACCAGTTGCGCGACGGCAGTGTCGGGCTGTCGGTGGGCCAGGCGGTGGGGGTCGTGCGGCTGGCTGCCGTGCAGGTCGGGCTGCCCATCGCCGAGTACTCGCCGACACACGTCAAGCTGACGCTGGTGGGCAACGGCCAGGCCGACAAGCATCAGGTGGAGTACATGGTGCAGCGCCTGCTCAACCTGCCCCAACCACCGCGGCCCGATCATGCCGCCGACGCGTTGGCGCTATGCATCACCCATGTCCACAGCGGCCTGAGCCGCGCCGCCGCACCGGGCCAGACCAGCGCCGGCGCCGGCGCCGGCGACCGCATCGCGGCAGCGCTGGCCGCCGATGAGGCGCGTCGTCGTGAACACCTCAAGGAGACAGCGGAGGAGCCATCGTGATCGCTCATCTCAACGGCCGGCTGACCAACCTCAGCGAGGACAGCGTGGTAGTGGAGTGCGCCGGCGTGGGCTACCGGGTCACCGTGGCGCCGCCGACCCTGGCGCGCCTGCCCGAGGTCGGCGGCACGCTGCGTCTGCCTACCTGGCTGGCCGTACGTGAGGACGCGCTGACGCTCTATGGATTCTCCACCGACGAGGAGCGCGAGTTGTTCGAAGTGCTGCTGGCGGTCAACGGCGTGGGGCCCAAGGTGGCCCAGAATCTGGTCGCCGCGCTGCCGCCGGCGCGCCTGGTCGAGGCCATCGCGCGCGGCGACGAGGCCTCGCTGACCCAGGTCAGCGGCGTGGGCAAGAAGCTCGCCCAGCGGCTCGTCGTGGAACTGAGCGACAAGATCGGCACCAAGAGCTGGTCGGTGGCCGCGGCGCCGGTCGATGCGCGTCAAGCCGATGTCATCGAGGCGCTGACCGGCCTGGGCTTCACCGGCGTCGAGTCACGGCGGCTGGCACAGTTCGCGGCAAAGCAGGCCGGCGCCGACGCGCCGTTGGAGGAGCTGATCCGGCTGGCGCTCAAGCAAGCGGGATCGGGGGGCTAGCATGGATTGGTCGGACCACGATCTCAACCCCACCCGCCGCGGCGAGGACGGCCTGGCCGAGCCCAGCCTGCGTCCCCAGCGCCTGCTGGACTTCGTCGGTCAGGACTCGGTCAAGGAGCAGCTCAAGATCGGCATTGAGGCGGCGCAACTGCGCGGCGACATGCTCGACCATGTGCTGCTGCACGGCCCGCCGGGCCTGGGCAAGACCACGCTGGCGCAGATCCTGGCCGCCGAGATGGGCTGCTTCCTGCGCAGCACCTCCGGCCCGGCCATCGAGCGGCCCGGCGACCTGGCCGCGCTGCTGACCAATCTCGACCCGCGCACGGTGCTGTTCATCGACGAGATCCACCGGCTCAACCGCGTGGTGGAAGAGGTCCTCTATCCGGCTATGGAGGACTACGAGATCGACCTGGTCATCGGCAAGGGTCCCGCGGCACGGGCGGTGAAGATCCCCATTCCGCGCTTCACGCTGATCGGCGCGACGACCCGCGTCGGACTGCTCACCTCGCCGCTGCGCGATCGCTTCGGCGTGGTGCACCACGTGGACCTCTACACGCCCGAGCAACTGCGGACCATCGTCCTGTCGTCCGCGCGCATTCTGGGCGTGCCCATCGACGCCGAAGGAGCCGCGCAGATCGCCGGCCGCAGCCGCGGCACCCCGCGCGTGGCCAACCGCCTGCTGCGGCGCGTGCGCGACTACGCCCAGGTGCGCGGCGACGGCACCATCACCGCCCAGCTCGCCGACGAGACCCTCGACGGCATGGGCATCGACCACCTCGGCCTGGACGGCAGCGATCGACGCTACCTCGACGCGCTGCTGGCCAAGTTCGGCGGCGGCCCGACCGGCGTGGAGACCCTGGCCGCCACGCTCAACGAGGAACGCGAGACGCTGGAAGACGTGATCGAGCCGTTTCTGCTCTATCTGGGTTTCTTGCAGCGCACCGCGCGCGGCCGCGTGGCCACGCCGGCGGCGTTCCGGCACCTGGGCATCGCACCGCCGGTGCTGGGTGACCAGCCAGGGCTGTTCGACTGACGCAGCCGAGGATTCCGCGCCAGCCACCTGGCAGATCCACAGATTGCGCAGATTACACAGATGAGCCAATCGGCAATCTGTGCAGTCTGTGCAATCTGTGCAATCTGTGGACGTGCAGGGAGTCGCGAGAGTTGCACCCAGGCCGTCACGCCATGTAGGACTATACACGTTCGGCCCCGTGCTCACGCACCCGGCAACCGGCTTGCCCCTCCTTACCGGATTGGCCAAGGCCATCACCCACGGTGAATCTCCCTGGCCAAAACGAGGCAAGCCGGCGGTGGTTCAGACCGCCGGCCTGCCGGAAAGGAGGTGCCGCCATGCGATGGCGACACGGTCCCGTGTTACTGCACGGGACGGTTACCATGGTCGTGGTCTGGGGGCTTGCGTACCCTGACCGACTGCGGTAGCTCTTCGAACTCGGTGTGCCAGGCCGGATGGCTCGGCACACCGGCATTCTAGGCACGCCGACGGGGCGCGTCAAGCTATCCCGCGGCCGCCACCAGCCGCGCCAGGTTGTCCCTCCCGATGCGGATGCCCGTCAGCACATCCTCCATGCCCTCGAACTCGATGGACAGCACGCCGTCGTAGCCATTGCGGCGCAGCGTGCGGATGCATTGCACCAGTGGCACATCGCCGTGGCCGATGATCGCGCCGCGCAGGTAATTGGTCGCACGCGACGGGAACCAGCCCTCGCCCGGCGTCGGCAGCGAGCCCGAGCGGATGTGGAAGTCCTTGGCGTGGGCGTGAATGGCATAGGGCGCCAGCCGGCCGATGGCTAACGTGGGATCCTCATCGGCGCAGGTGAAGTTGCCGATGTCCACGAGCAGGCCAAAGTTCGGGTGCGCGACGGCGTTGACCAGCTTCTCGCAGCGCTCGGAGTCCTGGCAGAAGTAGCCGTGGTTCTCGACCATGGTCTTGATGCCCCGTTCGGCGGCATACTCGGTCACGGCGCGGCAGCCCTCGGCCAGGCGCGCCACGGCGCTATCGAAGCTGCGCGGGCCGACATGGTCGGCCGGATAGCCGCCGGTGGCGTCGTGGCGCATGCCGGGCGCGCCGAGGATCACGGCGATGTCGACCTCGGTTCTGACCCGCGCGATCTCGGCGGCCAGGTCGCCGCCCGAGCCGCGCAGGAAGTCCGCGCCGATGGTGTAGTTGGCGATGGGCAGGCCAACGCGCTCAGACTCCGCGCGCAGCTCCTTGGCGAAGCCGGGCAGCGTCTTGCCCGCGGGCACGGCGATGGTCGAAAACTCGATGACCTCGAACCCCAGGTCCTTGGCCGCGCCGATCACGGCCAACTGCGCCATGGCCCCGCTGTTGACCAGGCGACTGAAACTGTACGAACTGACACCGATCTGCATGTTGCACTCCCTTGGCGCATAGAGCGCCCCACGCGGCAGGTCCCCAGCCCT
>JACRKZ010000003.1 GCA_016235455.1 Armatimonadota bacterium | reverse complement strand
GCTGGGCCAGGCGCTGCGCGACCTCGGGCTGCACGATCTCGCGCTGAGCGAGGCGCGGGTCACTACCAAAGGCGGCCATCCCGACGCTGGCGATCTGTATCCGCGACCGGAACGCTATCTGGCGCCCGAACTGCTGATGACCGACCTGCTGGAGAGCCACGACCGGCTGCGGCATCGCGTGGATACCTTCCTGCTCCATCGCGACGATCCGCGCGAGCCAGTGGCCGACATCGCCGATGCTCTCGGGCGTCTGCGCGATCACGGCATGACCCGCGCGCTGGGCGTGAGTAACTGGCCGCGCGCGCGCGTGGCCGAGCTGCGGCAGCTGCTGGTCGGCGAGCTGGTCTGGCAGAATCAGGGCAGCCTGGCTGTCTCCACCCAGCGCGAAGGGCCAGACCCCACGACCCGCGCCTTCACGGTCGATGACTTCGCCTGGGCCGCCGACCACGGTGTGATCTGCACTTGCTATAGCGCCACGGCCAACGGCTACTTCGCGCGCGATGGCCAGGTACCGTCGTTCGACAGCGCCACCAACCGCGCCCGGCTGGCCGTCGCCGCTGAGCTGGCTCGGGCCAAGGGCGCCAGCGCCAACCAGATTGCCTTGGCCTGGCTGCTGGCCCAGCCGGGCGATGTGCGGCCGATCCTCGGCACCACCAACGTAGCCCACCTCGAAGACGCCATGGGCGCCCAGGCGATCGAGTTGACCGCCGACGAGCGCGACGCGCTGACCGTGTTCGCGCCATGATCCGGCTGGCGGCGCTGTTGCTGGCGGGCCTCCTGCTGCGTCCCGCGGTGAGCGCCGAGCCGGCCCTGACCTGGCGCGCGGGCGACCGTGCCTTTCGCGTCGACGGCACGCCGCGGCTGGTGCTCGGCCGCAACCCCGTGGCCGCGAAGCTCGATGGCTTCGAGCAGCACTTTGCCCATGCCGAGGCCGCCGGCGAACGGTTGATGCGCATCCACATGTGCTACCTGCCGCCCGACGAGCAGCCCGGCCAGGCCAGCGTGGGCATGACCTGGTACTGGGACCAAGTGCTCGACGCCGCCGAACGGCACCACCTGGCCGTGATTCCCGTGTTCGGTGTCTGGGCCGACTGGAACGACGGCAGCAACCATGAACTTTGGCACGCATGGGACAAGAACCCCTACAACGCGGCCCGCGGCGGCCCGGCCAAGTCGCCCGCCGAGTTGCTGGCGCCCGGCGCGTGCCAGACGGCATGGCTCAAGCGGGTCGGCGGCCTGGTGGCCCACTGGGCGCCACGGCGCTGCGTTGTCGGCTGGGAGCTGTTCTCCGAGCTGGATATGGTCACCGGCGCCGACGAGGCCAAGGCCACCGCGTTCGCCGAGGCGCTGGGCAAGGTGGTGCGCGCGGCCGACCCCGACCATCGCCCGCTGACGGCGTCGCTGTCCGCGGCGCATCAGTGGCCCAGCCTGTGGCGCTCCGACGCGGTCGACCTGGTGCAGGTGCATCCGTACGGCAACACCGACCGCGACAACCTGGACGATCTCGTCCTGAGCCAGGTGCGCGCGCACCTTAGCGCCTTCGACAAGCCGGTGCTCCTTGGCGAGAGCGGCCTCAACTGGCGGCCGCCGCGCGGCACGCTTGACGCGTCGGAGCGCGCGGTGATCGGCATCCGCCACGCGGTCTGGGCGGCGCTGGTCAGCGGCGCCATGAACGCTCGCATGCTGTGGTGGCAGGACGGCTACGACCAGTTCGAGGGCGTCGACCTCGTGGGCCGATTCCAGGACGTCGGTCAGACCGCCGCCGCCTGGGTCAAAGGGCTGGATGCGACCGGTCTGCTGCCGGTCGAGTGCCGGATGTCCGACGGCCTGCGCGGCGCGGCGCTCGCCGGCGGGCCAACCGTGCTCGGCTGGTTCCGCGATGCGCGCTGCGCCGCGCCCGACTGGCCCACCGCGCCCACCGCGGGCCAGTGGGTGGAGATCGCTGCCGCGGACGGGCCGTGGCAGATGGCCTTCGTGGATCCGGCGAGCGGCAAGGTCACCGCCCAGCCCGACGCGACGGCGGCTGGCGGGCGGCTGAGGTTGGCGCTGCCGGAGTTTGCCGCTAGCATTGCGGTGACGGCGAGCCGCGTGGCGCCGTGAAGCGCCAGGGAGAAGACGCATGGACAAACCGCAAGTGGCGTTCCTGGGCATGGGCTTGATGGGTGTGCCCATGTCGCTCAATCTGCTGCGCGCCGGGTACCCGGTGCGCTGCTACAACCGCACGGCGGCCAAGACCGAGCCGGTGGTCGAGGCCGGTGGCGTGGCCTGTGTCACGCCGGCAGAAGCGGCCCGCGGCGCGGCCGTGATCATCTCCTGCGTGACCGACGGCCCCGATGTCGAGCGTGTCCTGCTCGGTGAGCAAGGCGCCGCTTCCGGTGCCGCGCCCGGCGCGCTGCTGATCGACATGAGCACCATCTCGCCCGCCGTCTCCACCGGCATCGGCCAACGCCTGCGCGAGCGGGGCCTGCGGTTCCTCGAGGCGCCCGTCACGGGCGGCACCATCGGCGCGACCAACGGTACGCTGAGCATCCTGGCCGGCGGCGCCGAGGCCGACTTCGACGAGGCACGGCCAGTGCTGGCCGCCATGGGCGCCAACATCACCCACTGCGGCGGCTGGGGAGCGGGCCAGGGCGTCAAGCTGTGCAACCAGATCATGGGCGCGATGAACCTGCTCGGTGTCTGCGAGGCCTTTGCCCTGGCGCGCGGCATGAACATCGACCCGGCCATCCTGGTACAAGCGCTGGGCGGCGGTGCCGCCAACAGCTGGGCGCTGGCCAATCTGGCGCCCAAGATCCTGGCCGATGACTGGGCACCGGGCTTCATGGTGGACACGCAGCAGAAGGACATGCGTCTGGTGGCCGAAGCGGCCGAGCAGGTGGGTGTGGCCCTGCCGGGCGCCGCGCTCATGACCCAGCTCTGGCGCAGCGCCCAGGCCCATGGCGAGGGCGCCGAGGGTATCCACGCGGCGGACAAGGTGTTGCGGCGTCTGTCGGGGATCTGAGGCGAAACCCCTCTGACAATCCACAGATTACACAGATGGCCGGTCCTGCAATCTCTGTAGTCTGTGTGATCTGTGGATTGTCAGAGCGAATAGGGGATTCTGGCGAGGCCAGTTGACCGCCCGTTCAGCCGCCCATCCGCCGCACCACCCGCAACCCAAACACCCCACCGGCGAAGTTGCCCGGCTTGCCCTGGAACCGCACTGTGATCTTGCTCTTGCCCATGAGCATGTCGGCCGGCAGGCGGTAGGCCACGTCGGTGAACTCACCGGGCTTGAGGCGGTCCAGCGTCTGCGTGGCCAACCGCTCGCCGTTGACCAGGATGTCGAACGTGCGCGCGCCGGCATCGTCGCCCCAGTAGGTCACCAGCAGGTCCGAGGGCAGGCCTTCCTTGACCGCCAGGTCGTAGCTGAACCAGCCGCCGTCGGTGGCGTGGCGCCAGGCGCGGTCCAAGTGGCGACCGGCGTCGGTGCGCTCGCCGAGCTGATTGTGGGCCTTCTCGCTGTTGCCGTCGCCGATGGCCACCCGGTCGATCGTGCGCTCGGCCAGGGCCGCCTCGGCGGCGGCCAGCCGGGCCCGGCGCGCCTGCTCCTCCTCATACTCGCGCGCGGTGAGCACGGTGAAGTAGACGCCGTAGCGCCGGTCGGCGATGCCGTAGAAGGGCCGGAAGGTGACCTCGTCCGGCTGGCCGAAGCCCTTGGTGCGGTAGGTGTGTGGTGCCTCCGCCACCGGTTCCAAGGACTCGACCAGCTTGGCGCGGTCACCCACCAGCCTCGGCATCGGCGGGATGGGCTGGCCGGCATAGTCGAGCTGCCCCTTGGCATAGGGGATGGGCGGGTCCATGGCGGCCCGGCCCAGGTCGGCCGCCAGCACCAGTGGCCCGTCCAGCACCGCCAGCGTGCGCGGGTCGTCCGGCATGGCTTCGGTGCGCAGACCGAAGGGGAAGGTTGCCGTGAGCTGGTCGCCTTGGTGCCACTCGCGCTCGAGCGTGATGTAGCTGCCGGGCTGGCCGTTTACCGTCACCGGCTCGCGGTTGATGGTGACCTTGGCGCCGTGCGTCGCCCAAGCCGGCCAGCGCAGGTGCAGCGTGCCGCGCAGGTCGCGGTCCAGCGACAGCCGCAGCGTGGTCGTGTCGCTCTCGGGGTAGTTGGTCTCCTGGCGCAGCGTCAGACCGGCCTCGGGCATGCGTAGTTCGGAGGCGATGAACTGGTTGACCCAGATATCGGCCGGTCCCGTGCTGTAGATGGCCTCGGCGAAGCGCGCCGGGTTCTCCATGCCGGTGCCGACGCAGCACCAGAACGAGTCCTCGGGTGTGGAGAAGGTCTTGAACCGGCCGACGCCCAGCGGCACGAAGTAAGTGAACATGCCGGTGCGCGGGTCGAAGCTGCCCAGGATGTGGTTGAGCAGGGCGCGCTCATAGAAGTCCATGTAGCGCGCTTGGGGGTCCAGCGCGAACAGGTGCCCCGTCAGCTTGAGCATGTTGTAGGTGTTGCAGGTCTCGGTGGTGGCCGGGCTGAGTTGGCGGCTCATCTGCTCGACCGGGTGGAAGTGCTCGCCATCGCTGTGCCCGCCGGTGACGTAGCTGCGGCGCAGCGCCACGCTCGTCCAGAACGTCTCGGCGGCCTTGCGCCAGCGCGGCTCGCCGGTGAGTTCCGCCAGCCGGATGGATCCGGTCAACTTCGGGATCTGCGTGTTGGCGTGCAGGCCGTTGAGCCGGTCCTCGCCTGCGGCCAACGGGTCGAACACGGCCTTGTGGTCGAAGGCGCGCGCCGCGGACAGGTGCTCGGCCTTGCCGGTGAGCGCATACAGGTTGGCCAGACTCTCCATCATGCCGCCATGCTCGTTGCCGAGAGTGCGCTGCCGGGCGGCGTCATCCAGCTTGGCGAACCGGGACCAACACCAGTCGCCCATGCCGCTCACCAGGCGCAAGGCGGTCTCGTTACCGGTCTGCTGGTAGACGTCGATCAGTCCCGCGAAGACCTTGTGCAGCGTGTAGTAGGGTGCCCACACGGGTTTGCCGGCCTCGACGCGGTCGATGAACGACTCGGGAAACGCGGACAGGTAGCCAGGATGCGTGGCCTTGGTCCCCAGCGCCCTGTTGCACTCGGCCAGGCCGGCGACGATGGTCGCACAGCGGTCGCGCAATGGCTGATCGTCGAGCTCGCGGCTCAGCAGGGCGCAGGCGGTGAGGTAGTGGCCCAGGCTGTGGCCGCGCAGCTCGCCGTTCGGCTCTTCCCAACCACCGTAGGGCTTGGCGCTGGACGGCAGGCCGGCATTCAGCCGCCACGCGTGCAGCAGGCGGTCGGCGTCGAGGATCAGCAGGTAGGCCCGGTCGCGCAGCATGGCCTCGCGGAACGGGCCGGCTACGATGGTCACCTGGCCGGGCTGCGTCGGTTGGGCAACCGGCCGCAGCACGTCGGGAACGGCCAGGACGGCCCCGTTGAGCATGAACACGGTGGTCAGAGTCATGGCGAGCATCATCGTCTCCCGCTGCGCTCAAAGTCTAGACGTCGCGGTGGTCCACCGTCAATCGCTCGGCGCAAGGGCGAAAGGCCAGGTCAAGAAGGTCATCGCATCGGAGTCTGGCGCCGGCCGCTCTGTGCGCGTCGGAGGTGCTGTATGATGGTGCCATGACCCAGCCTGACAATCACTACTTCAGTCGCGACCCGCAGTCCGAGTCGCAGCGCCGCACCATCGAGACGGCGCTGCGGGGCGAACGCTGGTCGTTTGTCACCGACACCGGCATGTTCTCGCCGGGCCACATCGATCCCGGCAGCCGCCTGCTGGTCGAGGCCATGGAGATCGAGCCGGGCGAGCGTGTGCTCGATGTCGGCGCCGGGTATGGGCCAGTCGGCCTGGTTGCCGCGCGCCTGACTGGCGAGACCGGCCTGGTCACCATGGTCGAGATCAACCAGCGCGCCGCCGACCTGATCGTCGAGAACGCCGTGCTCAACAGCGTCACCAACTACCGCGTGGTGGTGAGTGACCTGTTTGAGCCGGGCGAGGTGGGCGAGCAGGACGTCGTGGTCACCAACCCGCCGACGCACGCGGGCAAGCAGATGGTGCTGGAACTGCTGCATCGGGCCGCGGCGTCGCTGCGCATGGGCGGGCGCATGTACCTGGTGGGACACAAGTACCTCGGCGTCAAGTCGCTGCAGGCCGAACTGGAGCGCTGGATGGGGCCGGTCGACCTGATCGACAAGGGCGCTGGCTACCGGGTCATCCTGTGCGTGAAGACCATGGAGTGAGGCCGTGCCGGAGCGGGACCCGCTGGTTGCCAAGCTGGAACAGATGCTCGGACCATTGCGCACCGAGTACCGCACCGGCTGCCTGAACCATGCCGCCGTGGGCGGGTTCGACGGGCTCATGCGCCGCTTCGTGCGCGAGGCGCGTGAACTCGTCACCGATGGGCAGCCCGCCGCCGAACACCTCGACCGCATCTGGGCCATCTTCGTGGACTACGCTGTCTCCGCGGCGGACGATCGGCCGCGGCTGCTGCGCGAGGTCAAGCGCCGGCTCGACGCGCTGCTGGCCGAATCTCAGGCCGACGAGCCCTTGCGCCTGGAGCCACTGCGGCTCGACGAGCGACCGGCGCCGCGGCACGACGCACCCCGGGCCGAGACGCCCCGCGAGCCGCGGCCCGAGGACCTGGCCAGCGAAGTGCAGTGGGTCAAGGGCATCGGCCCCGCGCGCGCGGCGGTGCTCGGCCGACTGGGCATCGAGACCATCGAAGACCTGCTCTTCCACTTCCCGAGGCGGCACGAGGACCGCTCCATGCTGCTCTCGCTGCGCGATGCCGAGCCCAACGTGCTGGCCACCTACCGCGGGCGCATCACGCACATCGAGAGCTACTCGCCCAAACCCAGCCTCAAGCTGACCAAGGCGCATGTCAGCGATGGCCACGGCTTTGTGGAGCTGGTCTGGTTCAACTCGCCATGGGTCGCATCGCAGCTGGAGGTCGACCAGGAACTGGTCTTCTCGGGCAAGTTGGCGGTGGACCGCTATGGCCGTCGGCAGATCACCCAGCCCACCTGGGAGCCGCTCGACCGCGAGGGCGACAGCCTCAACCTGGGCCGGCTGGTGCCCATCTACCCATTGACCGAGGGTCTGCTGCAGACGCAGATGCGGCGGTGGTGCCGCACGGCGCTGGACCGCTACCTGCGGGCCCTGCCGGAGGTCCTGCCGGCCGAGGTGCAGCATGGCCTGCAACTCGTGGGACGGCACGAGGCGGTGGACGGCTTCCACTTCCCGCAGAGCGAGGCGCAGCGGCTCGACGCGCGGCGACGGCTGGTGTTCGAGGAGTTCTTCGGCCTGCAGGTGGCGCTGGCCCAGCGGCGCTGGGCCTACGACCATCGCGGCCAGGGCATCGCCTTCCACATCGACTCGCCGCTGGCCAGGCAGCTCGAAGCCGGTCTGCCTTTCGCCTTCACCAGCGCGCAGACGCGGGTCATCGCCGACATCCAGGCCGACATGGCGCTGACGCGGCCGATGAACCGCCTGGTCCAGGGCGACGTCGGCTCGGGCAAGACATTGGTGGCACTGTGGGCCATGCTCATCGCCGTGGACAACGGCTACCAGGCGGCGGTCATGGCGCCGACCGAGGTGCTGGCCGAGCAGCACGCGCGCGTGCTGCGGCACTGGTGCGCGCCGCTGGGCGTGGAGGTCGACCTGTTCACCGGCCGCGCCGGCGCACGCGAGCGGCGAGACCTGGCTGATAGGCTGGCCACCGGCGTGACGCGCATCGCGGTGGGCACCCATGCGCTGATCCAGGAGACCGTCGAGTTCGAGCGGCTGGGTCTGGTGGTGGTCGACGAGCAGCACCGCTTCGGCGTGCTCCAGCGCCAGGGCCTGACGCGCAAGGGCATCACGCCCGACGTCCTGGTCATGACGGCCACGCCCATCCCGCGCACGCTGGCGCTGACGGTGTACGGCGACCTTGACACCAGCGTCATCGACGAACTGCCGGCGGGCCGGCAGCCCATCGTCACCGAGTGGTTCCCCCTCGGCGATCGGCGCAAGGTCTACAGCCGCATCAAGGCGCGGCTTAAGGAAGGGCGTCAGGCCTATGCAGTCTGCCCGCTGGTCGAGGAGTCGGAGAAGATCGAGCTGGAATCGGCCACGGCGCTGGCCGAGCAGCTGACCGAAGCCTTTCCGACCTACCGCGTGGGCCTGCTGCACGGGCGCATGTCGGGCGCGGAGAAGGACGCGGTCATGACCAGCTTCCGCCT
>JACRKZ010000060.1 GCA_016235455.1 Armatimonadota bacterium | reverse complement strand
GCGGCCGGCGTCTGCCTTCGGCCGCGCCGGCTCCGGCTTGGCGGCGTCTGCAGGCTTGGTGGCGTCAGCAGCCGGTCGTGCCGGGGGTGGTGGTGGTGGCGCGGGGTTGGCCAGAGCGGTACGTGCCATGGCGAGCAGGATGATCGTCAGCGAACCACACTTCACATGCATCAGGTCCCTCCTGTACGGTTGGGACTCTATACGCACCACACCTTGGAATACGCTGCGCAAATGGCGAGGTCGCGTCTGGCCCCGTCAGGGCGCGGCCACCGGATCCAGTCGGGGCGAGACTGGTTGCTGTTCGGCCGTCAGGCGGCCGGATGCGATCCGGCGCCATTCGGCCCCTAGCCGCCGATCAGACAGCCCCCCACAAGGATGGGCAGCGCGCTCGCCAGCAGCACCGCGATCATGTCCTGCGCCACTTGCGGCGACGCCGGCGGCGCGTCGCGGTCGAAAGCCACCCAGAACAGCTCGCACTTCGCGACGGCCATGGCCAGCAGGCCGGCCAACACGCTGGGATCCATGACCGAGCCGCGGAAGTCGACCACGCCAAACAGCGCGGTGATGGCCGGATGCTCCACAAAGGGCGCGGCCAGCATCCAGAGCGGCAGAATGCAGGCGCTCAGCCACACGCCGGCGAAGAGTCTGCGTCGCCATGAGTGGCGTCGCGACAGCGCCAGCAGCAGCACGAGGGCCTCGATGGGCGCCGACAGGCACCAGATCGCGGTCAGGATCAGCAGCAGCGCGAAAGCGGTGCCCATGCCACACCCCTCACCCGTCGCGGCGTGTCTTGGTCAGCCACAGTCCGCCACCGATCAGCGCCAACGACAGGGCGACCCCCACGAAGGCCGCCACCCAGCGCTCGATGGCGGTCTCGCCCCGGGGTTGGCCGTCGGGCGAGGGGCCGCCGAAGAGCAGGCCATTGGCCAACGTCCCATGGCACAGACCGAGCACCACACACAGCCACTTGGCTCCGCGCATAGCAACACCCCCTGACGCTCGTCTCACGGCACCGATGGCCCAAACACCACGCGCCTCCGGCCGCATGGCTTGCGAAAGTGCCGGCACAACGCCGCCGTGCCGTGCCAGGCGAACGTGAACGCCAGGAGCCCCAGCACCGCAAACACGAACCACCACGAGAGGAACGACACGAGCAGGTAGACCAGGACTGCGACCATGCGACCCTCTCCGCGGCTCTTTCGCCCTATACGCTGGGCCGGCTGACATACGCTGTGACTTGGCCGGAAGGAATGCCCGCGCTCGCGCCCCAATCACCACTCACCGGAGAACCGATCGATGGCCCATCACCGCTCAGCTCGCCTACGCCTGTTGCTGCCGCTGCTGTTCGCAGCCGGGCTGGTCAGCGCCGCCGAGGCGCCCGCCAAGCCCATCGCCGGCGCGCTGCAGCCGTTCGTCGATGCGCATCGTCTGGCCGGCGCCGTGGTGCTGGTCGCCGGGCGCGACCGCATCCTCGACACCGAGACCGTGGGCTATGCCGATATCGCGGCGGCCGCGCCGATGAGGGCCGACTCTCTGTTCTGGATCGCCTCGCAGACCAAGGCCGTCACCGCGGCGGCGCTGATGATGCTGGTCGATGACGGTAAGGTCAGCCTGACCGACCCCGTCACCAAGTACATTCCCGAGTTCGCCGAACTCAAGGTCGGCCCAAAGGATGCTAACGACAAGACGCCGCCGCACGCGCCGGCCAGCGCCATCACGGTGCGACAGGTGCTGTGCCACACCAGCGGCATGCGCTTCCTCAATCCGACCGACAAGATGGTCATCGACTGCGTACCGCTGGCCGAGTCGATCAAGCACGACCTGGCCGACCCGCTGCTGTTTGAGCCGGGCACGGGCTACACCTACTCCAACGAGGGCATCGACGCCGCCGGCCTGATCGTCCAGATCGTCAGTGGTATGCCCTATGAGCAGTTCCTCCAGACCCGGCTGTTCGGGCCGCTGGGCATGAAGGACACCACCTTCTTCCCGACCACCGAGGCCGTCCGGAGGCTGGCCAAGTCGTACCGACCGGTCAAGGACAAGGTCGACCTGGAGGAGACGCGCATCAACTACCTCAAGTACCCGCTCGACGGGCCCGGCCGCTATGCGGCGCCTGGCGGCGGGCTGTTCTCCACCGCGGCCGATGTGGCGCGCTTCTGCCAGATGCTGCTCAACCGCGGTGTGTATGAGGGCCGGCGCTACCTGTCCGAGGCGGCGGTGGGCGAGATGACACGCAAGCAGACCGAGGACGCGGTCAAGGAAAGCTACGGCCTCGGTGGGCAACGGCAGCTTTGGCCATGGCGGAGCGTTCTCGACCAACATGAACGTCGACAGCCGCCGCGGCATCGTCACCGTGTGGATGGTCCAGCACGCCGGCTACCCCGGCGATGCCAAGGAGATGCATGCGGCGCTGGGCAAGGCCATCGAGCAGGTCATCGCGCGCGAGACCACGCCGGGCAAGTGATCGCCGGATGTAGACCACAGAGGGCACAGAGGACACAGAGATCAGCGAGAAATGACCTGGATCTTGCTCTTCTCTGTGCTCTCTGTGTCCTCTGTGGTTGGCCTTTCGGACGCTAGCGCCACTCCAGCCGCACCGGCCCGACCAGCCCCGCCTTGAGCGATCCGCGGTAGCGCGTCGGGATGGTACGGTAGTGGTTGGCCAGCGTGCTGTAGACGATGACCTCGATCTGGTTGTCGCCGGCCTTGGCCTTGCCTGACAGATCGAACCGCCAGGGCGGCGCCACGCGGACTCCCGCCGACTGACCGTTGATGCGCACCTCGGCCGTGGCCACCACGTCGCCCAGGTCGAGCCGCGGAGCGCCGGCGGCTTGCGCCGCGGTCAGCGTCAGGTTGTGGCGATAGACAGCGCCGCCGGAGTAGGTCTCCAGCACGCTGCCCTGCGACCAGTCGCCCAGCGGCGTCGTGCCCGGTCCGCAGTCGAGCGCGATAGGCTCGGGCAGTGCCGCGCCGCCGTAGCGGCCTCGCTCCTGGGCGATGCGCAGGGCCACGACCACGCGGCCGCCGGCCGGCTGTCCGAGCTTCACCCACTGGTGGCCGTCGCGCTGTTCGACACGTAGCGGCTGACCATCGGCCCAGGCCTGCATCTGGCCCCGCACGCTGGCCCGAAAGCCCTTCAGGCCCGGCGGTGCCACGAACCGGTACCAGCCGGCTGGTGCGGTCTCGGCGGGCCGGGGGTCGAACGGGATGACGCGCGGATCGTCGTACCAGCACATGCTCAGCGGAGTCCTGGCGGTCGGCTCGGGGCCGGCCCGGCGCACCACGACGTGGCCGCGGCCGGCCTGCTCGATGCGCAGCAGCAGCGGGTTGGCCCCGGCCGACAGGCTGAGCTGGTCGGTCACCGGCTGGCCCGCGAGCCAGGCCGCGGCGACCTTCAGCCCGCCCGAGACGAGCGTGGCGGCGGTGGCCTGGGGCACGGTAACCGAGCTCCACAGGTAGTAGCGCCCGCCGCCGTCCTCGGGCACGTACAGCGTCTCGTTCAGGCCGCCCTGGGGCTTGCCCAGGCACAGGAACTCGTCGCTCACGTTCTCCTTGAGCCCGTGGTAGCCCTGATGGCCGGGATCGCCCTCGCGGCCCAGTCGCCAGGAGAAGTCGTAGGGCTTCCAGGCCAACTGCCGGTCAGGCAGCTTGACCGTATCGCCGGCTTTGACCGCGCGCAGCCCGGTCAGCACGCCGTCGAGCTCGGCGGTGTTGGGCACCGGGCCCAGCACCCAGAGCTGCTGGCCGAAGCCGTGGGTCACACTGGGCCACCGGGAGTCGTCGAAGCCGGGCGCCTGCCAGCCGGGGTCGGCGGCCGTCTCTTCGGCATAGCGGAAGATGCGCGCCTCGGCGCCGAGGGTCTTGTCGACCACGGGCAGCCGGAAGTCGCCCCACTTGTTGTCGAGCGTCGGCCGGAGCTCAAAGCCCCAGTCGCCGGCCACCTCGACCGCCTGCCGCGCCGCTGGGGGCGGCTGGGCCGCGGTGACCGCGGGCTGGCCCGGAGAGAAGGTCACCACCACCGCGTCCTCGATCTCCGCGGGCAATTGCACCTTGGTGCCCTGGGCATCGGCCGCGGTGACGGTCAGCGGACTGGTGTCGCCGGTCCACGGGTCCCACAGCTCGGGCCGGCCCTGGACCGAGAAGGTGATCTCGCTCGACGGGGCGGCGTCCATGAGGAAGTAGACGTCGCGCGGGCCGACACGGCGGTGCAGGCCGCGCACGGTCTTCTCGCCACGCCAGTCGCGCGGCAGTAGCTTCATCACCTGCTCGATGGGCGTGTTGGCGGTGCCGAGGTGCGCCTCATGCACGTTGGCGAAGTCGACATTGTGCCAGCCGTCGAGCGCGGCGTCGGTGCGCCAGGCGTCGCCCGCCGGCCTGGTAGCGGTGCACTTCAGATCGGCCGTCGAGAAGAAGGTCTTGCCGTCGCGCACGAGCGCTAGGTACATACCGGCCTTGTTCGGCGCGCCATCCTCGTCGTAGGCGTCGATGGTGAGCACGGCGCCGTCGCGCAGGTCCACCTCGCCGGTCCAGCCCTGGCTGTAGTTGGCGCCCTCGCACAACTGCTTGCCGTCGCGGAACAGCTTGCCCGCGTTGTCGCACAAGAACCGCACGCGCGCCTTGCCGGCCGGACCGTGGTAGACGCCCTTGAACCAGGCGTCGTGGTTGGTCTCGGTGGTCCAGGCGAAGCGGCCCTCGAACCCGCCCTCATAGCGGCGGCTGCCGACCGCGGTCGGCGCGGCGAAGAGGCCGCGCCCCTTGTCCTGCTTGACCTCGCCAGGCTTGCCGAACAGCTCGGCCAGCGCCGCCTTGAGTTCGGGGTCGTTGGCGCCGGCGCGGTCGCTGGCCTCGGGCAGCGCGCCGATGGCGATGACCGTGCCGCCCGCCCGCTGCAGTTCGAGCGCCTTCTGGATGGTCGACCAGCGCACGGCGCGCATGGCCGGCAGCAGCAGGCAACTGTAGGACTCGCCCGAGACTTCCAGGCGGCCGTCTCGGACCACGGCGCGTTCGAGCGATTGGTGGTCCACAAAATCGAAGTCGATGCCGGCGCGGATCAGCTTCTCGCCGGTATCGAAGGCGGTGTTCGTGGCGCCCCCGGCGTCCATCTCGGCCTCATGGGCGGCCACGGGATAGACCATGGCCACGTCGCAGCGGTGCACGCCCTGGCTCAGCAGATACGACAGCCGGTCGAAGTACGACAGAAACGTGCGCATGTGCTCCCAGTAGGGCATGCGGAAGTGGTAGCAGGGCGGCGCCCATTCCCAGAAGCTGCCATACGTGCTGTAGTACAGCCCGTGTAGGTTGAGCAGCGTGCAGCCATACAGGAAGTTCTCACGCGTGGCGTGCATGAGGGTGGCCGGGTTGGCCTGCCAGCCGAGGCTGTGATAGCCCTCCAGCCAGACGCGCGGGCGCTGGTAGAGATGGGCGATGGAGCTGGAGACCTTGCCCTTGATCGGGTCGCCGGAGCCGCCGGGCGTGTCGTGGCCGGGCGCGGTGTACCAGCGGTTGGCGCGCATGTAGTCGCCGGTGTACCAGCGGTTGGCGCGCATGTAGTCGCCGAACTCGCCGGGATTGCGGCCGCGGCTGCCGGGATCGCAGGCGTAGATCATGCCCCGCTGCCAGTGCCAGTCGAAGATCGGCTTGAAGTAGCGCTCCTCGGCCAGCGCGGTGCGCACGTCGGCGTAGTCCATGCGCGCCTTGGGATTGCGGTCACCCAGCGCGCCCCACAGGCCGGGTAGCGCCTCGAACAGCGGATAGCCCTTGCGCCGGGCGAACTCCGCGGGCAGGTCGGTGGTCCATTGGTGGTCGCCGACACCGAAAATCAACTCGTCCTGGAAGAAGAAGTTGAGCCCCGCTGACTTGCCGCCATTGTGCTGCTCGAACGGCGCGAAGAAGCGGTCGATGACGCGCCGTCCCGACTCGGGATGGATCGGGTTGTAGGTGTTAGGTCGCTTGGCGGCCGTGTAGATCCATACCTGCCACGGCCCTTCGGCCGGCGCGGTCCAGGTCAGCTTACCGTCCTTCACCGCCGTCGCCAGGTCCGTGGCGCGCGTCAGACCGCCCGGCCCGGTGCGATAGGCCCACACGCCGATGCCCTCGGCCGGCAGGTCCCGACTGAGGGTCTGCCCCGCGGCCACGTCGACTCGCGTCGGCTGTCCGAGCTCGCAGCCCCAGGTCTCGGCATCCTTGTACAGAAGTTGACCAAAAAGATTGCCCGGCTGGTTGGGCCAGTCGATGGTATAGCCGCTGATGCCGATGCCCATGTTGTGCTTGGCGCAGACCTCGGCCACCTGGCGCCAGGCCTGCCACCAGGCGTCGGAGAAGATGGGCGGGTCGGCTGGGTAGGTCAGCCAGGGGGCCACGTCGCCGTGCGCGTAGTTGACCTGCACGCCGGAGATGCCCTTGGCCGCGAGTTGCTCGATCTGCTCGGTCATGCGCGCCACATCGAGCTTGTCGCCGGTCCACCACCAGTAAGGAACCTCGCCGTAGCCCGGCGGCGGGGTCTGGAAGCCCGGCAGCGCGTCGAGTTCGGCTGAGCGCGAGGGGAAGCCCGGCGAGTTGGCCGGCGGTTTGGGCAGTCGCGACGGATCGGCCAAGTCCTCGGCGCCCAACTGCAGCGCCGCCAGCAACACCAACGAAGCGCACAACATCGCGGGTCTCCTCGCTGTAACCGGGGCGTGGTAGGCGGCCAGAGGCGCCGACGTCACCCCGCCGGTGCGGCAAGGGGTAGCGGCCCCAGCCAGCACCCGGTCAGTCACCGCCGCCGACGGCGGCCTGGTACCAACCATCACGCTGAGTGACAACGATATCAGACCCGAAGGCCGCCGCCAAGCGGTGGTTGCTCAGCGCCTCGGTCTTGGGGCCATCGAACACCAGTCGGCCAGCGCGCAGCAGCACGACGCGCTGCATTTCGGGCAGGATCTCCTCCACATGGTGGGTGACCAGCAAGATCGTTGTGTCATCGGCGAGTTGGCGCAGTAGATTCAAGAAGGCACGTCGGCAGACCAGGTCGAGGCCGGCGGTGGGCTCGTCGAGCAGCAGCGCCGGCGGCCGGTGGACCAGGGCGCGGGCGATAAGGATGCGGCGCACCTCGCCCGTGCTCATGGTGTCCAGCCGGCGGTCGGCCAGGTGGCTCACGTCGAGTCGCGCCAGGGCGGCCGTGGTGGCGGACTCCATGGCCGGGGTGATGTCGCGGCGCCACAGGCCACGCGCGGCGAAGAAGCCGGAGAGCACGGCTTCACGCGCGGTGCAGCGTTCGGCGACAAAGTCGCGGTCCATTTCGGGCGTCACAATGCCCATCAGACGTCGCAGTTCGTGGACGTCCCAGGTGGCTTCGCCAAAGAGGCGCACAACCGGTTGGCGGTCGGGCCGCAACAAAGGCCACTCGCGGCGGGTCAATAGGCCAATGAGCGAGGTCTTGCCCGAACCGTTGGCGCCCAGGAGCGCCAGGTGTTCGCCGTGCGCGACCGATAGGCTGAGGTTGTCGAGGATAACCGCACCGGCGCCCTTGACGAGCGTGGCGCCGTCGATTTGTAGCAGTGGTGACGACATGGGCACCATTGTAGCGCCGGCCAATTGAGCCAGGCCGGGTTTGGTGGAGGGTAGCGACGATGAAAGTGCTGATCACGGGCGGCGCGGGTTTCGTGGGCGCCAATCTGGCGTTCTACCTGACCGAGCGCGGTCACCAGGTGACCGTCCTGGACAACCTGGTGCGGCGCGGTTCGGAGCTGAACCTGCCCCGGCTGAAGGCCAAGGGCATCCGCTTCGTGCACGGTGACGTGCGCTGCGCCGAGGATCTGGTGGGCCTGCCCCAGGATTTCGATGTCATTTGCGAGACGTGCGCGCAGCCCTCGGCCATCGACGGCTACGGCAACCCGCTGTTCGACATCAACAACAACACGCTCGGCCTGCTCAACGTGCTCGAGTTCGCCCGCCGTATCGGCGCGGGCCTGATCTTCTGGAGCACCAACAAGACCTACGCCGGCGTGCACATCAACCAGTTCCCGATGATCGAGGGCGACCTGCGCTGGACCTGGGACCAGGAGGCCATCGCCGCGCAGTGGGGCGACAACCTGCCCGCGGGGTTCGACCCGGTGGAGGGTTTCAGCGCCGCCTTCACCGTGGACGGCAAGGATCACAGCATCTACGGCCTGTCCAAGATCATGTCCGATCTGGCCTGCCAGGAGTGGTACGACGCGTTCGGTGTGCGCACCATCGTCAACCGCTTCTCGTGCCTGGCGGGCGAAGGCCAGTTCGGCAAGAGCGCCCAGGGCTGGGTGGCCTGGTGGGCTATCGCCTTCCACTTCGGCCTGCCGCTCAAGTACATCGGCTGGGAAGGCAAGCAGGTGCGCGATGCTCTGTTCATCGAGGACATCTGCCGACTCGTCGAAATCGAGATCAACCAGCTGGACAAACTGGCCGGCAGTGTGTTCAACGTGGGCGGCGGCAAGGACATCAGCCTCAGCCTGCGCGAGGCCACCGCGCTCATGGAGCGCAAGTTCGGCACCACGGTGCCGGTGGTCTATGAGGAAGACCCGCGCAAGGCCGATCACTGCATCTACCTGAGCGACATTCGACCCGTCACCGCGGCCACCGGCTGGGCCCCGAAGGTGTCGGTCGAAGAGGGCTACGACCGCATCATCGCCTGGGTCAAGGACAACGAGGATCTGCTGCGGGCGCTGTACCTCTGAGCTCCGGCCGCGAGGCTTGATGCGCACCTTTGCTCGGCCCGGTTTCTCCTAGAGAAACCGGGCCGAGTCCAGTTTTGGCCGCGGCGCTAGTTGAGCGATCCGATTGTTGCGAGGGTTGAGGGAAAGGATCTTGCCATCCGTGGGTTCCTCCGTATACTGAAAGGTTCAGGTGAGGGATAAGCCACTGGAGGAGGGCAACATGTCAGACATCGGTCCGCGCGAGAGCCGCTTTGGGTTGGAAAACCACGGCATTCTGCATACGGGCAAGGTCTACTGGAACCTCACCACCGCGCAGCTATACGAGGCCGCCGTCCAGCGCAACGAGGGCCTGGTTGCCGAAAGCGGCGCCTTGGTGGTGGAGACTGGGAAGCATACAGGCCGGTCGCCTAACGATAAGTTCGTGGTGCGTGAGCCGTCGTCGGAAGAGCATGTCGCGTGGGGCAAGATCAATGTGCCCATCGACTCGGCCATGTTCGACCGGCTGCACAGCCGGGTGTTGGCGTACCTGCAGGCCAAGGACCTTTTCGTCCAGGACCTGTATGTGGGCGCCTACCCCAAGTACCGCATGACCGTGCGGTTCGTCAACGAGAAGGCGTGGCACGACCTGTTCGTGCGCAGCCTGTTCCTGCGTCCCGGGGCGGGCGAACTGCAGGACTGCGTGCCTGACTTCACGGTCATTCACGCGCCGCACTTCCACGCCAACACCGAGATCGATGGCACGCGCAGCGATGCCTTCATCATCGTCCACCTGGGCAAGAAGCTGATCATCATCGGCGGCACGGCCTATGCGGGCGAGCAGAAGAAGTCGATCTTCTCGGTGATGAACTACCTGCTGCCGCTCAAGGGCGTGCTGAGCATGCACTGCTCGTGCAACTACTCGAAGGAGGGCGAGGTCGCCCTGTTCTTCGGCTTGTCCGGCACGGGCAAGACCACGCTGTCGGCCGATCCCGAGCGTGTCCTTATCGGCGACGATGAGCACGCCTGGAGCGACGATGGTGTGTTCAACATCGAGGGCGGCTGCTACGCCAAGGTGATCAACCTCAGCCAGGAAGCCGAGCCGCAGATCTGGGCCGCCACGCGCCGCTTCGGTAGCGTGTTGGAGAACGTGGTCATCGATCCGATGACGCGCGACCTGGACCTGGACGACGACAGCCTGACCGAGAACACCCGGGCGGCCTATCCGGTCAAGTACATCCCCGGCTGCGACCTGACCGGCGTGTGCGGTCATCCCAAGGATGTGGTCTTCCTGACGGCCGACGCCTTTGGCGTGTTGCCGCCGGTGGCCAAGCTGTCGCCCGAGGCGGCGGCCTACCACTTCCTGACCGGCTACACCGCGCGTGTTGCTGGTACGGAGGCGGGTGTCACCGAGCCCGCGCCGACGTTCTCGACCTGCTTCGGCGGGCCGTTCATGACGTTGCGGCCCGGCGTCTATGCCAAGCTGCTGAGCGAGAAGATCGCCCGGCACGGCTCGAACGTGTGGCTGATCAACACCGGCTGGAGTGGCGGCCCCGCCACCGGCGCCGGCAAGCGCATGAAGATCGCCTACACCCGCGCCATGGTCCATGCCGCGCTCAACGGCGAACTGGACAACGTGGAGTACGTGGAGCATCCGCAGTTCAACCTGATGATGCCCACCTCGTGCCCCGGCGTGCCTGACGAGATCCTCAACCCGCGTCTCACGTGGGAGGACAAGGACGCCTACGACGCGGACGCCAAGAAGCTCGCCGGCATGTTCGTCGCGAACTTCAAGCAGTACCACGACGAGGTCAGCCAGGCCGTCATCGACGCCGGTCCGCGGGCCTAGCTCGCCGCGGCGACTGACAGTCACGGATCGAAAGCACGACGGCGTCGCTCCTCGGAGCGGCGCCGTCGCGTGGTTTGGCGGCCGCCTGCGAGTCGCTAGGGGTTGGCGCCGCTGTTGATCCAATCGACCACCTTCTGGCGGTCGGCGCCCCACTTGGGCTGCATGGCCTTCTCGGTCACATAGGGGCTGGCCTCGGCGCGGCCGGGCACCACGTAGCGGTCTGCCAGCAGTTTGGCGCGCGAGGTCATCGTGCTGCCATGGCAGCGGCACGACGCTTGCGCCAGCGGGCGCACCACCGTGGCGAACGAGATGGCCGCCGCCGAGGTGTAGGTGGCCGTGGCGGACGTGGTGCGGCCCGCGGCCACCGTGACTGTCATCACGGCCGGCGGCACCCAGCCCGTGACTGGGGCGAACGACACGGTGTGCTCCCCAGGCGCGACACCGGCCAGAATGGCGTCGCTGGCCTGGGTGGCCGGCCCATCGTCCAGGTGCCAGCCAGCCCCCACCACCTGGGCTGGACCCAGTGTCACGCGCACATCGCCCGTGCCGTTGGCTGCCACGTAGTTGGCGGCGACCTCGGCCAGCTCGTTGGGCATGACGGTCACCGTCTCTCCGGGCGGCGTAACGTAGCCGGGCAGCGCGGCGAAGTGCACCGTGTGGTTGCCGGCTGGCAGCCGTACCAGCGTCTCCCCGCCGGCGTGCGACGTCGTGTCCGCGTCGACCGTCCACCTGGCTCCGGCACCAGCGGCTGCCGGGGTGAGCACGACATGCAGCGCGCCATGGCCGGTGGTCGGCACGTACTTGCCCACCACGGTCAGGTCCTCGGTGCCGGTCATCGAGATGCGCTGGTCGTCGGGCGCGGCATAGCCGTCGATGGCCACAAAGTGCACGCCGTGCCGTCCGGCGGACAGGCCGCGCACCACCGCACCATCGCCATACCGTTCCGCGCCCATGTCGACGACGGCCGCGCCGCCGGCTCGCGCCGCGCTGCTCGGCAGGATCTGGATGCGCAGCGACCCGCCGGCCTGGCCCGCGTCGCCACGGTCGCGGGCCACGGCGGCCGCCACCAGCCCCAGGACCACGACCAGCACTCGACTCCATCGCACCCGCAGCGGCATGTACCTGCTCCGTGGCGTGCCGACCGCGAGGGCTCGCCGCGGCACGGCTACATGGGTATCGGCCGGCTGCGGCCGATACCCTAGCCGGCGATCAGTATGGTGCGCTACTGAATCACCTGCAGTTCCTGGCCGGCCTTGATGGTCAACGGCTTGTCGAAGGTCAGGGCCAGTCGTCCGTCGGCGGAGGTCGCCTTGGCGGCCACGACCGTGCCGCCCAGCTTGACCTCGGCCGGCTTGCCGCCAGGCAGCGCACTCAGGGTCAGTTCGTTGAGCGTGAGTTGGCCATAGCGCAGGATGATGCGGCTGTTCTGCGTGCCCGCGCCGCGCGTCTGCTCGAACGTGCCCCAGCCCTCGGCCGCGGTGAAGGCGGCGCGGAAGGCTTCGGGCGTGATCTTGGGCATCATGGTCAGGCGACCGGCGGGCCCGTGGTAGTCGTACCCGCACAACGCCGTGTAGACGCCCCACGAAGCCAGCGCGCGCGAGTAGTGGTCGCCACACTCGATCTCGTTGTAGGGGTTGCGCTTGGTGGGCTGATAACGGTCATGGATGGCGCGGCAGACGGTGAGCGCCTCGTCGATCTGGTCTTCCCAGACCATGTGGCCGGCCACCTGATACTCGATGCCGGTCCACACCTCGTCGCGGTAGAGCACCGCGTTCTCACCCAGATGCCGGCTCTTGGGCCAGGTGCAGATGAGCAGGCCCGGCTCGCCATTGCCGATGAACCAGCGGCCCGGCGGATGGGCGCGGGTCTGGGGGCCGATGTCGGGCGCATAGTTGTACTTGAACACCGCCTTCAGGCCCGACTTGACCGCGTCGGCCGGGTAGAGGTAGCCGAGCCCGACATGATGTGCCCAGCCCTGGCCGAACAGCTGGTCGGCCAGACAGCCGTCGGCGTACTGGAAGCGCGGATGCTTCTTCAGGTCGACCTGCTGGATGAAGTACTCGCCGTTGTACAGCCGCTCCATGCTCAGCCGGCGGCCCGCCTCGAAGACGCGCTTACAGCGGTCGGCGAAGGCCGCGTCGCCCACCTCGCGCGCCATCTGCTCGCCGGCGCGCAAGGCGGCCAGGTAGAGCGCGCCGACGAAGGTGTTCGGCCCCTCGAAGTTGATGTCGTAGGTGTTGTGCTGGCTGTCTTCGATGAGCCCGTCGTCGTTGCCGTCGTGGCCCATGGAGAACTCGAGCGCGTGCTTGATCTTGGGCCAGAGCTCGCCCAGGAAGCTCTTGTCCGCGGACATGAGGTGCTCGCGGTAGGCCTTGAGCGTGGTGCCGCACTGGCCGTCGGCGGCGTAGGCGCGGTTGCCGCGGAAGCCGACCAGGCCGCTGGCCTCGTCGTAGGCCGCGCCATAGTCCTGCTGCCGGCGCACGATGCGCTCGATCTCGGGGAACAGCCGCGCCTGGCCATGGGCGTAGTTCCACACATGGGTGCAGGTGCCCTCGCAGCAGTTCACGCCTTCCCAGGCCCAGAAGCGGCCGTTCTTGAACCAGCGGCAGGTGCCCGTGGCCAGATAGGACAGCGTGGAGTGCAGCCGGTCGAGCAGCCACCAGGGCAGGCTGCTGTCGTAGTAGGTGTCCCGCCACAGCCGCGTGTCGCGGCTCAGTCGGGCATGGTTGTCCAGCACGTGATGCGCCACCGCCGGCGCGTCGGCGAACCGCGCGGCGTAGTAGTGGCCGTTGCCACCCATGCCCGCGCCGGCATTGGGGAAGTGCCAGGCCAGCACCCACACGAAGGTATGCCTGGCGCCCGGCGCCAGGGTGGTGTCCGGGCCAACCACGGCACCGGCCCGCCGTTCGGGCGCGGCCCACTTGGCGTCGGCGCCGGTCAGCGGCAGCGGCACTTGCGCCAGGTCACTGGCGGTCGCGGCGCGGCCGGCTTCGGCGCAGGCCAGTGTGAAGGTGCCGTAGTCCTCGCATTCGGGGAACGGCGGCGCCCCGACGCGCGGCACGTCGGCCAACTCGATCTGGTCGACGTTGATGTGGCCCCAGGGCCCGTCAGCGCGGTCGAGGATCTCGATGCGTCCCGTCTTGCCCGCGAACTCCTTGATGTCCCAGGTCTGCCAGAGCAACTGCTCCTCGTTGCGGCCCGCGGCCGTGCGCACGACCTTGTCGCCGACCACCAGGTTGATGCAGGTCTGACCGGGGTTGGCGCCGCCGCCGATCTGGAAGTTGAGGTGCGTGCGGTCGATGACGAAATCGGGCGAGGTGAGCCGGCCCTGGGGGCCGTCGCCGCCCAGGAAACTGTTGACCAGGCCTTTGCCCTCGAAGCCGGTCACCGGCTGCTGGCCCTGGAGCGTGCCGCGCGCGGGCCGGGCGCCGAAGGCTTCGCCTTCGGCCTTCCAGTCGCCGTAGTCGGCGCCTTCGAAGTCGGCCAGGACCCGTGCCGGCCGCGGGTCAGCCACGGCCGGGCCAGTCAGGAGTTCGCCGGCATGGCTGATCAGCGTGCGTCCGCGCTCGACCGCGACGCGCGTCACGCGGCCGGCACGGCCGGCGTGAACGGGCCCGGTGTTGAGGCCGACGGCATTCTCCAGCCAACCCGCGGTGGCCACGGTGACCGGCTGGTTCGAGGTGTTCTCCACCTCGATCTCGAACACGGTGGCGGGCAGGTTGCTGTCGTTGGCGGCCAACGGGATGAACGGCGACCAGACACTCATCTCGACGCGCACGGGCGCGTTCCAGTCGAGGTAGCGCACGCGGCCGATGGGATACTCGCCGCGGAAGGTGACGCCGTCGAACCCGCGCCGGGCCAGCGGGCGAGCGACGGTGCCGTCGCGGCCGGTGATGAGCAGTGCGAAGCCTTGCTCGACGTCGGGCTGTGGGCCCGTGGGTCGGTTGAAGATCCGCCAGGAGGTCAGCGAGCCATCGCCCCGCAGATAGAGCTGGCCGCAGCCGATGCCGCCGCACGGCATGCCGATCCGGTCCAGTTCATCGCCGCGATACCACTCCGGCTGGCCTTTGGCGCGCAGGCCGCGCACCCACTCGGGCCGGAGTCCCTTGTCCTCGGGTACCAGGTGATTGTCGGCGGGCAGTGCGCTCTGGGCGTAGGCGGGTTGGCCGCTGGCCAGCGCCGCCAGGGGGATGACCGCGGCGCTGGCGCCCAGGAACTCACGTCGAGAGGTGTCGGCGGACATGGCAGAGAATCTCCCGCCAGCGGATTGGCGCGGCGGGAGTCGATTCCTCTGGCCTGGTTGGCCGTCAGCGCGTGATCTGCAGCTTGTCGTTGCTGAGGCTGACCAACACCGGGATGAGCGCGTCAGTCGACTTCGGGTCGACCGCGCCGCCGTAGATGGTGAATTCCTGCTGGTCATCTTTGGCGTAGACGAAACGGCCGCGCTTCTGGGCCCAGCGGATGAGCTCGCCGTTCTTGCTCTTGGTGCGGAAGACGTTGACGGTACTCTCGCCCACGCGCACCACGAAGTACTCGTCTCCGGCCCGCACGGCCACGCAGTTGCCCACGGCCTTGAGCGGCGGCGTGTCGTACATGCTGAACGTCAGCGGGCCGCTCTCGGGCTCCTTGACGTCGAACAGCTGGGCGCCGAGCCGCTTCTCGGCCGGGGCGAGGGAATCCATCACGCGGTAGCCACCCAGCACCACGATGAGGCCGCACAGGGCGGCCAGCAGCAGCTTCCAGTTGCGGTCGGGATCGTCGTCTCGGCGGGCGGGCGGGCGCCGTGGGCCGCCCGACGACCCGCGCGGCTCATCGCGGCCGGCGGCTTCCAGTCGGGCCGCAAGGTTTCGACTCATGGCTCGTGATCCCTTTCGGTTTGTCTGCTGCCTCAGCATACTAGTGTGTTGCCCCTCTAGGGAAGTGGGAAGGTGGCGAATCGGCGGGTTCTCCATCTCGATTTCCGACGGCCATTTACATCGCGTCAACGCGAACCATTCTGGGAGCATGAGCGATCCTGATATCCTGGAGCCCCAGTCAAGGGGGCGGAGAGCGGGACGGGTGGAAGTGCCGAACGGAGCGCAAGAACCTCGCCGGATGCCGTTTGTGGCGGCGGCGCTAAACGACCAGGGCGGCGTGGTGCTGGCCAGCGAAGGCTGGCTGGGCGAGTTGATCCATCCCGACCTGGCCCAGGAGTCGCGGGCCGTGGCCTGGCAGGCGGTGTCGAGCGTTGTGGACCGGCACTGCCCGACGGCCTCCGTGGAGTACTGGCTGGGCGAGGGCGAGGGCGGCTGGCTGCGCCTACACGCGGCGCGGGCCGAACTCCGTGGGCAACCGGTCACCTTCGTGTGCTTGCTGGACGCCTCGTCGACACGCTCGGTCGCCGCGGCCGACCTGGGCTGCTCGCCAGTGGGCTACTGGTTGGCCGACAGTGAGTGGGCCGTGACCTACGTCTGCCCGCGCTTCGCCCGGCTCCTGGGTTACGAGCAGCACGCCATGATCGGCCGACCGGCCACGGCGTTCGCGGCGCCGGCCGAACGCGACCTCGGCGCGCGCCAGTTGCAGCAGCGCCTGAGCCGCCCAACCGACTTCCTGGGCGCGCGCCTCCAACATTGCGACGGCTCGCTGCTGGATCTGGTCTTCGCCTCGACGCCGTTGCTCGACGGCGCCGGTCGCGTGGCCGGGTTGGCCAGTGCCGCCGCCGAACTGGTCACGGTGGAGCCCGCGCGCGAGGCCCACTCGGGTTCGCAACGGGCCATCGCCGCCATCACCTCGGCCACTCGGCATCTGATGGAGGCCCGCTGCGAGGCGGACGCTGCCCAGGGCGCGATCGAGGCGCTCGGCCAGGCTTTGCAGGTGGACCGCGCCTACCTCTACCAGTCCGCGTCGTGCAGCCCGACGGGTGCCACGACGCTGCACTACGAATGGTGTGCCGAGGGCGTGCCGTCGCAGATGAACAACCTCGCCTGGCAGCGGGTGGCCGGTCCTACCGCGCCGGCTGACCTGGAGCGGCTGCTGGCCGCCGGTCACATTCTGGCGGGCAACACCATCGACCTGCCCGAGCCGGTGCGCAGCATGTTGGCGACCAACGGCATTCGCTCGATGGCCATCGCGCCAGTCGTCGTGGAGGGCCAGCTCTGGGGCTGCGTAGGCGTCAGCGACCTGCATCAGGAGCGGCCCTGGCCTGCGGCCGAGCAGTCGGCGGTCCGCGCGGCCGGCGTGATCATCGGCGCCGCGCTCGCCCGCTACCGGCTGGCCGAGGAGCGTGACAAAACGCTCGCACGCCTCGAACTCGTGCTCAGCCGGATGCCCATGACGTGTGTCACGACCGACCTGGACTGGCGCTGCACGTACTGGAACCCGGCGGCCGAGTCGCTGTTTGGCTGGCGCGAGGAGGAGATGCTCGGCCAGTCACTCCTCGGCCGCACGACGCCGCTGGAGGTTTCGGACCATCTGCGCGGCATCGCGGAGCGGCTGCGGAACGGTGCGCCGATCGCGCTGAGCGTCAACGACAACCTGACCGCCAGCGGCCGCCGCATCATCTGCGAGTGGCAGAACGTGCCCTTGCACGGCCCTGAAGGCGAGGTCGTCGGCATTCTGTGCATGGCTCAGGACATCACCGATCGCCGCTTGGCCATGGATCGCGAGCGCGAGGCCAACGCGCGTTTCGATGCCCTGGTCGATGCCTCGAGCCAAGCCATCGTCGCCGTCGATACCGAGGGTCGGGTGACTCTCTGGAATCCTGCCGCTGAGGCGCTCCTGGGCTGGTCCGCGGCCGACGTGCTGGGGCGCTCGCTGCCCTACGACTCGACCGACGCCGAAGATCTCATGCGAGCCTTCATCGCGCAGGTGTTGGCTGGCCAGTCGCTCCAGCGCGACACGACCCACGCGCGTCGTCGCGACGGTCGGCCGCTGAGCCTGACCATCAGCGGCACGCCCCTGCACGACGCCAACGGCGCGAGCACCGGGGCGTTGTTCGTCTGCACTGACCGGCAGGAGCGCCAACGGCTGGTCGACGAACTGCGCGGCGGCGAGGCAGAGTGCCGCGCCATCCTGGACCGCCTGCCGGTGCCCATCTGCCACATCGACCCAGACCTGCGCGTCACCTACGCCAACCAGGCGGGGGCTGCCGTGCTGGGCCAGCCACTGGACCAGGTGATCGGGTCGCACGGCATCACCAACGTGCCGGAAGACCAGTTGCCGACCATGATGTCCGAGATGAGCAAGCTGGTCAACGGCGCGGATTCCGTCAGCGCCGTGCTGCGCCACGACCATGCCGACGGCAGCAGTGTGTTCTGTGAGTGGACGACGCACGCGCATCGTGACTCCGAGGGCCTGGTCGACGAGTTCCGGTCCGTTGGCCGGCTGGTTGCGCCCCCGCCGTCAGGCTGACCTGGTGCCCCTAGAGACGCCCGCCCCGTTGTGCCACAATGGCGCCATGGAGACTCGCCATGGTGATCGGGGTGCCGCGGGAGATCAAGGACGGCGAACAGCGGGTGGCACTGACGCCCGCCGGGGCCAGCGCGCTGGCGGAGGCCGGGCACACGGTGCTGCTCGAGCGCGGCGCCGGTGACGGCAGTGGGTTCGACGACCACGAGTACGAGTCGCACGGTGCCCGTCTGGTGATGGGTGCCGATGCGGTGTGGACCGAGTCTGAGTTGGTGCTCAAGGTCAAGGAGCCACTGCCGGCCGAGTACGGCTACCTGCGACCCGGCCTGACGCTGTTCACCTACCTGCACCTGGCGGGCAACGAGGGCCTCATGCGCGCCATGGTGGCCAGCGGCGTCACTGGCGTGGCCTACGAGACCATCCAGTCGCCCGATGGCAGCCTGCCGCTGCTGGTGCCGATGAGCGAGGTGGCCGGCCGCATCGCCGTGCAGGCGGGCATGCAGTACCTGCAGGCGCCCAATGGCGGTCGTGGCATCCTGCTCTCGGGCGTGCCGGGCGTCCCGCCCGCCGAGGTGGTCGTGCTGGGCTGCGGCGTGGTTGGCGTCAATGCCGCGTCGCTGGCTGTCGGACTGGGTGCCCAGGTCACCGTGCTGGATGTGCGTCACGAGCGGCTCAAGTACCTGGACGACATCATGCACGGCCGTTGCGTGACGGTCTACTCGACCCGCGCCAACATTCTGCGCGCGGCGCGCTACGCCGATCTGGTCATCGGCGCCGTGCTGGTGGCGGGCGAGCGGGCGCCGGTGGTCATGGATGAAGACGCGGTGCGCGCCATGCGACGGGGCTCGGTGATCGTCGATGTGGCGGTCGATCAGGGCGGCTGCATCGCCACCACGCACGCCACCTCCATGTCCGAGCCGACGTATGTGAAGCATGGGGTGGTGCACTATGGCGTGCCCAACATGCCGGCCCTGGTGCCACGCACCTCCACGCTGGCGCTAACCAACGCCACGCTGCCGTATGCTCTGGCCATTGCTCGTGCCGGCCTGCCCGATGCCGCGCGCCGCGACCCCGCGTTGGCGCTGGGCATCAACGTTCAGTCCGGCCGCCTGACCTGCCCGGCGGTGGCCCGTGCCTTCGGCCTCGACTGCCACGAGCCGTCGTTCTGACGCTGGCCGGGCTGGCGCTACGGGCCCGGCGGCCTACTCAGCGGCCACCACGTACAGCCACCGGTGCGTGGTGGCCGACGTCGTCGCGAAGACCAGGGCACCGTTCTCCAGGCGGCAGGGGATGGCCTCCCCTCGGCTGCCCGGGGTCGGACCCTCAGCGAACAGGGCGACCTTGTCCGGCAGGCCGGCCGCCGGCAGGCGCACCACGCCCTCGCCCTGGATGCGGGCCTGGAGGAGTGCTCCGCCGGGCACGCGCCGCGAATCAGGCACCGGCGCCCACGAGATCAGCGACAATGGCTTGTCGGCGAAGACATGCTCCTTGCCGTCGATGGTGACGCGATCGGCCCAGCTGCAGGCAAACGCTATCAGGCGGCCCTGGTCGTCGAGCCGGAAGGCCAGTGGCGCCACGCCCGAGTAGGTTACCGTGTGGCCGGCGACGTGGAGGTCCTTGAGCCGCACATCCAGCGACGGGGCCGGGCAGCGTTGCAGGTACTGCTTGTCCTGCTCGGCATTCCGGGCGAAGCCGCCAGGCCAGTCCTCTTCCACGTCGCGCAGGTGGTTGGCCAGGGCGATCGTGCCGTTGGGGAAGCGACAGACCAGGTGCGGACCGGTGCGCGACAGCACCTCCGTGTTGTCGTTCACGCCCTCGAAGCGCCCGCTGGGAGGGTATGCACCCAGCGCCACAAGCACCTCAAACAGGTTGCGCACGTCGTAGCCCAGGCTCTTGGACTGGTCATCGCGGGGCCGGTAGCCCAGGAAGGTCGCCGTGCCGCCGCCGGCCAGGCGACGCGTCGCGCCGACCACACGGTCCTTGACCCGGGCCACGGCGGCGGCGCCCTCGCGCGGCGCCACCGGATAGGTGCGGTCGGGCAGCAGGTCGGTCAGGATCGTCTGGGGGGCCGCGGCGGCGAGCGGGCCTTCGAAGACGACCTGGCGACCAGGCGAGAGTTGCCCCTCATCCAGACCCGGCTCGTAGGTGACCCCGAACAGCTCCTGCCAGGCGGGGAGTGCGTCCTCGCCTTCGGCGGTGAGCAACGGAGGCGGCCCCGACCAGATAACCCGGCCGCCGGACATCGCAAACTCACGCATCAGGTCCAGCAGCCGCCGCGGCGGGAAGGGCTCGAATGTCGCCACCAGCGTCGTGAAACGTCTGTCCGCCACCGCCAATGCATTGCCGGACACCTTGCCGCGCTCCAACAGCTTGGCGCTGGTGATCTGATTGGCATAGCCGTACTGGGTCATCCAGCTCCCGAAGCGTTCGTCGACGGCGACGAGATCCAGCGGGTAGAGCATCAGGACATCGACATCGCGGTGCTGGTTGTCCTGGACCATGCCCAGGTAGCCGCCGGCGGTGCCGGACACGGCAGCCAGCAGTCCGCGCCGGTAGGCCAACTCGTCGGGCATCCCCCAGTGCGCGGCATACGAGTAGGGCACCTCGTTGAGAATCCCGGTGGAACAGGCCAGGCTCAGGCCAACGTAGTTGCGGTCGAGCCAGCCGCATTCGGCGTGATCGTTGCCGTTGCCGGTCAGGTAGTCTCCCCAGCGGAAGTAGTCGTAGCAGGCCGAAGAGGCCTGGTGGACCGTGTTGGACCAGACGAAGTTGGACGTGTATTCGTAGGCGTTGGCGAAGTGGTTCTCGCGCCCGGTCTCCCACTTGTCGATGGTCGGGCTCTCCGCCCAGGTGGCATGGGCCCGCGTCTCGAGCCGGTGTCCCATGCCCTGCTCGGCATGGCGCTTGGCCTGCACGAAGAGATCAACCACCCCGTCCTGCAGCAGGCGGTAGTAGCGCGAGCGGAACAGCGCGGTAGCGCGGATGTCGCGCGGGCTGGCGCCGAAGACATGGCCGACGTCCTGCTTGGCCGAGAGGTCGCTCGCATCGTCTTCCTGACCGTGGCAGAAGTACACCAGGTACTTGGCGAAGTCGGCGTACTCCGCCCCGTAGAGCTGCGCGAAGCGCCGCGCGAGGCCGGCGCTCACGTAGCGCTGGGCGAACTCGCCGTGGTCGTGGTGATTGAAGTAGCCCCAGTCCTGCTGGATGTGCATTTCGTCCGAGTAGAGCGCATTGAGCTTCACGCCGGCTGCCGCGTACTTATCGAGCAGCCCCTTGAGGAAGGGCAGGGCCTGCGGGCTGAAGTAGTCCATCTCCGGGGTGCGGTACTGCAGAACCACGAGGACCCGGTCGAGATCGCCCAGGTCGGTGTGCCCCTGGCCGAAGACGCGAACGCGTCGCAGCGGACGCCCGCCATCGTCCCAACGCTCAATCTGCGCCACATCACTGATCTCGCGGATCCACTCCGGCTTCACGACCCGGTGAGGGGTGCCGGCGAGCGCCTGCTCACGGAAGGCGAACACCCGGACCGCGGACGCTTCCAGCGCGATGACGCCCTTGTTGTTGGCCCACTTGCGCTGCTCCCAGAGCGGGACGCTGAAGGCGCCGGTAACGGGGTCGCGCAGCCCTTTGCGATACTGCAACCACAGACCCGACTCCCCGGTGGCCCGGGTGTAGGCTGGGCCGATCTCCAGGGGGCTGAGCAGGCTGAGCTCCAGGCCCAGGCCGTAGCCCTGGGCGAAGGCGCTGATGGCCGCGATCCGGCGTACATACTCATCCAGGTCCGGCGTGAGGGTGCGCGGCTTGTCCTGCCCTGGCCGGTACTGGCTGAAGAAGTGGTCGAAGGCGATGATGAGGGTGCGCTGTCCGGCCGCTCGGGCCCGCTCGCAGACCTGGCGCAGGCTGGCCTCCTGCTTGTCGAAGCCGGTGCTGATGTCGAGCACCCGGTCCGGGTCGGCCAGTGCCTCAAGCTCCTGGTCGCTCACCAGGATGATCGCCTGCCGCCCCAGCTCGAAGGCCCACGGCCCGGGGTAGGAGACCAGCTCACCGCGATAGAGGTTCTCGGGCACTTGTGCCATGGCGACCTCCGCCAGCAAAACGATGACCAGCCAGGCCACGATGGTACGGCCCCAGCAACGTTCGATCATCGCGCGCTCCTTGATGACGCCCGCCAGGGGTGAGGCTGTGTCACGCCCGCAGGCTTTGGTCGGCATATGCGGCGGGCCGGCGGCTTCTCCTCCCCGTGCGGCAAAGGCGATGGTCCTGAACACCACGGGCCTCGCCCCGGACCCGATGGGCATCTGGACCGCGCGGGACGCAGGGGCCACACGCGGCGTAGGTCTCTCGGTTGCGCCCCAGCCGAGGCCCGAAGCGCTTGCCCAGCCATGCCCCCGCACTGCCGAGCAGCGGCGCGGTCTACAGCGCGGAGAGGGCGCCCATCACCCAGTCCCTGTCGGCGGTGGCGAGGTGGAAGCGCGGCTGGCCGCGCAGCTCGCCGAAGCCGTGCGTCAGCGGGCGCGACCAGCCGTAGGCGCGGGCCACGGCCTCATCCAGGGCGATCTGCGCCTCGCGCCAGGCGATCAGGTCGGGGTCGCTCTGGCTGCGGTCGCCGAGCCGCTGCCAGAGCCGGGTCAGACCTTCGCCCCGGTTGGCCATGACAGCCTGACGCTGGGCGTCGTAGGCGCGGCCCAAAGCGGCCAGTTCGGCGGTCAACGGGGGCAGTGGAAACGTCTCCACGGTCTGGCTGATGGTGTAACGGGGCGCCGCCCCAAGGCTGGAGCCGTGGGCCAGTGCCCAGAGCTCGTGGATCGACGACTGCCAGACCGCCAGGCGGGCCGGATCGGCATCCGGAAAGACGGCCAGTGCATGGCTGAACACACACCGCGCCGGCACCCGCACGATCTGGTGCGTGTGGCTGTGCAGCACTCGTGCCAGCGCCTCAGACTTGCCTTCTAAAGCACGATAGAGCGATGGGGCCGCGCTGCCGAACCGCCACCAGAACTGCGCGCGTTTGTCGCCGATGGTGTTGCGCCCGGCGAGTTGGTCGCGCTCGGGCTTGACCAGCTCTCGCACGCGGGCCAGCAGGTCGCGGTGCTCGGCTTGCACACTCTCCAGCGATCGGTCGCCGAAGTCGATGACCCAGCGGCTGGCCGATGCGTCGGCGCGGCCGTAGAGGTCGTCGCCGGACAGGTACGGTTTGAGCACCGCCGCGCGGCGCGGATCATCGTCCAGCAGGCGGGCCGCCTCGTCCGGCGTCAGCAGAA
This sequence comes from Armatimonadota bacterium, assembly GCA_016235455.1. GTDB lineage: Bacteria > Armatimonadota > UBA10988 > UBA10988 > UBA10988 > UBA10988. The sequence continues at coordinate 27,517 of JACRKZ010000060.1, read as the reverse complement.
ACCCTTGACCATAGACCTTGGTGCCGTTGTAGGCCAGGCCGCGGTTCTGGTCGAGCCGGCGGGCGCAGCGCGCGTCGGCGGTGAGGTGGGCCGAGATGGCGGCCACCGGCCGACCATCGAGCCGGGCCGGCCCGGCGGCCGGGCCCTGCGTGAACCACACCAGGCTGTAGTGCAGCGTGGCCTCGCCCGGCCAGGGCCGTTGCCGCACGGCGGCGGTGAGCGTGGCGCCGCGGGCCAGCAGCTGGTCCAATCCGACCCGGCGCGTGGTGCCTTCGGCGATGGTGTTGGTGCAGACCAGGCCCGCGCGGTCGCCGGGCGCCATCAGCCGTTGCGCTAGCAGCAGCCAGTAGGCGCAGAGGTCGGCATGACCGCGCTGACCACCGGCCAGGTCGGCCACCAGGCGATCGCGATAGGCCGCGCCCAGCGTGCCGGAGATGAACGAGCCGCCCAGGAACGGTGGATTGGTGATGACGGCGCGCCGACCCGCGGGCAGCCAGGTGTTCCACGCTGCAGCCGGCAGCAGCACGCTATCATCGACGCGGAGCCGACTGCCAGGCGCTTCGCCGGTCAGCCGCAGCAGCCCCGCGCGGGCCACCTCGACCGCGCCGGCGTCGCGGTCGACGCCGTGGATACGGCGGCCGGCGGCGGCAGGTTCGAGTCCCCAGCGCGCCATCAGGTAGCGGGCCGCGGCGAGCAGGAAGGCACCGCCGCCGCAGGCTGGGTCGACGATGGCGGCCGGCGGCTCGGCGCACGAGTCGAGCGTGCCGGCGACGACTTCGGCGGCCAGTTCGGGTGGGGTGTAGTGGCTGCCGCCACGGCGCCGGTCACCCGGAGCCAGCAGCGACTCGTAGGCGATGCCGGCCCACTCCAGCGGCGCGCCTTCGGCGTCGATGTGCTGCCAGACCAGGGCCATGGCCGCCCGCGGATCGCCCAGCGCGGCCCGCGCCGCGGCGCGCAACTGGTCCAGGCTGATCACGGCTGGACGGTGGGCGCCGGCGGCCCGGCGGCGGTCGGTGCGGCCTCCAGGGTCAGCGCCATGATGCGCAGGTCGGGCGTGCGCGGCAGGACCAGGCGCGCCAGCGTGAGGCCGGGCTCGAGCGGCACGACGATGTGGTGCAGCCAGGCCGGCCGTCGGTCGGCGCCCAGGCGGGTGTCGCGATAGGGCAGGCGCAGCCCGATGGCCTCGCCATGGCGCGGCGACTGGTCCCAGTTGGTGACCGTCACCGGCGCGGTCTGACTGACGGCGCCCTTGGCGTCGACGGTGCCGAAGCGGGTCGTGACCTCGCCGCGCACCGAGGCGCCCAGCACGTGCAGGCGCAGATAGCTGCCCGGCACCACCGTGACCACCTGGCCATCGGGCCGCAGCACCGAGGGCGCCTGCTTGTTGTCCGCGCCGACGGGCGCGGGGTAGCGGAAGGTCGCCGTGCCATAGCGCGCGGTGCCGTCGAACAGGCTCAGCCAGCCGGTGGGATAGAGCCCGTCTGACAGGTCGTCGGCGGTGGGCGGCACGAGCTCGGCCGGCAGGTAGCGGCCCTGGCCATCGAACCCGGGGCCGTTCATGTCGCCGGTCTCCAGGCTGGTGCCGACCACATTGAGCTGCGCGGCGAGCGACAACGGCCGGTACGGCCCGCCGACCACGACCACGGGCTCCACGGCCACGTCGTTGTCGTAGGTGCTGGGCTGGCGACTGCCGAAGACGGTGCCGTCGAAGACCAGGTCGAAGGCCAGCAGCAGCGGGCCGGTGTAGGCCGGCGCGACGATGGTCACCGGCACCTTGGCCGACTGGCCGCTGCGCACCTCGACCGGCACCGGCGCGCGGCCGGCATCGAGCTTGAGCTCGGCGCCGTCGAAGCGGTACCAGCTCCAGGACAGTTCGCAATGGCCCAGGGCCCAGGTGCGGAAGGCGGTGTTCTGCACCGTGACGGCGCCGCTGACACTGCTGCCGGCTTGCAGCAGGCGCGGTACGTCGACGGTGCCGATGCCCGCGCCCCAGTCGCGGGCCAGCACCTGCACCGCCTGGAACCACGGCGCCGACGACGGCAGCGCCTGGCCCGCGCGGTCAAGCAGCGCCAACCGCGCGCGACAGACCCGGCCCGGCATGCTGTCCGCGGGCAGCGGCTTGCCGTTGGCGTCGGCCGTGGGCAGCTTGATGCGGGCCGTGCTGGTCTGGCCCGGCTCGGCGCCGCGGCGGCCCTGGGGGCTGACGGTGGTGGTGATGGGTCCGCACGGCACCCAGCCGGTGAGCGGCTGCGGCTCGGTGGGCGCGGCGTTGGGCGCGGCACGGTCGATGGCTTCGTAGCGCACGCCGATGCGGCAACCCTCGGGCCAGGGCAGCCGGCCGTCGTTGCGTAGCGTGACGGTCAACGGATAGAGCCGGCCCGTCTCCACGCGTGCCGGGAGATCGGCCGACAGCACGGTGGCGGCCTGGTCGGGCACCTGCTCGGGCGCGACGACGTCGATCGGCAGGTCGCAGCCGCGGTCGCCCTGCGTGCCCAGCACGTTGGGGAGTTCCACGCGAGTGGTCTTCGGACGGCCCTTCTCGTCCTTGACCGGCTGCCCCTTGTCGTCGAGCACCGGCTGGTATTCGACCCGGGTGCCGTTGAGCAGCGCAAAGCGCAGGCGATAGCGGCCCGGCGCCAACGGCTTACCCAGGGCGTCGAGCGCCTCCACCGGCAGCTCGGCCTCGGTCGATCCGCCCGGCTCGGCGGTCAGCGTGCCGCTGGCCGCGCGCCTGTCGCTGATGGGCACATCGGTCATCACCGGCCGGCCGGTGGCACGGTCGACCAGCGGCTTGCCGTCGTCGCCAATCAGCGGCTTGGGCTCGGCCGCATGCCACAGGGCGGCCAGGCGCAGGTTGCTCGAAGCGCCCCAGGCGGCCAGCCCGGCATTGACCAGCCGTGCGCTGACCAGCAGCCGGCCGCCCGCGGCCACGCGCGTCGGTGCGTCGAGCTGCCGGACACGCGCGGACACCTGCTGCTCGCTGGGATTGGCGAACTGCGCGGCCAGGCCGCCGGCGCGGCGCTCGTAGCCGGTGCCCCATTCCCGCGTGCGGATCACTTGGGTGCCGGCGCGCAGGTCGTTCCAGCTGTCGAACAGCAGCCACTCGGCGTGGCCGGCGGCGGCGGCCTCGAACGACGCGCGGAAGGCCTCGAAGCCATGGCGGGGCACCAACGCGCCACCGACGCGGGTCTCGTCGCGGCCCGGCCGCACGACGCCCAGCCGCACGCGCTCGGCGCCACCGGCGAAGACCGCCGTGCCACCGTCCACGGTCCGTGCCGCGTCGAGTCGCGCCCCGCGGCGTGCCCACAGCGCGTCGCCCAGCCAGGCCACGTCGACGCCGAAGCCCTCGCGGAAGCGTTGCTCGATGTACGTCTGGAAACTCTCGCCGAAGCGCACGTTGGCCGGCGCGGCGCCCAGGTCGACCAGCAGCTCGCGGCGCGGGCCGTCGGCCAGCCGCGCGCGGAGCTGCGGCGGCACCTGCTGGTAGAACTCAGCCAGCGCCTGGTAGAGCTGTTCGGCCTGGGCCTGCTGGGTCAGGTCGACCGCGGCGCCCAGTTCGGCCACATTGACCCGCGGCGCCAGCAGCGGCACGCTCTGGCTGCCTTGACCCACCTCGGCGGCGGCCAGGGCCAGCGAGCGCAGCGCGTCGAGCGCCCAGGCGTCGCGCGCGGCGGTCGCACAGGGCCAGGAGACCAGCAGCGCATCGATCCCGGCGGCACCGGCCCGCTGGACCTGCGGCAGGTGCGCGCCGATGCGCTGCGCGCTGTTCTGCGGACCGAGTCCACCGAGCGGGTGCGCGGCCAGCAGACTGGCGCCGTTGGCGTCGAGCGCGGCGCGGCGGTCGAGGCCGAGGTCGAGCTGGTAGGTGGCCAGGACCAGGCCGTCGCCCTGCCATGCGCCACGCACCGGCGGCGGCGCCAGCTCGCGCGGGATGAACGTGCTGCCGGCCGGCAGCGGCGCCTGGGTCACCGCGGGTACCGGCCAGGCAATGCGCGGCAGTGGCGTGAGGCGGTCGGCGCTGGGCGTCAGCTCGACGCGCTGGAGCACCGGCCACTCGGCCTCGGTGACGTTGCCATCGATGGTCGGGTTCTGGCCGTCGGCCTGGCTGAACACCAGGAACGCGCGCCCGGCTTCCAGGCCGGCCGGCCCTTGGCGGAAGCTCATGGGCAGCCAGCGGCTGGGATCGAGGTCGTCGCCGCCCTCGGCCAGGCTGAACCGCGCTTCGGCATCGCCGCGCAGCGTGCGCACCACGTTGTACGCCCAGACTTCACCAAGCTGCGGACCCTCGAGCCCGAGGCGCTGCCACGGGATGGCGGCTTCCACCGACCAGCCGCCGTCGACGTCGGTCGGGTCGTTGAGCGTGCCATCGAGCTTGAGGTCGGTGCGCAGCGCGGGGCCGGTGCGGCCGGCGGGTCGGAGCGGCAACCATTCGGGCCGGCGGGCATCGCCCCCGCCAACGCCCAGGAAGATGCCACCCGCGGCCGACAGGCCGAGCTTGAAGCAGCCGCGGTAGAGCGTCTGGCGGTCGGCGCCGCTGCGCGCGCCGGGCGTGATGTCGAACAACAGCTCCACGGCGTCGTCACCGCTCACCGGGTAGCCGTAGCGCTCCTCGCGGCCGCACAGGTTCACGTCCTGACAGGTGAAGGCCACGTAGAGGAAGAGGTCGTCGAACGACGCCGAGAAGGACAGTCGATCGAGCTGGGTCGCATCGGCCCAAGCCGCGCCGCCCGGCGCGGCCAGCGCCACGGCCACCAACCACCACCAGCCTCTTGCCTTCAACGCAGCTCTCCTAGGTCTTGTCGCGCGATGCGCCGGCAGGCCGGCGTTCGAGCCACTCGCGCACGCGCTCGCGCACCTCGCTCCAGCGGTCGAAGACCGAGGTGTAGCCCGGCACGCTGCGCAGGAAGGCCCGGCCATAGCCCATTTCGAGCAGCCGACGGTCGAGACAGACCACCACGCCCCGATCGCTGACCCGGCGGATCAGCCGGCCGAAGCCCTGCTTGAACAGAATGACGGCCTGGGGCACCGCGTACTGGCTCCAGGCATTGATGCCACGTGCCTCCAGGTGCTCGCAGCGCGCCTCGAAGACGGGATCCTTGGGCACCGAGAACGGCAGCCGCGCGATGACCACGCAGGACAGCGCGTCGCCCGGCACATCGATGCCTTCCCAGAAGCTACGCGTCCCCAGCAGCAGCGCCCGCTCATGGGTGCGGAAGCGTTCCGCCAGCACATGGCGGCTGCCGCTCACACCTTGACATAATACTTCGATGCCTTGTTCCTCCAGCCGCGAGGCGACGCGTTCGTAGACGCCGCGCATGGCGCGATTGGAGGTGAACAACGCTAGTGTACGGCCTTGGAGCAACTCGGTCAGGTCCCGGATGGCCTTGGCCACATGCTGCTCATACTCCTTGTCGTTCGGCTGGCAGATGTTCGTGGGCAGGCCCAGCAGCACCGACTTGGCATAGTCGAACGGCGAGGGCAGGCTCAGCGCCCGGTAGCGGTCTTTGACGCTGGGCAGCAGCAGGCCCAGCCGGCTGGCGAAGAAGTCGAACGAGCGGTCGACGCTGAGCGTGGCCGAGGTCAGCACCACCGCGGTCATCGGCTCGTAGACCTTGCCCGCCAGGTCCTCGCCCGGCTCGATGGGCGCGGCGCGCAGCCGCCATTCCCAGGCCTCGCGCCGCAGCACGAACTCCAGCCAGTAGACGTACTTCTCATCGTCCAGCGCCAGCAGGGCGGCGATGATGCGGCTCTGCTCGGCCCACTGCGACTGCGCCGTCTGGCAGGCGACGTCGAGCCGCTCCATCTCCTCGGCCGGCAACTCCATGAAGCCTGCCGCGCCGCGCAGCACCTGCACCGACACGCCCAACGTCGCGACCGTCTTCTGCAGGTCCTGGGCGCGGGCGAGCAGGTTCTCGCCAGCGGTGTAGGCCCCTTCGCCCAGCACGCCATGCCAGAAGGTGGGGTCGAGCCGCAGTCGCTCGATCTGGGTCAGCTCCTCCATGGTGCGGCGCAGCTTGTGCATGACCACGCCGGCCAGGCGCTCGCCCAACTCGTCGGCACCGGCAATGACCTGCGCCGCCGCCTGTTCCACGGCGGTCACATGGGCCAGGACGTTGTCCACCAGCTCACCAGTGGCCGTGCCCAAGGCGCGGCGTACCCGGTTGTGCAGCGCCCGCTGGTCGCGCGAGGCGCCGCACTCGCGCGCCGACTGCAGCAGCCCGCGCCGCTCGAGCTCCAGCCCGAACGCCTCGGTGGCGATGTCCTCCAGGTTGTGCGCCTCGTCGAAGATGATGTGAGCGAAGCGCGGCAGGATCTCCACGGCGGTGTTGGCCAGCGCCAGCGCGTGGTTGACCACGAGCACGTCGGCGGCGAAGGCGCGGCGCCGCGCCACGGTGGCGAAGCAGGGGTGGTTGCGCGCGCTGACGGCGGTGCAGCTCTCGCCATCGCTGGCCAGCCGATAGGCCAGGGCGCTGAGCTTGGGGTAGCGCGTCAGCAGGTAGCTGCTCAGCTCGTCCAGGTCGCCCGTGCGCGAGGCGGCGGCCCAGGACAGCAGGTAGGCCATGGCCAGCACCTGGTCGTCCAGCGGCAGCAGGCCCGATTCGAGCAGTTCGCGCAGCAGCTTCTCGACGCACAGGTAGTTGCCGCGACCCTTGATCAGTTCGGCCACGAACTCGAAGTCCAGTGCGCTTCGCAGCAGCGGCAGGTCCTTGCCAAAAAGCTGGTCCTGCAGGTTGCGCGTGGCCGTCGAGATGACCACCGGCGTCTTGTTCTCCACGGCGAACATCACCGCCGGCGCCAGATAGGCCAGCGACTTGCCGGTGCCCGTGCCGGCCTCGGCCAGCAGCAGTTCGCCGCCGCTGAGCGCCTCGGCGACCGCGCGCGCCATCTGGATCTGCCCCGGCCGCGGCTCCCACTGGTCGAACGCGGCGGCCAGCAGCCCGTCCGGCGCGAAGACGCGCTCCACGGCGTCGGCGCTGATCGGCCGAGGCTCGGGCAGTTCCTCGGGCCGCGTTTGCTCGGGCGTCAGCTCACGCAGCCGGGCGCGCAGGAAGCTGTCGAGCAGCGTGGGCTCGTGCTCGCCGGGCGGCGCCGAGCCTACGCCCAGGCGCCAGGCCTCGCCCAACGGCGTGCCGCTGCGGTCCAGCAGGTCGGCCAGCCCATGGCGCACGGCATAGGGTCGCTGCCCGATGGCTACCGGGAGCAGCCGCCACAACGCGGCCACGGCCTCGGCGAAGGCCAGGCCGTGCGTCGGCTCGGGCTGCTCTCCGGCCTGATCGCAGAAGGCCAATGCCTCGGCCAGGAAGCCTTCGAGCGAGCGTGAGCTGATCCAGGGCATGGCCAGCGCCGCCAGGTCGCCCGCATCGGGCATGGGGATGGCGTCGAACGCGCCGGTCGTGTCCTGTTCGCGCCACACGGCCAGGCGCGAAGCCTGGTCGAACGTGACCCACGGCGCCTCGTCGGCCAGGTCGATGATGGCGCGCGAGATATCGGACAGATCGTCTACCAGGACGACCTCGACATCGGGTTCGGCATGGGTGCGCGCGCGGGCGGCGAGCGGGTCGGCGCCGACCAGATAGAGCAAGCGGCGCACCTGCTCAGGCGCATCCACCACCGCGGCGATCTCGCAGCGGCCGGGCGACGGTAGGGCGATGTCCAGCGCGACGAACCGAGCCGCCATGAAGGCTCCCTGGGCAGTGGGTTGAGTCTAACTGGCGGGAGGCGGGTGTCAAGGCCGGCCAGGCCACCGTGGCAGAGCGTTGACACGCGTCGCCGACACGCGATCTGGCCGCACCAGTGCCGGAGCGCCACGCTCCCGCGTGGCATCGGGTCGAAGACCCGACATCCCCAACGGCGACGCTACCCGGGCGGCCGCCGGATTCGCCTCTGGCCGATGCCACGCAGGACTGCGGCGATCCGGCGCTGGTACGCGACTGTCATCGCGTGCCCACCGTCGCCACCACCTTCACCGCGCCCTTCGGCCTGGTCCAGCGCAGCGCCTCGCCACCGGCGGCGAGGCTCGCGCCCGACGCCGCGTCAAAACTCTTGATCTTGAGCCCCTCGGGCAGCCGCACCGCCAACTCCACCCAGGCCGGCGGATTGCGTCGCGGGAAGGTCACGTCGATGGCCACCTGGTGCCTGGCCGCATCGTAGGCCATGGCATACGACACCGGGCCAAAGTGCGTCGGCGCCTGTTCGACGCCGACCGGCTGACCCGAGCCGAGCCAGCCGCGGTCGGTGCCGGGCGCCAGGCGCAGACCGTCGCCATCCTCCATGACCATGACATCGCGTACCGCGCGGACCACCGCCGCGGGTGTCCAGAGGTGCTGGCGGTCGCCCGAGACCTGGTCGGTGCCGGGCTTCTGGCCGCGTTCCTCGCACCAGGTGAGCAGCGGCGTGCCATGGTTGAGGCAGGCATAGAGCAGCCGCGCCGCCTCGTCGCCGTTACCGCGGCGCAGTTCGACCTCGGCCACGTTGTCCAGCGAGATGGCCACCCACATGCCATCGGCCATCCAGCCGGTGTGGACGTGCAGGCCGCCAGGGCTCATCTGCCTGGCCATGTAGCGCAGCGTGCCGCTGATCAGTTCGTGGTCCGGCGGCAGCACTTCACAGGGGAAAGCCGCGTTGAGCACGCCCCAGCGGCTGCCGGCGCGGTTGCCCGGCGAGCCGGGGATCCAGCGGTAGCCGTCCTCGGCGATGGCGCCGCGGTCCATGGAGCTGATCAGGTCTGCCTTGGCGCGCTCGAAGTTGCCGCGCAACTCGGCCTGCTCGGCGGTGTGGCCCAGGTAGCCCGCGGCCAGCATGGCCACGCGGTCGGCGTTGACCGCCCAGGCGTTGTGCGGGATGAAGTAGCCATACCAGCCGTCGCCGGCGTCCAGCCCGCAGTCGCCCTGGCCGCGCGGCATGAGCCCGTAGTGCAGCGGCTTCTGGCCGTCGACCAGTTGCCGGGTCTTCTGACGCTGGGTCTCCTGCCAGCGCGAGTTGGCCAGCAGATGCGGCCAGACGTGCTCCAGATAAGCCCGGTCGCGGGTGATCAGGTAGTGCTCCAGCACGGTCCAGGCCTTGAACCCGGCCATGCCCCAGCAGCGGTGCGACCAGCCCGCGGGATCGTTCCAGTCGCCGTTGGCGCCCTGCGAGTCGATGGACCAGCGATAGCCCTCCTCGGCCTCGCGCGGCAGGCCGGCCTGGTCCAGGCCGACCGAGGCCATGCTGGCCTCGCCCGAGTTGGGGCAGCGATAGGCCTCGGTGCCGGGGCTGATGGCCACATACTTGGCGCCGACGGGTTCGCGCATGATGAACAGGTCGCCCAGACAGGCGTAGTAGGCGTCGCGCACGCCGGTGTCGGGGATGACAAACCGTGTGGCCCGGCCCAGCAGGTCGCGCCAGGCCTGCTCGCCGGCGGCGAACTCGGCGGCCCAGTCACGCCCGCGCAGCTTGGCGACATCGGCCTCATACGCCTTGTACGGCCGCACCAGCCAACCGTGACCGGTCTCGCCGGGCTTGAGGTCGAGCGCCAGCGCCATGGTGCGGGCCGGTGTCTCGCGTCGGGCCACCGCCTGCCCGCCGACCAGCAGCGCCAGCACGCGGTCGGCCCGGTCGTTCCAGCCGGCCAGCACGTAGTCCAGCGGGTCGCCGGCGTTGATGTAGCCCGGCACCTCGCCAAACCCGCCGTTGACCGAGAAGACGAGTTGGTAGCGATGCGGCTTGTCGGAGCTGTTGGTGACCGTGAGGCGCAGCAGGCCGGCGGTCTTGCCGCCGACCGCGTCGAGGGCCACTCTGCCGTCGGCGTCTTCGGCGTCTTCGGCGACGACGGCGAGCGCCGGCAGGATGCCTGCGGCTCGCCGGTGCGAGGTCAGGCTCAGGCGCCGTCCATCGCTCTCGACCCACAGGTCGCCCGACCAGCTCGAACCCAGCGGCATGAACGCGCCCACGGGGATGGTCCGCAAATTGCCATAGGTCCAGCGCAGTTGCAGGTGCTCGGTGAAGGTGTCGATGAGCGTCTTGTCGCTCGAATCGGGCAGCGCCACGGTCATGCGGTGCGGCAGGCCGAAGGCATAGGAGAAGTCAACGCGGCTGGCGCTGCTGTTCATGGCGGTCCCCTGGCCCAAGGCGGCGCTCAGGGCCAGTCCCATCATCGTCGCCACAACGGCCTTGCTCATGCTGGTCTCGGTTCTGCTGGTAGAGTGGGTTCTGGGCCGCTCGGGCCCAGGACGCCGTTGTACCACATCCGAGCCCGGCTTAGCGCTGCGTTACCTGCGCTTTGCCGTCCGCGCCGCGCGTGACCACAAAGGAGTCCACCGTTCTGCCGTCGGCATCGAGCACGACCACGTCCAGCGTGGACTCGCTGGCCGTGATGTCCAGGAAGTGCGTGGTGGACATCAGCTTCTGACTCCAAGGGTTCTGGTCGGACTTGGCCGGCTTGTACAGGGGCGCGCCGCCGCCGCCTGAGGTGAGCATCAACAGTCCGTCCTTGAAGCTCCGCTCATAGACATGGTCGTGGCCGTTGAAGGTGACCGTGTAGCCAGCCTGGCGCAGCAGTGGCTCAAGCTGCTCGCGGCTCCAGCGCATCTCGGGTTCCTTGGGCTCGTCGTCGTCATCCTGGACGCCGTGGGGGCCGAGCGAATAGAGCGGGGTATGGAACACGGCCAGTCGCCACGGTTCCTTGGCCTTGGGCAGTTCGGCCAAAAGCCACTTGCCCGAGGCTGTCCGGCGCCAGCCGGAGCCGACCAGCTCGTGATAGCTGTCGAGGCCCAGCACATGCACCGGCCCGACCGAGAAGGCCCAGTGCCAGCGCGGCTCGGGCAGGTCGAGGTAGGCCAGATAGAGCGGCGTCTCGTGCTCGTGGTTGCCCGGCACGGTGATCATCGGCAGCCGCGCCATCAGTTCGCCAGCAGGTTGGAAGAACTCGCGGCGCCATAGCGGATACTGCTTGCCGTCGGCCACCAAATCGCCGCTGTGCAACACGAACAGATGGCCCGCGGCGCGCTGTGCCATGGCCGCACAGATCTTCGCGTGTTCGGCCGGCCGCGTGCGCGTGTCGCCGTAGACGAAGAACTTGAAGGTCTTGGGCGCTTGGGACCAGGTGGTCAGGCTGGCGCCGCCGACCTCCTTGCCGTCGACCGACACGCTGAGCCGGTAGTCGGTCTCAGGCGTCAGGCCCGTGGCGAGCACGCGATGGAACCGCACGGCGGGGTCGTCCACCGCCACCTGCGGCGCGCGGTCGGTGTTGGCCGAGGCGATGGTCACATGCGCCGCCTGAGCCACGCGCGTCTCGAAGCGCAGGATGGCCGAATCGGCGGTGACGGCCTGCAGGTAAGGCTTGATCCACAGCACCTCGCCGGTATCGGTCGGCGCGGGCAGGTCCTTGGGGTCTGGCCCGGCCGTGGGCGTCAGCACTGGCGCCGCGCAGAGCGTGCGCAACCCGACCAGCAGCACTGCCAGCCACCGACTCCGCCCGACCCGCTTGCTCGTCATCATGCGTCTCTCCGTTCCCAGCATCAGTATGGGTCCCAGCCGCCCTTGGCCACCTACTCGTCCGTCGCCTACCACGCCCGCGCCATGGTCACCAGGCCGGTCACCGCCAGCATCGCCGCCACGAGTTCACCAAAGCGTTTCTGCGGCACGCGCCGCGACATCGTCTGGCCGAGCCAACTGCCCAGCGCCATGCAAGGCAGGCCGACGGCGACCAGCAGCGGCAGGCCCGGCACGGTGAGTCGCTGATACATGCCGGCCAGGGCGAAGGCGTTGAGGAACACCCAGAAGGCAAACATCGTGGCGCGGAAGGCGTCCTTCTCGCGCAGCGTGCCGCGCGCGGCCAGCACCACCGTGGGTCCGCCGCAGCCGAACGCGCCGTGCATGATGCCCGCGGCCAGCAACAACAGCCGCGCGCCGAGCCCGAAGCGGCGCTCCTCGCCGGCCTGCGCCACCTGCAGATGGCCCGCCACGGCGCCGACCAGAATGACCAGGCCCATGAGCAACATCAGCGGCCGTTGCGGTAGCCAGTGGGTCAGGGCCAGGCCCAGGGGCAGACCCGCGGCGCTCCACGCCACCAGGGCGCCGAGCGATCGCCAGCGCACCGCGCGCACGTTGGCCGCGGCCATGGCCAGCGACTGCAGTGTGCCGATGAGCAGGACCAACACTACGGCCGGCCACAGGTCGCCACAGACCCAGGCCACGAACGGCAGCGCCAGCAGATTGCCGCCGAACCCGGCCAGCGCGGCGATGCCGCAGGCGGTGGTCATGATCAGCGCCACCCACAGCACGAACGCCGTCGGTCCCACAGCCGCCGAGGCCGGCAGGGCCAGACTGCTCAACGCAGGCTGCTGTCGGCGGGCCTCGCGCGCCACGGCACCAGCGCGTCGGAGCGGGCCAGGCCCACGCCGGCATACCACGTGCGACACCGGCCGTCCGGCGATCGGTCGGGCGTGTCGTCGAGATGGACCACCACGCCCTGGCCGGCCTTGGCGGTCACGCGGCCCAGGAAAGCCCGGTACAGCGCCACGGTCGGCGCGGTGAGCGGCACCGTGCCGTCGAACTCGTCGGCGCGGGCGCGCTGGCAGGCCTGGCGCCGGAAGACCATCCGCGGCTGGTCGGCCAGGCCCGCGGCCAGGCGCCAGTCCTCGGCCGGGTTCGACCAGAAGTAGGCGTAGACGTCGTACACCCCGTCCGCCGGCGCGTCGACCGTGGTGGCCAGCGGCGGCACGTTCTCCTCGCCCGCTTCGCCCGCGGCGAACACCGTCGGCCCCTCGGCGGTCACCAGGCGCCGATGCCAGGTGCCATCGGCCGCGCCACGAGCGGCCGAGGGGCCGGTGGTCGGCACAGGTCCACCGCTGGGCAAGGTCGTGTTGGCCGGCGTGGCCGGCGTGAACGACACGGGGCCCGGCGCGTCGTCGCGGTCGATCAGGCCGACCACGGCGGTGTCATAGGAGCGCTGGCTGTCGTAGCGCCCGCGCCACCAGAGCAGCGCCGTGTGCGACGAGTCCCAGGCGGGCACAATTGGCCGGCAGTTGTCGGCGCTGGAATCCCAGGTGATCGGCGTCCAGGCCCAGGTGTGGCCGGCGTCGTCGGTCTCGCCCCGGAAGAGCTCGCGATGCGCCAGCGGACGGTTGTCGCGCGGATCGACAGGAGTCGAAACATAAAGCACGTTAGGATGGTCGCGGTGGAGTGCGCCGAGGCCGGTGTAGTCCTGCTCGGCGGGGTACAGCGGGTGCCCCATGTGGCACAGTTCGGTGCTACGCCAGACGCCGTTCTCGCAGCGCGCGTAGAACAGCCGGTGGTCCGCGGCGCCGGAGTTCTGGGGCGTGCGCTTGGCGCCCAGCGGCCAGGTCTGGGTGCCGTAGCGCGTGAGGAACAGCGCGTGCGGCTGGCCGGGCGCCCAGTAACCCAGGTCGATGGTCCAGCCGCGGTGGTAGTCGGTGGCGTCGTCGACACCGTCCTCGGCTGATGGCTGGAAGACGCGGGTGAAGTCCTCGGGCGCGGGCGCCTTCTCGTCGTCCAGGCGGTCGTCGAGCAGCTTGCCGGTCGAGTTATAGGTCCGGCCGCCCTGGATGTAGCCGTGGAAGATGCCGTTGTTGAAGTCGCGCGGGTGGTGCTCGGTGGCGATGAAGTCGATGCGGTCGACCCCGTTGTCGGCGAAGCGGAAGTAGCCGTCGGAGTAGGCCACGTGGGTGCGCGGCACGGTCAGCTTGCCCAGATAGCGCCAGGTACTGCCGAAATCGTCACTGACGGCGATGTTCGGGCTGCGCTGGTCCTCGCGGGCGATGTTATACAGCCGCTTCTCGGCGGACAGGTAGAACAGGTTGCTGTAGGTGACGTTCGACTTGGTGCCCGGCTGCGCGGCACCCCAGTCGAAGGACTGCTCCGGCCCCCAGGCGGTTGCGTCGTGGGGTCGCTCGGAGATGCGGTACCAGGTCCGGCGGCTGGCCTCGTTGTGACCCGTGTAGACGGCCAGGTAGCGTCCGTCCGGCCGGATCCAGAACGCAGCCGCGTTGTGGTCGTCGCCGCCGCCGTAGCTGGGCAAGTTGCGCAGCGTGACGTTGGTGCGTGCGCCGCTGGCCAGGTGATAGCCCGTGACGTCGATGTCGGCGTCGCGCGCCTTGCCGCCCAGGCCCAGCGCGTTGGCCACGGAGCCGATGAGCAGGCGCCCGCCGGCCGGATCGACCAGCAGGCGCTCATCCTGGTACCAGCACCAGCCGCCATTTGCGATGAACTGGACGAGGTCGCCGCGCACGTAGTCGGCAGGCGGCGCCGACGCCTCCTGGCCCAGGACGGCGCCCGCCAGCAGAGCAGTGGCTGTCAGGATCATCAGTCGCATCACCGTCACCTCCGCGCAACGCCATCTAGCGTAGCACCGAGCGTGCTCGACTAGAAGTCTGTGGCCCGACGCGGCGGCTGTCCGGCTACTTGGGCTCGGCCTTGGGTGTACCGGCCTTCTGCACGGTGCCCTTCAGTTCGCTCAGGTTCTTGTTGAACCCGTACCGGCGCATCTCGGCCCAGGTCTTGTCGAACGACCAGCCCTGCACGGTCTCGCGGTACAGGCCGATCATGCAGCCGGTACGGTCGGCGCCGTGCTGGCAGTGGACGTACACCGGGTGCCGGCTGGTGTCCTTCAGCGTCTCCAACAGCGTGGTGATCTGCTGCTTGGTGGGCGCCTCCTTGCCCATGGGCAGGCCGATGTAGCGGAAGCCCAGGGCCTCGGCGTCGATCTTCTCCTTCTTGCGGGCGACCTCGATGCGCAGGTCGATGATGGTCTTCACGCCCATGGCCTTCAGCGACTTCAGTCCCTGGGCCGTGGGCGCCGCGCCGCGGTAGATGCCGGGCTCGACCAGATGGAAGTTGGGCAGACCCTCATGCGGAGGCAGCGGCGCGGGGGACGTCGCCGCGGTGACGGCGGCAGGCGCAGCCACCGGGGGCGGCGGCGCGACCGCCGCAGAGGGGGCGGGCACCACGGGCGGCGACGCGGATGGGCGGCAGCCGGCCAGCGCCAACAGGGCCAGCGCGGCGGCGAACGGACGGCGGCGGAACATCAAACGGGTCTCCAAGGCCCAGTGTCAGCATGGCACCCGCGGCGTTACAGGGCAGGCCCGGCGACCGCGCCGTCAGTCCGTGGGGAAGTAGTGGCGCAGATAGGCCGTGCCCAGCTCGCGGAAGTCGTCGAACGCGCCGACCAGTGCCGCCTGTGTGGTTGGTGTGGTCACGTTGGGCAACGACTTCTCGTTGTAGGCGGGGTAGTCGTTCTCCATGAGCAGGTTCTCGACGCCGCCGTAGCGCAGGCCCGGCCCCGCGGTCAGCCGGGGCTCCGAGCGCCACCACATCTGCCCGGCGATGATGAAGTCCAGTGGCCGGTCGCCCTCATGGACCAGGTTGAGCGGCTGGCCGGTGTCGGTCTGCCACCAACCGTCGCCACCACCGACGAACACGCGGCCCTGGTAGTTGCGCAGCGTGATCGCCTCGCGGTCGATGGTGCTGATCTTCGAGGCGCCGATGGTCACGCGGCCCGACGGCTGGCCCGGCCGGCCGGTCGCCAGCAGGTAGCGCTGGTTGGTCTCGGAGTAGAAGTCGGCCACCACCACATCCTGGTTGTCCAGCACGTCCAGCGCGTAGTTGTGGCAGGCGTCGTTGTGGAACATGAACCCGGCCAACCCGGTCTTCGGCGCTGTCGCGCCTTCCAGCGTGAGCGAGTAGTAGTGCTGGGCGCAGAGGATGGTGGCCGGCCCGCAGTCGGTGAGCCGGATATTGCCGATGAAGTGGCCCATGAGCACCACCGTGCCTGCTGGCAGTTGCTCGCACCATAGCCCGGTGTTGCAGGCGTCCAGCCCGTTGACGTAGACGCCGTCGTAAGCGATGCGCGACGGGCCGGGATCGGCCGTGTGGTGGATGCGCACGGTTTCGGGCGGGCCCTGCAGCACGAAGTGCTCCAGGCGCAGGCCCTGGGGATGGTGGATGCGCAGCATCGTGCCGGCCTTGTCGCCGCTCCAGTTGAGCATGGTGCGGAAGCCGGTGCCGCTGAGGGTCCAGTCACGACCGGTCAGGCGCAGCGTGCGGCTGACCTTGTACTGGCCGCCCGGCAGATAGGCCACGGCGCCGCTGCCCAGCGCGCCGGCCGCGTCGAAGCAGGCCTGCAGCGCGGCGGAGTCGTCGGTCTGGCCATCGGCCTTGGCGCCGAAGTCGCGCATCGCGTCGAGCACCTTGCCGGCGCGGCCGCGCCGCTCGACCAGGAAGCGGCGGCCCACATCGGTCAGGGCTGGGCCCCGCTTGCCCGCCGGCACCACGCTGACGCGCGCGTTGGGGCCTTCATCGACCACCTTGGCCGTATCGGGCGAGGTGTTGCCACTGACCACGAGCAGCTGCTGCAACTCGCGAGGATTGGCCAGCGCGATGGGCGCCGCCGCGCTGGGCGGGTGGGTGAACCGGCAGTCGAAGATGGTGGTCGGGCCGCGATGGCCGAGCCGGATGGCGCCGTCGGGCGCCGTCCAGCCGTCGACCAGGCAGTTCTGGATCTTGGTGGCCAGGTGGCCATAGCTCATGGTGCGGTAAAAGCGCTTGGAGCCCTGTGAGACACAGAAGCGGATCGAGCTCGAGTGGGATGGGCTGAGCTGCTGCACGTCGCATTCGCGGCTGCGCTCGAACCGGCAGGCGCGCACGTAGAAGTTGCCTTTGGGGCTGTTGACGCCGACCCCACAGTCCTCGAACGCGCAGCCGTCGAAGGTGTTGTCGTAGTCGTTGAAGTTGCCCAGCGTGACGCCATTGCCGCACTGCCGGAAGAGACAGTTCAGGTACCACATCTCGGCGGTGGCGACCTTCTCATCACCGCGGCCGACCAGCACGCCATGCTCGGTCAGGCCGACGAAGGCACAGTCCTGGTAGCGCATCGAGGTCTCGTAGTAGGACATGGACTTGTGTTCGACGCCGACCGCCGCGCGGCCCTGGCCGTCCCAGGTCAGGCCCTCGTAGCGCGCGTAGGTGGCGCCGTTGTTCCACAGCATGATGCCGCCCGCGGGGCCATCCCAAAGCAGCGTCGTGTCGCGCCCATGCCCCACCAGCCAGAGACCGTGCGACTTGCTCAGTTGCAGCGTGCTCGTCAGCCGGTAGCGGCCCGCGGGGAAGTAGATGACGCGGTGGCGCAGTGTCTCGCCGTAGTTGGTGTCGGTCTCGGGCGTGCGGTCGAACACCGCCTGGAGCGCCGCGGTGTCGTCGGCGAGGCCATCGCCGCGGGCGCCCAGTTCGCGCACGTTCATCCAATCCGACCGTGGCGTCCAGTTGAGCG
The DNA here is from genome assembly GCA_016235455.1 of Armatimonadota bacterium. GTDB lineage: Bacteria > Armatimonadota > UBA10988 > UBA10988 > UBA10988 > UBA10988. The sequence goes on along the minus strand of JACRKZ010000060.1, from coordinate 10,254 downwards.
CGGGGATGCGTGCCTGTTGTGCCCAGCCGGGCAGCGCCACCATTGCCAAGACCAGCCAGCCCATCGCGCGCGTCATGCCGCCCTCCCGAGGCGACGGTTCGGCGCCCGGGCCGAAGCTCCTCTGGCCACCTGACGGCGCAGCCTGTCCTTGGCCGGCTGGCCCAATATGACTTGCGACGGCCGTCGGCACCGGCTACGCTCGATTCGTCGGCACATCGCGAGGGATGATGCCGCCGCACCAATGTGTTGCCAGGGAGGGCGCCATGGGCACTCAGAGTCGGCTGTGTCGTCAGTTGTGCGGTCTGTTGAGCGTGTTGTGCTTTGCGTGGCTGTGCGGCTGTGGCTCGGACGGCCCGGCCGGGCGGACCATTTCGGGCACGGTCACGGCGGATGAGTTCACCGTCGCCGCCGGCGAGCGGGTGAACTGCCAGGGCGGCGTGACCGTTCAGTGTCGCACCGCGACCATCGCCGGCACGCTGGCGTCGCTGGCCTCGAGCGGCAACGGCCAGGCCGGCGGCGGCATCGCCATTGAAGCGACGGAAGCCATCATCGTGACGGGCCGAATTCAGACCGGCGCCGGCACCGGCGGATCGGCCAATGCGGCGGGTGGCGCCGGTGGCGAGTTGCGGTTGCAGGCCGGCGGCGGTATCACGCTGGGCGGCGCGGCGACGCGGCAGGCCGGCGAAGCTGTGCTGACCAGCGGCAATGGCGGCGCGGGCGGCGCCGGTGGGGCCGGTGGGGCCGGTGGCAACATCGTGCTCAACTGTCCGCAGCAGACGCTGACCCTGGCCGCGTCGACCGCGCTGTTCCGGCTGGGCAACGGTGGCAACGGCGGCGCGCTGTCGATCACGGGCACCGCGGCGACCACCTACACGCCACCCGCGGAGCTGGCCAACGGCGGCGGCAACAGCGGCCTCTTGCGGGTGACGGCCGGCTCGGTGACCGGTGCGGGCGTGGCGCGGCAGGCGGCCGACCTGGTGGTCTGGCTGCCGGCAGGCAACCTGCTGGGCGGCGCTGGCGGCGATGCCGGCGCCTTTGAGTGGGAAGTCGGCGCCGCGTCGAGCCGCGCGGCGGCCGGTCGGCAGATAGTGCCCGAGGGTGTGGAGGTCCACGGGCGGAGCGGCGGCAGCGGTCAGGTGACCGGTGGCGACGGTGGATCGGCGCGCGTGGTGATGAACCTCGACGCGGCCGACCAGGCGCACGCCGGTCGCCGGGTGGAGACTTCGGGCGGCGCCGGCGGCTATGCCGGCATCGAAGATCCCAACCAGGGCGAGTATGTGTTCTACGAGCAGGGCCGGCGCTACGAAGGCGGCAACGGCGGCGACTCGGTGTCGTGGGCGCAGACTGGCGGCCTGGGCGGCCCAGGAGCCACCGGCGGCGACGGTGGCGAAGCCAGCGCCCAGGGCGGCGGCGGCGGCTCGATTCTGCTGCGCTTCGCCGCCACAAGCACGGACGAAGCGCTGCTGCGGCCGGGCGACGGTGGTGATGCCACGGCTCACGGCGGTGACGGCGGCACGGGTGGCAGCGGCTGCACGGTGCCGCGCATCGCCGGTGGCGCGGGCGGTCTGGGCGGTGACGCCGGCGCCGCCGGCGGGTTCGGCGGCGCGGTCATCTGGGAAGGCGGCATGGGGCGCCAGGGCACGGGCGGCTCGATCGTCGTCGTGGCGGGCAATGGCGGCAACGGCGGCAGCGGTTCGCCGGTGGGTGTCGGCCGGGGGCATGGCACGCTGAGCCAGGCGACCGCCGGCACGGGCCTCTGGCCGGGCGATCCCGCGCCCACCGCGTCGGTGACCCTGGGCACCGATGGCGCGGCCGGCAGCCCCTGCGGCGAGGTCAGCCGCACCGATACCTTCAAGGCGGTCATCGGCGGCTACAACTACGTGCGCTTCCCGACCATCTGGCAGCAGTCGATCTCCATGGCGCGACAGACAGTGATCCGGCTGGGTGGCAGCGCCAACCCGCTGTACGCGTTCTACGGGCAGTCGATGGCCATGAACGCCGACCGCACCATCCTGTGGGTCTGCCACCAGGGCAGCCTGCGTGTCTACCGCAACCCGCTGACCGGCGGCGACCGAGCGCCAGACTTCGTGCTCAACGGCTCGCCAGCCACGCCCTATGTGCAGAGCATCTGGTACCACCCGGGCAGCGACACGCTGTTCACGGGCAATGTGTGCATCTACCGCAACGTCTCGCAGATCACCGCGGCGCGAGCGCCGGACGTCGCCTTCAGCGTGCAGCACGTTGGCTCGGTCGGCACGCCGGTCTACGACGCGGTCCACAACCGGCTGTTCCTGGCCAACCACGAGCAGTTGGCCGTGGTGAACACCCCGCTCACGCGCACCGGCAGCGTGCTGCCCGATGCCGAGCTGACCGACGCGACACTGATGGGCGACGACATGCTCGAAGGCCGCGGTCTGGCCTACGACTCCGTGCGTGACCTGGTCTACTACGGCTATAGCCTGGGCGCCAACCGGCAAGTGCGTGCCGTGCCTGGTCCGCCGTGGGCCACGCTGCCCACGGCGCGCAGCATCCCCGACATCGGGGGCCTGCCCGACGCCCTGGCCTACTACGCTGACACCGATGTGCTGCTGGTGAGCACGCGCAGCAGCCAGATCCGCGTCTATGACGAGGCCAGGCTGCGCGACGCCAGCCGGCCGACACCCAACGCCAACATGGACGGGTCGAGCGGCGGCTTCTGCTGCTGGCGCGAGTCGTCCGACTAGAACGGTAGCGCTGCCACATGCCCGGTCGGCCGCGGCCGGGCATGTGGCAGCCGGCTACTTCGCCGCCGCCTTGCGCACTGTTTCTTTCTGCTCGGTCAGGAACGTCTTGAAGCCGTAGCGTCGCATCTCGGCCCAGGCCTTCTCGAACGACCAGTCCTGGACCGTGACGCGGAACAGACCGATCATGCAGCCGGTGCGGTCGGCACCGTACTGGCAGTGCACGTAGACCGGCTGCTTGCTCTCGTCGCGCAGCGTGGTCAGTAGCGTGTTGACCTGCTGCTTGGTGGGCGCCGCTTTGCCCATCGGCAGGCCGACCCAGCGGAAGCCCAAGGCCTCGGCATCGCGCTTGGCCTGGTGGCGTGCTTTCTCGATGCGCAGGTCGATGATCGTCTTGACGCCCACTGCCCGCAGCGACTTGAGGCCCTGCGCGGTCGGCGCGGCGCCGCGGTAGATGCCGGCCTCGACCCGATGGAAGTTGGGCAGGCCCGCGCGCGGCGGCAGTTGGGCCGGATCGGTTGCGGCGACGGGCGAAGGCGCTGGTGTCGCCGTGTCCACGGGCGCCGGAGGCTTGGTGGGCTGTTGGCAGCCGCACAGCGCCTGCAGCGGCACGGCACACACGAAGATCCTCACACGGACCATAGAGCAACTCCGACGCCAGACAGTGTAGTGCCGGCGCGCGCCTGTGCTTGACTCCGCCTGCCCATGCCGGGCACGCTTGACCCACTGGAGACGCGCGCGTGATAACCACTCTTGCTGGACTGCTGCTGCTCGCTGTCGAGCCCGGCCTTAGCGTCGAGCCCAACCTGCCGGTCATGCGCGACAAGACGCTGGTGGTCTGGGTCAGCGTGGCCGACCTCGACTCGCGCGGCGGCAGCGTGCTCACGCTCGACTGCATGGACAGTTTCGACGGCCTGGTCTACGGCGAGATACGGCCGCGCGTGTGGATGCCCGGCAGCGACCGCTATGCCCGCACGCCGAGGGATCAGGCGGCCTGGCCGCAGGAGACCGCGAGCGGGCAGACCGTGCGCCTGGCCGCGGTGTACGCCGGCCGGCAGGTGACCGTCTACCGCTGTGACGAGGTGGTGGCGCAGGGCACGGTGGAGCAACCGGCGGCGTTCGGGCCGGGCACCAGCGTCGTCTTCGGCCTGCGGCACCGCGCTGCTGGTCGACCCGACTGCTACTTTGCCGGCAGCATCGACGAGGCGCGGGTCTATGCGCGGGCCCTGACCGTCGACGAACTGCGGGCGCTCACGCCGGGCGACGTGCGCGCCAGCAACCCGCTGGGCTGGTGGACGTTCGACGAGCCGGTGGTGCGTGACCGCCGCGGTACCTTCCCCGATGCCGAGTTGCACGACGGCGCGGTGGTGCGCGATGGGAAGCTGGTGCTCGACGGCAAGCGCGCCTATGCCATCACGCCCGCCGGGCGGCGGTTCACCTCACCCATCCACTACCGGCCCCGGGTCGGTTGCTTTGCCGACCCCATCCCGCTGTTCGCCCAAGGCGCCTACCACGTCTTCTACCTGCAGGGCGAGGTGGGCTGGTGCCCGTGGCAGCATGTGCGCAGCCGCGATCTGTTGACCTGGGAGGAGCTGCCTACGGCGCTGCGCTCCGATGGCGCGGCCGACGGGCCTGATGGCGGGCATATGTTCACCGGCTCGGTGATGGAGCACGACGGCACGTTCTATGCCTGGTACACCGGGCACAACCCGAGCAATCCCGCTGGGCTGGAGGTCGTGCGCCTGGCCACCAGCCGCGACACGCTGACCTGGACCAAGCAGCCCGAGGTGACCGTGGCGCCGGACGGTGTGATCTACGCCAAGGAGCCGCGCACGCGCGATTGGCGCGACCCGTATGTGTTCTACAACGAGGTCGAGAAGTGCTTCTGGATGGTGGTCTTCGCCAACGACGCCAAGACCCACGCCGGCGTGCAGGGGCTGATGACCAGCCCGGACCTGAAGACCTGGACCGCGCAGCCGCCGCTGGCCGGTGCCGGTGGGCAGGAGTGCCCCGATGTCTTCCGCATCGGCAACACCTGGTACCTGATCGGTGGCGACCACTACCTGTCCGCCGACAATCCGCGCGGCCCGTGGCACGCGCCGGCGCAGAACGTCATCGACCGGCCGGGCGTCTATGCGGGCAAGCGGCAGTTCGACGGGCAGCGGCACATTTGGACCGGCTGGGCCTGGGATGGCCAGCCCGGCGCGGACGGCGTGCTGAGCGACAGCGGCGAGGGCTCGTGGGGCGGCTACCAGTGTCTGCCGCGCGAACTCGTGGCGGGCGACGCCGGCCAGCTCTACTGCCGGCCCGTGCGCGAGGCGGTGGCGGCTTTCAGCCAGACCGTGTCGACGCTGGCCGACGCCAACCCCGAGTTGCACGCCAACGGCGCGGTCTGGCGCATGGACGCCGGGAAGCTGACCGCGCGCGCCAGCCGGCCGGGCTCCACCTGCCGGTTCGATGTGCCGGCCAGCTACTACCTCGAGGCCGAGGTGGCCTTCGAGCCGGCCAGCACGCTGACCGTGGCCTTCCGCGAGCAGAACGACGGCCGGGCGTACATGCTGACCATCGAGCCCGGCGCCGATCGGCTGACGCTCAGCGCGCCCGGCCAGACCTGGACGCGCGAGCACTGCGCGCTGGACCTGACCCGGCCAGTGAAGGTGCAGGCGTTCGTGGTGGGCACCATGCTCGAATGCTTCGTGGGTGAGCGCTGGGCCTTCTCGCGGCGCATGTATGGCCTGAGCAGCGGCAAGCTGGGGCTGGACGTGCGCGGCGCTGGGGCGACGGTGACGGCGCTGCGGGTGGCGGTCAAGCCGTAGCCAGCCGCGTCCGTTTGACAGGCGCGATCGCCGCTGGCTACACTCGCTCCCAGGGGACGACGTCATGGGATTCGCTGTGGGGCTGGTGGCGGGAGTCGCGCTGGTCGGCGCGGGGGCCTGGCTGGTGGCTCGCCTGCGGCGCAGGAGTCAGCGCAACTTGCTGGGCGTGCGCCTGGAGCGCTTCCTTGGCGCCGACCCTGCCGCGTTGACGCTCGTGGGGCGCCGTTACGCCGCGCTTGAGCTGCCCAACCTGCACCGCGCCGTCGAGAGCTGGTGCACCAGGAACAAGGCTCGCTTCGAGCTGGTCGGCTACCAATCGCAACAGCCGATGAACCAGTCGTTGCGGGCGCTGACCGACCGCTCGGCCTACCTGGGCGCGACGACCTGCGGCGTCGGCTACGATGATGTCGACGTCGGCTTCGGCGAGCCCCGGCGCTGCCCGACCAGCGCGGTCTACCTGGTCACCGCCGCGGAGTCGCGCGCGGTCGTCCACATCTACGCCGACCAGTTCGGACGCGGCCTGTTCCTGGAAGTCATGGCCGTGCCGGGCGATGCCGGCCAGGTCATGTTCGATGAGCTGCGCCAACTCGCGGTCCAGGACAATATCTACCGCGGCCGGGTCATCTCGTTCGAGTGCCAGGGCGACCAGTACGGACGCAGTGGCCAGGCCGGCCTGCGCTTCCACCGGCTGGCCCCGGTGGCCACCGAGGCGGTGATCCTGCCGCCCGAGACCAAGGCGCTACTGCTGCGCAACACGGTCGGCTTCTTTGCCCACGCGGAGCAGTTGCGGCGTGTCGGCCAGTCGGCCAAGCGCGGCCTGCTGCTCTACGGCCCGCCGGGCACGGGCAAGACGTTCACGGCCATGTGGCTGGCCACCCAGCTCGACGGCGCGACGGTGTTCCTCGTGTCCGCCGAGCAGCTGGGGGCGATCAAGGCAGTCTGCCAGATGGCCCGGCTCCTGGCTCCGTCGCTGGTGATCCTCGAGGACGTCGACCTGATCGCCGCGCCACGCGAGGCCCAGCGCAGCCCGGGCGACCAGGTCACGCTGCACCAACTCCTCAACGAGATGGACGGCATCGAGCCCGATGTGGAGATCCTGTTCCTGCTGACCACCAACCGCCCCGAGGCCATCGAGCCCGCGGTTGCCTCGCGGCCGGGCCGCATCGACCAGGCCATCGAGTATCCGTTGCCCGACGAGGCCGGCCGGCGCGCACTGCTGGAGCTCTACGGCCGCGGCCTGCAACTCGAACTGGCCGAGCCCGACGTGCTCATCGCTCGCCTGGCCGGCGCCAGCCCCGCGTTCATCAAGGAGCTGTTGCGCAAAGCCGCGCAGTTCGCCCTCGACCGGGCCGACGGCGAGACGACGCCCCTGGTGGTGCGTGACGCCGACCTCGACGCGGGCCTGCGCGAGTTGGTGCTGGGCGCGGGTGGCTACAGTCGTCACCTGCTCGGCTTCCCCGAGCTCGCCTCGTAACCGGCGCAGCCCAACTGGGAGCGCCAAGCACCAGCTTGGCACACGTCAGCATCGCCAGCGGTTCGCGCCGCTCATCCGGCCCGGCACGGTCGGCCTGGCGGCCAGAGGACACCCAGCGGACCCGGCGAATCGGCGGTCGGAGCCAGCCATGCGCATCCTCACTCTCCTCGGCCTCGCCGCCAGCCTGGCCGTCGCCGCCGAGCCCGGTCTCGTCGGCCAGTGGTCGTTCGTCGCGAGTGACGGCCAGACCGTCCGCGACGGCTCGGGCCGAGGCAACGACGGCCGCATCGAGTTCGGCATGCTGGCCGCCGAGCCGGGCGGGCAGGTCCTATCGCTGGATGAGATCGACGCCGGCGTCAGCATCGCGCTGCGCCAGCCATTGGGGCTGCGCCAGGCGATCACCGCGTTGTGCTGGGTCAGGCCCGCCGCACTGCGCCAGCAGACCGTTGTCTTCGGTGTGCCGCATCCCACGCCAAGCTGGACCACGCCGGGTCTGGGCATCAGCCTCGTCGACCGGCGGGCGGTGTTTGGCATGTTCCTCGACCAAGGTCGGGGCAAGGTGCTGGTCACCGCGCCCGATGAGCTGCCCATCGGCGCTTGGACCTGCCTCGGAGCCACGTATGACGGGGCGACGGCGCGGCTCTATGTCAACGGCCAGGCGGTGGCCGAAGAGCCGGCCCGGGGCGATGTGGCATTGGGCGACCAGCCACTGCTCATGGGCCGGGGCCTGGGCGGCAAGCCCGGCCTGCGCGGACGCATCGGCGAGCTTCGTCTCTATGACCGTGTGCTCTCGGCCCAGGAGCTGGGCGACTATGCCAAGGCCACACGCGCAGCCTATGGGCCGGACGAGGCCCGGCCCACGACCCGGTGGCGCGACGGCACGGTGACCGTGGAGACGCATGGCAACACGCCCGGGCCGTCGCCCTGGCGCGCTCGTCCCACACGGCTGCTGGAACTGCTCGACGGCTACCGTGTCGGCGCGCGGAAGGTGCCCACCGATGCCTACGGCGGCCGCACCGACCGGCCCCGGCAGCCGACCAAGGGCTTCTTTGGCGTGACGAAGATCGACGGACGCAGTTGGCTGGTTGATCCCGAGGGGCATCTGTTCCTGCATGTGGCGGTCAACGCTGTGCAGCCGCCCAAGGCCGTCGTGGCGCGGCTGGGCGACGACGCCAAGGCGGCGCAGGCCATCACCGACCAGCTCCGCGCCGCGGGCTTCAACGGGCTGGGCAACTGGTCGTCGACGCGCCTGAACGCGGTGGCCAACCCCCTGGTCTGGGTGCGGCGGCATGACTTCATGTTCGCCTTTGCCCGCGAGAAGAAGCTGGTCGAGGCCGCGGCGGGCACGCAGGGCTTCGTCAACAAGACTATGCCCGTCTTCCACCCCGAGTTCGAGGCCTTCTGTGATCGCTACGGCGCCGCTCTGGCCGACACCGCCAACGATCCGCGCCTGCTGGGCATCATGACCGATAACGAGATCCAGTGCCCGACGGACATGCTCGACCGCTTCCTGGCCAGCGACCCGGCCAAGACGGATCTGGCGGCCAATGTCGTCGCGGCCAAGGCCTGGCTGGCCAGGCGGCCCGGTGGAGCGGACGCGCCCATCACCCAGCGCGACCGCTATGAGTTCATCGCCTATGCCTTCGAGCGGTACTACCAGGTGGTCACCAAGGCTATCCGCCGCTACGACCCGAACCACCTGTACCTGGGCTCGCGGCTCAACTACCGCAGCGGCGAGTTCGACAACCCCTATCTGTGGCGCATGTTGGGCCGCTACCACGATGTGGTGTCGGTCAACTACTACAGCCAGTGGGGACCCGACCCGGACGAACTGGCCGCCTGGGCCCGGTGGTGCGACAAGCCGGTGATCTTCACCGAGTGGTATGCCAAGGCCCTCGACGCCAAGGACCTGGCCAACACGCACGGCGCGGGCTGGCTGGTGCGGACGCAGGAAGACCGCGCCGCCTTCTACCAGCATTTCGTGCTCGGCGCCCTGGAGCAGCCTAATGTCGTGGGCTGGCACTGGTTCAAATACACGGACGACCCCTCGACCGCCACGGCGCTGGACAACGCCGGCGGCGCCAACAAGGGCATGTGCAATGCCGACGGCGTGCCGTATGCGCCGCTGCTGGCGCGCATGAGCGCGATCAACGCCGAGACCTACGCGCTGGCCGACTTCCTGGCGGCGCGGCGATGACCGAGGAGGATGCCATGACAGTCAAGCGCGATGAGGTGCACGGCATGCGCATCGAGCCGGGCGCGGTGCTGGAGGCGCCACGGCGCACGCCGCTACGCGCTGACGTCGACGTGCTGGTCTGCGGCGCGGGCCCGGCCGGGCTCGGCGCCGCGCTGGCCGCCGCTCGCGAAGGGGCGCGCGTGTTGCTGTGCGAGCGCTGGGGAGAGCCCGGCGGCGTCTGGACCGCCGGCCTGCTCAACCCGTTCTTCGAGCCCTACGGCCGCGGCTGGGTGGTGGACGAGCTGCGCGCGCGCCTCGAATCGGCCGGCGCCTGGCGGCGCTGGCTGTTTGCCCACTGTTTCGACACGGAGGCCATGCGCCGCACGCTGGAGGCGATGCTGGCCGAGTCCGGCGTCGAGTTGCTCTATGGCACGCTGGTGGCGGACGCGGTCGTCGAAGACGGCCGCGTGCGTGGCGCCATCCTGGAGAGCAAGGCTGGCCGCGAGGCGGTCACCGCGCGCGTCTGCATCGATGCCACCGGCGACGGCGACCTGGCTGCGCGCGCCGGTTGTCCCTATGAGTTGGGCCGCGAGCGCGACGGGCTGACCCAGCCCATGACGCTGATGTTCGAGATCCGCGGCATCACCGCCTGGGAGCAGCAGTCGGCCGAGCAGCTCTACGACGCCATGGCCGGCGCCATCGCCGAGCATGGCCTCGACATGGTGCTGCCCATCGAACGCTGCAACTACGCGCCCTGGATCATCAACACCCCCGCGCCGGGCACCGCCGATGTGCAGTTAACCCATGTCTACCGGCTCAACCCGCTGGACCCCGCCGACCTGACCGCGGGCACGGTCGCCTGTCGCCAGCAGGCGGCGCAAGCGGTGGAGGTGTTCAGACACCTTCCCGGCCTCGAGCAGGTTACACTCGCGCATACCGCGGCCAGCCGGGGTGTGCGCGAGGCGCGGCGGGTGCGCGGGCGCTACTACCTGACGCTGGCCGACCTGCAGGCCGGCTGCCGGTTCGACGACGCGGTCACCTCGTGCGCGTTCGGCGTGGACATCCACG
>JACRKZ010000006.1 GCA_016235455.1 Armatimonadota bacterium | reverse complement strand
CGGCCGTCCGTCGGCCACCGCCGCGCGTAGCGGCGCCTCCAGGCCGAGCCGCCGCAGATTGGCCATGGCCGAGCCCGCGGCGCCCTGGCCTGGAAAGATGACCCGATCGGCCGCCGCCACCACCGCGGGATCCTGGGTCACCCGGCCCTCATGGCCGAGGAAGGCAACGGCGTTGGCGACACTGGTCAGGTTGCCGGCTTCGTAATCGATGATCGCAACCACGCCCTGGGCTCCTGTGAGTCGGTAGTGTATGCCAGGGCCGGGCTATCGCCAACGGGCGGGTGGGGCAACAGCGGCGCCCCTGGCGTGTCGACGCGGCAGGTCTAGCTTGGCGCCGCCGCTGCTGTTGCTGCCAACCGGCCAGGCGAGCATGGCCGGTTGGCCCGCCTACGCACTGGCCATCTGATGGCACGTGCTGCGGAGCAGCCTGGCAGGCATGGGCGTCTGCAGGTGCCAGATGATGCTCATTGGCCGGTCGCCCGTATGCGAAACGTAGTCAGCAGCGCCTAGAAAGGCATACGGCGAGGCCTGTCCGCTGGGCAGCGATTTGCGTTCGCGGACGAACAGCAGGGGCGTGTAGCCAAGGCTCTTGTGCTTTATGTACCGCTGGCCGGTTTCAGACGAGGAGGCTGTCGTGCTCTGCGACTGCCAATGGAACAGCCTATCGCTGATCGCGTAGTCCTCGTACATGGTTGTGGGTGAATAGTCGGTCTTGGCTTTCAGGAGCGTCACAAACAGCGCGTCGACCTTCGCGTCCTTCAGGTGCAACACCCCTTCGCGGAAGTCTGGTCGCTTATCCATGGACCACCGACCCAAGCCGACCAGTATCTCATCGCGGCTATAGAGAGCGTGCACAGCCAAAGGCCCGGCGACGGGCACCAGCGTCAGCGGCCGGGTGTGCGTGTGGGCGAGGCGGTACTCGAGCAGCGCCCGAATGTCGCTCACGAACGATGCGTTCTCACGCAGGCGTTGCTCGGCTTCTTCGACCGTCATCGAGCTGCCCATGCTGCCCCACAGCGTGACATGCATCATCGCCAGCCTGGTGTGTTCGATGGCGTCCTCGCCCCGCGCAGCTTCCTGCCTGGATAGATGATGCAGCAGGAAGCGCAACTGCTGGGGGTCGTCGATGTGTGCGAGGCGTCGCAGGCCGCTTGCCAACTGGTCCTCGTCGGGCGCCTCGGGCGCAGGACCCAGCCCTGCGTCGCTGAGCAGCCGAGACCACGCGCCGTTCCTGAGCAGCGCGTCGAGCGTCGTGTCAAGGTGCTCCAGGGCCTCACGGATAGCCGGGGGGCGGCCAAGGTATCGCGCCAGGTCACGAAGCTCGCTCAGCACTCGCGACCGTCGCAAGGCCAGAGTCGACCGCACGTTGCTGAGAACACGCTGCTGGGCGACGCGTTCGAGCCGAATGGCGCAACCAGATGGGAGATGGGGAAAGCCATCCTCGATCTCCCTGTCCAGTTTGGCAGTAGGGCTGTTGCTGAGCGCGCGGAAGCGGGCCGCGAACCTGAATTCCCTGCGGTGGGCGCCGATGAAGTCTAGGACCGTCAGGCATTCCTTGTCTGCGTGCATCCGCAGGCCGCGGCCCAACTGCTGGAGGAAGACGGTGAGGCTCTCGGTCGGTCGTAGAAACAGCACCGTATCGATCTCGGGGATATCAACGCCCTCGTTGTACAAGTCGACAACGAAGACGAAGTTGACCTCCCTGCGGACCAACCGCTCCCGCGCGGAGCGGCGTTCCTCTGAGGGACTCTGCGCTGACAGCGCTACGGCTGGCAGACCGCGCTCGTTGAAGAACCTGGCCATGTATTCGGCGTGGGCGACGCTGACACAGAAGCCGATGGCCCGGGCCTGCGCCGGGTCGTTGAGCACATCGATCACCTTGTCGACCACCAAGCCAGCGCGGACGTCGTTGCCGGTGTAGAGCCCGTCAAGGTCCTCTGCACGGTAGCCACCTCGCTGCCAGCGCACGCTGTCGAGGTCTACGCAGTCGGACACGCCGAAGTACTGGAAGGGGCAGAGCAGTCGTCGGCCGATGGCATCGGGAAGCCGGATCTCGGCGCTTGCCTCGCCGCCGAACCAGCCGAGCACGTCCAGGCCGTCGCAGCGCTCGGGCGTCGCAGTCAGACCGAGCAGGATGGCGGGCCTCACGTGCTCGAGCAACCGACTGTAGCTTGGTGCGGCGGCATGGTGGAACTCGTCGACCACTATGTACTGGTACTGCTCTGGGTCGAGTCGCCAAAGCTCTCGGCTGTTGTAGCTCTGGATGGAGCAGAAGAGATGCTTGGTCTGCTCTGGGTCGCGCCCACCAAACAGGAGGTCGCCGAAGTTGTGGTCGCGCAGCACAGCCCTGAACGTGCCGATGGCCTGCGAGAGGATCTCCTCGCGGTGAGCGACGTACAGCAGGGAAGGTCGCCCGCCAGCAACGGCGCGGCGATAGTCGAAAGCTGCCACCATTGTCTTCCCGGTGCCGGTAGCTGCGACGACCAGGTGCTGGCGCTTGCCTTGCACCTCCCGCTCGGTGGCAATTGCGTCGAGGATCTCCTGTTGATAGGGGTATGGGCGCAGATCGAACAGCGCCAGGCCCGCCGTGTCGCCGCCGGATTCGCGTTCGCGGAGTATGGCTTCGCGCAGCCGAGTACCGCTCGCCTCCGTGAACTCCTCGAACTCCTCGTCATTCCAATAGGTCTCGAAAGTGCCCTCGATCTTGCGCCATAGATGAGGCAACTCGTACTGGCTGATCTTGCTCGTCCACTCCAGCCCCTCTGATAGCGCGGCCCTGGACAGATTGGCCGAGCCCACGTACGTGCTGCCGAACCCGGTCTCCCGATGGCAGAGGTAGGCCTTGGCGTGCAGCCGCGTGCGCGAAGTGTCATAGGAGACCCTGACCTGGGTGTTGGGCAGGCGACTCAGCCACTCGATGGCTTTGGGGTCCGTGGCACCCATGTAGCTTGTCGAAATGACGCGCAGGCGCGGCCCGTCAGGCAACCCGGACGAGGTGAGCTGCTTGAGCGCGTCCAACAGCAGCCTGAGCCCACTCCACTTGATGAACGAGCAGAGGATGTCCACCCGGTCAGACGAGGCGATCTCCTTGCTGAGCTGCGAGGCCAAAGACGGATCCAGGCGGGTGCCCGTGAGCAGAGCTGATCGCGACAGTGGCGTGTCGGGCCGATCGCCAGCCGTTAGCGACGGCTGCCGGCCTACGCTCAGGAGCTGCCTGAGCGGCTCGGCCAACGCGGCACCCACCTGCGCATCGGGACCAAGCTCCGCCGCGAGCGATGCAATCACTCGGTCTGCCAGTCTCAGTCGTTGCGCGCTTGCCTCTGGCCCGCGGATGCGCGTGAGCGCGCTGCCGAGCAACTGCGCCAAGTGCTGGGCCATCGCGGAGTGGGCTGCTTCCATGTCGACGCCGGCCGCTTCGTACAGAGGCGGGTCGGGCAGTCCGGAGAGCTCCTGCAGGAGAGCGGCTGTTATGAGCTCTTCGTATAGGCCAGGCACGAGGCGGCCCGGCCTCTGATCTGCGTTTGACATGCTGCACGCTCCCCCAGCGGAATAGCCCGGCCGACGCATCCGAGCGTTGCCTTGCCGCGCTGCCGTGCCGCGCGCGCCGCCGCCGCCGTCACCGCCGCAGCGCGGCCGCCAGCGCCTCGCTCTCCTCGTCCGACAGCGGCACTTCGGCGCGGCCGGCGCGGATCTGCTTGGCGTAGACACTGCTGCCCTGACGGGCGAACATGCTGTTGAGCAGCACGCCATCGCCGTGCAGGTTGAGCAGGGCCAGCGCGAAGCTGACCTCGCCGCTGACGTCGCCGAAGGCGTTGTAGCGTACCAGACCCACGCGCTGCAAGCAGCTATCGGCCTGACGGGCCACGTTGGCCAGGGCTCGGTCGAGCGCGGTCACCTCGCGGCGCGCGGTTTCGATGCGCTCGAGGTGCTGGTTGAGCAGGCGCTCCAAGTCGCCCTCGGCCACGCCGGCGACCAGCGCCTGGTAGCGAGCGCGGGCTTGGGCCAGCGCGCGGGCATTGCGCCAGGCCAGCACCAGGGCGGTCAGCGTGAGCAGGGCCAGCACCAAGGCGATCTCGCCCAGGTACGGCAGCAGTTGGGCGGTGAGACCAGAGGTCGGCGGGTTCAAGTTGGCAGTTCTCGCTTGCTCATTGGACAGTCGGGCGCGGGCCGTGGTGCTAGACGTGGAAAACCGGCGGCCGGTCACCGAGCATCGCGCGCAAGTGGGCCAGTTCGTCGTCGTTCGGCGCGCTCAGATCGCCCGCGGCGGCCTTGACCGCCATTCGGAACAACTCCATATGGCCCGGCGTGGGCGCTGCGGTGACGCCCTGGCTCAACGTCCAGCGCAGCGAGATGGCCACCAGCGCCGGGTCGTCCAGCGGCTGGTACCAGCACTTGCCCCAGCGGCGCGGCTCGTCCTTGACCACCTGGCCCAGCCCCAGGCTCTTGAGCGCGAGGTGCCCGATGCCGCGCTGATGGATGGCGGCGAAGGCCTTGTGGCCAAACCCGCCGAGCTCGGCGCACAGGTAGTTGGTGGGGAAGAGCGCGGAGTCAAAAGCGAAGCGCTCCAGGCAGCTAACGACCGCTTCCTCGCTGTGCGCCGAGAAGCCCAGGTGTCGCACCAGACCAGCCTGCTTGGCCTCGACAAAGGCCTCGATGGCGCCGCCGGGCTTGAAGATGGCCTCGACGTCCTGGGTAGTGGTCACCGCGTGCAGCTGGTAGAGGTCGAAATGGTCGGTGCGCAGCCGCCGGAGGGAGGCGTGCAACTCCTCGTTGGCGCCGGCCTTGTCGCGCCGGCCCGTCTTGCAGGCCAGGAACACCTTGTCGCGATACGGCTCCAGCGCCGGGCCGAGCCGTTCCTCGGCGTTGCCATAGCTGGGCGCGACGTCGACGTACGTGATGCCCGCGTCGATGGCCTCGGCCACGATGCGGCTGGACTCCTCGGGGGTCGTGTCTGTACAGAGGATCCCGCCGAAACCCACCACCGAGAGCTTGGCTCCGGTCTTGCCCAAGAGTCGCTGTTCCATGGTCACTCCACCTGCACCACAACCAGTATGCCACGACCTGCGCCAATGTGGCGGGGGAACCGCTGGGGCCGCGGAGGCGTCGGTTGCCACGTAAGACCCGTAACGGGATGGGAGATGGTGGCATGCGCTGGCAACAGGCGCTGGGGTGTGTGGCGATGATGGCGACGGCGGGATCCGCCGCGCCACTGGTGAGCTACTCGTTTGAGAACGGGCTGGCCACCTGGGACAAGGTGGGCAATGGCGCGCCGTTGGCCGTGCAGACCAAGGTCGCCCACGAAGGCTCCGCCCTGGAAGCGAAGTACACCATCGACGCCCAGAACCCGGTGGGTGGCGCCGGTGTGCTGGTCGCGCCGCGCCTGGCCGAGGCCAAGTCGATCAAGTTCCGGCTGCGCACCTCGGCGCCGGTGGTCATCGCCGTGGCCTTCAAGGAGAACGACGGCAGCCAGTACCAATCGCTGCTGACCAGCCCGGCCGACACCTGGTCCGACGCGGACCTGAGCCTGGACCGCTTCCGCCTGGCGCCCAACACCAAGGACGAGAACGGCATGCTGGACCTGGACCAGGTGAACTGGGTCGGCGTGATGGATGTGACCAAGGTCATGCCGCAGATCAAGGTGCCCGACGGCGAGCGCACCCTGTGGCTGGACGACCTGAGCATCGACAGCGAGCGCGCCCTGACCGCCTATTCGCCCGACGGGCAGTTGCCGTTCGTGCTGGACAACTTCGCCGGTGGATTCGTGCCCTGGGTGGCGTTCGATGGCGCGCTGAGCCTGGACAAGCAGGACGGTGCGCTGATCTGGCAGTACCAGGGCGACAAGCCCGAGGGCACCAGTAACTACATCTTCTCCGTGCTCGGCCCGCTGCCGGCCAAGGGCCCGACGCACCTGCTGGTGACGCTCTCGGCCACGCGCGCCACGCAGCTCTTCATCGTGCTGCAAGAAGAGGCGCGCGAAGGTCGCGACCAGAGCCGCTACTCCACGGTCATTGGCGTACCCGCCAGCCCGGAGTTCAAGACCTACACGCTGCCGCTCAAGGAGTTCCGCCTGGTCACCGGCGACAATGGCGCCGACGACAACAACCGGCTCGACCTGGATCAGGTGGGGCAGTTGGTCATCGGCGACCTGGAAGTGCTCAACGGTCAGCAGCCGGGCTCCAACAAGGTGTTCATCGACGAGATCCAGCTCTTCGCCGCGAAGAACTGATCAGACCGCGATCCAGTAGCGCTGGATCACCTGGTGCGTGAAGCGTGACACGGGCTCGTCCTCCAGCACGCCGTGGTTGGCGCGGATGATGGCGGCCGAGCCCAGGTTGACCTTGTCGCAGGTGACCAGCACGCGCAGCAGGCCCAGCCCGCGCGCCTCGTCGAGCGCCAGCGCCAGCATCCTCGTGCCATGGCCCTGGCGTCGTGCGCTGGGCCGCACGTAGTAGCCGATATGCCCGCCGTGGTGCAGCAGCCGCTCGGTCAGCCGATGGCGCACCCGGCATTCGCCCAGAATGCGGTCCGATGCGTCCACGAGCCAGCGCGTGCTGCTGGGCACGACCCGGCTGTCGCCGGGAATGTCCTCCAGGTCCAGCAGCATCTCGATGGCGCGCGCGGCATCGCTCAACGGCAGGCCCAGGAAGGCGAACAGGCGAGGGTAGAAGACCTCGTCGAGCGCCAAGGACTCGTCGATCAGCGCTTGGAAGTCGTGCGCCAGGTCGGGCGTGGGCCGGATCAATCGAGTCGAGTCGACGTCCACCGTGCTGCTCCTGGCAACAGAATAGCTCCCCGTGATAGACTTCCGCCGTCCTGAGATAGAGGAGGATCCATCGTGTCCGATGCCTGGACCGCCGACGTGCAACGGCTGAGCCCCAAGTTGGAGGCGGCCTTTGCCTTCGCGCAGCAGCAGGTGCTGCGCCTGACCGAGACCATGCCGGGTGCTTACCCGATGTACACGGTCGATGGCACCTGGAACCACAGTGGCGAGAACTGGACCAACTGGTGCGAGGGCTTCCTGCCCGGCATGATGTGGATCTTCTTTGCTCGCACGGGCGACTCGCGCTGGCGGCAGTTGGCCGAGCAGTACACGCGGCCCCTGGCCGAGCGGCAGCACGACCGCAATGTGCACGACCTCAATTTCGTGCTCGGCAGCAGCTTCGGCCGCTGGTTCGCCCTGGAGCCCGAGCGCTGGATCCACGACATCCTGATCACCGCCGGCCAGACCATGGGCCTGCGCTTCCGGGAGAAGGGCCAGTACCTGCGCAGCTTCGTGTCCGAGGACTCGCTGTTCATCGACATCATGATGAACGTGGGCATCGTCTTCCGCGCCGCGCTGGACACCGATGACGCCGACCTGCTGCGCCGCGCCAACGCGCACTGCGCCACCACGCGCCGTTATCTGGTCCGCGGCGACGGCTCCACGGCCCACGAGGGCCTGTTCGACCTGGACACCGGCGAGTTCCTGCGCCAGACCACCCACCAGGGCTATCGCGGCGACAGCAACTGGGTGCGCGGCCTGGCCTGGTCGCTGTATGGTTTTGGCACCAGCTACAGCTACACCGGCGAGGCCGACTACCTGCAGGCGGCCGAGAGCAATGCCGACAGCCTTATCCGCAACCTGCCCGCCTCGGGCGTGACGCCGTACGACTTCGACGCCCCGGCCGAGTGCAACCCGATCGACACCTCGGGCAGCGCCATCGGCGCCACGGGGCTGCTGCAGCTGGCCACGCTGACCGATTCCGCCGAGCAGGCCGCGCGCTACCGTGCCGCGGCGCTCCGCATGATCGAGCCGCTGCTGGAGGCACCGTATCTGGGCGGCTCGACTCCCGGCTTTGAGGGCATCTTGTCCAAGCAGATCTACCACCTGCACAAGGGGCTGGGTGTGGGTGGGAGCTGCATGTTCGGCGAGTACTTCTTTGTGGAGGCGCTGGACAAGCTGTTGTCGGCGGCGGGCTCGACGTAGCCGGTGGACGGCCCCGCCAGCAGCAACCTGGGAGCCACGTGCCATGCGCCACGGCCGAGCCATCGATCTGCGTAGCGATACCATCACCCAGCCAACGCGGGCGATGCGCGAGGCGATGGCCTGGGCCGAGGTGGGGGACGATGTCTTCGGTGACGACCCCACCGTCCAGCGCCTTGAGGCCCGCGTTGCGGCGCTCCTGGGCAAGGAAGCGGCCGTCTTCACGCCGTCCGGCACGATGGCCAACCAGATCGCCGTCCGCACGCACACGGAACCCGGTGACGAAATCCTCCTTGAGGGCAATGCGCACATCACCTACTACGAAGCCGGTGGCCCGGCGGCACTGGCCGGCGTCTCGTGTCGCTGTCTGAACGGCCTGCGTGGTGTCTTCACCGCGACAGACGTCGAGGCCGCGCTGCGCCCGCCTGACCAGCACTTCCCGCCCACCAAGCTGGTCTGTCTGGAGAATACCCACAATCGCGGCGGCGGCGCCATCTGGCCACTGGCGCGCATCCGCGAGGTGGCCGACGTGGCTCGCCAACACGGCCTGCGGCTCCATCTCGACGGCGCCCGGCTGTGGAATGCAGCGGTGGCCACCGGCCTCGAGGAGCGTGACTACGCCGAGCACTTCGACTCGGTGAGTGTCTGTTTCTCCAAGGGCCTGGGCGCGCCAGTTGGCTCGGCGCTCTGCGGGTCGCGCGAGTTCATTCTGCGCGCGCGGCGGTTCCGCAAGATGCTGGGTGGCGGCATGCGCCAAGCCGGGATCCTTGCCGCCGGGGCGCTCTACGCACTGGAGCACCAGCGGTCACGCCTCGCTGAAGATCATGCCAACGCGCGCACGCTGGCTGAGGCCCTGGCCGGTCTGCCTGGCGTGGAACTTGATCCTGGCTCGGTGCAGACCAACATCGTGTCGTTCGACGTGCCCGCCATGCCAGCCAAGGAACTAGCCGCGCGGCTGGACCAGGCTGGCGTTCGCATGTTGGCCACCGGCCCGCACACGGTCCGCGCGGTCACCAGCTTGATGGTGACCGCTGCCGACATGCCCAAGGCGGCGGACGCCATCCAAACCGCCCTGCGCGAACGCTAGCCGGGTTGGTTCGCCAGTCGTTCGGCCGCCGTCACCACCCCAGCCAACAGCACCGCCGTCGTCACGGCGCCGGTCCCGCCGGGCGTCGGCGACAGCGCGCTGGCCACCTCGGCCACGGCCGGGTCGACATCGCCCAGCATCTGGTCGCCCACGAAGTTGGTGCCGAAATCGACCACGACCGCGCCCGGCTTGACCATGTCGGGCGTGATGAACCCGGCGCGGCCAATGCCCACGGCCAGCACGTCCGCTTCGCGGCAGACCGCGGCCAGGTCGCGGGTGCGACTGTGGCAGATGGTCACCGTGGCGTGGCGGTGCAGCAACAGCAGGGCCATGGGCCGGCCGACAATGGTACTGCGGCCGACGACCACCGCGCGCTTGCCGCTCAGTTCCACGCCTTCGCGCTCGAGCAGCATGATGCCGCCCTGCGCCGTGGCGGGCACGAACCCGTCGGAGCGGCCCTGGAAGAGCTTGCCCGCGTTCTGCGGGTGGACACCGTCGATGTCCTTCTCGGGCGCGATGCACAGTGCCAGCGCTTCCGCGTCGAGCTGGTCGGGCACCGGCTCCTGGAGCATGATGCCGTGGATGGCGGGATCGGCGCTGAGTTCGCACAGCAGCGTGCGCACGCGCTCGGGCGAGCTGTCGGCGGGCAGCAGCTCAGCGCGAACACTCACGCCCGCCTTGGTGAACACGCGCTCCAGGCTGCGTACGTAGCTGCCCGAGGCCGGATCGTCGCCGACGTAGACCACGGCAAACCCCACCGTGACCCCACGTTCGCCCAGCAGCGCCAGGCGCGCCGCCACCGATTCACGCAGTTGGGCAGCACACGCTTTGCCGTCGAGTACCCGCGCAGCCATCACTCACTTCTCCCGTGGCCGGGAGTATATAGCACCGCGCGTCAGTCCAGCTTGACCAGGTGGTAGTCGCACAGCGAGAACTCGCCGGTCGCGTCGTCCGGCGCTGTCACGCGCAGGCGCGGGTAGTTGCGGAACTCGGTCTTCACGTCCCAGTCCAAGCGATGCTCCACCCACTCCGCCGTCAGCGGCACGCGATCGTAGGTGGTTATGCCTTGCCAGTTGTCGGCCAGGTCCACCGTCACCCACTGGCCGGGCGTGCCCTTCACGCGCACGGTGAACCGGTAGCGCCCTGGCGGGAACTTGGCCTGGTTAAACGGGTAGTAGCTCAGATTGGTGCCTCGGCCGTACGACCCACGCACGGTGTAGACCTTGGCGCTACCGGGGCCGTCGAATGACGTGGTCTGTGCCACATCGGGCCCTCGTTCCACGAGTTGCCAGTAGCGATGCGGATCGAGGCACTCGCGGGCCGGGTCCAGCGTAAACCGCGTCACTGGCGTCACGGCCAGCGCCGGCGGCTCCTTGACGTCCAGCAGCCGTTGGGGCACCTGGTAGCGTAGCGAGTCATCGAAGGCCGGGCTGACGAACGTGGCGGCGTCGACGGCGGTGGCCTTGGGCGGCGCGCCGATGCCGACGCGACCCAGCGGATGCCAGCCACCCCGCCAGTAGTTCGCGATCGCGAAGCGCGCGCTGGGCACCATGCCGCCTTGGCGGTCGAGGATGGCCAAGGCCACGACGGCCTCGCCGGCGGGCAGATTGGCGGGCAGCGTGACCGTCTCTTCGACGCGGTAGGTCGCGGCCGGCTCATCGTAGGCGAAGCGCTCGCTGTTCCAGCGGGAGCCCGGCAGCCACGCCCGCGGGTTGGCCTGGGTCAGCGTGGTCTGCCAGAGGGGCTGATGCGTGCCCGGATCGAGCAGCGCCAGCGCCACCGGCCAGTCGGCATACATGGGTGCGCTGCCGTCGTTGCGCACGTCGAGGCGGACCGAGATGCTACCGCCCGGCTTGACCTCGGGCGTCCAGCCGAACTCGGTGAGCACGTAGCGGTAGCCGAAGACCTTCATCAGCTCGCCCGCGCCGGCCACCACATCCGGTTGCTTGGCGTCGAAGCCGGAGATCCAGCCGAGGTAGCTGGCGTGGTATCGGCGGATCTTGTCGATCATGTAGCGCCGATAGGGCTCACGGACCATCGTCTCATTGGGGTTGATGCCGAACGTTTTGGCCGCGGCGGCGGGGTCGCCGGCTTGCCAGTTGTACTCCACCTCGCCCTCGATGGGGCCGACACGCCACAAATCGGGGCTGCGGTTGGTCAGTTGCCAGGGCACTTCGCCGCTGGTATCACCGGGTTTGGGCTCGCGTCCGCCGTTGGCGAAGGTGTCGTAGTAGATGCCGAACCCGGCCTGGGTGAACTCCGGCCAGCATTGGCGGACCAGCACGGGTTTGTGGGGGAAGGCCGCACGAAAGGCTTCGGCCAGCACGCGTCGCTGCTCAGGGCCGGGAGTGGGGTTGTGCATCTCGCCCCAGAAACCGATCAGCCCCATCTGCACGAAAGCGATGCGCGGGTCTTCGTCCCAGGCCTGGCCCAGCTTGGCCACCAGGGCTTTGACGCGGGCCCAAAAGGCCGGGCTCTCATAGTCGAAGCTGTGCAGGTCGGCTGGCCAGTACTGCTTGGGCCGGCCCTGATCGTCGAGCCGGCCATCCCAGTCCAGATAGACCCGCGGCACGAGCTTTATGTTGCGCTCGGGCAGGCCGGCGGCGAGGCGGTTGGTGTGCGCGATGATGCGGTCGACACTGTCGCCGGCGCCCTGCTCGATAGCGTTCCACGGCACGTAGCGGCGATGCAGCGGGCAGTAGGGCCGGTCGGTGCCCCAGTCGGGTCGGAAACCCTTGAGCGGGTTGTCGATGGCGCCGGCGAACTCGGCCGGGCGGGTCACAACCATTTCCGGTGGGGCCATCGCCGCCAGCAGAAGCCATGATGTCGTCAAAGCGTAGAGCATAGGAGGGGTTTGCCCATGTGCAGGGCAAACCCTGCCCGTCGCTGAATGCTATGCTTGCCATCATAGGAGCGCACTCATGCTCAGGATCGGGTGTTACGTGCTGCTGGCGCTGAGCGCCGGCTGGGCGCAAGACGCGCCGCAGGCCAGGCCGACCATCTACCTCATCGGCGACTCGACGGTCAATAACGGCACCAAGGGCCAGATGGGCTGGGGCACGGCCATGCCGCCGTGGGTCGCCGCCGACAAGGCCGGGCTGGTCAACCGCGCGCGCGGTGGACGCAGCAGCCGCACCTTCCTGCGTGAGGGCTTGTGGGCCGAGGTCGCCAAGCTGCTGCGGCCCGGCGACTTCGTGCTCATGCAGTTTGGCCATAACGACGGCGGCGGGCTCAACGACCCGCGCGGGCGCGCCTCGATCAAGGGCAACGGTGACGAGACGGCGGAGGTGACCGACGCCGCCACCGGCGCCAAGGAGACGGTGCACAGCTATGGCTGGTACCTGCGCACCTACTGCCAGGAGGCCCAGGCCAAGGGCGCGGTGCCCGTGGTGCTGTCACCCGTGCCGCGCAACATGTGGAAGGACGGCAAGGTCGGTCGTTCGAGTAACGACTACGGCAAGTGGGCCAAGGAGGCGGCCGAGGCCAGCAAGGCGGCGTTCGTGGACCTGAACGGCCTGATCGCCGACCGCTACGACGCGCTGGGTGAGGCGGCCGTAGCCAAGCTGTTTGGCCCCACCGACCACACGCACACGCTGCCCGACGGCGCCCGGCTCAACGCCGAGTGCGTCGTCGCTGGCCTCAAGGCGCTGCCCGGCGACCCATTCCGAGGTCTGCTGCTCGCCCAGCCCAAGCCAGCGGAGTAGGCCAGCCATGCGACGCCTGCTACCGATGGGCTGCTTCGCTGCCGCGGCGGGCTGCGGCATTACGGCCATGGCACAGCGCTCGCCGATCGCGGCCTGGGCGTATGTGGCGGTGGCCCTGACCGGGCCGCTGCTCATTGCTGCCGTGCTGAGCAGTCAGCGTGCCGGTCGCGACACGGGGCGGCCCCGTAGCGCCACCGGCGATCGGCTGCTCTGCACCTTGGCTGTGGCTCTGATGCTGCTGGTGCCGCAGGTGGGCCTCTACCATCAACGCACGCTGCTCGTCGCGTTCTGGGCCCTGGTTCTCGTGGGCGCGGCGGCCCAGCAGCGCCGAGCGCTCAGCGATAGTCCTCGCCCAGAATGACCACGACCTCGATGGTCGTCGCCGTCGGCTGCCCGGTCTTGGCCTCGACCACCGGCGGGTAGTCCGCCACCACCGCCTGCGGCGGCGCGTTGAGGCCCAACGCACTGGCCACGACCGCGGCGGCATCGGGATGGTCGACATGGAAAACGAAGCTGTGCGGGGTCAGGCCAGCCATCTCGGCGCCGACCGAGACCGTGTAGCCCACCGCCTTGAGGCGCTCGGTGGCCTGCTGCTCCAGGCCGGTGCGGTTGGTGCCGTTGTACAGCGTGACATGCGTGCTGGCGGCCACCGGCGCAGCCGTGGGCGCGGTCGTCGTGCTGCTGGTCGCGGCGGCGGCGGGTGTCTCGGACCTGGCTGACTTCGCGGCGTTGGCGGCGGCGCTCTTCGCGCCGAGCAGCATGGGCGGCAGGCACAGGACGACCAACACGGCGCTGACGCGCCCCCAGCGTACCGGTCGGCGGCGCGCGCCGCGAGCCGGCGCGGGCTCGGCCAGCAGTGGCGGCGGCGCTGGTCGCGCGGGCTGCGGCTGGGTGAACCGGGGCACGTCGAGTTGGCTGGGATCGCTGTCAAACGGTCGTCGGTCGTCGCTCATGGCACCCTATCCAAGTGGCTTCGGCAACGGCTTTGGGCCGTCGTCCGACTCGGTTAGGCAGCCGTATAGAGGCGATGTTTCGCGATGTACTCGGCCACCGAGTCCGGCAGGCCCAAGCGACTCGTGGGGCCTTGGGCCGACTCGGCCCGGATGGTGCGCGAGGCGGCGTCCACCAGCGGCATAGGCACCCAATCCACGCGATCAGCCAGCCACTGGGGCAGGCTGGAGCGCACCTGGTCGGACTCGTCGCCCGGCCGATCGACGACCGCGAGGCGCACGAGTGAAACTATTCGCCGCGGCTCGCGCCATCGCGGGAAGTCGACCAGGGCGTCGAGGCCCATGAGCCACCAGAGGTGCAAGCGGTCGTGCTGGTCAGCGATCTCGGCCAGCGTGTCGACCGTGTAGCTGGTCCCCTGGCGCCGCAGCTCTACGTCGCACAGCGCGAACTCCGGCCGACCGGCGATGGCCAGCTCGACCATGGCGCGGCGTTGCTCGGCGCTGGCCGCCGCATGCTGCTTGAGCGCCGGCTGGCCGCACGGAATCCACCACACGGCGTCCAGCGACAGCGCGCGCAGGCAGTGCTCGGCCAAGGCCAGGTGGCCGCGATGGGGTGGGTCGAAGGTGCCGCCGAAGAGCCCGAGACGAGGGGTTGTCATGGCACTGCACCTGCGGTGACGGCTCGGCCCGACACGCGTCCCCCCGCACGCGGGGGGACTACAGGGGGGGCGCCACCGGTCACCTCGGCCGGCCGCCTCACGAACCCAACATCCAGCCGATGCCAATCCCCAGGATCAGTGTGATGGTGGCCACGCCGACCATGATCCACACCACGGCGCCAGGCAGAACGGGCGCGGACGGCACAACCACTGGCGGCGGCGGTGTCGGCGGCGGCGGCGTGGCCGGCTCAGGTGCGGGGTGGTGGTTGTGTCCCTCAGGCTCGATGTCGGGCATCGGCTCCAGATCGGCTTCGGCCGCAGGCCACAGCCCGGCGAAGGCGGCTCGCTCCGGGTCGGCGTCGAGGTCGGGCAGGAGTTCGTCGCCGGGGGCCGGTGCGACCGCATAGACGGCCATCGGCTCCGCATCGTCATCGGGCGTCGGCGCCAGGTCGCCAAGCACTTCCAGCGGCACTGTGCCGTGCCGCAGCAGCCGCCGCAGCACCGCCAGTTCCAGGCTGGGCCCGGTGAGCTGGGCCGTGGCATCGAGTTCACCCAACGCGGCCACGGCATCACCGCGGGCGATGGCCTGGTAGAGCTCGATCTTGCTGCGCGCGGCCTCGGCCAGCACGCCGGCCAGCAGCGCCAGGTCGGCGCCGCAGCGTTCGCAAGTGGCGGACTCGGCCGGCTGCGCCAGGCGACAGACCGGGCAGGTCAACTGCCCCACGTCGCCCAGCGCCGCCTCCAATTCCGCCAGTTGGTCACGCCAGTCGGCCATGGCACGCGCCTAGAGCAGGTAGTCGAAGAACATCAGCTCCGCGGCCAACTGCTTGTCCAGTTCCACCACCTCGGCCAGCGGCGTGATGCCCTCCAACGCGGCCGCCAGGCGGTTGCGCAGCGCGCGCAACTGACCGGCTTCGGCGCTGTTGCCCAGCTCGCGCAGCACCTTGTCGGCGCTGGCCAGGCGGGCATAGGCATCGCGGACCTCGGCCGGCGCGTCGGCGGCGGGTCCAGCCAGCGTGGCCGTCGCGGTCGGCACGGCGCTCGGTGCCTCGGCGGCGCCCGCCGCTTCGGCAGCGGCCTCGGCTTCGGCGGCGGTCGGCAGCACCAGCGGCGGCTCCTCGCCGAAGACCTTGGTCAGCAGCGCGCGAACGGTGCGGACCTCTTCTTCCTTGAGGTGGCCGGTGGAGAAGTCGATGACGCGAGCGAAGGTGCGGTTCTGGGTCAGGTCTTTGCCGCGCGCGGTGATGATGCCGTCCTCGGAGTACTCGAACTGCACCTGCACCGGGCATTGCTCGGCGGGCCGCGGCGGGTCGAGCTTGACGCGGACCTCGCCGATGCGGACGTTCTCCTCATCTAGCGGGTCGTCGTAGACGTTGCCCTCATAGATGTTGACCACGACTTCCTTGGCGAAGTCGACCACCGGCAGGTAGACGCTGGTGTTCTGGTTGGGGATCTTCGTGCCGTGCTCGATGAGCGGCTCGAGGTACTTGCGCCCGGTCATGACGTCCACCGGGTCGGTGCAGAGCGAGTGCTCCAGACAGACCTGGTAGTCGTAGTCTTCCATGTGCGGCGCGCCCTGCAGGATGCCCGAGACGATGGCGGCGCCCTGGGCCACGCAGGTCATCGGGTCGATCTGGTCGAACGGCTCCGCCGCGCAACCCAGCAGGTTCTCCACGAACTCGCGCACGAACGGCACGCGGCTGGTACCACCGACGAGCAGCACATGGTCGAGATCCGACGCGGCCAGGCCGGCGCCGTCGAGCACTTCCTTCACCGGCTCGGCCGTGCGCTCGATGATCGGCCGGATGAGGTCGATGAACGAGGCGCGGTCGATGCCTTCATGCACGTTCACGCCGGGGAGCAGTTCCTCCACGTCGATGCGTGCGTCGTCGGCATCGCTGAGCGCGATTTTGGCCTGCTCGCAGGCCAGGCGCAAGCGCAGGTCGGGGTAAGCCTGGTGCAGGGCCTCAGCATGTTCGGCCAGCACGCCGGCACGCAACTGGTCGGCCAGGGCCGCGTCGAGGTCGTCACCGCCGCAGCGGCGCAGGCCGCGGCTGGCGACCTCCTCGAAGATGCCATGGTGCGCGCGCAGCAGAGTCACGTCGAACGTGCCGCCGCCGAAGTCGTAGACCAGCACGCGCAGGCTGCGCCCCGCCGATGACTTGCCCAACCCGTAGGCCATGGCCGCGGCGGTGGGCTCGTTGATCAGGTTGAGCACGCGCACACCGGCGGTGGTGGCGGCCAACTTGGTGGCGTTGCGCTGCAGACCCTTGGAGTTGGCCGGCACCGTGATGACCGCCGAGTCGATGGGTTCGCCCACGCGTTTCTGGGCCTGGGTGATCAGATAGCGCATGAGCAGGCTGGCCACGGCTTCCGTGCGGAAGGAGCGACCACCCAGCTCGACCTGCTGATCCGTGCCCAGGATGCGCTTGACCGAGAGCACCTTGTGGGGTGTGTTGGCCTCCTTGGCGGCCTGGCCAAAAAGCCACTCGGTCTGCTGCGCCGAGACCGCCACGGCCGAAGGCGTGCGATCGGAGCCCAGGTTGTTGTTCACCACCTGAATGTCGACGCGAGTCGGCTCCTCGACGAGCCGCGCGACGACGCTGTTGGTGGTGCCAAAGTCGATGCCGACGTAATTAGCCATCGGCGCTGCCCTCCATGATGGGTGGCGCGGCCACGATCACCTTGGCCCGCACAAGGGTATGGTCCAGTCCCTCGCGCACGTAGCCGGGCCGAAGCTCGGTCTTCACGTACTCGTGGGTGCAGTCGGGCACGAACTCGCGCTGAACGACCTCGTGCCGTAGGGGGTCATAGGGCTCACCCTCGCAGGTGAACTGCCGGATACCCGCATCCTCGACGATGCGGCGCAAGCGATCCCGCGGCGCGCTGAGCGAGGCCAGTCGCGCCGAGAGTTCGGCCGGGTCGGCGCTGCCATCGGCGCCCTCGGCCAGTTGGGTGAGGCGCTCGGTCACCTCCAGAAGCGCGGTCAGCACCGCGTCGTAGCGCCGCTCGTAATCGTTCTCGAGTCGCCGGTCCAGATCGCGCAGCGACTGCGCCGAGGCCGCCAGGCGGCGGTCGACGCGCTCGTCGGTCTCCTCGCGCAGCGAGGTCACGGTCGCGCGCAACTCGTCCACGCTGCCGGTGACGCGCTGGTGGTCGCGATTGGTACTCTCCCGCAGCCCGATCAGGGCGGCGGCCAGGTCGGCGATACTCATCTCCGCGGTCTGGCTCCTCTCAAGCCCAGGGGTCCAGGTGCTCCCAGGCGGCTCGGGCTGCCAATTGCCTAAGTATGGTCCGTTCGTCGGGCACCTCGGGTGCCTCGACGCGGCTCAAAACCTCATCTACCACAGCCTGCGGCGGCGGCAACAGCACATGTTCCGCGGCGCTGGCCGGCAGCGCCAGGCGCAGCGGCAGCAGATCCGCCGCCAGCGCCTCTGCCGAGGGCACCTCGCGGTCGGCCGCCAAGGGCACCCAGTAGGCTTCCACCTCGGTCGCCGCGCGCTTGTCCGGGTCGCTCATCACCTCCAGCGCGGCGTTCAACTCCTGGCGCCGATGGTCGCCGCCGCTGGGCAGTCGGCGCGCCGCCTTGTACAACCGGGCGAACGTGCCTTCCACCTCATCGAGGTCGGCGGCGCGCGCCACGTTGAGCACGCCGTGAGCCAGGGTGAACCCTTCGTCACGCATCGGCGCACTCCTTCTTGGCTGCACGAATGCTCATTGCCAGGTCGCCTCCAGCCGCCGACACTCGCGTGCCAGCTTGCTCGCCTCGGCCCGCAGCTCCGCTGTCGCGGCGCCCTGCGCGGCGCCGCCGAGCTCCACCGCGCGGTCGGCCATGGCCACGATGCGCTCGAACGCCTCGGCCAGGCCCTGCACCTGCCCGCGCGCGCCGGGTGACGGCGCGCCCAGGTTCTCGGTGATGGTCATGTACTCCCGCCGCCGATGCCGCAGCAACTCGCCCGCATTGCGGGCCAGCTCCGGCGCCAGCGCCGGGGCGATGGCGCCGCGCAGTGCCACCAGTTGACTCTTGACGCGTTCGCTGGGCGAAAGTGCCAGCGCTTCCTCGATCCGGCCGAACGCCTGCTCGAGCACGGCGCCTCGGCTGGACGGGTCCTGCTCACCCATGTTGCTCAGGGCGAAGGCCTGCTGCAAGATGGCCTTGGCCCGCTCCTCGTCATTCTCGACCAGCACCTCCACCTCGCGGGCCAGCGTGAACAGCCCCACGAAGTCGCGGCTCTTGGCGCGCTGGGCGCAGCTTTCAAGGATGCGGTCACGCATCTCGATCTTCTTCTGACGCACGACATCGACCGCGTCGGGTCGGCGCCTGGAAAGATCGTCGAAATAGTCGAGCCCGGCCCGGCTACCGCGCACGCTGGCCAGCACCATGCCGTGCTCGATGAGCAGTTCCAGATCGTGGGGCCGCTGGCCGATGAGCCAGTCGGACTTGTACAGCGCCACCTCGCCCTCGCCCAGCGCGATGAGCGCCGGGATGCAGCGGCGCTGCACGGCCATGTCGTAGGGCCGGACCTTGAGGCAGACCTCCAGGTGGTCCAGTCCCGGGCGCCACGCCTCGCGCTGCAGGTAGAGCTCGGCCAGGTTCAGATGCCAGGCGAACCGGGCCGCCTCGCGATAGCCTTTGGCCACCTCGTCGAACGGCAACTGCTCGAACAGCGGCGTCAGTCGCTCCCACAGCTCCGCGGCGCGCTCGGTGTCGCCGGCCTCCACGGCCACGCGGGCCCGGTTGTGGCCCGCGGCCAGGTCGTCCTGAGGCAGGCGCGCCAACTGCCGTTCGGCCTCGGCGGCGTCGCCGGCCAGCAGGTAGGCATAGCCGCGCAGGTTGCGCACCTCGGCCAGTGTCTCCGCCAGTTCCGTGGGCAGCTTGACCCCGTTGAGCGCGGCCAGCCGCTTCTTGAGCAGCGCGGCGGCCTCGGCCGGCCGCCGCGCGCGGATCTGCGCGGCGGCGACGACCATGGCCGCCAGTAGCCGCACGCGCACATCGCGCGCGCTGAGCCGGGCGCAGTCGACGAACAGGTCGTCCAGGTCGACCTCGGCCTGGTCTGGCACCATCAAGCGCCGCAGCAGGTCGACATCGGGTCGGCGCGGGTCGTCCGCCGGCAGCGCCGCCAGCACCGGGTCGACCAGCAGGCTGAATTTCTCGGTGCGGCCCAGCGACGCGTTCAAGCTGAGCACGGCATACAGCAGGTCGGCATCGTTGCGGCGCTCGGCCAGGG
Organism: Armatimonadota bacterium; assembly: GCA_016235455.1. Classification (GTDB taxonomy): domain Bacteria; phylum Armatimonadota; class UBA10988; order UBA10988; family UBA10988; genus UBA10988. Next base: position 24,771 of record JACRKZ010000006.1, on the reverse strand, counting down.
CGTAGCCCAGTTCGGCTTCGGCGCGGGCCGGCTCATCGTCGGCCAGGTGCCAGCTCGCCGCGGTCCAGGCTACGGCCGGCACGGCGCGCGCCTCGGGCGACAGCCGAGCCAGCCGGTCCCAGGCCAGATCGGTCTGGCCGCGCCGGCGCGCCAGCAGGGCGCGCAGCCAGTTGCCTGCGTCCGCCAGCCTGGCCTGCTGGTCCTGCCGGTCGGGGTCGGCGGCCAGCTTGCCGAACTCGGTCAGTTCGCGCTCGGCGGCGGCATAGTCGTCGGCGTCGATGAGCCTGTAGATGTGCCGGGCCCACAGACCGTCGCGCAGCAAGTAGACAGCGTCGGGGTCGGTGGCGGTCTCCGCTTGAGCCACGCGCTGGGTGGCCAGATGGGGGTCCTGCTCGGCCAGTTCGGCGATCACGCGCAACTCGGCGGCCAGCGCGGGCATGTCGTCGAGCAGGTTGGAGACCTGGTCGAGCAGATCGGCCGGCGCGAAGCGGATCAGCAGGTCGAGGGCCACCGCGCGCAGGCTATCCCACGGCGGGCCATGGCGATGGATGACCGGCAGCAGGCGCTCGATGGCCTGCTCTTCGCTCTCGCCGGGCAAGGCGCCGAACAGGGCACGACCGGCCAGGGCCAGCGCTTCGGGCAGCCGGCCGAGCAAGCGCTCGGCGACCTCGAGCTGACCATCGCAGTGGGCCGCGAGCGCGAGTAGCCAGACCTCGCCCGCGCGGCTGGTGTCCACGGCCTCCGGCTGACTCGGCTGACCCGAGAGCACCTGTGCGGCGACCGCCAGCGCCGGCTGCTCGCCGACCTGCCGGGCGATGGCCGCGGCCACCTCGGCATCGCTGCCACTGCCGTCATGGGCCGCGGCCAGCAAGGCCAACAGATCGCCGACTTTGTTGTGGTCGGCCAGTTCGGCCACCTGCGTGGTGTCGATCAGGCCCAGACTGCGCCCGTCGGCCAGGCGGCGCCGCACCTTGCAGGCCAGCAGTTTGGCGCCGGCCTCGGCGCGCGTGGCGCTGTCGTCGTCGGGCACCAGCCGCAGCATGGCCGAAGCCAGCGCCTCGGCCGCCGAGAAGTCGCCGCGCCGGAACCGGTAGCGGCACAGATCGTCGAGCAGCTTGACGCGTTGGGCCGGTGGCGCGCTCTCGGCCACGTAGATGGCGGCCTCGGTGGCCGAGCCCAGCGAGGCGTAGGCCTTGGCCAGCGCCTCCACGATCTCGGGCTCGGCGCGGCGCAGCTCCAAACAGGCGCGCCAGTGGGCGATCTTGGTGCGCACCGGCGTGGACTCATCCACCAGGTAGGCGCGCGACAGCAGCCGGCTCAGATCAGGATAGGGGTTGAGGTCGTGCGCCCGCCGGTAGATGCTGGCCACCGCGGCGTCGCACCGGCCCTCGGCGACGTAGCCCTCCGCCAGCTTCAGCGCCAACTCGTCCGGACGGCGGTCGGCCGGCAGGCAATGCCAGGTGCGCTCGGCGATGGCGGCGCGGAATTCTCCGCGCTCGCGGTCGCTGGCCAGCAGCGCCAGGCCGACCTCGCCCCGCCACGCGGCTGGCGGCGTCTCGTCGGCCAGCACGGATTCATACAGCGCCAGGCTCGCCTCGTCGCGCCGGCCGCGGCGGGCGCGCAGCACGGCCAGCCAGGCGCGCAGGTTGGCCGGCGCCGCCGGCAAGGCCAGGGCCGCCTCCAGCCAGGCCAGCGCCTGGTCATCGTCGCGCCCGGTGGCCGCGGCGTTGGTGGCCAGGGCGATCTTGGCGCGGTCGGCGTTCTCGGGGCTGTTGCGCAGCCACTGCTCGAGCACCGGCACGGGATCGCGCAGGGTGACGGTGCCGGCGGTCAGGGACTCGGCCAGATGTGATGTGTTGTCGGCGTTGTCGGGCGCCACGCGGAACAGCGCCTCGTAGACTTCCACCGCCGCGGCGTCGGCCCGCGGCCGGAAGACCCTGGCCAGATAGGCGAGCATCTGCGTGTTGGTCGGGTCCAGCCGCACCTGCTCGCGGACCAGCGAGACGGCGTCGGCGGGGACGTCCGTGGCTTCGGGCCGGCTGTACCACAGGGCCAGCCAGCGTCGCGCGGCGGTCTTGTCCAGTCCGATGGCCTGCCACTGGGCGTCGGTCAGCTCGGTGGTGGCGCGGCGCACGGCCAGGGCCGTGGCCGCCTCGGGCTCCATGCGGCCGCGTAGCGCGGCCACGGTCAGCAGCGTGGCCGCGGAGACCGAGCCGGCGGCCAGGGCCTGCCGGTACCAGGTCTCGCGGGCGGGCGAATACTCGCGCAAGGCCGCGTCGCAGCGCACGGCGGCCCGGCGGGCGGCTTCGCTCTCGGGCAGGTCGAGGGCACCGAGCAGGACCAGCACCTCGCGCGCCTCGCGGTCCCAGCGCTTGGCGGCCAGCGCCTCGCGGCCGAGCACGGCCAGCAGACGGGGATCGCGATCGCCGGTGCCAAAACGCCGCTGGCAGAGCAGAAAGCCCTTCTCCGACAGGCGCGCATGACGATTGCCCGCGCCGGCGTCATGCCACGCGGTCAGCAGCAGCGACCAGGCCTGCTCTCTATCCCCGGCTGTCAGCGAGGGTGGCTTCAACCAGCGCTACTCCCCATTCGGGCACACGGCCCAGGACCGTCCATGCCTTGACCAGACCGTCGCGCGCGTCGGCTCGTTCAGGCTGCGCCTGCCAGACCGTCCGCCAGCACTGCTCCGCCTGCTCCCAGCGGCCGTCGAGCGTGGCCACCCAGCCCCGCAGGTACTCGGCTTCAACCTGCTGCTCCGGCGGCACCGGCACCTCGGCGCTGACCTGGCCGGCTTCGAGCCATTCGCGGCACTCGGCGAGCGCTTCGGCCAAGGTTGTCTCGTCGGCCAACGCGAGACGCGCGCGTACCGCGCAGTTGAGGATGACGACATCCGTGGGCAAGGGTTTCAACGCTTCCAGCGATTCGGCCAGTAACGAGGCCCAATCGCCGTCGGCAGCCAGTGCAAGAAGCTCGGCGCGGACCTGCTCGGTGTCGACCCGACCCAGCACCCTATTGAGCCAGTTGCGCCGCATGACTCCTACTTCCCAGGCCCGGAATGACCGCAGGTCCCCTGCTCACTGCACAGATTCCATCATAGTGTAGCGCGCAATGGGGAGTCAAACCCGTTAACAACCCGGGAGTGGCCCGCCGCGCGGCTCAACGGCGCCGTTGCCAGGCGATCTGCCGGACCGTGCGCTGCGTCTCGCCGAAGCCGCCCAACTCCAGGCTAAGCCAGGTGCCTGGGCTGGTCAGCAGCAGGGCCGGCGCAGAGTCGTCGCCGGTGCCCACGGGCCGCAGTTGGCGGTTGGCGCCATTGAAGGCCGTCGTCACCTGGCCGCCGCCGGCGCCCACCAGGCGCAGGGCCCAGTCGCCCTTGGGCAGGAACACGGGGTACTTGACGCGTTGACCGTCCTCCAGGCGCAGGCCATCGGCGGTCACCGTGGGGCGCGTATCCGTCGCGGCCACCCAGCCGGCACCAGCGCTCTGGCGCCAGGAGCGCTGCTCGGCGAGCTGCACGCGGTAGGAGCGCTCTAGCTCGGCCCCGGTGAAGGCGCTGCCGGGTGCCATGCCGCGCATCCAGTTGCGCAGGAACGCGGCATCGTGGGTGTCGGCCACCCACAACATCAGACCGAGCGCCCAGCGCGCGCCGGCATCGCCGGTGTCCAGCGCCTGCGGCGGCAGTGTCGCCGGCAAGGGCGCGCGTAGCCACTCGTCCACCAGCGGCTGCCAGGACTCCGCGCGGTAGCGCTGCCACCATTCGGCGTTGGCGGCCGGCTCCTCGGCCTGCTCGTGCAACGCGCGCAGCAGCAGCCGTTCGCCGACATTGCCCTCCAACCAGGGCTCGTAAGCCGTGCTCTGGGGGTAGCGGCCGATGCGGCTGAGCGCGCGATGGCTCAGCTCATGGGCCACCTGGCGGAACCACTCGGTGGGTTCGCGCGGCTCGGCGGCGCGGTACAGGTAGATATTGCCCAGCAGCTCCTCGGCCACGGCCGCAGTCTCGGCGGCCAGCGTTTCCGGCGAGAGCCAGATGTCCACCGGCTGCAGGCGACCGTCTGGATCGCGCGGCTGGCGGCCCAGGTACTCCCACATCAGCCACTGGCTGCGCAGCAGCAGGTCCATCGCGCGTTCGGCCGGCTCGCGCAGATCCACGCCGCCGGGCGTCAGCGCGGCTGACGGATAGTAGAGCCGGAAGCGCAGCCGCCAGATGGCGGCCTGCCCGTCGTACCAGGGATCCGTGGGATAGACCACGTTCTGGCCGAAGTCGTCGCGGGCGGTGAAGATGGGCTCCAGCGTGTAGCCCACCAGCACGCGGTCGAAGCGCCACCGGGCGCGCCGGTCGGCTGACAGCGATGGATCCGCGTGGCGTGGGTCGAGGATGGCCCATCCACCCGTCTCGAGCGCCACGCGCTGGGCCGGCAGGGCCTCGCCGCCGAGCGGCTCCAGGGCCGGCGCGCCGGGCGTCAGCGGCGCCCACCACAGGCTGCGTGAGCCGCGGAACCCGCTCGGCGCGGCGTTGGGGCCGAGGCGCACGGTGCCCAGCGTCGGCACCGACGCGCCCGGCTCGCGCCCGCGCAATTCGCGCTGGAGGCGGTCGCGCGTGTCGTCGTGCAGCCACAGCGGCGGCGCGGCGGCGAAGCGGGCCAGCAGGCGGTCGCGGCGGATCTGCCAGCCAGCCGACTGCGCGTCGAAGACCTGTCCCGAGCGCGCCAGCCCTTCACACACGTAGCTGGACGAGGCGGCCGTGGCGGCTGCCTGATCCCATCGGGTCAGCGCCTCGGCGGCGGCACCGCGGCCGAGCGCGGCCCAGCCTTCGCGCAGGCGCAGCAGGGCCTCGTTGTCGTCGGCCCGGGCGGGCAGCAGGGCGGCCAGGAGCAGAACCAGCGGAGCCAGGCGCTTCATGACGTCTCCCAACCGAAGAACGCCATGGCGTTGGCGGTTGTTCGCGCCGCCACCTCGTCGAGGGTCAAGCCGCGTCGGCGGGCCACCTCGTGCGCCACGGCCACCACGTCGGCCGGCTCACAGCGCTTGCCGCGCCGCTTCTGGGGGGCCAGATAGGGGCAGTCAGTCTCCAGCAACAGGCGATCGAGCGGCACCAGGTCGGCCACCTCGTGCGCCTCGACGGCCTTGGGGTAGGTCACCGGGCCATCGAGGCCCACCCAGCAGCCGCGCTCGGCGAAGCGCATCATCTGCGGTGCGTGGGAGGTGAAGCAGTGCACCACGACTCGTGTGACGAACCCGCCGACCTCGTCGAGCGACTGGTAGACCGCCTCGTGCGCTTCGCGGCTGTGGACCACCAGCGGCAGCCCCAGGTCGAGCGCCAACCGCTGCTGGGCGGCGAAGGCCTGCTGCTGCATGGCCACCGGGCACCGGTCGCGGAACAGGTCGAGCCCCACCTCGCCGATGGCGACCACGCTGGGATGGCTGGCCAGATCGCGCAGTTCGGCCAGAGAGTCGGCGCCGAAGTCGGTCGCGGCGTTGGGATGGACGCCGACGGTGGCCCAGACCACGCCCGGCCACGCTTCGGCCAGCGCCACCGCCGCCCGGGAGTCGGGCAGATCGGTGCCGATGGCCACGAGACGCGTTACGCCGGCGGCGGCGGCGCGCGCGATGACCTCGGCGCGGTCTTCGTCGAAGTGTGGGAAGTGCAGGTGGGTGTGCGTATCGACCAGCATGAGCCTACCTGGCGGCATCGAGGCCCACGGGCGCGGTGAAGGTCTGGCCATCGCGTACCCAGGTGACCGCCATCTGGTCCGAGGGTTGATGGCGCATGAGCGCGCGGCTGACCATGGAGGGCGGCAGGCTATCGACGCGCACCAACTCGTCGCCCGGCCGCAAAGGGCCAGACGCGGCACGGCTGCCCGGCTGCAGCCCGATGACAATCAGCTTGGGTACCGGCTCGCCACGCGGCTCGACCATGACACCCCAGGCGGCCTGTTCGGCGGCGGCGCGCGGGCGTTCGATGCGGCCCTTGAGCTCGGCGTGGGAGTCGGCCATGGTGGCGCGGTAGTCCAGGTTGCAGGCCAGGCCCATCCACTTGGTGTCGGGCGCCACGGTCAGATCGAGCATCCACCGCCAATGGCAGCCCTGGGCATCATTGGTGGCCTCGGCGGGCGCCGCGCTGGTGTCGCCGCTGAGCTTGAGGTGGCGCGCGGTCTGGTCCAGCGCGTCGACGAAGGCCAGCGAGCACTCACTATCGCGGGGGCCGTGGCCCTCGATCTCGACGCGCACCCCGCGCTCCGAGGCGCGCATGGCCCGGCGCACGATGAACCGTCCGCCGGGGAACGGCTCGGCCTGCGCGGCGACGTTCCATTCCTTGGTCTGGCCCCGCTCGGCCGGCACTTCGAGTTGGCGGAACTTGAGCATCATGCCGCCCGAGGCCACCTTGACCGCGCGGGCCCGCACGGCCAGGGCGTCGAGCCCTTCGGTGCGGCGACCGTTGGAAAGGAACGCGAGACCATTGCGCTGGCGGGCCGGCAGCAGCTTCTCGCCGTGGTCGGTGGCGGCGCTGAGCACCTGCAGGAACCAGCGGCCCGGCTTGTCCTTGGCCGCCTTCTCCACCACGTCCACGTCGGCCAGCACGAGCTGGTCGGCCGGCTCGGGCACCGGGCCCAGCGGCAGCAGCGAACGCAGCACGGGCAGTGTGACCCGCCGCAGCTGCCATAGCTGGAGATCGGCGCTGGCGTCGCCCGCGACCACCGGGAACTCGCTGCCGGCCTCGATGGGAGTCGGCGCCTGGCCGGGCCCCTGGACGGTGAAGTGGACCACTTCGCCCGCGCCCGGCTCGGCGCTGCCGGGCGGGCCCACGGGGATGACCGCGGCGAACTTGCGCGCCGTGTGGTCGTAACTGGTCAGGCTGACCCAGCCCAGGCTGCAGGAGCCGCGTCGCCGCGAGCCCGGCCACACCTGCTGACCGGTCAGCACCGGCTGCACCAGCGGGCCGTTGCGGTACTCGCGCCGGGTCTCGTCGCCAAAGGCGGCGCCGTTGCGCGGACCCAGGTAGGTACCGCCGATCCACAGCCAGAGCGTGATGGAGTCGGCCGGGACAGGGGCATCGTTGACCACGGCGCGGTCGGCGCGAGTCACGCCCAGGGCACTGAGCAGCCGCGCGCACAGGCCGCCGCGGGGGTCGTAGCGGTATGTCTGCTGCGCGCCCCGCGTCACGGCGACCAGGCGCACCGGCACGCCCGAGGCCAGCCGGCCGCGCGCGATGGCTGGGGGCGGAGCCTTGAGGTCGTGCCAGCCGACGGCCGCGATGACGCCGAGCAGCAGCAGCACCAGGCCGAGCGACGGCCAGAGCAGGCGCGGCAGGCGGCTGGCGGCCGTCCGCTCCGCTCCGCGGTCGCCGCTGGGGGGGACCTGGCCGCGTAGCGCCGACAGGCGCTGGTCGACACGGCGTCGCGAGTCGTCGGGGGTGGGAGTGTTGGCTTGACCAGGCATGAGCCGCATGTCGCCCATTCTGCCGGGTGGATTCCGTGCCGTCAAGGCCAGCCGGCCCTTGACTCGCGGCCCTGCTGGCCGATAAACTGCGGAATAGGTGTATCCTGGCGGGTGTTGTGGGTATCTAACTCCCGGGGGACGGCGGAGTCAATGATGGTGAAACCGCGCGCGCTGATGATGATGATGGTGGCGCTTGTGGCGGCCTGGGTGCCCTGTGGCGCCAAGCAGACCGGCACGAGCAAGCCGACCAAGCTGACCGCGGCTCAGCAGCAGGCCCGCGACTACGCGCTGGCCGAGCAGTACTTCAAGCGCGGTCTGGCGGCGGAAGAGAAGGGCGACGTCGAGTTCCGCACCTGGGTCAACACCATCGATTCCTCGAAGCTCGACATGTGGCGCAACCGCCGCAACGTGGCCATCGAGAACTACCGCGGCGCCCTGCGCCTGAATCCCGCGCACTGGGGCGCGCACAAGCGCCTGGCCTGGGCCTTCAACGAGGCCGGCGGCACGGTGGCCCAAGACGAGCTGTGCATGTTGCACATGATCTCGTACATGGCGCTCAAGCCCGATGACCCGCAGTACCCGCTGGGCAAGGACATCCTCGACCGCAAGGTGCAGCACTTCCTGCAGGCGCAGTCCGACCTGTCGCAGGCGGCCGCCAATCGCATCTACGCGGCGCTCATCGCCACGGCCGAGAAGGGCCAGTGGGTGCACATGCCCGAGGTCCAGGGCCTGCTGACCATGTTGGCCCAGTTCTCGCGACGCGAAGTGATGGGCGGCTTGACCACGCTGGCGCTGCTCAAGCCCGGTATCTACACCGAGGCCGTGCCGATGGGCTTCCCCGAGCACCAGTCGGTGGAAGGCTTCTACCACCAGGCGGTCGACGTCGTGGGCAACTTGAGCCACTACTACCGTATCTACGAGTGGGGCCCCTTCCAGCACGACCTGGACCGCTATGACGTGCGCGGACACATGGAACTGGCCACGCTGCTGGCCGGCTCGTTCGTCGAGTGCTACTGCTCGCTCATCGGCCAGATGACCGAGTTCATGAACTATCTGGACAAGCGCCACATCAACTACGATCCGCGCCTGCCGCAGATGCTCGTCGGCGAGTCCATGGCGCAGTTGCGCCTGTGCTTCATGCGCGGCTCGTTCGGTGTCGACCGCATCAAGGAAGAGGCGGCGCGCTACACCCAACTGGGCGGCGTGAGCACCCACGACCTGTGGTCCAGCCGTGACTACACCAAGGAATTGCCGGACGTCTGGCTCGATAGCGGCACGATGCCCGAGCCCGAGAAGGACGAGAAGGAATTCAAGCTCATCAGTGGGCTGGTGCCGATCCCCGTCGTCGGAAACTACGTTAACGAGCAGCCCGATCCGGCGGCCGCCGGCGGCGGTGGCGGCGGTGCTAGCGGCGGTGGTGGCGCGGCGGCTCAGCAGGTGCAGCGCAAGTACCCGAGCGAGTCGCACATCGTGTCCTTCGACATCGCTTCCAGCGAGGCTCGCAAGTGCTGGCAGATCTGGCGCAACATCCATCTTGGCCGCGCCTCGATGCTGCTCGGCTACGGCCGGCCCGATGACCTGCTCACCGCCAACTTCAACAAGGTGGGTTCGGGTGAGCTGGCCACCTGGCAGATGGGTCCGCTGGCGCCCGCCAGCCGTGTGGCCGAGGAGCCGCAGGGCGACCGCGGGTGGTTGGTGGCCAATAACTAGGCGCCGCCCCTCAGACTGTTACCGCCGGCCCGCTCGACTCCGCGTCGAGCGGGCCGGTTGCTTTGGGCCGAGTTCGCGGCGCGGGCAGGACTCGCCTGGTGCCCGTCGAATGCCCGCGCCAAGGAGTCCTGATCATGCTCAAGGGCGAACTGCTTCAGCCTGAGATCCTGGAGGCGCTCGGCCGCGCCGGGCATGGCGCCAAGGTGCTCATCGCCGATGGGAACTACCCGTTCAGCATCCACACCGGCCCCAAGGCCAAGAACGTGTACCTGAACCTGTCGCCGGGCGTTGTCAAGTGCACCGACATCCTGCACGCGCTGCTCACCGCCATACCCATCGAGGATGCCGCCGTGATGGACTACGCGCGCACCGGCCCGACCGCGCTGCCCGCCGATCCGCCCATCTGGGCTGAGTTCAACCAGCTCCTGGCCGGCTCAGGGTTCGCCAAGCCGCTGACCCGCATCGAGCGCTTCAAGTTCTACGAGACCGCCAGCGCCGAGGACGTCTGCCTGACCATTGCCAGCGCCGATCAGCGCATCTACGCCAACTTGCTGCTGACCGTCGGCGTGGTGTTCCCGCCCAAGTAGGCGAGCGGGCAGTCGTCCGTGCCACGGCGGCAGGGCCGATCGACGACCGTCGGCGTGGCCGCCGACACAATGACCGGGCCATGCTACGACGGCAAAACGGGGACAGGCTCGATCTACGACCGCCGGCGTGGCCGCCGACGGTCCGTAATCGACCCAGTCCCCGTTTGCCTGGTGATCGGCCCCAACTACGGCGCCAGCTTGACGCGGTAGCGGAAGGCCCGCGCCGCCGTCTCGAAGGTCACGTCGCGGCCCGCCGTGCGCGGCGCGACCGTGGTCACTGGCTGGCCGTCCAAGTCAAGCTGCTCGACGCTCACGACCTTGCCCACGGCGCCCAGCTTGTCCAGGTGCAGCACGACGGTGCCGGCCTGCGTGTAAGGCAACAGCGTCAGCTCCATCTGGTCGGTGGCCTTGGTCAGCCGGAAGGCCAGGTTGGTGGCTACGGGGCCGAAGTCGATGATGCGGCGCGCGGTGTTGGCGCGTTCAGGTTCGCGGGCCGCCGGCGCCGTCCAGCCGACCTTGGCCACCGGCCCTTCCCCCGTGATGTTGAGCGTGCCGCCATCGAACCGACCGTCGCCCGACGATGGCGCGTCCAACTCCAGCCGGCCGCCATCGGTCGGGTCGTACAGCCCGTAGCGGATGGCCACTGGGCCCGGTCGCAGCGCCGCCGGCAGCTCGCCCTCGAGCTTCACCTCGTAGCGGCCCTTGGCGCCCAGCATCTGCGGCGTCACCTGCCCGGCGCCGGTCTGCCAGAGGATGTCGCCGTTCTTGGTGGCGCCCGGCAACTGCGCCAGCTCGCCGCACATGTGGATGAACGGGCGCACGCTCGCGAGTTGCGGCTCCTGCACGTCCCAGATCATGGTCAGCCGATAGCGCCGGCCGCCCAGATCCTCGACGCGCGTCACCGACGGCGCCACCGCGTGGCGGTTGCTGTCGGGCGGGCGCGCATCGACGAACAGCCGGCCCAGGCTGCTGGCCATGGCCGTGATGACGCCGCCGCGCCGGCTGATATCCACTTGCTGCTGGCCGACCTTGGCCACCATGCCATAGTTGGGCAGCACCTTGCCGTCGACGGTCCAGTCGGCGTCGCCGCGGTTCACGGTGACCGTGCCTTCGTCGAAGGTCACCCGCTGGCGGTCGACGCGGTCGTCCACGAACTCGTGCGTCAGCATCTCCTGGTGCTCCAGCGCCCGACACAGGTCGCTGAGCAGGTAGTAGGTCATCACCGCGCGCCGGCCAAACGGCCCGTCACTCATGGGCGTGCGGCCGCACAGGGCGGTCAGGGTCAGGTAGTCGTCGCTACCATAGCCGTGCAGTTTGTCCGGCTGGCCGCCGGCATAGCGCGGTCCCAGGCCGCCCGCGAGCTGCACGAACCGACGATGGTGCGCCATGTCGAACCACGGCACGCGCTCGGCATCGGCGCAGGGCAGGCTCATGGAGAAGTCGGCGCGCGCTGTGCGAATGCCGATGTGGTCGGCCTGCGCCGCGTCGAGGTGGCCGATGAGCGCGTCGGTACCGGCTTCGGAGATGGTCGGCCCACCGAGCACCTGCCGCACGCGGTCGAAGGTCTCGCCCCAGGCGCGCGCCGTGGTCTGGCGGGTGAAGTAGCGGCCCGACCGGTCGTAGCCATCGTACGGCGCGATGGCCGAGAACACGTCGATGAAGTAGGACGTCGGGCCATTCTCCTTGGCGACCAGCGCCAGATTGCGCTCCAGGAACGGCTGGTAGGCGGTCGGCAGCCAGCGGTAGCTCTGTGCCTCGCGGCCCTCGTTGAGCCACGCGCGGTGTGGCTGGCCGTCCTCGCCGAAGGCCACATGGTCGTAGGTGAAGCCGTCGGCATCGGGATAGAAGTCGATGTAGTTGTCGTGCAGACAGAGCAGCCGCCCGTTGGCCTTGGCCGCGGTCACCATCTTGTCGAAGTCGTCGCGGTTGCCCGCCGGCGGGTAGATGTCGGGCAGCCGATAGTCGTAGCCCCAGCGCTGCCAGACGTGCTTGACGAAGACCGCGTCGTCGAGGCCGTAGCGCGTGGCCAGCTCCAGGTCGGCCGCCGTCTTGGCGTAGTCGCCGCCCCACTGGTCGAGGCACATGCGCCCCGCGATCTGGGCCACCCCAGCGGCCGCCTTGAGGCCGTTGATGCCGCGCCACACCCGCGCCCCGGCGAAGGCGCCTCTCTCCGAGGGGATCAGCGTGAAGACCGTGTCATGGCGTGAGACCAGCGTGGTCTGGCGGCGCGCCGCCGAGTGCTCCAGCGCGTCGGGTATCACGTCCACCGCCTGCACCAGGCTCAGGCCGCTGGGATACTCGGTGCCGACATAGCGCGTCGACAGGCCAAAGCCACCGTAGCCCTGCCGGAAGCCCGGGCTGTCTTGCACCACGTTGCCGTGGCCGAACAGTACCCGCCGCGCTGCCTCGGAGCCCGGCCCCAGGGCGATGCGCGTGAAGCCCGGGTGGCCGCGTTCGTCGCGGCCGCCGTTGAGCGTCAGGCCCAGGTCGAGCGCCACGCCGCCGCGCGGCCGGATGGTGGCCACCACCACCGCATCGCGACCGGCATAGCGGATGGTGCGGGTCCAGGTGAAGCCGTCTCCGGCCGGCGCGATGCCACTGCCGCCGCCGACCAGACGCTGCGCCAGGGGCGCGCCGCTGATCTCAATCTCGAGACCATCGATGACCAGCTCACCACGCGCCGTGGCCAGGGCGATCTGGGCGTCGGGCAGCCCCACCGGCCCCCAGACGATGGCCACGCCGGTGGTGCCGGCCTCGGACTTCAGCTGCCAGGCGCCCGCCTGCCGCCGGCCAATGCGCGCCACGCGCGCGGCGTCAAGCGCCTTACCGGCGCGCGCGGCCTTGGCGGCGGCGGACTCCGTGGGCGGCAGGGGGCCGCAGAAGACGGTCGGCGCCCCGAGGTAGCCGCCATCGCAAGTGGTGTCGCGCTTGGGGCCGGGATCGACCTCGAGGCGCAGCGGAATGGTCTTGCTCGCGAAGGCCGACAGGTCGACGCTGATGTCGGTCCAGGTCTTGCTGGCCACGTGCCGCTCGAACAGCGTGGCGTCGGCTACCTTGACCCGCACCGTGATGCCGTCGCTGGCCGGCTCGGTGGGCGCCGTATCGCGAATGGCCACACCCGCGGTGAAGGTGATGGGCCGCACCGTCGGCAGCGCGATGGACCACTCACCGGCCACGGTACCGATCTTGCCGCCCGACCACGGCGGATGGACCGCGATGGCAGCTCGCGACCCGCCGCGATCGACCGAGCGTCGCACGGCGAACTCGGCCTTGGTCTCGGCGTCGCCGCTGGGCGAGCCTGCCACCTCGCGTGCGCCAGGCTGGCCATCACGCGTGACCCATAGACGAGTCGGCGTCAGCCCAGCCAGGGCCAGGGGGCCGAGATCCGCCTTGATGACCGACGCCGCGGGCGCGGCGACGGGCTTGGCTGGCGGCTCGGCCACCACGACCAGCACGGCATGCAGCGACTCGGGTTGGCCGCCGCGCTGGAAGGTGGCGGTGGCGTGCACCGGGTAATGGGCACGATAAGTGCCCTCGCCCGCGGTCACCTGAAAGGTCAATGAAGATGATTCCTTGGCCGCGAGGGCGAAGGGCTTGGCGGCGTCGCCGACCACGCGGAAGGTGTCGGTCAGGCTCAGGCGCACCTGCCCCGCGGTGGGCTCGTCGACCAGGCTGGTGAGGCGTACGACCACGTCGCGCGGCTCGCCCAACGCCGTCCAGAGCGGCAGTTCAGGTATCTCCAGACGGAGCCCGGCCCCGGTCGTCACCGCCGGGCTGAAGGCCCTCGCGGCGCTGGCCAGCAGCATCAGGCTCAGGGCGGTCGCCACACGTCGCATCAGTATCTCCCGTCTTGTTGACGCCATTCGCCATCGGGGCAAGGCTGGCCTCCGAGAGCGATTGCAACAACAAAGTAACAGGCGTCGGCGGCTTCGATGTGGAATCTACGGGCGGAAGGTGTAATACTCCTAGCAGTGAGTGTGGTCACGTGCGCAGGGAGGCGTGGTGGAGCAACATCGTCCAGCGAGGATCCTGGTCGTCGAGGACAGCCCGGCGAGCAGGCGCGTCATTGCCCGGTGCTTGAGCGGCCACCAGTTGGTTGAAGCGCCCGACGGCGAGACGGCGTTGGCCTATCTGGCCGAGCAGACCGTGGACCTGGTGCTGCTGGATATCGGCTTGCCCGGCATCGACGGCTACGAAGTGCTCCGGCGCATTCGCTCGGACGAACGTACCCGGCCGACCATGGTCATCCTGGTCACGGCACGCGGCCAGACGGGCGAGGTGGTCAAGGGCTTCGACTACGAGGCCGACGACTACATGGTCAAGCCGTTCCGCAACGAGGAACTGGTGGCCCGGGTCAAGGCCGCGCTGCGGCTCAAGTGGCTGCAGGACGAGTTGCGCCGCATCAACGCCGACCTGGAAGCCGAAGTGCAGACGCGCACCAAGCAGCTGCTCGACCAGCAGCAGTTTGCCCTGCTCGGCCGCAACAGCGCGCAGTTGGCGCACAATCTCAACAGCCCGCTGACTGCCCTGCTGGGCTACGTCGAGTTGGCGCTGTCGGTGCGGCCCGAGAAGCGCGAGGAACTGCTCGAGCGCTGCCGTGACGTCGCCATCGAGATGAAGAACATCATCTCCAAGCTGCTCACGGGCGTGCGCAGCCGCAAGGCTCTGCTGGACGAATCGACGCCGCTGGAACTCAACTCCCTGGTCACCGACATGGTGTCGTTCTGGCAGGTCAACACGCAGTTCCGCTACAAGACCGTGGTAGCCGTCGACCTGGCCGACCACCTGCCGACGGTGATGGCGGTGCGCTCCGATGTGCAGCAGATCCTGACCAACCTGGTGGACAACGCCATGTATGCGCTGCGCGAGCACCCGGACGCTCAACTGACCCTGGCCACTCGCTTGGCGGGCGACGAAGTGCGCCTGGAGGTCACGGACAACGGCTCCGGCATCGCGCCCGAGCATCTGCAGCGTGTGTTTGAGCCGACCTTCACCACCAAGCCGGTAGGCGAAGGCACCGGCCTGGGCTTGGCCAGTTGCTACGAACTGGCGGTGGCCCACGGCGGGCGCATGGAGATGGAGTCCGTGGTTGGCCAGGGCACCACGGTGGCGCTCATCCTGCCCCGTGCCTGTGCCCAAGCGGTGGAGTCGGCGGCCTGACCGCCGTCAGGCCAGCCGCCGGCGCAACAGATTCCGCAGCACCCCGACGCCCACCGGCGCCAGCAGCGTCCCACCGACCAGCAGGCTGAACAGCACCTCGTCGTGATCGGCCTCGTTGGGCCCAAACAGCGCGTAGAGCACCGCTGGCCCCAGCGCGAGCAGGTAGACGATGGGTCGCCAGACGCGGTTGTTGTCGGGGTGCACGCATTTCTCCCGTTGCGCCTCAGCGGTCGAACAGGATTTCCGGCGTCTCCCGCGGCACGGGCGGCACGTCGGTCGCGGGCCGGCCCAGGATGATGGACGCAGCCGGCGCGTAGCCCTCGGGAATGCCCAGTTCCGCGGCCGCCGCGGGGGTGCCCAGGTAGAACATGGAGAAGCCGATCCAGCATGAGCCGAGCCCGCGCTCATAGGCCGCGAGCATCAGGTTCTGCGCGGCGAGGCAGGTATCCACGTTGGCGGTGACGCCGTTGGGTTTGGTGTAGATGACGACCAGCGCCGGCGCGCCGTAGAACAGGTGGAAGTCGTCCTGCTCCAGCCTTGAGCGGTATCCGGCCATGGGCGAGTCGTCGGTCAAGATGGACAGCAGATGCGCCTTGGCCTTGGCGTCCAGGTCGGCCAGCGCCTGGCGATCACACACCACCCCGAAGGCCCACGGTTGCCGGTTCATGCCGCTGGGCGCTTGGATGGCCGCATCGATCAGCTCGGCGATGACCGCGCGGTCCACCGGCTCGGGGGAGTAGGCGCGCACCGAACGGCGGCCGTACAGGGCTTGCTTGAGTTCCATGGGTTCACCTTGTCGTGCGTGATGCGTCGGGTTTCGCCGCGCTCCGCCGCGCTCCTGCCGGGCGTGGCTATCGCAGGGCGGAGTGGACGGCCACGGCCAGGTCGCTGCGTGTGAACGGCTTCTGGATGAAGTGCATGCCGGGGTCGAGCACGCCTTGGTGGGCGATAACGTCGGCCGTGTAGCCAGACATGAACAGGCAGGCCAGGCCGGGCCGGTGCCGATGCAACTGCTCGGCCAGGTCGCGGCCGTTCATCTCGGGCATGACCACATCGGTCAGCAACAGGTCGATCCGCTGCTCAGGTCGGCCGGCCAGGTCGATCGCCTGGCCGGGCGTCTCGGCGACGAGCACGGTATAGCCCAAGCCCTCGAGCAAGCGGCGGGCCATGCGCAGAATGGCCGGCTCATCCTCGACCAGCAGCACCGTCTGCCCCGAGCCATAGGGCACCGCGGCGCTGGGCGCGGCTGGGGCCGACGGCTCGACCGCGCAGCGTGGCAGGTAGATGCGGAACGTCGTACCGTGGCCCAGTTGGCTGTCGACGGTGATGAAGCCTTCGTTCTGCCGCACCACCCCATACACCGTGGCCAAGCCCAGTCCCGTGCCTTGCCCGACATCCTTCGTGGTGAAGAACGGCTCGAAGACCTGCGCAGCGGTCTCGGCGTCCATGCCGTGCCCGGTGTCGCTGACCGACAGGAGCACCCACTCGCCGGGCGCCATGCCTTCCGCGGGCGGTACCTGGCCGGCCGCGACCAAGACGTTGTGCGTGGCGATGCGGACGCTGCCCACGCCGCCGATGGCATCGCGCGCGTTGACACAGAGGTTGGCCAGCATCTGGTCGACCTGACTGGGATCCATGCGCACGGGCCACAGACCCGCGTGCGGTGACCAGTCGAGCTCGACCTGCTCGCCGATCAGTCGGCGCAGCATCTTGAGCGAGTCGGTGACCGTCTGGTTGAGGTCGAGCAGCCGGGGCACGACGGTCTGGCGGCGGGCGAAGGCCAGCAGTTGGCGCGTCAGGTCGGCCGACCGTTGGGCCGCCGACTGCACGTCGAGCAGGTCGGCGCGCAGCGGCGAGCCAGGCGCCAGATCGGCCATGGCCAGTTCCACATGGCCGAGGATGACGCCGAGCATGTTGTTGAAGTCGTGAGCCACGCCGCCGGCCAGCCGGCCCACCGACTCCATCTTCTGGGCCTGGGCCAACTGGTCTTGCAGGCGCAGACGCTCGGACTCGGCGCGCTTGCGCTCGGTGATGTCCTGCACCATACCTAGCGACCGTACCACCTGCCCGTCGGCATCGCGCTGGTGGACGCACTTCTCATGCACCCAGCGCACCTCGCCGTCGTCGCGGCGCAGGATGCGGTGCTCGATCTCGAAGCCGGGGCTGCCATCGGCGACCGACTGCTCATAGGTCGAGAGCACGACGCCGGCATCGTCGGGGTGGACCATGGCCGCAAAGTCAGCCTGGGTGCCGTCGAACGTGGCGGGGCTCGCGCCGAAGATGGCGTACACCTCGTCGGACCACGTCAATGAGGTATCGGCCAGCCGCAACTCCCAATGACCGAGATGGGCCATGACCTGGGCGGCTTCCAGCCGCCGTTCGCTCTCTGCCAAGGCCGTCTCGGCGACGCGCCGGTGGCTGATCTCTCGCGCTTGCAGTACGTTCTGATAGGCGCTCTGGGAGAGCTCCGAGGCCACGAGGTAGAGAGCGCGCGCGACACGCTCGAACTGCTCGCTCGACATCACGCTGACCTCGGCCAGCGCCGCGGCGAACTCGGCCTCATCCGCGCCTATCTCGCGCGCGTAGGCCAGCATCTGGGCCTCGTCCAGTCGCTCGTTCTTGACCTGTCCGATGAGCCAGTTGGCCACGTGTCGGCCGCCCACGGTGATGCTCGCGCCCGCGTCCCACAGGCCGCCGCTCAGGCACGGCTGAACCAGTGGGCCGCCGGGGTTGTGCCGGCCGATGGCTGCGTCGGAGCAGATGCAGTTGGCCAGGCCGCGCTCCGTGCGGCGAATGACGTCGTTGCAGAGACGGCAGAAGTTGCTGGGCTGGGTGATGGGGCTGCCATCAACGCGAGTGATGATGGAGGCCACGCCGGTGGCCGCGGCGAAGGCATCCTGGATCTGCTGCAACTCAGCGACATCGAACAGGTCCTCGAAGGCGACGTCGCCCGCGTCGCCCGGCGCCGTCAGCGTCAGCAGGCGCTGAGTGGTGGCGGCCTCGGCGCGCTGGCGGTCGGTGATGTCTTCGCCCAGGCACACAACCGTGCGCACCCGGCCCTCGCCGTCGCGCTGGACGGTGTTGCTCCAGTGGACCCAGCGCTCGTCGCCGCCGCGTGTGAGGATGATGTTCTCGTGGTGGACGTGCGGATCGAGCTCGCCGACCACCTCGCCCAGTACGCCCTGCATGGCGACCCGATCCCTGGCTGGGACGAACTTGCCGAACCAGTCCTCGCCCAGCAGCTCCTCTCGCGTCCAGCCGGTGAGCCGCAGCAGGTAGTCGTTGCAGAACACGATGCGGCCGTCGGCGTCGAGCTCGACGGCGATGAGGTCAACGCGCTCCAGGACGCCGCGGAAGTGGGACTCGGAGGCGGACAGCGCCTGCTCCGCCCGTTGGCGCTCGGTGATGTTGCGGGCCACGGCCAGGTCGTACTCGACGCCCTCGAACCGCACCACCTGGGCGGACACCTCGACTGGGACGATCTCCCCGGACCGCGTGCGGTGCCGCGTCTCGAACACCGCCAGACCGCCTCGACGCCGCTGTTGCCAGAGGGCCGGCCAGTGCTCTGGCGGCAAATCCAGGTCGATGTCGCAGATGGTGAGGTGGGCCAACTCCTCCTTGGTGTAGCCGAGTTGGCGGCAAGCGCCCTCGTTGACGTAATAGAACCTGGCGTCCTCGGTGATGAGATAGGCGGCGTCGTCCATGTGATCGAGCGCGGCGCCCAGCAGCAGCACCTGCTTCTCGGCCTGGTGCCGGTCGGTGATGTCGCAGATGAACCCCTCCAATGCCTCCAACTGTTCGGCCCGGAAGAACCCGCAGCCGCGCTCCCAGACCCACTTGCGGGTGCCGTCGCGCGCGATGATACGGTACACGAGTTCATAGGGCTCGTGCTTCTCCACTGCGTTTTGCACGCTCTGCCAGACCATGTCGCGATCGTCGGGGTGGATGATGTCGTTGTAGGACAGGCTGCGGTTGTCCAGCAGTTCCTCCACGGCGTACCCGGTCAGCGCCTCGCAGCCGCTTGAGACCAGCTGCAAGGTCCACGTGCTGTCGTTGCGGCAGCGGTAGGCCATGCCGGGCAGGTTCGAGAGCAGTGTCTGCAGGATGCGGCCCTGCTCGCCGGCCTTGGTCTCGCCCAGGTAGAGCGACTCGAAATGGCGGTGTTGCCGGCGGTGCCACAGGCCCGAGGCCAAGCTGGCCAGGGCCGCCGCCAACCCCAGCGTGCCGGCCAGCAGCAGCAGGCACTGCCAGTAGGCGGAGCCGTAGAGCTCGGCGTGAGCCAACTCGCTGGTCAGGTACCAGGTAGTGCCCGCGATCGGCTCGACGTAGGCCGTGACGCGCGTGCCGAGCTCATTGCGGCCATGCACCAGGCCCTTGGCCCCGAGCACGGCCTGCACGCACGGCAACTCGCGCCGCGCCAGCGGGAAGGTCAGCGACAGCGCCGCGCCCGAACGGCCATGGGGGTTGCTCAGGTAGAGCACTTGCTCGCCGTCGCGCCGCACCAGGCTGGCGCTGCCGGTCTGCGTGGGCTCGGGCCAGGAGGCGAGCAGCGGGTAGAGCTGATCGGGTGCGTGCACCACCATCACCAGAGCGGCCCGGATCGGCTGACGCGCGCTGACCGGGCCGGTCAAGGGCGTCACGACACCCACATGAGGCTGGTCGCAGAGCTGGTCGAGGTGGATGTCGGTGAGCGTTGGCCGTCGTGTGCGGATCGCTTCGGCCAGCGCGGGCTTGAGACTGGGATCCAAAGGCGGCGTCCCGTCATGGAGCGTCAGACGCGGGCGGAGGCTGGTGTCCACTAGCAGCAGGTCAGCGTAGCCGTAGTGTTGGCGAAGGCTGGCGAAGCGGGCCAGCAGCGGCCCGTCATCGGCCTGCGCGCCGCGGTCGAAGAAGGCGTGCACCGCCGCCACGAGGAACTGGCTCTCGCCCAACACCGCCGCGTCGGCCAGGCAGCGGTCGCGCCAGGCCACCACCTGCTCGCGCTTGAGCGTCGCCGCGGCGATCAGCCGTGACTCGGCCTGCCGCGCCAGGCTCCGCCATAGCACGGGCGTCAAGGCCAACCCGGTGATCAGCACTGTGGCCGCCATGAGCGCCAGCGGTGCTCGCCACCGGGTCCCTGCTGCTGGTGTCGCTGTGTTCATCCGCCATCCCATTGTGGTCTGGCGCCGAGCTCGCCGCCAGACCGTTGAGTAACTCCCGGTTCATGTTCGGCCCTACTTCCCGACGGAGCGGTGCGGGGAGTACACTGTCGCCCCAGGAGTATGGGAGATGATCAAAGGGCGCAGCGCTTGGATGGCGCTGGCAACGGTGCTGGTTGGCGCGGGCATGGTAGCCGCCATCGACGGTTTTGTCGATACGCCCATGCTGCCGACGGCGCCCTGGCACGTGCATGACCCGAACCGGCCGCAGCCGCGGGTGGTGACGCCCGGCGCGGTGCCGTCGGCCGACCCGGTCAAGCCGCCGAGCGATGCGGTCGTGCTGTTCGACGGCACCAACTTCGACCAGTGGGTGGGCGACAAGGGCGCGCCGACCTGGAAGTTGGCCGATGGCGCCATGACCGCCGTGCCCGGCCAGGGCGGCATCCGCACCAAGGCCAAGTTCGGCGACTGCCAGCTGCACGTCGAGTGGAGCTCGCCTGATCCGCCGCGTGGCGCCGGCCAGGACCGCGGCAACAGCGGCGTCTTCCTGCTCAACCGCTACGAGATTCAGGTGCTCGACTGCTACAACGCGCAGACCTATGCTGACGGCACCACCGGTGCGCTGTACGGCGCCTGGCCGCCGTTGGTCAACGCCTGCCGCAAGCCCGGCGAGTGGAATACCTACGACATCTTCTTCACCGGCCCGCGCTTCAAGGACGGCAAGGTGGAGACGCCGGCCTACGTGACGTTGCTGGTCAACGGCATCGTGGTGCACAATCACCAGCCAGAGCTCGGCGCCACCGTGTGGCGCGCCGTGGCCAAGTACGACCCGCATCCCGCCGAGGACGTCATCGCCCTGCAGGAGCACGGCCATCCCGTGCGCTTCCGCAACATCTGGGTGCGCCCACTGGGCACCTACGATGAGGTCCAGGCCGCTCCGGAGACCAAGTAATGGGACTGACCGCACCGATCCGCATCGGCATCATCGGCCTCGGCCGCGCTGGCTGGGGCATGCACCGGCCTGAGGTCAAGGGCCACGGCGGCTATCAGATCGTCGCCGGCGCCGACCTGCGGCCCGAACGCTGTGAGCGCCTGCAGGCCGAGGAGCCCGGCGCCAAGGGCTACACCAACTACCTCGACCTGCTCGACGACGACAACGTCGACCTGGTGGCCGTGGCCACGCGCTCGAACACCCACGCTCAGGTGGTCATCGACGCCCTCAACGCCGGTAAGCATGTCGTTGCCGAGAAGCCGTTCGCCTGCTCGCTGGCCGAGGCCGATGCCATCATCGAAGCCGCCGCCAACGCGCCGGGCAAGCTGCTCGTGCGCCACAACCGCAACTGGGACGCCGACTTCCTGGCCATCGCCGAGCTCGTCGCCTCGGGCAAGCTGGGCAAGCTGCAGATGGTCCGCCTCTGCCGCCACGGTTACCAGCGTCGAGCCGACTGGCAGACCATCCGCGCGTATAAGGGCGGCCAGCTCAACAACTGGGGTCCGCACATCATCCACCACGCGCTGGCGCTGATCGGCGCGCCGGTGGTCGATGTCTGGTCCGACCTGCGCAACATCGCCGGCGCCGGCGATGCCGAGGACCATTTGATGATCCTCATCCGCGGCGCCAACGGCGTTGTGGCCGATGTCGAGATCTCCGGTGGCGTGGCGTTGGGCAATCCCGTCTGGCACCTGATCGGCGACCAGGGCGCGCTGACCAGCGATGGCCGCACCATCCGGCTGCGCTGGTACGACCGCGCCTCCATGGCCGCGATCGCCGCCGACCACAGCGACCCGCCCGTCGATGGCGGCTTCGGCAACGCCGAGCCCATCCCCTGGCAGGACGAGGAGATCACCATCGGGCCCGCGGCCACCGACTTCTACACCGAGGTCTACCGCGCCTTGGTCGAGGACAAGCCCTTCGACGTGACCCTCGAGCAGGCGCGCGCCGTGGTCGAAGTCACCGAATGGGCCAGAGTGGGTACCGCGTTCGAGTAGGGCTGCCAGAGTCGGCATCCGCAGATAACGCAGATGGACGCAGATAGGCCTGACTCCAGGGCCATCTGCGTCCATCTGCGTTATCTGCGGATGCCGTGGGGCCTGTGCTACCGCAACTTGACCACCGGCTGGCCGTCCATGAGGCGCGTGCCGCTCATCAGGTCGGTCACCGTGGCGGTCAGGTAACGGTCCACGCTGATGCCAAAGCCGATGCGCAGCCGCGCGTCGCGCCGCTCGGGCGGATGCGGCGGGCGTAGCTTACCCAGCGTGGCGTCGGTCTCGTTGAGGCAGACGATGACCACTTCGTCGGTCTTGCGGTCCAGCACGCGCAGGCGGCTGTTCTCGTCGAAGCCGATCTCCTTCTGGGGCCCGCTGGCGCGCGACAGCTCATAGATCTTCAGCTCAAACTCCTGCGCCGGCTCGTTGCGCGGGCAGGTGGGCGTGAAGTAGTCCTCCCAGATGATCTCCGTGGTCGGATACTGGGTGCCGCGCGGCACGATCACTGGGTACTGCTGCTCCTTGGACTCGCGGTCGAAGGTCAGCAGCGCGTAGTCGTGGCGGATGAAGTCCTGCACCTTGTGGCCCGAGGCGTAGACGCAGGCGCCGTTGGCCACGGCCTCGAACGGCAGCCAGTCACGCAGCATCGACCGGCCAAACTCGTCGGCCAGCACCTTGTGGACATCGGGCAGCAGCGACGAGCCGCCGGTGATCAGCACCTCGTCGATGTCCGAGCGCTCGATGCCACGCTGTTTGCCCTCCTCGAGGAGCTGGTTGATCAGCCGGTCGATGTCGTCGTAAAGTCCGTGGCCGGCGAGCACCGCGATCAGCCCGTCGCGCGTGAGCGTCGGCCGCTCCTGGCCGCGCAGGCCCAGGTCGACCATCATCTTGTCGCTCAGCCCGAGCGTCGCCGTCTCCTTGAGGTAGAGGTCTTCCTTGAGCGCCTGAGCGGCGTCGATCAGTGCTTGATACCATTCCGTGCCACGCCACAGCGCCGGGTCGAGCCCGAACTGCTTGGCGAAATGCTCCACCAGCCAGACATCGACGTTGTTGCCGCCCAGGTTGAGCCCCTGCTTGGCCACCACCTCGGCCGGCGTGCCGGCCTTGCCCGGCCCGGTGGTGCGCACGATGGCCACATCCAGCGTGCCGCCGCCGAAATCGAACACCAGCAGCGTCAGTTCGCGCTCGGTGTTGAGCCCGTAGCCGAGCGCTGCCGCGACCGGCTCATCCACGGTCTGGAAGCGCTTGATGCCCAGCCGCTGGGCCATGTCGAGCAGTTCGGCGCGATAGTGCTCGAAGCTGTCCACCGGCACCGTCATGGTCAGGTCGCGGATGCGCTCGCCATGCACCTTCTGGGCCTGGGCCAGCAGCTCGCGCATGAAGATGCGGGCGATCTCGCGCGCCGACCAGGCGCGGCCGCCCGCGCGCGTCATGACCCGCGTGGCCTGACGCGAGAGCATGGGCTTGAAGCTCTCCACGTAGTTGGGCGAGCGGCCCTCGAAGTTGCTCTGGACGGCCATGTTGCCGATGAACGCCTGCCGGCCCAAGAGCCAGCGTCGTTCGACGAACGGGATGCGCCCGATGCGGCTCTTCCAGTCGTTGCCGTGATAGAGGAACACAGCCGAAGGAATGACCGGCGCCTCGGTCAGCATCATCGGCCGCGAGATCTCGTCGAGATCCACCATCTGCGGCTCGGCGCGCTCGGCCGACCACACGGCCAGAGCGCTGTTCGTCGTACCCAGATCACAACCCCATTGATGCGGCATCGTAACGTCGCGCCTCCCTACACCAGACAAGCCAGAGCGCTGGCCACGGTAGCGCCGAGCGGCCCCGCCGGGTTCCCCGATCCTACCACTGCCGTCAAACGCCTGGCGGTCGGTTCGCCCTGTGCGCCGAGAGTCCTGCCGCGGAACCCGCGGCAGGCCGTGCCGACCAGCGCTGCCACGGGAGAGCGTGCCGATATTCACCCGCCGTAAGAAACATAATATCTTTGAATTGACACGCCGCAGCGCGGCAAGGTAATCTTTGACTCGTGGTGTAGGGCCGCGGGGACAATCCGTCTCCACAAGGGGATCAGAGGGAGGATTGGCCATGGTGCCATCGCGCCGAAGTGCCCTATGGGGCGCGCTCTTCGTGGCTCTTGCCTGTCGCTGGGCGGCAGCCGAGACGCTTGACGTCAAGATTGTGGCCGGCCCGGCCAGCCCCCAGCCCGCGCTGATCGGCGAGACCGTGTCGGCCGGGCTCACGGCCATTGTCACCGGCGCGCCGACTGCCAACGCCGAGTTGCTGATCGTGGGACCGGAGTGGACCTGGACCGCCGGCACGCCGTCGCTCTCCGGCGCCGCGGCGATGCTCACGTCCCAGGGCCCGGCCGCCATACTCAGCCTTCAAAGCGCGGCCCATGGTACCGCTTCGGTCCCGGTCACGGTGACCTGCAGCTACAGCGACCCGGCAACCGGCAAGGCGTGGTCAGGCAGCGACTCGACGACCGTGTCGGCGGTCTTCACCGAGTTGGTGGATGTGACGGTGTCGGGCGCGCAGCACAAGGTCTACGAGGACGCCAGCGAGGTGTGGGGCGTGCCTCGGCGGCCCGACACCGAGCAGGCTCCCGCTCCGAAGGTGGGGCTGATCGCAGTGTTTGAGCCATCGATCAGCGCGACCGACGCGGAGCGGCTGTTGAGCTGGAGCGGCGGTGAGGCTGGCGCGGACGTGTTGTCGCGGCTGGTGCCGACGACCGCCGCCGGGCTGTATGC
>JACRKZ010000005.1 GCA_016235455.1 Armatimonadota bacterium | reverse complement strand
CAAGCTGGCCGCGCTGTGCTCGAGCGAGGCCATCACCGCGCCGGTGCCAGCCATCGCCGCCCAGCCGGTCACGCGCGCCGTGACCCAGGCCGACTTGGTCGGACTGCGCGAGGCGCGGCTGAAGCTGGACATCTTCGGCTCAGATTCGGGCCAGTACGACAACAAATGGCTGGAACTCAACGGCCAGCGCGTGGCCAAGGTGCCGACCAACAACGCCGACTCCTGGTCGTCGGGCGTGGTGGCGCTGAAGCCCGAGCAACTGGCCTGGGTGACCCAGCGCAACGAACTGCGCATCGTCTCGGCGGCGGCCGACGCCTGGAAGCTGCGCGGCGCGACGCTGGCGGTACGCCTGGCGGGCGGTGACTGGGTACGCACGCCGGCCGACCCGACGGTCTGGAGTTCGCCCAACTGGGCCTTCAGCGAGGGCAAGCCGTTCACTGGCGAGCAGGGCGGCGTGGCCGGGCCGATGGCGCTGGACTTTGGCGAGGGCTGTGAGGTGCTGCGCGCGGCGGTGGCCGAGGCCGAGGTGTGGCCGCGCGTGTGGCGGGCGCGAACGCAGACGCTGTGGTGAGGGCCGGCCCCGCTGACGATCAACAGATGGCGCAGATTGCACCGATGGCCGGTCCGTTCATCTGGGTGCTCTGCGTCATCTGTTTGAGGTGGTGAGCATGGCGGCAGGGAAGTAAGCCTGCGGACCTTAGCCGCGTAGCTGCGGCCGCGCGGCGTGGGGGGCCTATGCCATGCGTCACTTCGGTCGCGGTACCAAGACCCCGGAGGCAGCGACTCGCGAGTTGATGGCCGGGGTCTACTCGGGCGACCTGGCGCGCGTGACCACGCTCGTCGAACACGGCGCCGACCTTGGCGCGGCCGACCACCGGCTCCGGCGGCCGCTGCACGTGGCGGTCGCAGCCGGTCGCGAGCACATGGTCGCGCTGCTGCTGGATCACCGAGCGCGGGCCAACCACCGCACGCTCGACGGCGACACGCCGCTGTCGCTGGCCATCGGACGGCGGCGCTTGGACATTGCGCGGCTGCTGCTGGCCAGAGGCGCCAAGGCGAAGGCACGACGTGACCGGCACCTGTCGCCGCTGCACCTGGCTGCCATCGAGGGTTGGCCGGAAGCGGTGGAGTTGCTGCTGGCCCACGACAGCCCACCGTCGCTGGCGGACCCATGCGGCGCAACACCCCTGCACTACGCCGCTGCACCTGGCGGCGCACCGCGGGCAGGCCGACACGGCGGCAGCCCTGTTGGACGGCGGCGCCAGCCTCGAAGCCGTGACACGGCACGGCACGACGCCGTTGCACGCCGCCGCCAGAGCCAACCGCGCCGAGTTCGTGGCCCTGCTCCTGGCGCGCGGCGCCGACCGGCTGGCGCGCGACGCCGAAGGTCACACCCCGCTCGGTCTGGCCACGGCGGCGGCGCAACCTGACGTGGCCGAACTGCGGCGGGCGACCGCCGGGTAGCCGGAGGTACGGCCGCCTTGGTGGCCAACTGAGCCGCACCATCATCAGCTCAGGAAGCCAACCCATGACCGAAGCCGTGCTCCGCACCATCGCCGACATCGCCATGACCGGCGAGGCCCCGACCACCTACGCCCGCCTGCTGTTCCCCGGCGGCCGGCGCCGGGCGCTGACCATGAGCTTCGACGACGGCCGCACCCACGACCGCCGGCTGGTGGCGATCTTCAACCAGCACGGCATCCGCGGCACATTCAACCTGAACAGCGGGCATCTCGACCGCGACCGCTACATCACCAGCGCCGAGGTCAAGTCGCTGTTTGCCGGCCATGAGGTGGCCGTGCATACCGTCACCCACCCCTCGCTGCCGAAGCTGACCGACGAGCAGGTGAGGCGCGAGGTGATGGACGACCGCGTGGCGCTGGAGGCGCTGGTCGGCTATGCGGTGCGCGGCATGGCCTATCCCGGCGGTGGGGCCGATCAGCGCGTGGCCGATCTGCTGCCCGAACTGGGCATCGTCTACTCGCGGCTGGTGCCCGGCACCGAGCAACTGGCCATGCCCCTGGACCAGCCCTGCCTGTGGAACTGCACGTGCCATCACGACGGCTGCGCCGAGCAGGCGGAGCGGCTGCTGACGTCGGACGCCTGCCCCGCGTTGCTCTCAGTCTGGGGCCACAGCTACGAGTTCGAGGACAAGGGCAACTGGGAGCTGATCGAGCAGTTTTGCGCGCGTGTCGGCGGGCGCGACGATGTCTGGTATGCCACGAACATCGAAGTGTTCGACTACCTGGCCGCCGCGCGCGCACTGCATGTCTCGGCCGATGGCAGCTTCATCGCGAACGCCGGTGCGGGCTCGGTCTGGCTGGATGTCGCGGGCCGCGCGGTGGAGCTGAAGCCCGGCCTGATCACGCAGGTCCAGGAGTCCTGACATGCGCTGGCCTCTGGCGGCGCGAGGCGTCGCCTGCCTGCCGTGGCTGCTGGCGGCCGCCGCCCAAGCCGCCGTGACGCTGAGCCCGCCGCGTTGGGACGTCGATCCGCCTCTGAAGCTCCATGAGGGCAGCCGGCGCGTGTTCGAGTTGCGCAACTCGGGCTCGCAGCCTGTCGAGGTCGGCGTGGCCCAGGCGCAGCCGCCGTTGAGCGCCAAGCTGGCGCAGTCCACCGTGCCGCCGGGGCAGACCGCCCAACTCACGGTCGACATCGCTCCGCCGACACAGGCCGGCCCGTTCGCGGCCCACGTGACGATCAAGGCGGCCGGGCAGCCGACGTTGACACTGCCGGTCCAGGGCCGCACCATCGAGCCGGCCAACCCCTTGCCGGCCGCCGTCAAGGCCGGTGAGTCCTACCGTCCGCGGCCCGGCGACCAGCCCATCACCGTGCAGGTGCTCTACAACAGCAACTGCGCGCCGTGCGTTGAGTGGCTACAGGCGGTGATCGACCCGCTCAGCCGGCATTTCGGCGAGTGGGTGCGCTTCGAGCGGCACGACATCAGGCAGGCAGAAGGCCAGCGCTGGCTGGAGCGGCTGCGCGCGGCCTACCACACCGATGCCTTCGCCACCACCTGGCTGTTCGTCGGGGCTCATGCTCTGCCCGGGCCCGCCATCGACACCTCGATCTACCCGCTGTTGCTCGAGGAACTGGCCCGCCCGACGGTCGTGCCGCCGCTGAGCGCGCCCAGCGCCGGGCGCCAGCTCGGGCTGGGCGCGGCGCTGGCGGTGGGGTTGGTCGACGGGCTCAACCCCTGCGCCTTTGCCACCGTCGTCTTTCTGATCGCGCTGCTGACGCGGCTGGGCGCGGACAAGCGCGCGTTGCTGGCGGCCGGCGGTGCCTACATCGGCGCCGTCTTCGTGACCTACACGCTGCTCGGTGTCGGGCTGCTCCACGCCCTGGCCTGGGTGGGTGCGGCGCGGGTGCTGCGCTGCGGAGTGGCGCTCTTCGCGCTGTGGTTCGCCGGCCTGCAACTGCGCGATGTGCTGCGGCTGAGGCGCGGCGCGCCGACGCGCGAGCTGAGCGCGCACCTGCCACTGCGGCTGCAGCAGACGGTGCACTCCCTGTTGCGCTGGTCGACCCGGCTCGACCGCGGGCGCTGGCTGTTGGCCGTGGCGACAGCGGGCTCCGGCGTGTTGGTGACCCTGGTCGAGATGGTCTGTACCAGCGCGGTCTACCTGCCCGTGCTGGCGCTGCTGCCGACCGCCGGCGTGCGCTCGCGGGCCATGGCGCTGCTGCTGACCTACAACGTCGGGTTCGTGCTGCCGCTGGCCGCCGTGGTCGGGCTGACGCTGCTGGGGGTAGGCTCGGGGCGGGTGGCGGCGCTGGCGCGGCGCCATCTGGCGGCGGCCAAGCTGGCCCTGGCCCTGCTGCTGGTCGGGCTGGCCGCCCTGCTGGTGCTGCGCTGACCGGCCGCCCCCAACAGCGCGCGGCCCGGCCTCTGTTGCCAGAGACCGGGCCGCGAGGTGCCTCACTAAGGCTCAGTTGCCGCTGAAGGTCACCGCGAACGCGCCGCCGGAGCCGCCTTCGGCCTGCGGCGTGCCCACGCCGGCGTCGGCGCTTTGGGTGTTCTGCACCGCGTTGGCGTCGACCGCATTCCAGCCGGACGAGACACTGCCGGGCTTGAGGAACTTCACATGGCCGTCCATGCACAGGAAGTTCGAGCCCGAGTTGCCCGAGTGGCGCGGCGTGCCGCCCCAGCCGCCGGTGCGGCCGCCCAGGACGCCGGTGGTGTAGGTCACGCCGTAGCCCCAGGTGCCGGTGCAACCGGGACCAGCGACGCTGCCTTGCTCGTTGCCATCACCGATGTTGGCCGTGCAGCCACGAATCTCGCAGAGCTGAACGGTCCGGGCTGGCGCCGTGACGCCCGAGATCTTCGTGCCCGGCCCGTTGTTGCAGCCGGTCCAGTTGAGGTTGATGTTCCAGCAATACGAGACCACCGTGTTCGGCGCCGTGGCCACCGTGTTGTCATCGGGGCAGGTGTAGAGCTGGGTGTTCTTGATGTAGGGCTGGACTTCACCGGCCCAGCCGTTGCCCCACGACGGAACGCTGGCACAGCACGCGCCGCGGCCATAGGGGAGCGACTCATCGTAGTCCGTGGTGTACTGGTGGATCGCCAGTCCGAGCTGCTTGAGGTTGCTCGCGCAGCTGGCACAGCGCGCCTTCTCGCGCGCCTGGGCGAAGACCGGGAACAGGATGGCTGCCAGGATAGCGATGATGGCGATCACCACCAGCAGCTCGATCAGCGTGAAACCGCGACGTTTGGCCATGATGTCTCCTCCTATGAATCCGACTGCTGACACAGGCGGAGTGCTGTTGGGCCAGTTCGCCGACTCGCCATGCCGTCCTCTGAAAAGTGTCGCCCAATTTCACCAAAAGGAGCTCTGCTTAGGAAATATCACAATGCCATCCTTGTTATAAGATACGGTTCAAACGGTAAGAGATGGGAGGGTCCTGACTGGGAACGATTGCTAATCGGGTGTGTTTGACCCGGTGGTGGCGCTCAGTCGTCCCTTCGCCAAGGCCACACGTCGAGCCTGTGCCGCGCTGCGGGCCGAGAGGGGTTGCTCGCCCGGTGGCCAAGTGGCCGGTACCTTCGTCCGCGCCGGGAACCGACCATGACCAGAACCATCCTCTGCCTCGCCGCCGTCTGCCTGCAACTCGCCGTTGCGTTGGCTCAGACGCCGCCCGCTCCGCGCATCACCAGTGCCGACATCGCCGTCAACTGCGACGCACCGACGACCTACGCGCGCATGCTCTTCCCCAGCGGCCTGCGCCGGGCGCTGACCATGAGCTTCGACGACGGGCGCGTGTTTGACCGCCGGCTGGTGGCCATCTTCAACGCCCACGGCATCCGCGGCACCTTCAACCTGATCAGCAGCACCTTGGACAAGGACGGCTATGTCACCCGTGCGGAGGTCAAGTCGCTGTTCGCCGGGCATGAGGTGGCGGCGCACACCGTGACTCACCCACCGCTGACCAGGCAGACCGACGAGGTGATCACGCGTGAGGTGATGGACAACCGCGCCGACCTGGAACGGCTGGTGGGCTATCCGGTGCGGGGCCTGGCCTATCCTGGCGGCGACGCCGACCAGCGCGTGGCCGACTTCCTGCCCAAGCTGGGCATCGTCTATGCGCGGCTGGTGAGTGGCACCACCTGGATGGCCACGCCGGACAAGAATCCCACCGCGTGGAACTGCACCTGCCACCACAACGACTGCCTCCGGCAGGTCGACCGACTGCTCAAGTGGGACACCTTCCCCGCGCTGCTGTCGGTCTGGGGGCACAGCTATGAGTTCGAGGAGAAGGGTAACTGGAGCCTGATCGAGGAGTTCTGCACGCGCCTGGGCGGGCGGAAGGACATCTGGTATGCCACCAACATCGAGGTGTTCGACTACCTGGCCGCCGTGCGCGCGCTGCGCGTGTCCGCCGACGGCAGCTTCATCGAGAATCCCAGCGCGCTCCCCGTGTGGATCGACTTCGAGGGCCGCGCGATAGAGCTGAAGCCGGGCGTGATCACGCGGGTCAAGCCAGATTGACGCGGGCGCTACTCGCCCAGCCGCATCCGCGGCTCATAGCCAAACGTGCGCCGCGCCAGGTCGATGCTGAGCAGCGGCGACCGGCCCGGCAGCGCCGTGGTTACGGCCAGGTCGGGGCGGAAGCGCGCCAGCAGCTCCATGGTCGGCTCGGGGCACCGCGTATCCGCCGCGCCCAGGTGGTAGACGCCGCTGGCCGGCAGAGCTTCGCATTCCAGCGCCTGACGCAGGCCGCGTACCACGTCGCTGACATGCACCCACTGGTAGAGGTCGTCCGACCAGGCCGTGGTCGGCCCCATGTTGGCCAGGTGCCGCTCATAGAGCTCGGGCGTCCAAACGCCGGCGAAGCGGAACGCCGCCGTGGTCAGGCCGTAGGCCCGCGCGAAGGCGTGCGCGGTCTCCTCATTGCACCATTTGCTCAGGCTGTAGGGGTCCTCGGGCACGGGCCGGAAGGTCTCGTCGACGGGCATCGCCGCATACGGCGCCGGCTGGCCGCTGAGTCGCCAGTAGATGGTGCCCAGCGCATTGACACTGGAGGCGCACAGCACGCGCCGGACACCGGCCAGTCGCGCCGCGTCGAAGACCACGTAGGTGCCCACGACGTTGGCCTGCATGATGGCCGGCCCGTTCTCGGGCAGGCCGTTGGTGGCCGCGGCCAGATGCACAATCGCGTCGACTCCCTCCGCCGCCTGGGTCATCGCGGTCAGATCGGTGATCTCGGCGCGCACATAGGGCCAGGGGCTGGCCAACGGCGCGGCCTGGCGTTCGAGCTGGCCGGGCACGAAGACCGTGGCCTCGGCCGGGTCGACGCGGTCGGTCAGGCGCAGTTCGTGCCCGCCCTCCAACTCCGTCGCCAGTTCACGCGCCAGCCAGCCGGCGGCGCCGGTGATGAGGACCTTCATGCCACGTCGCTCCAATCGATGGTCAGGCCCAGCGCACTGGGATCCTTGTCGCGCACCAGATGGTAGAGGTCGGCCGCCTTGCACGCCGGCTGCTGGTGGGTCATCAGGGCGCCGTAGTTCAGCCCGCCCGAGGCCAGCAGGTCCAGTGTGGCCGTCATCCGCTCGCGGTTCCAGCCGCTGACGAAGTAGCAGGTCAGCTCGCGCTGCTGCAGCACCGCCATGTTGGCCCAGGTGTTGCCCGGTGTGAAGCCGCTGTAGACCACCTGTCCGCGGCCATGCGGCAGGAGATCCATGTACTCGCCCTGCGAGGCTTCGGTCTGCACCGTGTCGATGACCGCCGTCACCGGGCCGCCGACGACCGCGCGCACGGCGTCGGCCACCGGCTGGCGTTGGCTGTCGACGGTCATCGCGCCCCAGGCCGCGGCGCGCGCCAGCCGCTCGGTGCGGTGCCCGACGACCAGCACGCGTGCTCCGCGCGCCTGCGCCGCCTGTCCGCCGAACTGGCCGATCAGGCCGTCGCCGTAGACCACGACCAGGTCGCCGGCGTCCAGCGTCAGGCGGCTGGCGGCGTTGTAGCCGACCTGCGCCACCACGGCCGCCGAGGCGGCCACGGGGTCGATGCCGGCGGGCAGCGCGTAGAGCTCGCTGGCCGCGGTCACCGCCAGCGCCGCGTGGGAGCCCCAGAAGGGCGGCACCTCGCCGACCCAGGCGCCGACGGTGGCCATGACGCGCTGGCCGATCGCCCAGCCCTCGACCCCGTCGCCCAGCGCTTCGACGACGCCGACACGCTGATAGCCGGGCACGCAGGGGTACGGTGTGGGCGACCAGGTGAACGCATTGCGCCACACCCAGCCCTCGGTGCCGGGGCTGATGGTGGAGTAGTGGGTGCGCACAGACACCTGGCCCGGGCCGGGCGCGGGCATGGTCAGCGGCGCGCAGGCCACTGCGTCGGGTCCGAGGAAGGTCACGCCGAGGGTCTTCATGGTGTGCTCCGTTGGGCGCGGGCGGCGTGTTTGTCAGCGGCGCCAGGTGCTGACCCTAAGGTGCCGCGCAGGAGCGGCGCTGTCACCCGCGCACAACCACCACCGAAGACCGGACGCTACCCCGCTCGCCCTACCAGCCCCAGCGCTGCCTCGCGTGCCTTGGCCACCACTTCGGCCTGGTCCACGCTCAACACCTGCCGGTCGCGCATGACCACCTCGCCCTGGACGATGGTCGTCACGACATCGCTGGACTGCGCGGCATAGGCCAGGTCGCTGATGACGTTGTGGCCGGGGCAGAGGTGCGGCGCGCTCAGGTCCAGGCAGATGACATCGGCGCGATAGCCGGGCTTGAGCCGACCCAGATCGTCGAAGCCCATGGCCCGCGCGCCGCCCGCGGTGGCCATCTCCAGCGCCTCGTAGGCCGAGATGACCGTCGCGTCGCGGCGCAGGCCCTTGTGGAGCAGCGCTACCAGCCGCACCTCCTCGAGCACGTCGAGGTTGTTGTTGGAGGCCGTGCCGTCGGTGCCCAGACCGATGGTCACGCCCGCGGCCAGCAGCTCGGGGATGGGCGCCACGCCGGCGCCGAGTTTGAGGTTGGACGAGTGGTTGGTAACCACCCCGACGCCGCGTTCGGCCAAGATGGCGATCTCGGCGGGCGAAAGATGCACGCAGTGCGCCGCATTGACCGCCACGTCGAACAGGCCGATGCGCTGCATGTGCTCCATGACGCGCTCGCCATGCTGCGCCAGGCAGTCGGCCACTTCCTTCTCGGTCTCTGCCAGGTGGGTGTGGATGGGCACGCCGCGCGAGCCGGCGGCTTCGATGATCTGCGCCATGAAGTCGTCAGGCACGGTGTAGGGCGCGTGGGGGCCGAAGCGCACATGCAGCCGCGGGTGAGCCCGGGCGATGCACTCGTCGGCGAACTCGACCGCGCGCTCGAACATGGCCTGCTTGTCGGGCACGATGCCGATCAGCACACCCGACGGGCAGGTGCGCAGCCCGCTGTCCAGCCCGGCTTGCGTGGCTTCACGCGCGTGCCAGTACATGTCGTTGAAGGTGGTTACGCCGGCGCGGATCATCTCCACGCAGCCCAGCAGCGTGCCCCAGTAGACATCGCTGGGCAGCAGGTGCCGCTCGACCGGCCAGATGCGCTGCTCCAGCCAGGCGTGCAGCGACATGTCGTCGGCGTACGAACGCATGAGCGTCATGGCCACATGCGTGTGCGCATTGATCAGGCCGGGCATGACCGCCTGGCCGGTGGCGTCGATCACCTCGCCGGCCGCGCCGTCGCGGCAGGGGCCGACGTAGTCGATGCGGCCGTCGCTGATGCCGACCTCGCCGCCGGGCAGGATGGTGCGCTCCTCATCGAAGCACAAGACGGTACCGCCAGTGATGCGCAGACTGCTCAAGACCTTCTCCCGCGGGTGGTTCCTGATCGTGCGGCGCGGTCGGGTGGGTGTCAAGCGGAGAACGTGGTTGGCGGCATTTCACGTGGGCGGTATGCTGCGTGCCGAAGCGCTCCCGACACATGGGGCCCGGCGCTGCACAATACCGTAGTGCATGAGTGGAGTATCGCGACGGGCAATGATTGGGCGGCCCTGATGTTGGACGCAGCGCTCTTGGGCGACGCCGACACGGTCCGCAAGCTCCTGGTATTGGACCCCTCCTTAGCTAGCGTCGGCGGCTGTGCCGCGGACGGCGATAGCGTCTACACCGCGCTCTACCTGGCCTGCGAGAACGGGCACCTGGACATCGTCCAGAGCCTGGTCGAGTGCGGCGCGGACATCGACGCCGCCGGCCCGGAATCGCGCTGGTCGCCGCTGGCCATCGCCCTGGCCCATGCGCACGACGATGTGGTCGACTTCCTCATGGAGCGCCAGGCGCGTATCTGCCCCCATGCTGCCAGCGCGCTGGGCGACCTGACCGTGCTGCGCGAGTATGCGCGAAGCGACCCCGGTGTGGTCCACGCGCTCGGGCCCGACGGCGCTCAGCCTCTGCATTTCGCCGGCACCGTGCCCATGGCCCGCTGGCTGGTGAACATGGGCGCCGACCCCTGCGCCCGCGACCTGGTACACGACAACACGCCGGCTCGCTGGGCCGCGGCCGACCACCGCCGCCAGAGCGTGGCGCGCTACCTGGCGCAGTTCGACACCGAAACCGAGTTGTTCATGGCCTGTGCGCTGGGCGATGTGCCGCGCGTGCTGGCCTGCCTCACGGACCACCCGGAACTGCTCGACTCGCGCGGCCGGCCACGCGACCTGCTGGGCAGCGGCACCCCGCTGCATCTGGCCGCCGAACGCGGTCGGCGCGAGGTCACCCAAGCCCTGCTGGAGCTCGGCGCGGACCCCAACTCGCGCTCGTTCTGGGGCCACTATCCGCTGCACGCGGCCGCCATGCGCGGCGACCGCGATGTGGTGGAGCTGTTGCTGGCCTACGGCGCGCGGCCCGACCTGCGCGACCGCTCCTACAATGCCACCGCCCGCGACTGGGCGCTGCGCTTTGGCAAACACGACATTGCCGACCTGATTGAGCACGAGTCAGCCGGCCAGTGACCCGAGTAGTGGTTCCTAACTCGCTTTAGTAGGTGCTGCAACGGAATCTGAACGCGATCTTAACACAGGGGCCGGGGTGGCGCTATCGACCGCATCGGCGTCCGCGGGTACAATGGTCAGGCAAACGCGAATCACATCGATTCCGAACTCGACGCTAACGAAAGCGGGAGCGAACCATGGGCAGAGGCGTGGCCGGCGGCATTCAGAAGATCATGCACTTCTTCCTTCCCAAGGAAGAGGACTTCTTCGAGCTGTTCGAGGCGATGAGCATCAAGGCCCACGAGGGAAGCGGCCTTCTAAAGCAGGTTATGGACGGATCCGTGACGGCCGAGAGCATGGTTGAGCCGGTGGCGGTGGTGGAAGAGGATGTCGACACGCTACGCCACGACTGTGTTAAGCGCCTGAACGACACCTTCGTCACGCCGATCATGTTCGACCGCCAGGACATCCTGGAACTGGCTCATGCACTGGACGAGGTGGTTGACCAGACCCGGGCGGCGGTCGATCGCATGGCGCTGTATGCGCCCAAGGTCATTCCGACGGCCGCCACGCAGATGGCCGATCTGCTGGTCGAGGCCACCGACGCGATGAAGGTGGTGTGCTCCGAGTTGGCCCATCTGCGCACGGCCAACACGCCGCACATCGCGCGGATCAACGAGATTGAGAACCGCGCCGACCGCGTGGTCAAGCAGGCCCTGGCTGATCTGTTCCACAACGAGCCCGATGCCATCGAGGTGATCAAGTGGAAAGAGATCTACGACCATCTGGAGGAGGCCATCGACTGCTGCGAGGACGTGGCGTCGGCTATCGAGGCGGCGCTGGTCAAGAACTCCTGAGTTCGTCGCGGAGGTCCTCATGGACACCTGGGTCATCCTCGTCGTCTTCTTGGCGCTCGGTTTCGAGTACGTCAACGGGTTCCACGACGCGGCCAATGCCATCGCCACCTCGGTGCTCACTCGGGCGCTGAGCATTCGTGCCGCCGTGGTGATGTGCGCCTGCCTCAACTTCATCGGCGCCATCTCCTCGACGGCGGTGGCCAAGACCATGGGGCAGGGCCTGGTGGATCCCACCAACATCACCGCCTCGGTGGTCGTCGCCGCGCTCATCGGCGCCATCTTGTGGGACCTGATCACCTGGCACTACGGCTTGCCGACGAGCTCCACCCATGCGCTGGTCGGCGGCATTGTGGGCGCGGTGGCCGGGCACAAAGGCCTCGCCGTGCTCAAGTACGAGGGCATCCACAAGGTGTTGGTCGGGCTGGTGCTGTCGCCCGTGGTGGGCATCCTGGCCGCCTGCACCGTGATGATCCTGTTCCTATGGATCTTTGGCAAGAAGGCGCCGCGCAAGCTCAATCGCGACTTCAGACACTGGCAGATCCTCTCCGCCGGGCTCATGGCCTTCAGCCACGGCTCGAACGACGGGCAGAAGACCATGGGCATCATCGCCATGGCGCTGGCCAGTGGCGCGGCTCTGGCGCATGGCGGCGGCGCCGCGGCGCACTTCGTCATCCCCACGTGGGTCAAGTTGTCCTGCGCCTGCGCCATGGGCCTGGGCAGCGGCGCGGGCGGATGGCGCATCATCAAGACCATCGGCCGCAACATGATCGAGCTCCAGCCGATCCAGGGCTGTGTCGCGGAGAGCAGCGCGGCGG
Source organism: Armatimonadota bacterium (assembly GCA_016235455.1). Taxonomy (GTDB): domain Bacteria; phylum Armatimonadota; class UBA10988; order UBA10988; family UBA10988; genus UBA10988. Next base: position 457 of record JACRKZ010000005.1, on the reverse strand, counting down.
TCGTCATTCTGGCCGCGTCGCATCTGGGCGCGCCGATCTCAACGACGCACACCATCTCGTCGACCATCATGGGCGTGGGCATGACCAAGCGCTTCTCCGCGGTCAAGTGGAAGACCGTGGGCAACGTGGTTATGGCCTGGATCCTGACCCTGCCGTTGTCGGCCTTGCTGGGCTTCTGCGCGGTCGAGGTGGTGCAGCTCATCGTGCGGTAGCTGGCCCCCGCTGCTACAATGGAGCAGTTGCTGGGGACTGCCATGACCGCTCTGTTGTTGCTTGCCGGCTTGTCGTTGGGTCAGCCCCACGCCGCACCCTTTGGTCTGCGCGTGGTTGACGAGCAGACCGGCCGCGGCGTGCCGCTGGTGGAGGTGCGCAGCGTCCACGAGCGGCGCTGGGTGACCGACAGCGCCGGCTGGGCCGCCATCACCGAGCCCGAGTTGATGGGGCAGCACGTCTTCTT
>JACRKZ010000083.1 GCA_016235455.1 Armatimonadota bacterium | reverse complement strand
CGAACCCCCAGCCAGGGAGCCGACCATGCCACCCCTCGCCAGCCTGCTGCTGCTCAATCTGCTCGCCCCCGCCGTCACGCCGCTCGCGCCGCCGGGCGATGTGACCGCGTGGGACTCCGCGCGCGACACGGCGCGCCTGGCCCGCGAGTTCACCCGCTACGACATCGCCGCGGGCGAGGCGCTGGGGCACGGCAAAGTCGTGGACTGGGCCTTCGGGCTGAAGGAAGGCGCGTTTGCCGACCTCTTCCTGCGCCGCCCCATCAGCGAGCCGTTTGGCAAGCTGCGGCTGGTGTTGCGCAATGAGGGCGCGCCGTTGACGCTGTGCGTCAAGCTGGGCGAGGCATCGGACTCGGAATGGACCGGTCCGCGCGTCAGCCTGCCCGCCGGCGGCGACTGGCAGACGGTGGACCTGCCGTTGGGTCGGTTCGAGGTGGCCAGTTGGACCAAGGATCGCGACGGCCGGCTGGACTTCCCGACGCGCTATCTGGCGGTCATCGCCTTCGATGTGAAGCCGGGGCCCGACTACAAGCTGCGCATCGCCGAGGTCAGCCTGGTGGAGCCGACACCGGTTGCCGCCAAGCTGGAGGTCACCGGCCTGCCGGCGGCGCCCGCGATGGGCGCCAAGGTGGAGGCGCGGTTCGCGCTGACCATGGCCGGGCCGTGGTCGGAGGAGAGTGGCTCGCGTGAGCCGGCGCTGGGCCTGGCCATTGCTGGCCAGCGGCCGCGGGCGATCACCATTGACTGGGACAAGCCCGCCGCGAGGTGGCAGCCGGGCCAGACCGTGCAGGGCACGGCGCGGTTCGCGCTGTCGCAGTGGCAAGGCGGCGTGGGTGAGTGGCGGCTGCTGGCACCCGGGCTCCGGACGGCCGAGGGCAATGTCATCTCGCCGGTCACCGTGCCCGTGCGCCGGCCGGGGCCGATCAGCGCGGCGGTCCGGTCGTACCATGGTGCGCCGTCGCTGTTCATCAACGACAAGCCCGTGCCGGCGGTGGCCTATGCCGCCTACGGGCCGACGCCGCAGGTGTTTTCCGAGTTCGGCGGGGCGGGTGTGCGGCTGTTCACTATCTGCGGCACGCCCACGGCCAGTGGCTACGGCCTGTCGGTGGATTCGGCCAAAGCGCCCGGTGTGTGGGACTTTGGTCAGCTCGACGAGCGGCTGCGCATGGTGCTGGATAGCTGCCCCGACGGCTATGTCTTCCCACGGCTCTACCTGTCCGCGCCCGAATGGTGGCTCGACCAACATCCCGAGGCGGTGGTCAGCTACGATCCCGGCGACGGCAAGCCCAAGCCGTTCGCGCAGCCCTATGCCGACCACGTCATCGGCTACCATCTGGCCAGCGGCACCACCGAAGAGTGGATGATGTGGGGCGCCAACGACGACCAGTGGACCGACTACTGCGCCGACGGCGTCGCCGCCTGGCAGGCCTATCGGCGTAAGCTCGGCCGGCCGGTGGTGCCCATCCCGACCCGCGCCGAACGCGCCAAGTCGGTCGCCGGCACGCTACGGGATCCCGCGAGCGATCAGGCGTCGATCGACTACAGCCTGTTCCTGGCCGACACCGCCGCCGACACCATCGAGCACTTTGCGGCCACGGTCAAGCGCATCAGTGGTCGGAAACTGACCACCGGCGTGTTCTATGGCTACCTGCTCCAGCTCTTTGGCCAGCGGCAGCAGAACGCGGCGCACCTGGCCTTCGACCGCGTGGTGCGCTGCCCTGATGTCGACTTCATGTGCAGCCCCACCAGCTATGCCTTCCGGCTGCTGGGCACGGGCACCTCGCACTTCATGGCGCCGGTGAGCAGCGTCACCGCGCATGGCAAACTGTGGTTCGATGAGAACGACATTCGCACCTCGCTGGCGCCCGGCGCCGAGGGCGAATGGGGCCGGCCGGCCAACGTGGCGGGCGACAAGCTCCAACAGGACCGCGAACTGGCCAACGTGCTTACTAACGGCGTCGGCCAGTGGTGGTTCGACGTCGGCCGCAACCGCTACGACGACCCGGAGTTGATGGCCCACCTGGCCAAGCTGCGCGAGGTGGCCACCACCGCCTTCGCCGCCGACCGCTCGCCGGTCGATCAGGTGGCGCTGGTGGTTGACAGCCGCGGGCTGGCGCGGGTCAATGTCGGCGACATGCTCATGCACCATATGATGCTCGAGCAGGTGCCCACGCTGGCCCGCATCGGCGCGCCGGTGGGCCACTATGACCTGAGCGATGTCGCGCTGCTCCGGCGCCACCGGCTGATCGTCTTCGCTCCGCTCTATGATCCCACCCCGGCGCAGCGCGCCGCCATCGAGCAGCTTAAGGGCGACGGCCGTGTGCTGGTCTTCCTCCATGCGCCCGCCCCGTACCGCGACGGCGCCTGGCAGCCGACGGGCATGTCCGCGATGTGCGGTCTGCAGCTCAAGCTGGAGGACCGCACCGTAACCGCCAAGGTGTCGTATGCCGGCACCGACCCGCTGGTGGCCGGCGTGGCTGGCGGGTATGGCAACGGCATGGCGCTGCGGCCCGCCGTGGTCGGCGCCGACCCGCAGGCGACGGTGCTGGGCACGCTGCCCGATGGCAGCCCAGGGCTGCTGGTGCGGCGCTACCCGACCTGGACCGCGGTCTGGTCAGCCGCGCCCAACCTGCCCACCGACCTGCTGGTCCGGCTGGCCGAGGCGGCCAAGGTGCATCGCTATGTCACCGGTCCCGACGTGGTCTGGGCCAGCCGCGACCTGCTGGCGGTGAGCGTCAAGGACGGCGGCACGCGGCACGTCACACTGCCCGCGCCGGCCAAGGTGACCAACCTCTACAGCGGGAAGGTGCTGACCACCGGCGGCCGCGAGTTCGACGTCGACCTGCCGGCCTCGGGCACCGTGTTGTTGCGAGTGGAACGGCAGGGCCGGAGCGGGTAGTTTGCACAGGGCTGAAGGCCCGGCGTCATACCAGCCCAGGGCATCGCCCTGGGCGCAGTGGGCAGGGAGTGAACGATGGATCGCATGGGTGTGCTCGTCCTGGCCGCGGCGCTGGTCGCCGTGGGCGCTGAAGCCAAGGACCTCTACGTCTCCAAGCTCGGCCGCAACACCGACGGCGCGACCTGGGCCACGGCCTTCACCACCATCCAGGCGGCGCTCGACGCTATACCCGCCGGCGGCGGGATCCGCATCGTTGTGCGGCCGGACACCTATTTCGAGGCCAACCTGTCGCCGGCCCAGCAGGGCGCCGCCGGCGCCTACAATGCGCTGGTCGGTGACACCGACGGCAAGCTCGGCGGCGGCCGCACGGGCTGGGTGGTCATCGACTCGGGCGATCCCGAGCAGAAGGGCTTCAAGAGCTACGACTGGTGGAGCACCATCCGTGCCACGAGCAAGGGCTGGTCGCCCGCGCACACCGATGAGACGTTCTCGTCCATCGGCTGGGACCGCTGGCGGTTCGCCGGGCTGTATGCCACCGGCAGCGACGCGGGCATCTTTTTCGACGGCACCAACCAGGTCAAACCGTTCAGCGTTATCGTCGAGGACTGCGTCTGCATCGGCCGCGCCTTTGGCGGCGGCGTGGCCAGCGTGCTGTCACGAGCCGATGAGCCGATCACCTTCCGCCGCTGCTGGCTGTGGGCGCTCGACACCTGGGGCGATACCGGAGCGGCCTACATCAGAGTGGAGAACAAGCAGTTCTCCGAACAGCCCGACGCCGTGCTTGAGGATTGCACGCTGGTCAGCCCGCAATGCGCGCTCAAGTCCAGCAACTTCGGATTCGACACCTACAGCCACATCGCTGTCCGGCGCTGCCGGCTGGTGGTGACCAACTTCTCCCAGCCCGTGGGCGAGCCGTCCAAGGGCGCCATCGCCAGCGTGCAGGACGGCCGCACGCTGTGGGTCGACCTGGAAGACAGCACCGTCGCGGGCTACAAGGTGTTCGGTGTCATCGTCAAGCCCGAGACGGTCAAGGACATCCGCTTGACGACGAAGGGCGACGTGAAGGCCTACGTGCAGTTCCAGCAGGAGGTGCCCCGCGGCTTCTACCGCCTGCCGCACTGGCCGGTGGAGCTGTTCACCGATCTGACCCCGCCGGCGCCCAAGCCCGCCGCCACCTGGGCCGAACGCAAGCTGGTCACGCGTGGCCTGTGCGAGCTGACGCCGCTGGTCTGGCAGGGCCGGCTGATCCACATGGAGTGCCGGCGCCCAGCCACGGGCGGCACGGCTAAGGACTACTACCTGGCCTTCATCGACGCCGAGACCGGCAAGGAACTCGGCCGCTGCGCCGAGGGCTATGGCCTGGCTTCGGCGATCGTCCACAACGGTCAGGTCTACGCCTTCGCCTCGCGCTGGTCGGCCGATGGCTGGCACGACGTGGCGGTGTTCTCGTCGAAGGACCTGAAGACCTGGACCTCGGCCGAGGCGCTTAAGGGAGAGAACGAGGGCGTCTTCAACACCTCGGTCTGCGCCGGCCGCGACGGGTTCGTCATGGCCTATGAGGTCAACGACCCGGCCTATCCCGCCTTCACCATCAAGTTCGCCACGTCCAAGGACCTGCGCCACTGGACCAAACTGCCGCAGGCCACCTTCGGCACCAACCGCTACACCGCCTGCCCGTGTGTGCGTTATGTGGACGGCTACTACTACGTGCTCTATCTGGAGCATCGCGCGCCACGCCACTACTACGAGACGTACGTGACCCGCTCTCGGGACCTGCTGCACTGGGAGCTGAGCAGCGCCAACCCGGTGCTGAGCCCCGAGGGGCTGGACGAGGGCGTCAACGCCTCCGACCCCGACCTGGTGGAGTTCGGCGGCCGGACGCTGCTGTACTTCGCCGTGGGCGACCAGCTGACCTGGGCCAACATCAAGCGCGTGGCCGTGCCGGGCTCGCTCAAGGCGCTGTGTGCGCAGTGGTACCGGCAGCCCGGCGTGCCGGACTGGGGGAGTGTCGGCGCGCCGAAGTAGGTTCGGGTTCCGAACAGCGTTCGGCCGGTCTACAGACCTGGGGCCCCGGCAATACAGGGTTGTACCGATGGTCGCGGGTCGCCAGGCAGGCCACACTCGGTAGGTGAGCACCGTCGGGTGTCCTTGACGCCCGCCCTGCCGAGGACGACGACCATGACCACCGCTACGTATTCGTTGCCACGGCCTCGACCCAGCTGCCGACTTGGGGGCTTGTTCGGCATGGCCGTTGCCGTGGCTCTCTTTGCGACAGGCTGCGTGCTGGCGCTCGCCGGGCAAGGCTTACCGCGCGCCTCGCCGGCCTCCGCGGTGGCGCGGCCCGGGGCGCATGCGCCGGACCTGGTGGCCACCGAGCACTATGTGTTCGTGTTGGCCGGGCCCACGCTGTACCAGTTCGAGGCCGGCAGCCTCAAGCTGAAGAACCAGATTCAGATCCCTCCGGCCAAGGCGCCGGAGGTCGATCGCCTTGGCCACTAGGGCAACGAAAGCCCTCGGAAGCCACCGGCCCAGCAGGCCGCGAGGTCGGGCTGGTCCACGGTAGCACACTGCCCGCAAGGGCCGGGAGACAGCCATCGCGAGTCGGTCCAGTGACCAGGAGGCTGCGCCCACCGGGTCATCCTCAGACCCGTCGGCTTCGGCCGACGGGGAGGCCCGAACGCAGCCAACGTCAACGGACCGCCCCGCTGCCGCTGTCTCCCGAGTGCTCCGTGGACCGGCCTCCAGCCGGAGCGCTGCCCTGGCAGGCCCCAGCCACCCCTGGCGCCTGCGTCTGCTGGCCGTCGCGCTGGTGCTGGTGGTTGGCTTCACCGGCTACCGAGCCGTGCGCGTCGTGCGGCGCGTCGTCTACTGGCGACAGCACACCGACGAGCCAATCCGTCCGTGGATGAACCTGGGCTATGTGGCCCACTCCTACCATGTGCCGCCGCACATCCTCTACCAGGCCCTGGACATGCCGGTCAGGCGCCACGACCGGCGCTCCATCTCGCGGCTGGCCAAGGCCCGGCGGTGCACCACCAGCACGCTGATCCCGCTGCTGGAGATGGCCATCGTCCATGCCCGGCCGCCATACCCGCCTCCGCCACCACCGCCGGAGGCGCCGCCGCGTGGCCGAGCGCCTTGAGCACCGCCGACTACCTGCTGGCGGCGTTCGTGGCCTACGGCTTGCCGGCACTGTTCGGCGTGATCCTGCTGTCGTCGGTGGGCGCGCCGCTGCCGAGCAGTCTGGCCCTCATCGCGGGCGGCTCCTTCGCCGCGCAGGGCGAGACGCCCTTGTGGCAGGTCATCGTCCTGGCCGGCATCGCGGCGGTGCTGGGCGACCAGTTGGGCTACGGGCTGGCGCGGCGGTTCGGCCGCCGGGTCATCGCCCCGCTCGCCGGCCGACTGGGTCTCGACGACGCCTTGGCCAAGGCCGAGGGCATGACCACGACCCGGGGCGGGGCGGCCATCTTCTTCAGTCGCTGGCTGGTCGCGTCGCTGGGTCCGTCGGTGAACCTGGCCTGCGGCCTGGCCGGCTACCCTTGGCCGCGCTTCCTGGTCTGCGCCGTGCTCGGTGAAGCGATCTGGGTGTCGCTCTACGTGCTTGCCGGCTGGGCCTTCAGCGACCATGTGCAGGCCCTGGCGCAGATCCTGGGCGACCTGACGTGGGTCATCGTGGGCGTGGTCGTGGCCAGCCTGTTGGCCTGGCAGCTGACCGTGTCACTGCAGTCGCATGCCCGCGACGCGCTGCTGGCCGAGACGGAGTGAGCGCTGGTGTCGGCGCGACACCGGCGCTGCTCCACATCTTCTCGACCATCGCGTAGCCCGCGGGGTCGTACACACGAAGCATGGCGCGGTCGAAGGGCTGGTAGTAGCCGCCGGTGAAGTAGATCATCGAGAGCTCGGCAAAGTACTCCAACCGATTGGTGGTCGCATACGCCGCGGGCAGCCGGCGCGCTTGGTCGTCGAGCACGTCGCGATACAACCCGTGGGCCATCGCGGCTCGGTAGGCCCGGTCGATGTCGGGCTGATCCTCGGGCCATTGCTCGAGCTGCCAGGCGTGGGCGAACTCGTGGACGAGCGCCATGCGCATACGCGCCTCGGTGTTCCACATCCAGTTCTCGGCGGAGTAGATGACCACGCTGCTGGCCATGCGCGCGTCGAGCTCGCGCCGGAAGCGCGGCGCGGTGCGCTGGAAGTACTCCAGCCCGTTGTTACGGCCGCCGCCGCGCGAGCGCACGCCGTCCATGAGAAACAGTCGCAGCGAGCCCAGCAGCGCCTGGCTGCGCGTCGGCAGCAGCCGTTTCGTATCACCCAGCAGGTACTCCAGCCGCGACTGCGCCGCCACCGCCAGCTCGCCATCGTCGTCGGCCAGCTGCCGCTCGACAAACAGCTCCCAACCCGCCAGCCGCAGGTGCAGGTACTCGCGCGGCGGCTCGACGAAATCGACCGGGCCGCTGGTGGCGGTCAACACGGCCCACAGTGCCAGGGCCAACGCCGAAACCATGGCTCATGCTCCCGGCGGACCATTCGCCGCCATCGCCAGCAGGCCCTGCCCAACCGACCCGCCCGCGTCAACCTCGGGAGACTGACTCTCTGAATGGCGATGCATTTGAGACGTCAATGATTGAACGGCAACGGCGTTGGGTACTAAGGTATCTGGTGCCGTTCGTGCGCCGGTCGGACCGATGAAAGGACCTGGTATGCGACGTCGAGCGTTTACGCTGATCGAGTTACTGGTGGTGATCGCGATCATCGCCATTCTGGCTGCCATTCTGTTCCCAGTTTTCGCGAAGGCCAGGGAGAAGGCTCGACAGTCGAGCTGTCAGTCCAACATGAAGCAGATTGGCGTGGCCATGATGCAGTACTCCCAGGACTATGACGAGAGCTTCACGCCGTACGGCACAACGCCGGCGGGGTACACCGGCTATCCGCAGAACAGCGGATGGATGCCCTGGTGTCAGCTGATCCAGCCGTACATGAAGAGCACGCAGGCGCTCATGTGCCCCAGCGATGCGGCCAAGCCCGTTGCGCCCACGCCCAGCTACGCGGCCAACCACATGGCCGGCACGGGCTGGGACGGCTCCTGTGCCGGACGCACCGGCAATGGACCGCACAACTACCAGTCGCTCTCGGCGTGCGTCTCGCCGGCCGAGACCATCTCCACCATCGAGATCAGTGGCTACTGGGAGTTCTGGGTGGCCTCGGCGCACATGGACGGTGGTTGGGCCGCGCCGCGCCGCCACACGGACCAGGCCAACTTCCTGTTCTGCGACGGCCACGTGAAGTCGCTGGGCCGTGGGGCCACCAAGCCGCACATGTACAGCGTCGAGGATGACACGTCGACGGGCTTCGTGGCGCCTGCCAACAGTAGCTGGTAGCCGCCGTCCAATCCTGATCCATAGTCCGGGCCCGCCGACTCCGCGTCGGCGGGCCCGGCTGCGTTCTGCGCGGCGATGCCGGGCAGTGGATGGGCACCCGGCTGAACTTGGTCCGGCAACGGATCGGTGCTGAGCAGGGCTGGGCCGCGGCTGGCCCGGGCGGAGTGGCTCGGGTTTCTACGGGGCCGCCAGGTAGCTTCGGGCCAGGATCTCGCCCAATTGCACGATGCCTGCGGTGGTGATGACCAGCTTCTCCTGGTACGCGCCCAGGTCGAAGGCTTTGACATGAAGGACCGCGAGGTCCGCGGCGGCGATCGCCGCCAGGTTGGCCACGATGTCGATGCGGCTGAGCCCCTCGTTGTCGGGAGGCGGCTGCTGGCTGACATACCATTTCAGGGCAGGCAGCGCCAAGTCGCGGCGGCTCCCGGCCACGGTGGCCTGCAGCCAGTTGGCGGCTTCTTTCCGGTAGGGGTAGAAGGCCATGTCGTTCTCGCCGACATGGTAGAAGATGCCGGCCAGCTCCACGGGATGCCCCTTGGCTTCGAGGTCGCCCATGGACTCCTTGACGAAGGCGATGAAGGACGCGTAGAGATGGCAGTCCTTCGCGCTGGTGCCCTGCGGAGTCCAGTCGTTGATCTGCGAGCCGCTGTGCGTGAACTTGGCGATGGCGATGTTGCCAGGCAGCTCGGCCCGCAGCGCTCGGCCGAAGCTGAGTTCGGGACCGAACGTGTCGTAGCAGCCGGCGGGCCCGAGCGGCTCCCAGCCTGACGAGGTCTTGAAGCCGGCGCCGAGGCTGTACTTGAAGGGGATCTTCGCGTTGTCGTCGGCCAGTGGCTGATGGCCCGCGAGCGCTTTGAGTTCCTGCGTGAAGGCGCGCTCGCCCTCCATGTTGCGATGCCCGGCGAGGACAAAGAGCTTCACGGGGCTGCCCTTGGCGAAAGGCCAGGCCCGGAGCGGTCGCGCGGCGGCGGTGTGTTTGCCGATCGTGCGCAGGTAGGCGTCGGCGTAGTTCACGCCGTGCTCCAGTTGCCCCAAGGTCCCGTAGTGGTAGTGCAGGCCGGCCTGGTCGTCCATCTCCACGGCGTCATGGGAGGTGGGGACGTACTCCACCAACGGATCGGCCTCGGCCACGGCCTTCTGCGCAGTGCGAATGGCATACATGTTGTCGCGGTTGTCCATGCCCCAGATCGTCTTGGTGCACAACTCGCCGAGGTAGAACCTGAGGTTCGCGACCTGGAGGTCGCGGCGCCAGCGGGCGATGAAGTTCGTCAGGTTCTGAGCATAGGCCGGCTTGAAGTCCCGGCTGAACATATCGTTCTCGCCCTGGTGCCACATGAAGCCTTCGAGCCGCCAGGCCAGCTTCTTCTGGTCCAGCGCGGCGAGCGCCGCGCGCACATGGTCCAGGGCCAGCGGGTAGAGCTTGAGGCCGCCCGGCGTGTCGGGATTCCAGTCCTCGCCCAACGAGGTGCCGCCCGAAGCGACTTTGATGATGGCGATGGGCGCCGCGATGCTCCCCGCCACCTTGCGCGCGAAGCTGAGCTCGGGGCCGAAGTAGTCGCCCGTGGGCTGCATGGCGACCCAGCCGTCCGAGGTGGCCATCTGCTCGCGCCCGAGCTTGTAGGAGAACAGGACACTGGGCTGCGGCTGGTCCAGCCCGGCGAACGGCGGGAAGCGCTTGATGTCGACCACGCGCGAGTGCGTGCCAACCATGTTCGACTGGCCGGCGAAGATGAAGACGCGCAAGGTCCTAGTGTCCGCATCGTCGGCCTGGGCGGCTGACAAAGCCACCAGCAAGGCGGCGAGCGGCAGGCACAGCGCACCGCGCCAGAGCGGCCCTGTGGACATCATCGGAGGGTGCCTTGCCGCGCGGGCGAACGGTCTGGCTGGGTACCTAGCGTCTCGCCGAGGCGCCAGCCTTCGCGGGCCGGTTCCTTGACGAAGGCGTTCAGTTCGGGGTGGTTGGTGATGCGGCCGGCCTTGGCGTCCCACTCGATGCGGGTGCCAAAGCGCTGCGCCAACACGCCGAGCAAGATGATCTCGGTGAGGTTGGCCGAGACGCCGAAGTTGGAGCCGGGCTCGGGTCCGCCGTCCTTGATGGCCCGCAGCCATTCGCGGAACGAGCCACCCTCGACGCGCGGAATGGTCTTCGGCGGCGGGTTCTTCTGCCACCCTTCGCGCACATCGTCGGGCAGGATGATGGGCACGCCGGCGTGGGTGCCGCAGCCCAGCAGGCCCTTGGTGCCCACCATCCAGCAGGCGCGACCGAGATGGTCGGCGCTCTCGGCGCCAAAAGCGTCGATGCGCCCGACCTTGGACCAATCCTGCGGGCCGTCGAGCCAGTCAAGCTTCACCGGTCCGCGCGCGCCCTTGGCCGGGAAATGGAAGCGCAGGTGGCTGGCCGTGGGGATCACGCCGTCCAGCGACTTCTCCCGCCGCAGGCATTCGACCACTGTCGGCGGGTCGAGGTCGAGCGCCCAGACCGGCGTGTCCAGCGTGTGGCAGCCAAAGTCGCCGAGCATGCCCAGGCCGAAGTCGTAGAAGGCGCGCCACTTCTTCGGCAGGTAGTCGACGTAGAAGTCGCGTTGGCGTGTCGGGCCGAGCCACAGGTCCCAGGACAGGCCGGCGGGCACCGGCGAGGCGGGCGGCGGCATGGTGGCCGGGTTGGCAAAGTGGGTGCCGCCCATCTCAGGGCCGCCGTTGCGGCAGAATACCTGGGCCACCTCGCCAATCACCCCGGCACGCACGGCCTCTACCGACTGGCGGATGCCGTCGCCGGCATGGCCCTGGTTGCCCATCTGGGTGACCACCTGGTAGCGGTCCCTGGCCCTGGCCAGCGTGCGGCACTGCCAGAGATCGTGGGCCAGCGGCTTCTGCGTGTAGACGTGTATGCCCCGCTCCATCGCCATGAGCGTGGCGGCAAAGTGCGTGTGGTCAGGCGTGGAGACCACGACCGCGTCGATCTCCTTGTGCATCTTGTCGAGCATCACGCGGAAGTCGTCGAAGAACGGCTGGTTGGTGCGCCAGGCCTTCATGTTCTCCGCGCACAGGTTGCGGTCCACGTCGCAGAAGGCGACCAGGTTTTCCTCCGAGCAGCCCTGACCGTACGGCTGCTGGGCAATCCAGCCGCCGGAGCCAATGAAGGCGATATTGACCTTGCCATTGGCCGACTTGCCCGGCCTGCCGACCGCAAAGGAGGGCAGGGCGGCGCTGGCCACCGCCGCCGTGGCGGCCTTGAGGAAGGTCCGACGTTCCATGCCTTGCCGAGTTGCCATGTTCGCCTCATCCCACCGTGGCGCGTGGGCTGCCCACGAGTCACCGCGAGCCCCTTCGGCGGGCCGCCGGCTTCCCCTCCTGTTTTGGTAGCATCAGGCGGTGGTCCCGAGGCGCCCCACGGCATCGTGTCCCCCGTGGGGTCGATCTTCGAGTTCAGGTGACAGGATAACCGGCGCCACCGGTGAAGTCGGGGGCAGACGCCGCCCAGGGCCACCGCGCTTGTGGTGACCGCCCGCACGCTCGTGCGGGCCGCGGCGCGGAATGGAAGGCATGAACACCAAGCTGATGGTTGCCCTCCTCGCTGCCCTGCTGGTGGCGGCCGCGTCGGCGGTGGCCGCGTCGGACAGGGTTGCGGCGCAGCCGGAACTTGCCATCACCACGCTGGGCTTCGGCTCGTGCGCGCGGCAGGATCGACCGCAGCCGATCTGGGACAGCATCAACGCCGCCCGCTGCGATGCGTTCGTGCTCCTCGGCGACAACATCTACGCCGACACCGCCGACCCGGCCGTGTTCAGGGCGAAGTACGCCTTGCTCGCCGGCATGCCGGGCTTCGCCAGGCTGCGCCAAACCACGCCGCTGTTCGCCACCTGGGACGACCACGACTACGGCGTCAACGATGGCGGCGCCGGCTTCCCCGGCGCTCAGGCGGCGCAGGAGGAGTTCTGCGAGTTCTTCCAGGTGCCCGCCGATTCACCGTTGCGCGCCACGCCCGGCGTCTATCGTTGCGTCACGCTGGGCCCGGCGAGCAGGCGGGTTCAGATCATCCTCCTGGACACGCGCATGTTCCGCTCGCCGCTGAGGAAGGACCCGGCCAACCCCAAGGTCATCATCGGCAACACCGATCCCGGCGCGACGATGCTCGGCGAGGAGCAGTGGGCCTGGCTGGAGCGCCGCCTGCGCGAACCGGCCGCAATCCGTGTGCTCGCGTCCAGCATTCAGTTTGTCGCGACCGAGCACGGTTCGGAGAAGTGGAGCAACTTCCCGGCCGAGCGAGCCCGGCTATTGGACCTCCTGCGTCGCACCCAGGCGAAGGGTCTGGTCGTGATCAGCGGGGATCGCCATCTTGCCGAACTGGCCATGCTGCCACCAGAGGACGGCGCCCCATACCCCATCTACGATGTGACCACCAGCGGGCTCAACCAACCGGTAGAGAAGGAATCCGAGCACAAGGCGCTCAATCCGCCCAAACCACAACCCAACCGCTACCGCCTCCACGAGCGGCCCTACACGGGCTCCAACTTCGGGCTGCTGCGCGTGCGCTGGGATGGCCCCTCTCCGTCGATCCGCATCGAGGTGTGTGGGCTGGATGGCAGCGTCGTCTTGTTCCGCGATATCCCGCTCGCGGAGCTCAGCCCAGAGCCAGTGCCGGGCCGCCGTGGCCGCAACGCGGGGCCGCCCTGGCGGTAGGAGCAACCATGAAGTTCGTCACCGTGCTCGCGTCGGTCCTGCTAGTCGTGCCGCTGGCCGCGCAGGAGCTGCCCGCTACCGTGGGCAACCTCAACGGCGCCTGGCGCTTCCTCACCGATCCTGAGGGCATCGGCGTGGCGCAAGGCTGGGCTACGCCCGGCTTTGACGACAGCGGCTGGCGCGAGCTGAAGGTGCCCGGCTCCTGGGAGCCCCAAGGCATCACCGACCCACGGCCCGGTCAGCCGCCGACGCCCAAGGGCACCATGCCCTGGAGCGACTACGACGGCATCGCCTGGTACCGGCGGCGGGTGACCGTGCCCGAGGCGTGGCGCGGCAAGCCTGTCGTGCTGATCCTGGGCGGAGTCGATGACCAGGACCGCACCTTTGTCAACGGCCGCCAGGTCGGCGCGACGGTGGGTGTGCAGTCGGCGCGACGCTATGCGCTGCCGGCCGACCTGCTGCGGTTCGGTGCGGAGAACGTGGTGGCCATCGAGGTCACCGATGGCGGCGGGCCGGGCGGCATCGATGGCCCGCGGCTGAGCCTGCTGCCCGAGGAGAAGCTGATGGTCACGCCTTTGCCCGCTGAGGACCGGCCGTTCGAGCAGCGCTTCGCCGACCCGCCGGGCAGCACGCGCATTCTCAAGATCGTCCATTCCTGGCCGCTCGGCGCGCAGCCCGAGCTCGACCAGATCGCCGAGTTGCGGCGGCTGGGCTTCGGCGGGTTCGCCACCAATGTTGGCCCGTGGAACGAGCAGTACCTGCACAGCAAGCCCCACTGGGACCAGCTCCGCCGCGTCGTGGCCGAGGCCAAGCGCCTCAACATGACCATGTGGCTGTACGACGAGATGGGCTATCCCTCGGGCACCGCCGGCATGCAGGTGCTCAAGGGCCATCCCGAGTGGGAAGCCGAGGGTCTGCTGGTGGCCAAGGTGACGGCCACGGGACCGGTCGAGCTGGCCGTGCCGCCGGGCCGCCTGGTGCTGGCCAGGGCCTATCCCGGCACCGACCTGGCCCAGGGCGTCGACGTGTCGGCGGCCATCGCCGACGGCAAGCTCAAGTGGACGCCACCCGCGGCGGGCTCGTGGCAGGTGGCGTTGGTCACGCGCGACAAGATCTACGAGGGCACCCATGCCTCGCTGAACGTGTTCGTGCATCAGACTTACACCAATCTGCTGCTGCCCGAGCCCACCAAGCGCTATATCGAACTGACCCACGACTCCTATGCGCGCGAACTGGGCGATCTGAGCAAGGTCTTCAAGGCGACCTTCACCGACGAGCCGTCGCTCATGAGCTGCTTCCTGCGGGCCATGCCCTATGCGGTGTTGCCCTGGTCGGATAACCTGGCGCCCGAGTTCCGGCGTCGCCGGGGCTACGATCTGGCGCCGAGCCTGGCGGCCCTGGCCGTGGATGGCGGCGCGCCCGGCGCCAAAGTGCGCTACGACTTCTGGCAGACGGTGGCCGATCTGGTCAGCGAGAACTACTTCGGCCAGATCCAGAAGCGCTGCCGCGAGCTGGGTGTGCCCGCCGGCGGCCACCTGCTGATGGAAGAGAGCTTCCGCGGTCATGTTCAGCTGTATGGCGACTTCATGGCCTGTGCGCGTGGACTCGACGCACCGAGCATCGACATGCTGACCAGCATTCCCAGCCAGGTGCCGTGGTCTGCGGCGCGGCTGTTGAGCAGCGTGGCCGAGCTCGAGGGCCGCACGCTGACCATGAGCGAGACCAGTGACCATTCGCAGCGCTACCGCCCCGAGGGTGACAAGCGGCCGCCGATCACGGTCACCGCCGACGAGATACTCGGTACCATCAACCGCCAGGCGGTCGGCGGCATCAACACCTTCACCAGCTACTACTCGTTCGCTGGCCTGGACCAGGCCGACATGGAGCACTTGAACCTGTACACCGGCCGCGTCTGCACCGCGCTACGCGGCGGGCATCAGGTGGCCGATGTGGCGGTGGTCTACCCGATCAACAGCCTGTGGCCGCACACCGAGCCGGCCAAGGGCGTCGGCAGCCCCGATGCGGCTTCGGTCGAGATCGAGCAGGCCTACAACACGGCGGTCGACACGGTCTTCAAGACGGGGCGCGATGCCTGCATCCTCGACGCCAAGGCCATTGTGGACAGCCGCGTCGAGGGCAACCGCCTGGTGCACGGCAGTTTGGCCTGGTCGGTGCTGGTGTTGCCGGCGGTCGAGACCTTGCCGGCCGCCGCGTGGCAGCGGCTCGAGCAGTTCTGGCAGGCGGGCGGCGCCCTGGTCGGCCTCAGCCGCCGGCCGCTCAACCAGTCCGACCAGTTCCCGAGCGCCGCGGCGCAGGCCTTCGCGGCCAAGGCCTTCGGCACGGGCGACCAGCCGTCGATCATCGCTGGCGCCGGCGGCGCGCGTGGTGTGTGGCTGCCGGCGGGCAGCGAGTCACTTTTGGGCACGGCGCTCGATCTGCTGGTCGCGCGCGATGTGGCGCTGCCCCGGCTCGCTCCGCTACGCACCACCCACCGCGCGGTCGACGGGCACGAGGTGTACTTCGTCATCAACGACAGCGCCTCCGCCTGTCAGGCCCAGGTGACGGTCTCCGCCAGCGGCGCGGGCGAGCTGTGTGACCCGGTGACAGGCCAGCGCACGGCGGTCGCCGGGCCGACCGTGCAGCTCAGCCTGCCGGCTTATCGCGGGGTCGTCCTGCGCTATGCCGCGGCCGCGCCGCGGGCCCGACTGACGCCAGACGCCGGGCTGCTGGTGCTGGGCAAGCCCGTGGCGCTGCCCGAGGTGGTGCCGACCGCGGGCGGGGGCGAGTTTGTTGCCGCCAAGCCGGTGCAGTCGGCGAGCCTGCCCGACGGGCGCGCCGCATGGCGGTTCGAGGGCCGCATCACCAAGACCGGCGTGGACACGTTCCAGTTCGCCCAGTTCAAGTACGCCCAACCCGTGGACCTGTCCGGCACCGACGCGCTGCGCATCGAAACGGGCGTGGGTGAGGGCCAGGCCTCGCCGGCCACGCTCTACTGCATCATCACCACGGCCGACGGTGGGCAGTACATCGCCACGGTCGGCCGGCTGCTCAACCATGCCGGCTGGCGGGTGAGCCAGGTGCCCTGGGAGCGGTTCAGTCGCTTCGGCGCCGCCAAGACCGGCGGCGAGACGCTGGATATCAAGCAGATCGCGGCGATGAGCATCGGCTGGGGCGGGTACTTTGGCACCGACGGCGAGGTGATCGCGTTCACCGTGGCGTCGCCGAGCGCGCTGAAGCCTTGATGCGGCCGGCAGGAGAGGGTATCGCGCGGGCTGCCATGGCGGCCGCGGCGGGAGTTGGGCTGTGATGGATGTGGGGTTGCTGGCGACCTTGCTTGCGCTGAACTGTCTGTCGGGGGCGGCGGCGCCGCCCAGCGCCGTCGATCTGCGCGCCGAGTATCTGACCGATGCGCTCGGGCTCGACACGGCTTGGCCACGGCTAAGTTGGCGCCTGGACGACCCGGCGGCGACGCGGGCGCAGCAGCAGACGGCCTACCGGGTGACCGTGGCCAGCCGACGCGAGTTGCTGCTGGCGGGCAGCGCCGACCTGTGGGACTCGGGCCGCGTCGCCGGCCCGCAGTCGGTAGGCGTCGAGTACGCCGGCCGACCGCTGCGCTCTGGTCAGATGGCCTGGTGGCGTGTGCAGGTCTGGGACCGGGACGGCCGTGCCCTGCCGCCGAGCGCGCCGGCGCGGTTCTCCGTGGGGCTGCTCTCCCAAGCCGACTGGCAGGCCAGGTGGATTGGCATGGCCTCGGCCGCCGAGGGCGAGTGCCCGTGGCTGCGCCGCGAGTTCGACCTGGAGCGTGTGCCCGGGGTGGCGCTGGCCTCGGTCGGCACGCTGGGCTTCCATGAGCTGTATGTGAACGGCCGGCGCGTGGGCGACGCGGTGCTGACGCCGTCGGTCAGCGATCTGCGCCGCCGAGCGCTGTACGTCACCTACGACCTGACGCCGTACCTGAAGCCCGGCCGCAACGCCGTGGGCCTGTGGATCGCGCCGGGCTGGACGCAGTTCCTCGACGGCAACCCCGACAAGGTCAACTTCGGCGTGGCCAAGGCCCCACTGGTCATCGCGCAGCTCCAGCTCGATGGCCGCACGCTCGGCACCGACGACAGTTGGCGCTGCGCATTGAGCAGCACCCGGCATCTGGGTCGCTGGCAGAACGGCGACTTCGGCGGCGACCGCGTCGACGCCGGCCGCGAGTTGCCCGGCTGGTGCGCCGCCGGTCTCGACGACTCCGGTTGGGAGAAGGCGACGGTCTACGAGACAGGCCGCGCGCTCACGCCCGACGTGATCGAGCCCAACCAGCTGAGCGCACCCATCGCCGCCCGGTCGATGAGCGAGGTGGCGCCCGGCAAGTGGCGGTTCGTCATGGACCGGCTCTATGCCGGCTGGGTGCAGGTCGAGCTGCGCGGCAAGCCCGGCGAGCAGGTGACCATCAAGGCCTCGTCGCTGGCCGATCGTGAGGTCGAGTTCAATGCGCTCAACCAGTACATCCTGGGCCCGTCCGGCCACGGCACCTTCCGCAACCGCTTCAGCTACCACGAGATCGGCTTCGTCACGGTCGAGGGCCTGTCGCAGCCACCGGCGTTGGGCGATGTGGTGGGCTATCAGGTCACCAACAGCCGTCGGCGCGTAGGCGGGTTCGACTGCTCCGACC
>JACRKZ010000082.1 GCA_016235455.1 Armatimonadota bacterium | reverse complement strand
GGTCAAGGTTACCGGCGCGCTCGACCGCGAGTTCAACGTGCGTCAGGACAACGTGACGCCGCTGGACCTGAGCGTGGACGTGCCGCGCTACCAGCCGCCCAGCCGCGATGCCGTCGAGCGCCAGATCGATGCCGACCGCGGCCTGACGCCCGCCTACGACACGATGGTCGACCCGCGTGGCGACTGGGACCGCTACCGCGGCAGCGTGCGCCTGTTCGTCGACGACCAGCGCACCTACACCAAGGACCTGGATGACGATCCAACGCTTTCGCCCGCGGCTAGGCTCAAGCCGCGTTCGTGGGATGCCAGCCTGTACCAGCTGAGCACCGGCGCGACGCAGTTCGTGCGCTGGTACAACGAGTACAGCGGCGCCGTCGGAAGCACGCCGCAGACCATCGGCGGCGTGACACGTTCCATCGCCGACCTGACCACCGGCGCCGGTGGCTATCAGCACGTCAGCGTCGAGTCCTACGCGCCGTTCGATGTCGAGTTCACCGTCGGCTATGAGCGCCGCATGAGCATCGCCGAGCGCTTCATCGACTTCGGTCGGGCCATCGGCGGAGCGATGTCGCAGTGGGTGCCGGTGACCATCACCAACGAAGGCAACGTGCCGCTCTACGACGTGAAGTTCTATGTGCAGGACCCGATGCGCGCCATTCAGGTGGCCGACGGCGCCAGCCGGGCGCGCGGTATCCAGCTCAACCCGATCCCCTCGTGGCTGAGCAGCAACCTGGCCATCGGCGCGCCGACCGAGCGTGGTCTCATCCAGATGTTCGGTGGGGGCACGCTGTCGGCCGTCTTCCCGGCCGCCGCGGGGTCGCTGGTGGGCAACACCGTGACCGACGTCTACTTGCGGCTGGGCCGCAACGACCTGGCGACGCCACTGCGCATCCCCGTCGGGCAGCCGATGGGCAACTACGCCGGCACGCTGGGCGGCTTCGTGGACAACCTGGGCACACAGGCCGCCGACTGCCCCAACGACGGCACCAACGCGCCCGACCGGGCCGCCAAGACCGCTGTCGGTGGTAGTGCGGTGATGAAGGCGACCGTCACCGAGGGACCCCTGGCCCGCGTGGCGGACTTCTTCGATAACGAGACCGACCGTCGCCGTGAATCGGCCAACGTGCTCAACGTGGCGCCTTACGACGCCACGCGCGCTCAGCCGGGCACATTCCAGCCGATCCCCGACCTGCAGTTCTACAGCGAGCCCGATGTGGCCGACGCCACGCCGGCACTGGCTGTGGCCCAGGACCTGACCACCATGAGCAACCCGCTGCCCAACAGCTCGGACCAGCTCACCGTGTTCTGGTCGCGCCTGCTCGATCCCGGCGGCGGCACCAATCCGCGCTGGGACGTCTGGCTGCAGCGGGCGGGCCGACCGGCGCTGGCCGCGGGTCAGGTCACCAGCACCAACTACCGCGCCTTCAGCTGGCCGAATGCGCCGCTGGCCGGCAATCCGCAAGGGGCCGCGCCGGTGGGTACGCGCAACGTCTATCCCAGCGTCTGCGCCATCCCTGGCAGCGCTGGGCCTGACTACCTGGTGATGTGGCACAACGAAGCCGACAAGCCCGCCGAGAACCGCCGCGCCAGCGCGCTGCAGTTCTACCGTTACTCGGGCACCAACCGCGGCCCACTGCTGACCGTGGCCGATGACGCCTCGGGCAACGGGCTGGTCAACAAGGCCATGCCGCGCGCGGTGGTGGACACCATGAATGGCGCCGGCCTCGTGGCCTGGTGCGCCTGGCAGAACGGCCAGGGCGGGCGAGCCAGGCTGGGCTTCAACGCCATCAGCATGCCCGCGGCCTATGGCGCCGGCGCCGGCTATGCCGACGCCATCAGCGTGCCCGCCGGCTCGCCGGTGCGCAACTACGACCTGCGCACGCCGCCCGGCCTGACCAACATGGCCGAGCCCTGGCTGCTGCCCGGCTACCGCGACGAAGCCACCAACACGGCGCCCGTGGGCAGCGATCCGCGAGTCGGCAATCTGCGGCTGCTCAACGGGTTCTACAGCGCCTGGTCGCCCCTGTGGCAGAACCAGGACATCTACTGGACGCGCTACCGTGCCTTGCAGGATCCGGCCGAGTCGGCCACCGACAACGTCAACACCTGGGCCGACGGCCTGACCAACTCGCCCATGGCGGAGGACGGCTTCCGACTGGCCCGCACGGGTACGGCCGGGCCGGTGACCATGGACTATCCGGCCACCGGCCAGACCCAGACCCTGACCTGCCTGCCCGGCGGGCGGGTGCCGTTCGCGCGGATCACCGACGAACTGCTGCAGTCGACGCCTGAGAACGTGGCCTACGGATCGGCCCATCCCGACTGGGTGATGCCCCCGGCGCAGCCGCGACTCAGCTACTGCGCCGCGGCTTCGCCCGGTGTGCGGCGCGTCGAGCAGGTCAACCACAAGGGCTTCGCCGACACGGTGCTGCCCATCGTCGACCACGACAGCGCGGGCGCCGTCGTGCCGTTGGTGCGGCTGCGCATCTACGCGGCGACCAGTCTGACCGCCGGGCCGCCCGACCTGAGCACCAATCCCACACTGCTGACGGTCAACTTCGACTTGCCCAGCGCGATGTGGGATGCCGCGCAGGAGGAGTGGGTCCTGGCCCTCGCCAACAGCGGCGCGCCGAGCGACGCCTTCGCAACCCTGGCCGCCCGCGGCATCAAGGCCGTGCGCATCCATCCCGGCCTCGGACGGGTGACCTTCAGTGCGCCACTCTACAAGCGCGGCCAGAACAACCCGATCTACGTCTACGCCAGCTATCGGCCGGCCACTTGGCGCATGACCACCGACCTGGCCGGCGACACGCAGCCTACGGCGGCGTTCGACTGGTGGGAGCGCCTGACGCTGGTCTGGCGGCGCGGTCTGGAGAACGGGCGCGGCCAGCTGTGGTACCGCACGTTCAGCCTGTCGGTGCCGCTGGACAAGCCGCCGCTCACCGCCGCGCCGACCGCCATGGCCGACCTGGACACCACGCCGCAGGCCATCACGCCCACGCTGACACCGGACGACCTGCGCGACGGCATGGTGCACCTGCCGTTCGATCGGGCCGGGCACCGGGTGCGGTTCACCTACACCTACACCACGGACACTGGCACGGCGACGTCCACGGACGAGTACCACTACGTACCGGGCCTGGGCCCCGAGCGCGTGCTGCCCATGGATGGCGTGGGCAGCGAGAGCATGCCGGCGCTGGCCTCCGAGCACTTCCTGGCCGGGTATCCGCTGGGTGGCAACCAACGGTCGATCATGTCGGGCCGGCACTGGCTGGCCTGGGTCAGCACCCGCGACCTGTATCAGCTCAATCCAACCGCGGGCAATCCGCCCCTGCGTGGGAAGGCCGGAACACACGTCTACTACGGCGCTTTCCTGCCTGATTACACGCCGGCGGCCGAAGCGCGGTAACCCGCGCGGGTGCGCGAGTGTCGAACAGGTGGCCATTGGCCCTGCCCCACGGGGCAGGGCCTCACCGTGAATCGGGCGCCAGGGCGCCCTGGGTCGCGGGACGTGGCACAATAGAGACAGTGCGGAACAGCGCGCGAACGGCAAGCGCGATTGCGGTGCGGCTTGACGGGCTGCCTCGGCATCTCGTACAATGGCGCGTCAGCAGGGCTGCAGCTCGTTCGCGGGGCTGGTCTGCGGGGTAGGGACCATGGCGGTGCTAGGTCTGGACATCGGGTCCGATACAATCAAAGTAGTGGAGATGGCCGGCAAGCGCGGCCATCTGAAACTGCTCAACTATGGCATCGCGCCGACCCCGCCGGGCGCCGTGGCCAATGGCGACATCGCCGATGTGGAGCAGATCGCCGAGGCGATCAGCGGCCTGTTGAAGAACCGCCGCATCAAAACCCGCAAGGTTGTCACCTCCGTGCAGGGCCAGCAGTCGGTGGTGGTGCGCATCATCAAGGTGCACCGTGTCAGCCGCTCCGAGCTCGACGAGAACATGAAGTTCGAGGTGGAGCGACACATCCCGTTCTCGGCCAGCAGCTTCATCATGGACTATATGCCCATCGACCGCCCAGGCGAATCGCCGGACTCCCCGAGCATGGAAGTCCTGTTCGCCGCCGCCGTCGACAGCATGATCGAGGATCACTACGCGGCGCTGCACAGCGCCAAGCTTCAGCCCAAGGCCATCGATGTGCAGCCGCTGGCGCTGAGCCACAGCCTGGTGGAAGGGCCGGATCTGTCCGGCGGCCTGGAGCAGACCATCGCGCTGGTCAACATCGGCGCCAACTCCACCGATCTGGGCGTCATCAAGGACGGGCTGCTGCACTTCCCGCGCAGCATTCCCATTGGCGGTCGCAGCATCACCCAGCGGCTCAGCGAAGGTCTCGGCGTCAGCGAACAGCAGGCCGAGCGCCTCAAGCGGCAGTTCGGCTCCATGCGCGCCCTGCCGCCCGAGCTCGCCGCTCGCTTGAAGCGCGCCGCCGAGCCGGCGGCCGCCGAAGCGCCGACCATGCCCGCGCTTGACTTCGGTTCCGACCTGTTCGACTTGGACCCCGAGGACAGCAGCGACATGGGCTTCGCCGGCATGAGCGGCGGACTCAGCTTCGGTGATGCGGCCGGCGCGGGCTAGCCGCCCGAGGTCCGCTTCGACGACGAGCCGGACGACATCTCGCCGCTGGAGTTGGACGCTCCGGCAGCCGCTGGCGGCGCCTTCGACTTCGGGCTCAAGGAGCCCGCCGCCGAGGCCGGCCCGCCCGACGTGCAGTTTGACGAAGGCACGTTCGACTTCGGCGACCAGGCCGACCTGCCCAAGGTCGGTGCGGTAGGCTCCACCGCGCCCAACGCCGACGAGACCACCTTCGAGTTCGCCTTCGCCGAGGACAGCGCGCCCGAGCCCAAGGCCCAGGCGGGGCCCGACACCACGTTCGACTTCGACTTGGCCGCGCCCGCCGGCGACGACGACGACGACGACGGTGCGTCCTTCGCCTTCGATCTGGCCGATGAGCCCGCCGCGCCGGCCGCCGTCGTGCCCCCGGCCGCCTCCAGCGACGCCGGCGCCGAAGAGTCCTTCACGTTTGACTTCGGGGCCGCCGATGCGGCGCCAGCCGCCACGTCGACGGCCAGTGGCCCCGAAGCGTCGGCTGACGAGACGTTCATGTTCGATTTCGGCGAGTCCGAGCCGGCCGCCACCTCGCCCAGCACGATCTCGGCCAGCGCCGCCACCTCCAGCGGCGTGGGCAGCACCGAGGCCGGGCCGGACAGCAGTTTCGACTTCCAGTTCGACGTGCCCGACGCCGGCAGCTCCATGGCCACGCCTGCCCCAGCCAAGGCTGATCCGGCCGGCGCGACCGACGTCGGCAGCAGCTACGACCTGGGCTTCCTGGCCAGCGACGAGGGCGCTTCGGGCACCAGCGGCGAAAGCCTCGACCTGGCCTTCAGTTCCTCGCCCGGCCCGGCTCCGGCGGCCGAAGGCAGTGACGACCTGGACCTCCTGTCGCCCGAGGACGAGGAGCGGCTGCGCGTGCGCGAGGTCATGGAACCAGTGGTTCGCGACCTGGCGCAGGAAGTGGCGCGGTCGTTGGAGTACTACCAGAGCCAGTATGAAGGTGCGGTCGTCGACAAGGTCGTCCTGGTGGGCGGCTCGGCCCGCATCGAGGGGCTGGCGGAATTCTTCGAGGCCGAGCTCGGCCTGACCGTGGAAGAGGGGCGCCCCCTGGAGGGGATTGCCCTGTCGGCCAAACTGCCCGCGGAGGATGTGGATCGTGATGAGCCTGTCCTTGCGGTTGCCGTGGGCCTGGCCATGCGCGGGCTGATGTAGGGGCTGCTCCATGCTGAAGCTACAACTTCTGGACCGCAGGTTCTTTGAGGCCCGCAAAGTCACGCAGGCCATGATCCTGTGTGCCATCCTCACCGTCGGCGTGGTCGGCTTCGCGTTGTGGCGTACCACCGCGCTCAAGACCAAAGTCGCCGACATGAAGAACCAGGCCTCGGCGGCGGCGGCGTTTGAGCAGCAGATCACCGCCAAGCAGGGCGAGATCGAACAGGTCAAGGCCGAGGTGGCGCCGTTCGATGCCCAGTTGGCCTACGTCAAGAGCCTGCTGAACTACAGCGACAACTTCCCCAAGTACCTGCGCATGTTGAGCCGCTACATCTTCAACCGCGCCGAGGTGCTGTCCGTTGCCCTGACCGGCGAGGGCTTCACCATGCAGGTGCGCACCAAGGGCACGCAGGATGTGGCCGGCCTGATGATCAACCTCAAGCAGGCCTACAAAGCCGGACTGATCGCCACCGACTCCCTGTCGATCCAGGGCCTGAGCGGTTGGCCCAACCCGACCAGCCCGCGCGGCTGGGGGCCGGACACCCGGCGGCGCATCGAGCTGCCCTTCAGCACCGGTGACCTGCAGGGCGTCAACAGCAGTTCGCGCACGCTCGGCGCGGTGACTGGCGTGACCGGCGGCGGTGCCGCGCCCGGTGGCCCGGGCGGGCCCGGCAGTTCGGGTGGATCGGGCGGCCCCGGCATGAGTGCCCCCGGTCCGTCCGGCCCTCCGGGTGGCTCGGGCGGTTCGCCCGGCGGCATGCCGAGCGCGGCCCCCGGCGGGTCGGGCGGCTCCGGCGGCGCGGCCCCGGGTGCCGGCGGTCCCGGCGCTGCCGTGGCTTCCGCGGGCGGCCTGCGCAGCCTGCAGGGACTCAACTTGGAGACCACGCAGTTCTTCACCAATCCGCAAGATGCGGCGCACCGGCAGTTCATCCAGGCTTCCGACGACCCGCCCTTGCAGCCCTATTTGAACCTGGTCATTTCCGGGCGCTGGGGCAACCCGTTCCCCAGCCCGGCCGGTGGGGCCGCGGCGGGTGGTGGCGGCGGCATGCCGGGCATGCCGGGTATGTCGGGCGGCGCGCCCGGTATGCCTGGCGGCTCCCCGGGAGGTCCGCCGGCTCCGCCTCCAGGTTCTCCTGGCGGCCCGGGCACTCCTGCGGGCGGCCCCTCAGGTTCTAGGTAAGCGAGGCAAGACCATGGGCGGACGCATGCGGGCATGGATGGTTCTTCCGATCTTCCTCGTGGTGTGGGTGATCGTGCTGGCCATCTTCCAGTTCAGCACCTGGAAGAAGCTCGGGATCGAGTACACCAAGACGGTCAGCGCGCGCGACGGCAGCCGCGGCAAGTACCAGAGCGCCACCTCCAGCCGGGAGCAGTGGCCCGACAACAAGCGCAAGCCGGCCAAGTACAAGAAGGGCGCCGAGGACAAGAAGCAGGATGCGGACCAGTTCGACAAGGCGCTCAAGGCCCTCAAACAGCAGCACGAGGTGGCGCAGGTCGAGCGTGACGCGCACAAGGCGGAGCTGGAGAAGGTGCTCAAGCGCTACATGGTGGGCATCAATCGCAAGGCCTTCGACTACCAGAAGCCCGATGCCTTCGTACTCGAACTGTTGACCCAGCAGCGCGACGACGCCGGCCCGCGACTGATCCGCTTCCTCGATGCCAACTACAAGAACTTGTTCTTCCGCTTCCCCATCCCGGTCCCGGCGCCGAACATCAACTTGACCGGCAGCAGCCTGCCGCCGCCCGGGCCAGAGGGCCGGCTCAGTTGGCCCGTGGGCAGCGGCCCGTTGCCCATGACCATCTATGGTCGGTATGACGACCTGCTGGACTTCGTGTCGACCTTCCCCGACAAGTTCGACCGCACGGCGCTGATCAGCTCCTTCAGCCTGCAACGCCTCGCGTTCGACTACCGAGGCTCCGTGCTACTGCAGCTCAACTGCTCGGTGGAGTTCTTTGTCTGGCCGACCAACGCACCCGGTTCGCCCGGCGCCGGGGGTGCCGCGGCTGGCGGCGCGCCCATGGGCGGAATGCCGCCCGGCGGCGGCGCACCCGGCATGCCGCCCGGCGCCAGCGGCCCCGGCGGGTCGGGCGCGGGCGCGGCCGGTGGCGGCCCGCCGCCGCCTCCTGGTGGTGGGCCCAGCGGCTCTGGTGCCGGCGCTCCGCAGCGTCCGTAGAGACGGGTGAGGACCGATATGATGGGCTCGGAGACAATTCGTTTGAAGCTCGCCCGGTCGTACGGGACGCAGCGCGCTTGGCGCTGGTTGCTGGCCGTGGGATTGCTGGGCGCCGTGGCGTCCACGCTCCTGCTCGCCGGCTGCGGCGGCAAGAAGGACAGCGACAGCAGCGGCCCCAAGCTCAAGCGCGGCGAGGATGGCGAGGACGGCGGCGGCGGCGGGCTCAAGAGCCGCAAGAATGCCGACGGCGAAGATGGCGGCGGCGGTGGCGGCCGATCAGCGCCTCCACCACCGCCTGCCGGCGGGCCCGGCGGACCTGGAGGGCCACCGGGTGGTCCTCCTGGCGGAGGCGCCCAGGCTCCTCCACCCGCGCCGGCGGTGCCGCTGGACCTGGCCGCGAGTCCGCCCAAGTTCCCGGGCCGACCCAACAACCCGTTTGCGCCTTTGGATAAGCCGCTGAAGCCGGCGCCGGAAATGTCGACCAGGCCGCATCAGGTCACGCACTCGCCGGTGCGCCCCGACCTCGTGTTGCCGCCGCCGGAGCCCGAGCGGGAGACGCGCGCCGTGGAACCGCCGGACCTGCGTACCGCCGGTCTGCTGGGTGGCAAGGCCATCATCGAGCAGAACGGCCAGCAGTACACGGTGTGGCCGGGCCAGCGCATCAGCATCGAGTTCAACGGTCAGCGTCAGGTGGTCGTGGTCAGCGTGGCCGCCACCGGCACGACGCTCAAGGACACGGTGACCGGCACGCTGTACTCGGCGCCTTTCCGGCGCTAGGGAGTCGGCGGAAGGTGCGTGCGGACTCGCGCCGAATGAGGTAGACTGAAAAACACGCGCCCGGGATGTGAATGAACGGTGACAAGCCGGGGTAAGAACCTATACGGAATGATTCCGCGGAGGAGAGCGACCATGCGAAGGATCGCCGCAACAGTTTTGAGCGCCGCACTGGTGCTGGCATTGACGGTTGGTCGGGCGAGCGCCGCCGACGGCGTGATCACCCTGAATCTCAAGGACGCGCGGCTGAGCCAGGTCCTCGACCTGGTCAAGCAGCAGGTGGCGTTCGAGTACGTGCTGACGCCGGGCGTGAACGGTGACACACCGGTCACCATCGCGATCAACAACAAGCCCTTCGACGAGGCGCTCAAACTGGTGCTGAGCACCGCCAAGGCGCAGTTCGACGTGGTGCAGGACGTCTACATCATCAAACCGGCGGATGGCGCCGGTGGTGGCGCTGCCCCGACCCCGCCGACGCCGGCGACGGGCGCCGTGCCCGGTACCGGCTTCACCGGTGCCGTGCCGACGCGACCCACGCCGCCGCGGCCCACCGGTACCCGGCCGGCCGCCACGAACCCTGGTGGCATGATGGCGCCGGGCGCTCCCGCCGCGATGCCTGGCCTGGCCGGCGCAGGCACAGCTGCCGATGCGCCGAATGCCACGGCTTCCGCGAAGGGCATGCCCGTGGTCATCCCGTTGCGCTACGCTGATGCTCCCGCGCTGGCCATGCTGTTCAGCAACCAGGAGAAGGGCATCCAGGGCATGCCGTTGCGCTACCAGATGCTGATGATGATGTCCGGTGGTGGCGCCTATGGCGGCATGAACGGCATGAACGGCATGAATGGCAACAATAACGGCGGCTTCGGCAACAACAACAATGGCGGTTTCGGCAACAACAATAACAACAACCGGAACAACAACGGCAACAACAATCGCAACAACAACCGGAACAACAATCGCAACAATCGATAGACGAGCCGATTGCCGGTAGCGGTTGTCTATATGGCTCAGCCTCGCTACACTGGGTGCGGGGCTGAGCCAGGGGTTAGAGAACGCACACGAAGGGCCGCTTGCGGCGAGGAGATGGAACCGTGAAGACGCGGTGGTTCATGATGTCGGCAGTGGCAGCCGGTTTGTGCCTGATGGGCATGAAGGCCGGCTACGCGCAGGACACCGTCACGCTGGCGGTGAATGCCGCGCCGTTGGAGGAAGTGCTCGACAGACTCAATGAGGCTGCCGGCACGAACATCATCGCCCACAAGGACATCGCCAAGGAAGTCGTGTCGCTCAAGGCGACCGGGCTGCCCTTGGAGACGGTTCTTCAGAACCTTGCTTGGCAGCACGGCTTCAAGCTCGATCGCACGGCCACCGGCTGGCGCTTGGGCAAGGGCAGCAGCGGCCAGGCCGACTCGGCCATCGGCTCCGGCGACAGTGGCGCTCCGACGCCGCAGGTCGGCCCGCCGATCGCGCCGTCGGTCATCACTCTGCCGAATCCGGCCCTGCGGCAGCAGACACCCATGCAGCCCAGTGGCGTCCCCGGTGTCGGCAACGTGGTTGACCCGCACCGCCCCGCCGGCCAGCCCGAGGCTCAGGTGGCGCGCGGACCCCGCATTCACGCCAGCATCCCGCTGCGCTTCGCCGTGCCCAGTCAGATCGCCAACTGGTTTGGCTGCCCTGGCGTCGTGCCGACCCCCTACGGCCAGCAGGTCGTGCGGCGTGGCACGTCAATGCCCCGGAAGCCCACCACCAGCGCCAACCTTGGGCGCGCCAACGTCGCCTCGGGCATGATGCCCACGGCGGACGACATCCAGACCCTGCAACGACGGTATGGCAATCGGCCGACGTACAAGCCCGGCACGGCCGGCGCTGGCACCTATGCCGGTGAAGACTTCACCCGCGACCAGTTCGGCGGCGGCGGCTTCGGCGGCGGCGGCTTTGGTGGCAACCGTGGCGGCTTCGGCGGCGGCATGGGCGGCGGCATGGGCGGCTTCCCCGGCGGCATGGGCGGCGGCATGGGTGGCATGGGTGGCATGGGTGGCATGGGCGGCATGGGCGGCATGGGCGGCATGGGCGGCATGGGCGGCATGGGCATGGGCATGGGTAGCCTGCTGCAGCTGCCGGACGGCATCGAGAGCCTGGTTGGCTACGACCT
This sequence comes from Armatimonadota bacterium, assembly GCA_016235455.1. GTDB lineage: Bacteria > Armatimonadota > UBA10988 > UBA10988 > UBA10988 > UBA10988. The sequence continues at coordinate 70,025 of JACRKZ010000082.1, read as the reverse complement.
GCTGTCTGCCCTCATCGTGGTCGGTGAAGCCGACGCAATCGACCAGCTGCGCCAGCTCATCGCCATCTTCGACCTGCCCCCCAAGCAGATTGAAGTGGAGGCTCGCTTCGTCACCTTGACGGTCAGCCAGGCCTCCAATCTGGGCATCACCTGGAGCCTGACCGACGGCTCGACGGTCGTTGGTGGCAACACCGCGGCGTCCGGCGGTTCGACCTTGGCCATGCGCACCTCCATCGGCAACTTCAGCGCCTTGCTGAACACGCTGCAGCGCAGCAACCAGGGCAAGGTCGTCAACGCGCCCAAGGTCATCGCACAGAACGCGCAGCCCGCGAGCGTGTACTTCACGCAGGAGATCCCGTACTCGTCCGGCGGCACGGCCACCACCAACGCGGGTGGCTTCCAGCAGCAGGCTGGGGAGATCGACACCATCGACGTGAGCATCGGCATCGACGTGACGGCCCGCGTGACGGGTCAGCCGCCGAACGAGAGCATCACCGTCTACCTGTCGCCCGAAGTGGACGACATCGTCGGCTACGTGGACAACCCCAACGGCGGTACCATCCCCATCGTTGCTTCACAGACGGTGGACACCGAGGTCCGCGTGCCCAACGGCGAGACCATCGCCATGGGTGGCTTGGTTCGCAAGAACAATAGCCACTCGGGCACGAGCATCCCGATCCTGGGCGACCTGCCGTTCATCGGTGGGCTGTTCCGCAGCCGCGCCCGGAACGATGACGAATCGGAACTGCTGATCTTCGTCACCCCGACGATCATCCGCGAGCGCGGTGTCGACTACACCGTCTTCGGCGGCGCCGGCCAAGGCGCGCCGCAGGCGCCGGGGCAGTAGGCAACTGCCAGCATCCTTGTCAAAGGCTCTCGGCTTAGGCTGAGGGCCTTTGCCTTTTGGGGCAGAACGTTGTGGTGCCTGGGCGGATCGTTGAGTGTGGCTGAAGGAGCCCCGGAGCATCACTGCCGTGCGGGAAGTACCGGGCCCCGGTTAGCAACGAGACGCGCAGGACGGGGCGGTGCATGGCGCGGCGTAGCGAGGCACAGAACCTGGGCGGAGCGGCTCGTGACAGGAATGGCGCGGGAGCGGCACGGTGGACCGTAGTGCGCTCCCGGCAGGCGAAGGGGGCGTGCTGGCCAAAGAGGGCGGCCGGCACGCCCTCTCGGAGACGGGCAGAGAAGGACCCGAGACACAGGCCGCGGCAACAGTGAGGGCCGCGCTAGATGGCCTTCACGACCAGACTGCAGTTGTGCCCACCGAATCCGAACGAGTTGCTCATGGCGGCGGTGACCTTGAGCTCGCGCGCTGTGTTTGGCACACAGTCCAGGTCACACGCGGGATCGGGGACCTCGTAGTTGATGGTCGGCGGTACAACACCGGTGCGGAGAGCCTGGATACAGATCAGCGTCTCCAGGGCGCCAGAAGCTCCGAGAAGGTGCCCGGTCATGCTCTTGGAGGAACTAACAGCGACGGGAACTTGGCCGCCGTACAGGCGCTTGAGCGCGTTGACCTCGGCCACGTCGCCAGCCGGCGTGGAAGTGGCGTGGGCGTTGATGTAGGAAAGGTCGGTGGCGTCGAGTTCCGCGTCGGCCAGTGCCTGTCGCATCGCCTTGTAGGCGCCGTGGCCCTCGGGGTGGGGCGCCGCAATGTGGTAGGCATCACCGCTCATGCCGTAGCCGGCCAGCTCGGCCAGCGGCTCGGCGCCGCGCGCCAGGGCGTGCTCCAGGGTCTCCAGCACCAGGGCGCAGCCGCCCTCGCCCATGATGAAGCCGTCGCGTTCCTTATCGAAAGGTCGGCAGGCATGCTCGGGGTCGTCGTTGCGCGTGCTGAGCGCCTTCATGGAGCAGAAGCCGGCAACCGCCAGCGACTCGATGCAGGCTTCGGAGCCGCCGGCGAGCACCACGTCGCAGTCGCCGTGCTGCACCAAGCGGACGGCATCACCAATGCAGTGCGCGCTGGTGGCGCAAGCCGTCTGCACCGATTTGTTGGGGCCTTTGGCACCGATGTCAATGCTGATCATGCCGGCGGCCATGTTGCCGATGAGCATTGGGATCAAAAAGGGGCTGACGCGTGACGGCCCGCGCGTGGCGAGAATCTGGAAGTTGTCGTGGAGCGACTTGAGTCCGCCGATACCGGAGCCGAAGACGACGCCAACGCGGTCGGCATTGCTCTCATCGATGATCAGCCCGGCGTGGGCGACGGCTTCCTTGGCGGCCGCCATGCCGTAGATGATGAACGGGTCGGTGCGCTTGGCCATCCTGCCTTCGAGGATGGTGGTGGGGTCAAAGCCTTTGACCTCGGCACCGAGGGAGCTGCCGAACCCGGTGCTGTCGAAGCGCGTGATGGTACCCACGCCGCCTCGGCCAGCCACCAGGCTGTCCCACAAGTCGGGCACATTGTTGCCAATTGGGGTCACGGCGCCCATGCCCGTAACGACCACGCGTCGCCGCTCCATCGGCATCGGTACTCCCAGCGCTATCGCGCCGAGCGAGTCTCGGCGCCAGCAGACAGCAGCCACGGCGGTGCCGTTTGGGCGGCTCCGCCGTGTGACGGCCAACCGCGCGGCCAGCACTCGGCTGGCACGCGCGGGACATTCAGCTCAAGTGCTCTTCGACGTACTTCACGGCGTCGGCGACGGTGGCGAGCTTCTCGGCCTCCTCGTCGGGGATCTCGACCTCGAGCTCTTCCTCGATCTTCATGATCATCTCGACGATGGCCAACGAATCGGCGCCGAGGTCTTCCATGAACCGAGCGGTCGGCGTGACCTGGTCGGCATTGACGCTCAGCTCCTCGACCACGATGTCCCGAATGCGATCGTAAACAGACGCTGACACTAGCCCTCTCCTCTTGCCCAGATGGTGCTTGGCTCGTTAGGTGCGAGCCGCTCTATATCATGGTCATGCCGCCATCGACGCTCAGGGTTTGGCCCGTGACGTACGCGGCGGCCTCACTCGCCAGGAACACGACCGCCGACGCAACGTCGTCGGCGCTCCCTAGTCTACCCAGGGGTATCTGTTGGAGCAAGGCCTGGCGCAAATCCTCACCCAACCCCTCGGTCATCCCTTCATCGATGAACCCTGGCGCCACGGCGTTCACCGTGATGCCACGCGGAGCCAACTCGCGCGCCGTGGCCTTGGTCAGGCCGATCAAGCCGGCCTTGGAGGCGGCATAGTTGGCCTGGCCGGCATTGCCCATGCGGCCCACGACAGAACTGATGTTGATGATGCGACCGGCTTTCTGCTTGAGCAGCGGCCGCGTCGCGGCGCGAATGATGTTGAACGCACCGGTCAGGTTGACATCGAGCACCTCGCGCCAGGCCTCGTCACTCATGCGAGCGATGAGCCCATCGCGGGTGATGCCGGCGTTGTTGACGACGATGTCCACTCGGCCGAAGGCCTCGATCGCGGCCTTCACGCAGGCGTCGGCCACGGCCGCCTCATGGACACTGCCACACACGCCGACGGCTTCCGCGCCCGTGTCGCGAACGGCCTGCACGATAGCCTCATTGCGCTCGGCGCTGAGGTTGTTCACGACCAGCCGGCAGCCTTGGTGGGCCAACGTCAGCGCCACGGTGCGGCCGATGCCGCGACCGGCCCCAGTCACCAGGGCAACCTTGCCTTCGAGCGAGAACATGGGCAGCGCTCCTTGCTAGACGGTCGACTCCAGCGAGTTGATGTTGGCGCCCTCGACGCTTGGGTCGATGCGCTTGAGCAATCCCGTGAGCACGGTGCCAGGCCCGCATTCAACCATCCGCGACACGCCGGCGGCGGCCATGGCCTGTACAGTCTGCGTCCAGCGGACGCTGCCCGTCACCTGCTGTGCGAGCCCCGTGCGCAACTGCTCGGAATCCGTGGTGGGCAGGCCGGTGACATTCTGAATCACCGGCACGTTGGCGGCGGCGATGTCCGTGCCAGCCAGCTCTGCCGCCATGGCTTGCGCGGCGCTGGCCATCAACGGTGAGTGGAACGCGCCGGACACCTTGAGCGGCAGGCCGCGACCGCCAGCGGCTTTGGCCGCCGCGACGACCGCCGCCACGGCCTCGGGCTCGCCAGAGACCACGACTTGCCCGGGCGAGTTGTAGTTGGCGGGCACCACCGTGCCGGGCGCGTCCAGGCAGAGCTGAGCCACCACAGCGTCGTCGAGGTTGATCACGGCGGCCATGGCGCCAGGATGGGCCGCGGCCGCATCGCGCATGAGTTCACCGCGGCGGCGCACGAGGCGCAAGGCGGTGCCGAAGTCGAGCGAGCCGGCGGCGACCAGGGCGGTGTATTCACCGAGGCTGTGGCCCGCGCAGAGGGCGAACTGGCCGACCTTGGCCTGGCCCACGCGGTACAGCACGTAGCTGGCGGCCAGCAGCGCGGGTTGGGCGATCTCGGTCTGCTTGAGCAGATCGTCTGGCCCCTCAAAGCACAGGCTCGACAACGGCGCCGGCAGGCCGCAGGCAGATAGCGCCTCGTCGGCCTGGGCGAAGAGGTCGCGAGCCAGCGCCGAGACCTCATGGACGTCCGCCGCCATACCGGCAATCTGGCTGCCTTGGCCGGGGAAGACGAGGGCATTCATATCAATACCACCTGATGACCGCGGAGCCCCAGGTGAGGCCCGCGCCAAATCCAACCAGCAGGACGTTGTCGCCGCGCTTGAGCCGGCCATCGGCCACGGCTTCGGCCAGGACGATGGGGATGGAGGCGGCCGAGGTGTTGCCGTAGCGGTCGAGATTGAGCAGCACCTTCTCTTCGGGAATGCCCAGGCGCTGCACGGCGGCCTCGATGATACGGATGTTGGCCTGATGGGGGATGAACCAATCGATCTGGTCGATGGTCATGCCAGCCTCATTGAGCGCGGCCTCGCAGGCCTCGGGCTGAATGCGGACGGCGAACTTGTAGACTTCGCGGCCGGACATCTGCAGTACCGGAACGCCATCCTCGCGGCCGTTGGCGGTGCGCAGCAACAAGGGGCCGCCGGTGCCATCGCAGCCGAGGTTGGCGCCGAGCAGGCCAAAGCCCTCGGGCACGGCGCGTAGTACGGCTGCGCCGGCACCGTCACCGAACAGCACGCAGGTGCCGCGGTCGGTCCAGTCGAGGTGCTTGCTGAGCGCATCGGCGCCGACCAGCAGAATCGTCTTGGCTCGCCCTGTCTGGATCAGGCTGCTCCCGGTGACCATGCCGTAGACGAACCCGCTGCAGGCGGCGCCCAGGTCGAACGCAGCGCCCTTGGGCAGTCCGAGCTTGGCCTGCACCATGCAGGCGGTGTTGGGGAAGGACATGTCCTGCGTGATCGTAGCGCAGATGACCGTGTCGATCTCATCGCGGCCGATACCCGCATTGTCGATGGCGCGCGCGCCGGCGGCGGCGGCCAGGTCGCTGGTATCGGTGCCGGCATCGAGGCGACGGCGCTCGCGAATGCCGGTACGGCTGAAGATCCACTCGTCGGAAGTATCGACGGTCTGGGAAAGGTCATCGTTGGTGATGACGCGTGTGGGTACAGCCAGGCCTGAACCGATGATGCCTACCGGCCCCAGTGTGCTTGCCACGGATGCTCTCCGCTCTATTCTGATTGCGGGCGGCACGAGCCCCAGGGGCCCAGCCCTTACCCAGTTTGGTTGCTACGCCGCCACAGTAGCGGCGAAATGCTCCGTGAGCCGACCGACCAGGCCATGGTCGAGCCCGTCGCGCGTGCGCCTCAGCGCCGACACGACGGCCTTGCTCTTGGAGCAGCCGTGGCCAATGACCACGAGGCCTCGGATACCGAGCAATACGGCTCCGCCGTACTCGGCATAGTCGACCGCCTGCTTGACGCGCCGCAGGCCCGGCTTGGCCAACAAGGCCCCGAGCTTGGCCAGCGGTGAGCTGGTCATCGCGTCTTTGACCATCGACATCACGAACTCGCCCATGCCTTCCGCGAGTTTGAGCAGCAGATTGCCGTCGAAACCATCACAGGTGACGACATCGGCCACGCCACGGAAGACATGCTTGGCTTCCACATTGCCGACCCAGTTGAGGCCGGCGTTGCTCAGCAGCCCGAAGGCCGCCTTGGACAGTGCGTTGCCCTTGCAGGGCTCCTCACCGATGTTGAGCAGACCAACCCGGGGGTTGGGAATGCCTTCCACATCGGCGGCGTACATGCTGGCCATGGTGCCGAACTGCGCCAGCCACTCGGGCTTGCAGTCGACATTGGCGCCGGCATCGCACACCACTATCTTGCCCGTCGGCGTCTTGGCCGGCAGGATGACGGAGATACACGGCCGGCTGACGCCGGGGATGCGGCCGATGCCCAACAGGGCAGCGGTCGCCACGGCGCCGGTGTTGCCCGCCGAGAAGATGCCTTCGGCCTCGCCCTCGGCGACCAGGCGACAGGCCTGGACCAGGCTGGACTTGGGCTTGCGTCGCACCGCGCGCGCCGGGTCGTCATCCATCTCGATAACGTCGGGCGCATGTTCGACCCGCACGTTCATCCGGCGCAAGCCCCGCATCTCCCGAAGGATAGCGGTTTCGTCGCCGATGAGGATGAATTCGGTATCCGGCCACAGGGAGGCCGCCTCGAGAGTCCCGGCCACAATCTCGGTCGGGGCGAGGTCGCCGCCCATCGCGTCGATGGCGATGCGCATGGGCGCCCTCCGCTAGTCGATCTCTTTGGCGCGCGGCTCCATCACCTTTTCGCCCTTGTAGTTGCCACAGTAGGGGCAAGCCACATGGGGGCGGTGCACGCCACCGCACGAGCGGCAACGCACAACCTTCACGGCCTCAACATTCCCATTCCAGGTGGCAAAGCGCTTGCGGTGCCGGGCCTTGCTGGTTTTACGCTTCGGGACGGCCATCGTCCTCTCCCATCCTCTGCAGTTGCGTCAGGCCAGCCCATCGCGGGTCCACCTGCGCCTCGTGCTGTGTTGTGTCCAGTTCGCGGGCTCGTGGACAGTCGTCGCCGCATACGCCCCGCGTAGGCAGGGCCAGCAGGATCGCCTGGCGGACCATCTCGGTCACGTCGACCCGACCACCCAGGCCGACCCGCCAGACCTCATTGTCCTCATCCCAGGCCGCATCGCCCGACTCGGCCTCGCCCATCAAGCACACCTCGGCCACTTTCGCGCCGACAGTGTGAAGGAAGTGGGCCAGACAGCAGTCGCACTCGCGCGGAATGTCCGCCGTGACGGACCCGCGGACCTGAACCCGTGCGGCATCAACCGCCAGCTTCAGCTCGCCGCAACCACGTGCGGCCCAGGTGCCATCACCCTCCAGGTCGACCACCTCGTCAAACCAAGCCGTCCATTCTTTGCGCTCGCGTACGAGCATCTCATCGACGACAAGGTGCACTGCGGTCTCCCGTCGCTCACCGAACCGGCGCAGTATAGCATGCGCCCCAGATGCTGGCAACCGCGACCGAGGCGCTGATGCGACTCGCCGCCGGGGGCCGTCAGTCGCGGCGTGGGGGGTGGCCAACCGCGTTGGCGCTGACACGGGGCACGTGCACCGACCGGCCAAGCTGACCGCGTGCGGCCGCGGGGACCGGTGGCCTGTGGCGCCGGCTCACTCGCCCTGGACCAGCTCATCATCCTCGGGCGGGCCGTCAACGGCCTGCCACTTGCCGCCGACCAGGGCGCGGTACGGCTGTAGCCGGGGCGCGATGGACAGCAACTCGGGCACGGCGTCGGCGCCGCGCAGCAGGCGATAGGTCAGTGCCGGCCGGGCGAACGCGCCGTTGTTGCCGACTCGGCCCACTAGCCCGCCGGCGCGGATGGTCATGCCCACCACCACCTGCAGCCCGGCTCGGCTGAGGCCACCCAGGTAGCTCCGCTCGCCGTGGCCGTGGTCGATCAGCACGTAGTTCTCGCGCACCGGCGCAAACAGCCCGCCGGCCCGAGGCGTGACGGCGTCGTCGGTCTCGGCGCTCACCGCCGAGACCGTGCCGTCGGCCGGCGCCAGCACGTTCTGGCCAAAGGCCAGGTGGTCGGCGGGCCGGGCACCGGTGCCGCGGTAGGGCCGCTTGGCCTTGTCGAGCATATCGAAGACCCAGCCGTTCTGCAGGTTGCCGAAGTTCACCGCCTGGCCGGGCGCGGCGGCGACGTGCCAGATGCCCCGGAACGGCAGGCGGACCACGGAGCTGCTGGGCGTGGTGCGGGCCGGCGCCAGCGGCGCACGGTACATGGCCGTGACCGCTTCGCCGTTGGGCAGGTTGCCCGTGGCCACCAGGGCCAACTCGGCGGCGTTCTGTCCGGTCGGCACGACGATGCGCTGGCCGGCGATAGCGGTGACGGCGTCGGGCCCGCAGACCAGCGCTGCGCCGCCGGTGGTGGCGGCCGGCAGCTTGGCTTCCGCCACGACCTGGCCCGCGCCATCGCGCGCCTGCCACTGCACCGAGCTGACCTTCACCGGCACGCCGTTGGTCTCTTGGAGCCAGACCTGGAAGGCCCACACCGAGCGACCGCTACGTGTCATCAGACTGCCCTCGGGCTGGTCGGGATAGGGGCGAATCTCGAAACGTGGCCGGCCGGCGGGCAAGGTCGGCAGGGGCTGCGCCTCAAGCCGCAGCGCATACCAGTGCACCTGTCGGTCATGGGTGCCATCGGGCAACAGCATATCCAGCACGTAGGCCAGTCGCACCGGCCGGTCCGAAACACGGAAGGTGTGCCGCTGGGTGACCAGTACGGCCTGGCCCGACGACAGCCGCGACACACCCGTCAAGCGCGTGAACGCCGCGGTGTCCAGATCCTGCTGGTAGAACACGCGGCCCGCTTCGTTCCAGGCGAGCACCGAGCCCGACTGGAAGGCCGCGGAGCCCTCGGCCGGGCCGCGCAGCACCAGGCCAACGGGGCAGACCAACCGCCCATCGGACGCGGGCAGCATGGGCACCAGCTTGATCGGCTCCTCCCCTGCGGCCGACGCGGCGACCGCTGACACCATCACCACGGCCGCCCACCATCGCAGACCCAACATCGCGAAATACTCCCAGCCCAACCTCTGCGGTGGAGCCCTCGATAGACCGAGTATACTATGTGACAGACGGCGCACCCAACTGGCGCTGTCGGCCGGGAGGCGCGGTGCAGCCGGGCGTCGAGAAGGTCCAAGCGCTCTACAGCATGTCTCGCAGGCGACGACTGCTGGTCGACATCACGTTGCTGGTCTGTGGCATCATCGGCCTGATCGGCATCTACCACCTGTCGGGCGACCCGCGCGTGCGTCAGGCGCTCTGGCTGCTGGTGGCCTGGCAGGGCGCCTGGTATACGCTGCGGCTGGTGCTGATGGTCGGCATCTGGCGGCGCGAGCCCGCGCTCAGTTCCGGCCGCAAGGTGTGGCTTGGACTGACCATGCCAATCGGCGGAATCGCCGCCATCTGGGCCGGGCGCGGCGCATTGAGCGCTTGGCTGGAATCGACCGAGGAGAACGCATCGTGAGTGACGCCAAGTTGGCCCAGTTGACCGAACGCATCAAGCGTGACGCCCTCAAGGTGGCCGCGCCAGGCCAGCTCTTCACGCTGGCATCGGGCAAGCAGAGCCACTGGTTCGTCAACGGCAAGGAAGTCACGCTACGGGCCGAGGGCCTGGCCCTGGTGGCCGAGTTGATGCTCGAACGCATCCAGGCCGCCGGCGCCGAGGCGGTGGGCGGCGTGAGCATTGGCGCCGACCCCATGATCGGCGCGATCACCGCGCTGAGCGCCGGCACCGACCGGCCCTTGCAGGGCTTCATCGTGCGCAAGGCGGCCAAGGACCACGGCCTGGGCGACCGCATCGCCGGGCCGTCGCTGGCCGGCATCACCAAGATCGCCATGGTCGAGGACGTCACCACCACCGGCGGCAGCACGCTCGACGCCATCGCTCCCGTGCTGGAAGCGGCACCGCAGGCCGAGATCGTCTGTGTGCTGACCATCGTGGACCGGCTCGATGGCGCGGCCGAGCGCTACGCAGAGGCCGGCTATCCGTTCGAAGCGCTGCTCACCCGCGAGACGCTCGGCGTCTGATGGGCCGACCACGAGTCCTCTGCCTGCTGGGACCCACCGCCGTCGGCAAGACCGCGGTCGCCGTGGCGCTGGCGCCGCTGCTCTCGGCCGAGTACATCTGCGCTGACTCGCGCCAGATCTACCGCGGACTGGCGGTGGGCAGCGCGGCGCCGACTCCCGCTGAGCAGGCTCTGGCCCCACACCATCTGGTCGGCTTCCTCGACCCACGCGCGGCCTACAGCGTGGCCGAGTTCGTGCACGCCGCCGAGTCCACCGCCTGGGACATCCTCCGCCGCGGCCGTACACCGGTGGTGGTGGCGGGCACGGGCCTGTATGTCAAGGCGCTCGTCACCGGCTGGTCGCTGACCAGCGTGCCGGCCAACGACGTGGTGCGCGCCCGACTGGAGGCCGAAGCCGCGGAGCACGGTGGCCCTACACTGCATCAACGGCTGGCCCAGGTCGACCCCGATACCGCGGCGCGCATCGCGCCCGCCGATACCAAGCGCGTCGTGCGTGCGCTGGAGGTGTTCGAGGTCAGCGGGATGCCGTTGAGTGAGCATCACCGCCAGTCAGGCACGCGGCCGGTGCCGTTCGACTACCGGCTGGTGGGCCTGCGGCGCGACCGCGCGGCGCTGTATGCGCGAGTCGAGCAGCGTGTGGACCAGATGCTGGCCGAGGGCTGGCTCGATGAGGTGCGAGCCTTGCTGGCGTCCGGTCTGACCGGCGGCGAGCCGGCCTTCGAAGGCTTGGGCTACCGTGCGCTGGCGGCGGTGGTGCGGGGGGAAGCGGATCTGGAGTCAGCGACGGCGGGCATCAAACAGGATACGCGGCGGTTCGCCAAGCGACAGATGACCTGGTACCGGGCCATGCCCGGCATCGAGTGGCTCGATGTCGACCACCTGACGCCTGACGCGACCGCCGCTCGCGTGGCCGAAAGCTGGGCGGGCTAGGCCCCTCGGCCGTCGGTCGTGACCTGGTGGCTGCGCTTCTGCGCGAGTCGGTCCTTGCGGCGACGTTCGTCGCTCGGCTTCTCATAGTGGCCGAGTCGCCGCAACTGCTGCATCAGCCCCGACTTGCGCACCTTGCGCCGGAAGCGCTTGAGCGCATCCTCCAGAGTCTCGTTCTGTCGCACCTTCACCTGTATCACCACGGCACCTCATCTCTGCGCCGGTCGTGCTCTTCCCGCGCCCTGGCGGCGCGGGTCTCCTATGCGATCTCGTTCCCTCGGCCACCCGCGATGAAACAGCGCCGCGCAACACCTCCGTCACAAGACCAAAGTGCATACGGCGGCCGCCGTTCCTGCCGGTGCGGAAGATCGATCCCTGCCGGTGCGTTGTAGAGAACGGCAGAGGCGTGGAGGCAGAGCAATGAGACATCGGATCGCGACGAGCGTGCTGACCATCGCGGCGCTGGCCCTGGCGGGCTGCGGCGGCAACGGCGCGGCCAGCGGCGGGTCGGGCCGCGCGGTGACTGTCGGGTCGGTAAAGGTCACCCTTGGGCCGACCGCCGCGGTGACCGCGGGCGCCACCTGGATGCTCGACTCGAACACCACAGGCAACGCCAGCGGGATGGCGGTCAGTAACATCGCCACCGGCACGCACACCATCGCGTTCAAGCCCGTGCTGGGCTACACCACGCCGGCCAGACAGACCATCACCGTGACGGCCAATCAGACGACTTCCGTCACCGGCACCTACGTGGCGGGAGTCGGCGCGCTGAAGGTGACGCTGGGGCCGGCCGCGGCAGTGACGGCGGGCGCCAAATGGACGCTCGACACCAGCACCACTACCCGCGCCAGCGGCGCGACGGTCACCGGCCTGCCCGTCGGCACCCATGTGGTCAAATTCACGCCGGTCACCGGCTATGTGACCCCGGCGGACCAGACGGTCACCGTGACCGCCAACCAGACGCTGGCGGTGACCGGCACCTACGTGGCCGTGGGTGGCCTGAAGGTCACGCTGGGGCCGACGGCGGCCATTGGCGGCGGCGCCAAGTGGATGCTCGACACCGCGGCGACGCCCTACAGCAGCGGGGCCACGATCACCGGGCTCGGCGCCGGAGCGCACACGTTGCGGTTCGCGCCGGCCATCGGCTATGCCACGCCCGCCAACCAGACGGTGACGGTCGTGCCTGGCGCGACGACCAGTGTGACCGTGACCTACGTGCGGGCCGGCTCGCTGAAGATCACAATCCTGCCCGCGACGGCGGTGAATGCCGGCGCCAAATGGTCGCTGGACAGCGTGGCCACCACCTACCCGAGTGCCACGACGGTATCGGCCATCGCCATCGGTGCCCATACCGTGAACTTCACGACGGTCGCGGGTTTCGTGACGCCCGCCAACCTGAGCGTGACCATCACCGCCGGCGGCACCACCAACGCCACGGCCACTTACGCGGCGGCCGGCTCGGTCAAGGTGACGCTCGTGCCAGCGGCGGCGATCGCGGCGGGGGCCAAGTGGACCATCGACTCATCGACCACAGCCAACGCCAGCGGCGCGGTTGTCGGTAGCCTGGCGGCAGGCACGCACACCATCAGGTACACGGCCGCCACCGGCTACATCACGCCGGCCAGCCAGACGGTGACGGTCACCGCGGGCTCGACGCTGGCGGTGAGCCGGACGTATGCGGTCAGCCGATAGCCGGCCGGAAGCTCTGCCACAACCGGGCCGGGAGCTGGTAGAGCACGGCCAGCAGCACGACGCCGAGGCCCAAACAGTAGAAGACCGCTACAAACGCAACCAGTAGCCAGGCCACTTGGATCCACGGCCACTTGAGCGGCGGCTCGGGAGTCGGCGGTCCCTTGGCCGACCACGAGCCGCGCAGCACCGCCGCCGTGACGCGCACCGCCACCGCGAGCAGCAGCAGGGCCAGGAGGGCCTGCTGCCAGTCGGGCATGTCGGGGAAGAAGTCGTCCGCCCGGTCATCGCCTGGCATAGGGCAGATGAACAGCGGCCAGACCGCGAGGACGGTGCCCACGATCATGCCGGCGGTGAGGCGCAGCGGCCCGCTCACCAGGGGGCGTCTCGCGGGGCACGCATTGCGTACCGTGAAGCTGGGTACCGCGCTCATAGGGCGCATCCTGGGGCGACGATGAAGGAGCTTGGCGCCCCGCCGCCAATGGGCTCCGACGGAGAAACGCGATGCGCGGTTCCAGCCTGGTGCTCCTACTTGCCGCCTGCTCGCTCGCTGGTGCGCTCACCGTCAAGGTCGACGCCACGGCCGGCGCGCCGCGCCTGTTGGTCAACGGCCAGCCCAAGCGCGCGCGCATGTTCTATGGCGGGCCCGCCTCGTCCGCCGTCAAGCTGCCCGCCGCGGGCGGACCCATCGACGAGGTGTTCACCGCGCTGGGCGACGAGCCGCGCATCGCCACCATGCACTTCCGCTTCGGCCACCAGCGCGGCCGCGTGGTCATCGACGACTTGAAGGTGACAGACCTGGAGGCCGGCCGCGTGGTGCTGGCCGCCGACTTCGAGGATGGCCAGGCCGCCTTTGGTAAGCATTTCGCCACCTGGCCGACCGATGCGACGAACACCGTGGCGCGCTGCGGCGTGGAGCCCGGTGTCGGGCGCGACGGCTCGGCCGGACTGCGCATGGAGTTCAGCGCGCCGCCCGGCGGCAATTGGCCCGATTGGCATCTGTATGCCCACAATCTGGCGCTGGTCAAGGGACACCGCTACCGGCTGCAGTTGTGGGCCAAGGCCGAGCCCGAGCGCGAGGTGCGCATCGCCTTCTACCGGCCGGGCACGATGTTCGTCTATCTGGGCGGTCCTGGCGACCTGTTCAGCCGACAGATCCGCCTGGCCGGCGCCTCCGGTGCCGACTTCGTGACCTTCCCCATGGGCCTGCCCTGGCCCAAGGAGGCCGGCGAGCAGCCCAACTGGGACAGCGTCGACGGCATCTGCGAGATGGTGCTCACCGCCAACCCCAAGGCGCTGCTCATCCCGCGCATCGGCCTCGACGCGCCCGCATGGTGGCTGGCCGCGCATCCCGATGAGGCCATGAAGTGGGACGCCGGCACCCATTCGCCCCACGCCGTGCCCTGCTCGCCGCTCTATCAGACCGAGGCGCTCCGCAACCTCGACGCGCTCATCCGGCACCTCGAGCAGCGTTTCCCTGACCAGATCGCCGGCTTCCATCCGTCCGGCCAGAACACCGGTGAGTGGTTCTACGAGGACACCTGGGGCAATGCGCTCAACGGCTACGCCCCGGCCGACCAGGCCGGCTTCCGGCGCTATCTGGGCGACGACACGGCCACCGTGCCCACGCCGGAGCAACGCCGCGCCACGCCCGCTGGGCTGCTGCGCGACCCGGTCGCCGAGCGGCGCATCGTCGAGTTCGGTGCGTTCCAGCAGCAGGCCATGGCCGACTGGGTCTGCGCCATGGCGCGCACCATCAAGGCCGCCGCGCCAAACAAGCTGACCGTGTTCTTCTACGGCTACATCTTCGAGTTCGGCGCCATCGGCAACGGTCCGGCCATCTCGGGCCACTACGCGCTGCGCCGCGCGCTCGACTGCCCGCAGATCGACGTGCTCTGCTCGCCGATCTCGTACTTCGACCGCCAGGCTGGCGGCAGCGGCCCGGTCATGACCGCCGCCGAGAGCGTTGCCCTGGCTGGCAAGATGTGGCTGTGCGAGGACGACACCCGCACCTACCTGGTGCGCGAGACCGGCTTCCCCGGCGACAAGGAAGGCGCCAACACGCTGGAGGACACGCAGCAACTCCTGCGCCGCAACGTGGCCCAGGAGGCCACGCGCAACTTGGCCACCTGGTGGATGGACCTGGGCAGCACCGGCTGGTTCAACGACCCCAAGTTGTGGGCCGACATGACCGCCTTCGCCGCGCTGGACACCGCCCTGATGACCAAGCCGACGCCGTACCGCCCGCAGGTGGCCGCGGTCTTGGACGAAGCCAGCGTGCCGCGCCTGGCCAACGGCGCCCCAGCCGCCAGTCGCGGCACCATCTACGAGTCGCGCGCCGCGCTTGGGCGCATGGGGGCACCCTATGGCCAGTACCTCCAGGACGACCTGGCCGCCGGCCGTATCGACGCCAAGCTGGTGGTCCTGCTCAGTTCGTACGTCACCGACGCAGCCCAGCGCGCCAAGCTCAAGACCGCCTTGGGTGGCAAGGCGCGCGTCTGGTGCTGGGCGCCGGGCTACTACGACGGCTGGCAGGTCTCACCCACGGCGATGGCCGAGCTAACCGGCTTCAGACTGTTAGCCGTGACACCGGGAAAGGCGATTGCCACGCCCACTCCCGCGGGCACGGCCTGGGGACTGACCAAGGCTCTCGGCCCCGACCGGGCCATTCGCCCGCTGTACGCGGTGGCCGATGCCACGCCGGCCGAGACGCTGGCCACCTATGCCGACGGCAGCGCCGCGATCGTCGCGCGGCAGACACCTGACGGTCTGTCGGTGTTCGTCGGGCCGCCCGCGCTCAGCTCCGAGTTGCTTCGGGCGACGGCGGCACGCGCCGGGGTGCATCTCTACACGCGTACCGACTGCCAGGTCTACGCCAACGGTCCATTCACCGCGATCCATGCGGCGCAGGCCGGCACCGTGGCGCTGACGCTGCCCGCGGCCGGCCCCGTGTTCGACGCCTTGACCGGCGCGCGGGTCGGCCAAGGGCCGGCGCTGTCGTTCGACCTGGCGCTGGGCGAGACGCGCGTGCTTCGCGTGGGGCAGTGAGATGAGCGAGGGCAAGGCGCCGATCGTCCTGGTGCTGGCGGGGCCCAATGGGGCCGGGAAGACCACAGCGGCGCCGCTGCTGGTGGTCGAGTTGCTGGGCATCCGCATCTTCGTCAACGCGGATACCATCGCCCAGGGCCTGTCGGGATTCTCACCCGACCAGGTGTCGTTGCGCGCTGGCCGGCTCATGCTGGAGCGGCTTGACGAGTTGGAGGCGCAACGGGCCAGCTTCGCGCTCGAGACGACGCTGTCGGCACGGAACTTCGCCCACCGGCTGCGGCGCATGGCCGCCTCGGGCTACGCCGTGCATCTGGTGTTCCTCTGGCTACCGAGCGCCGAACTGGCCGTGGAACGCGTACGCCAGCGCGTGGCCGCTGGCGGGCACGATGTGCCACCCGACGTGGTGCGGCGGCGCTATGAGACCGGGCTGGCCAACTTCCACAGTCTCTACCGCCCTCTGGCCACGACGTGGCGGATGTACGATAATACAGATACGAGCGCCGTGCGACTGGTGGCCACGGGCACGGCAACGGAGACTACGGTTGTCGACGATGACATCTGGCGGCAAAGCTTGGCCGCCGCCGGGCTTTGACCCGTCGATGAGTACCGATGAGCGCCTCTCCGATGAGACGTTGTGGACTGCCGCGTTCGCGGAGATCCGACGTCGCGTCGTCGGCGAGCACATCGTGATGGGCCAGCCGATCCTGGTCTGGCGCGATGGCCGGCTGGTTGAGGTGTCCCCAGAGGAACTGGCCAAGGACCTGGAGTCGGGCTAGCCACCGCCGTTGGTCAGCCGTGCTGAGGCCCAGTCGGCGTGGTCGCTCGAGATGCCGTCGCCGCCGTCGGTGACCACCAGCTTCAGTTCCTTTGCGCCACGCACCGCCACGCTCACCGCCTGCGCCGCCGTGGCTGATGTGACGACCCCACTGTCGTACCGCTTCTCGCCGTCGACAAACACCTGGAACACCACCGAGCCGGCCTCGCGGATCTCGTCATCGATGCCAACCGAGGCTTGGAACCGGTCGTACCCGCGGCCCAGCGCCGCCAGATCGTAGACGATGGTGCTGGTCGCGTGCGTACCGAGCCCGCGCTCGTGAAGCGTGCCACGCAGGCGCAGCGGGTGAGAGTCGATGCTGCGGTCGCGCTGGGTTGTTCCGAAGCTGGCGACTGCTGAGGCCCAGGTCAGGTCGCTCAGGTAGACCAGGTCCGGCGGCAGCGGCGTGCTTACGCTCAGCGGCGCGCCGGCCACCGACACGTTGCCGTCGGCATCCCAGGCCTTGACCGTGAAGGTGTACTTCTGGTTGGGCGACAGGCCGTCCACGCGCAGGCTCGGCTGCGTGCTGCTGCCGACGCTCAGTTCGCCCTGGTAGATGTCGTAGCCAGCGGCGCCAGGCACCGCCGGCCAGGCCAGGTCGACGCTGCTGTGGTCCAGCCGCGCGGTCTTCAGCCCTTGCGGCGCCGCCGGTGGCCTGCTGGCCAAGGTGCCGCCCTTGGCCAGCAGGCGCGGGTTGCCCCACACGATGCGGTCGTCGAAACCGCCACCCCCGGCGTCCTTGGCCCCCAGGATCAGGTAGTCGCACGCGCTCACATCCAGGCTGATGTGCCGCACGCCCAGCCGCGCCTTGCCGGCCAGTGGCCCGCTGGCATACAGCAGCCGGCCGGCGCGCGTGCCGCCATGGATCACAAACTCCGCCGCGCCGCGGGCCTCGGCGGGGTTCTCATAGCCCACATCGCAGACAAAGCGCGCGTACTGCCCGTGCAGGTCGAAGCGGATGGCCGAGACGCCGCGCGCCACCAAGCCGTGCTCGGCGGTCAGGGCACCCAGGTGCAGCGGCTGGCCCTTGTCCGACTGCACCGGCTCGCCCGTGGCCGAGCGCGCGTAGCGGGGCGTCAGCTCGGTCAGCGAGTGGCTGCCGGGAGTCGGCGCGGGCGGACGCGGCCCCTCGGTCAGGGTCGGCGAAGGCGGCGCCGGCAACTCCACGCCGGGCCCGCCGACCACCTCGACGGTCACCGACTGGCCCGGAGCCACGGTGACCGTGGCCGCGGTGATGGTGAAGCCGTTGTGCGTGGTGGCTTTGGCCGCCTGAGCGCGGCCGGCCACGCTCAGGCTGGCGAAGTTGCCCCGGAAGCGCGCGGTCCAGGTCAGCGCCGGGCCGGCGGTGTTGCGCAGCGTGCTGCGGCGGTTGCCGTCATGGCGCAGCGCGATGTGGTTCGCGCCGACGGGCACCTGCTCGGCCTCGACCCACGGCAGCTCCGCGGGTAGTTGCGCCAGCGTGGCCAGCGCGTGCCGCGGTGCGTCGGGCGTGACGCCCATCAGCCCGGCGATGGTGTTGCCCACGCAGGTGAAGGCCACTTCCGGGTAGCCATGGCGCGTCCGGTAGACCGACATCAGGCTCTTCCAGGCGGTCTCCGTCCGGCCATGCTGGTAGAACAGTTCGGGCAGGTAGGTCGTGGCCTCGATGTTCAGCGGGTCGCGGATCAGGCTCGCCTCGATGAAGTCCAGGTACGCCGCGGTGTGCGGACCCTGGTCGGTGATCAGCGTGAGCGGCATGAAGTAGCTGTTCTCGCGACCCCAATCGGAGCGGAAGCCGCCGAACCGGTCGACGCCGCGGACGTAGTGACCGGTGGCCGGGTCGAACCAGTTGGTCTCGAACCAGGCGCGCAACTCGGTGGCCTTCTGGCGGTAGGCGCCAGCCTGCTTGTCGTCGCCGCGCGCGGCCATCAGGCCGGCGGTGGCCAGCAGCGCCTGATACTGGCAGCCGACCGCGTCGCCCGCGCTGACGAAGTGCTCGCCGGCCGCCGGGAACTCGAAGTACGAGGCCAACTGCTGCATCTCGTCGGCCACCGGGTCGTCGTTCCAGTTCTGATTGGCGGTGAAGGCGCCGTGCAGGTTGGTGTGGTAGCTCACCATCTCCGGGTCGTCGACCCACCGGCGGTCGCCGGTCCACAGGTACTGCTGCCAGGCCCGCCAGGCCATATCGTAGGGGGTCGGCAGCGTGCGCCACTGGCAACTGCCCAGGTCGTCACTCGCGCCGCCGGTGTACGGGTAGTGCCAGCGCGGCCAATGCAGGTCCTGCTTCACGCGGCGGTTGGCGCCCCAGGCGAAGGCGCGCAGCATCGACCAGTTCTCGGCATCCAGCCCCAGCAGATGCGCGCCTTCGGCCATGTGCGCGGTGTCCCGCACGCAGAACTCGCGGTCGGACATGGCGGCGAAGTAGCAGGGGACGTAGTCCGGCTGCTGACCCGTGCGCACCAGGCTTAGCGCACGCGCCCTCGCCCAGGCGAACCCGGCATCCAGCTCGGGGCTGGCCGAGCGCAAGGTGATCGCGCCCCGCGCCGGGCCGGCCGGCTGCGCCCAGGCCACCTGAACAAACGTTGCCAATACGACGCAGATGAGGTACCGCATGGTTAGCTGCGCTCCTCGGGGAGTTATAGCAGATCCGCGTCGGCCTTGGCTATGGCTCCCGCGCGCCGGGCGGGCCGACCACGGACGCAACTGATTCGGCGTTCTGGTGGGCGGTGGTCGGGGATGGAATCGAATGCCGATTGCACACCGGTCATCAGGTGCTAACGCCGGTACGCCAATCTCCAGATTGGCAGTGGTCCGAAGGACCACCGTTGGCCACCGGTCCGCCGCGATGTCGACCTGCGGCTTCGCCTCCGGCCGATGCCAATCTGGAGATTGGCGTACCGGCACTGGCAGCGCTGATCTGGACATCACAGCCCCGACCGGCACTTGTGGGTAACGATGAGAGTTGGAGCTTGGCGTAGCGGCGCCAGCGCTTGATGTCCGCTGTAGAGCGCCATTCCGCCCGGCCAGATGGTGCTCCGGCGCGGCCCGGGCGCGTGTCTGCATTGACAGACGTCACTTGCCGTTGCCGCTCCACCAGCGGTCCACCGCCGGTGGCTTCTTGAGGTTGGGCGGGTTCTTGGCATCGCCCTTCCAGGTGCCGCCCTCAGCGACGGTGCTGGGGTAGAAGTCGCCAGTCGGCGTCAGCTTGACGTGGCCATCGACGTAAGCGACGTTGCAGCCTTGGTGCCTGAAGTCGGGCCGCACGACCCACTTGTGCGTGGCCATGGCCGGTGGGTCGACGTGGTAGTACTTCTTGAGCGTCTCACCAGCGTCGTCGCGCCCGGCATCGCAGAGCAGGACCGTCTGGGCCGGGGCGTCCATCCGACCGCGCCTGCGGTAGCTCAGGTAGAAGCCGTTGTACCCGTAGCTGGAGCGCTTCTCGCCTTGCCACAGCGGGCACTGCAGCACCTCGTCGTTCTTAATGTATGGGTAGATCGCGTCGCGCCAGTCCTGCGGCTGGGTGCCCGCCTGGCTCTCGGCGGGTAGCTTCGAGTCGTAGTCTTCCGAGTACATCAGCACGCCCAGGGCGACCTGCTTGAGGTTGGTCCGGCACTGGTCATCGGCCTCGGCGTGCTCGCGAACCTGGCGGATCGCGGGCCATAGCGCGGTGCTCAGAACGGCCACCGCCACGGCCGACAGCAGCAGCTCCCGAGTCGTCATCGACGGTCTTGCGTTCATGCGAAGTCCCCTGAGGCGGCCGAGGAGGCGCCTTCGCATGGCTATTCCATGAACGGCCGCCGATCCCTTCCTACTTACTGCTCGCCCACCACACGGTCAATCACATACCGCTTCAGCTCATCGGACAAACTGGCGAAGTACGCGCTGAAGCCGGTCACGCGAACGATCAGGTCGGGATGGTGCTCGGGCTCGGCCAGGGCCGCCAGCAAGGCCTCACGATCCATGACGTTGAGGTTGATCATCGTGCCGCCCAGCTCGAAATGCGCGCGCAGCAGCGCCTCGACGCGCTGGCGGCCGGCCCCGGTGTCGCCAACGCCGGGGTCCATGTCCAGTTGCAGCGGTGCGGTGTTGCCGTAGCCCGGCTGCACGCGTGCCACGGCGCTGGCCATTTGCGAGGGTGTGCCCGGCAGGCCACCGTTGCAGCCGGCCTCGGGGTTGGGCCCGTGCGACACCGGCTCGCCCGCGCGCCGGCCGTTGGGCGTGGCGCGCAGCCGCTTGCCGAAGTCGATGACCTTGGCCCAGGAGAACAGGCCCGGCACCATGGTTGCGCCGCCCGGCGTGGGGCCGGCCACCATGCGCGTGAAGGTCGCGGAGATGCGCTCGGCCCATGTGTCGGCCAGCGAGCCGCCGCTGCCAAAGCGCCGGATGCCGCGCATCATGGCCCGCGCGCGTTCGCCGTCGGGCCCAGACCAGTTGGCGTCCAGATGGCGCAGCAACTCGGTCCAGCTCATTCGCCCTTCGGTCTCCACGCGCTGCTCGAGCGCGGCGAAGGAGTCGGCCACCGTGGCCAGGCTGGCGCCGTCGACACAGATGGTGTAGAAGTCGACCCCGCCGGCCGAGGCATCGAGCCCACGCTCCACCGGCCCGTGGCAGAACAGGTCGAGCACCAGCTCGGGGAAGACCTCGCCCATGTGTGCCAGATGCACGTCGATGCCCGCGGCGATGGTCGCCGCCGAGCGCTGCAGATGGTGCTCGAAGCGTTGCCATAGCAGGTCGACGCTGGGCGCCGGCGCCGACTCGACATCTCGCAACGCGACGTCGAGGATCTGGGCCAGGTCGATCTTGATCATGTCGGCCATGCCGTACTCGCGGCCCGGCACGGCCAGCCAGTGGCAGCCGGAGAAGGTGCGCGAGCGGGCCGTCTCGGGGCTGTAGCCGAGCCGCTCGAAGCCCGCGTTCACCGCGTCGTCGCCGATGAACTTGGGGCAGCCGTCGCGGTCGCGGAAGACCTTGGCCACGCCCGCGCTGAGCAGGTCGGCGCTGCACGCGCTGCCCACGCGCACGCCGATGTTGCACGGCGTGGCGAGCTGGTGCGCGGCTTCGAGCACCAGGTGCGAGACCCGGCTGCTCAGATCGTGCCCATCGGCCGCGCGGCCGCCGAGTTGGATGTAAGCGGTTTCGCTGAGCAGCAGGCACGCCAGATAGAACACGGCTTCGTCGTCGTCCAGCCGCCCGGCAGCGCGGTCGGCCTCGTAGTAGGGGCGCAGCAGCTCGTCGAGCTGCCCCCACTCGCCGCTGCCGTTGTACATCTTGGCCACGGCCTGGAAGAAGACCAGCCACTGGCAGGCCTCGCGGAACGTCGCCGGCGGCGCGGAGACGATGTGCTCGCAGGCCTCGGCGATGGCCAGCAGGTTGTCCGTGTATGTCGGGTCACCGGTGGCCTGCTCGCGCGCCGCTGCCTGCTTGCACGCCGCTGCCTGTTCGCGCGCCGCGACCGCATGTCGGGCGATCCAGCCTTGCACGCCGACGATGACCGACTCCAGCCCGTCGTAGAACCCCGCGGCCTCGGGATGCTCGGGCCGATGAGCGTCGACCTTGGCCAACAAGCCGCCCCAGCCGAGCTCGAGGCCGATGGCCAGGTCAGGGCAGAAGTGCTGCACACCGCCGATGCCCGCGTCGAGCTTGTACAAGGCCTGTTCGGCGTGAAGCTCGGAGAAGTCGTAGTCGGGGTTCCAGTGCGGCCGGCGGTAGGAGAGGAAGTTGACCATATACACGCCGGCCATGGCGTTGGCCGGGTGCAGGTAGACCGGGTGCGCGTCGAGCAGCCGGCGGAAGTTGGCGCCGCAGGCCGCCGGGCCGAAGAACCCGCCGCTGAGGTGGTTGGCCTTGGGCTCGAAGCCGCGCAGGATGACATCGCGCACCGCCACGCCGGAGCCGCTGACGGCCTCAACGATCTCGGCCGCCTCGTCGGGCAGTGGCACCATGCCCTGCTCGTCGGCGTCGCGCGGTCCGCTCAGTTCCAGCTTCCGGCGCACCTGCTCCAGCTTGTTCGCGCGGAGTATGGCCAGGCGTTGTGGGTAAGTCATGATGGCCCGACGGTAGATCGAATCCGGCCCAAATGCAACAGCGCCCGGCAGTCAATGACCGCGGGCGCTGTGCCTTGGCTGGTCCGCTGGGCGGACGGCAGCTAGCAGATCAGTACAGGTTCTCGAGGTTCTTGAGCCCGGTGAGCGGGTTCGGGTAGACGGTGTCGTCGTTGATGCGCCCGGCGCCACCGGGGTCGCCAGGACCACCCGCGTTGAACCAACCCCACATGTTGAAGCTGGCCATGGTGGCGGTCGGCTTCATGAGCTTGACGTGGCCGTCGCAGAACAGGTAGTTGGCCATCTGGTTGTGGCCGGCGAAGAGCTGGTCCCAGTTGCCGGTGCCGCTCCACCAGTTGCTGCCAACGTCGTTCCAGTTCTGACGGGCGATCTCAGCCACGATGATCTTCTGCGCCGGAGCGTTTATCGAGGCCAACGACTGCACACAGACGCGCTCATTGATGCCATAGGAGCGCGGGATGGCCGGATAGCCCTGGATCACGCCGACGCTCGCGTTGGCGTTGTAGGTGTTCGACGGGCAGGCAAAGGTCTGCGTGCTCTTGACGTACGGCTGAATGACCTGCGACCAGTAGATGCCCTGGGCGTCGTTGCGCGCCGGGTACATTTCGTCGTAGTCCTGCACGTATTGCGTCAGCGCGATGCCGATCTGCTTCTCATTGCTTGCGCAACTGGCAGTTCGAGCCTTCTCGCGGGCCTTGGCAAACACCGGGAACAGGATTGCCGCGAGGATCGCGATGATGGCGATGACCACCAGCAGCTCGATGAGCGTGAAAGCTCGTTTCTTGGTCATGGTGCGATACTCCTTGTCGTTGGTCAGAACCGGCGACCCGCTCAGTATGGATCTTCTTCCCAATAATGGCGAGTATCAATCCTAAAATCAAGACGAAATAGGTCGCGCTGTGACAGAATGTCGACATTGTCATGCTGCTGGCCGTGCCTATATTCTCACTGTGATGCACTGCTATTTCGTAGTCTGGGTTGGCCCCAACAAAAGAACGGTGCCCGCGGCACTGGGCCGCGGGCACCGTCGCGCTGGCTCCGCCGGGCAGAGCCTCAGCTGGTCATCAGTACAGGTTCTCGAGGTTCTTGAGCCCGGTGAGCGGGTTCGGGTAGACGGTGTCGTCGTTGATGCGCGCGGCGGCGCCGGGGTCGCCAGGACCGCCCGCATTGAACCAACCCCACATGTTGAAGGAGGCCATGGTGGCGGTCGGCTTCATGATCTTGACGTGGCCGTCGCAGAACAGGTAGTTGGCCATCTGGTTGTGACCGGCGAAGAGCTGGTCCCAGTTGCCGGTGCCGCTCCACCAGTTGCTGCCGACATCGTTCCAGTTCTGACGGGCAATCTCGGCCACGATGATCTTCTGCGCCGGAGCGTTGATCGAGGCCAGTGACTGCACACAGATGCGCTCATTGATGCCGTAAGAGCGCGGGATGGCTGGATAGCCCTGGATCACGCCGACGCAGGCGTTGGCGTTGTAGGTGTTCGACGGGCAGGCGAAGGTCTGAGTGCTCTTGACGTAGGGCTGAATGACCTGCGACCAGTAGATGCCCTGGGCATCGTTGCGCGCCGGATAGCGCTCGTCGTAGTCCTGCACGTACTGCGTCAGAGCCACGCCGATCTGCTTCTCATTGCTCGCGCAGCTCGAGGTTCGCGCCTTCTCCCGGGCCTTGGCAAACACCGGGAACAGGATTGCCGCGAGGATCGCGATGATGGCGATGACCACCAGCAGCTCGATGAGCGTGAAGGCTCGCTTCTGTTTCATGATGTGCTACTCCTCTCGATCATGCCGCAGCATGATCAGGGCTTAGTGTGACGTACCTGCGCGCTGACGTCCAGACCTATGATCTGCCGGAAAGCGTTGAATGCTCCGACACGCAGAAATACCGTCGGATCGGGGCATGGGGCCGGCGGCGCGCGCAGCGCAAAACACGGTCTGCCCGCGCTGGCTGGGGCAGGTGACCGACTCGTCGGCACGAAGAGGCGCAGCGGAGAGTGCGCGATGCGATTTGGGCTGGTGATCTGTCTGCTGGCGGCCAGTGCGTGGGCCCAGGAACTGCCGCAGACAGCGCTGCGCGGCTTCGGCCCAGTCAGTGGTCAGCAGTCGTCAGTCGACTTGCCGGGCGGCGCCGCCTCGGTGTTGCGGGTGACTTGTGCAGACGCGCCGCACGCACAGCTCCTGGCCGCCAAGTATCACTCCGACCTGGCGCTGTTGCCGGGCGTGACACGGGTTGGCCGGGCCTGGCAGGTGGCCGGCCAGGGCTGGACCGCCGCGGCGCGGGTGGGTCACGAGGTGGTCATCCTGGCCGCCGCGGACGACCGCGACCTGGCCACGCTGCGGGGCCGCCACGTCGCGGACGGTGCGCAGTTTGCCGCCGAGGTGCCGGTGCCCATGTGGCTGGACCGCTGGGACAAGTACGGCTTCCGCTTCTACTACCGGCCTTGGGAGCGACCCCGGGACCAGAACGATGCCACCTACGACACCGCGGCCGAGTTCCCCTGGCTGGCGCAGCAGGGCCACAGCGGGCTGGTCTTCTGGCAGGAGGTCAATCAGGTCGACACGGCTGAGGGGCTGCTCAACGACGTCTGGTGGGACTGGGGCCTGCGCGCCGCGCGCGAGCAGATGCTGCCCGTCGGCATCAACATCAGTTGCAGCCAGCCGTCGTGGTTGCTGAACCGCTACCGCGACCAGGCCATCGGCAAGATGCCCCAGTACTGCGGCAGCTTCCATTCGGTCGCCGACCCTGGGCTTGGCGGCATGGGCGTGCTGTCGTGGAATGCCACGACGGCGGCCGACGCTGAGATGGCGTTGCTGCAGTCGACGGTCAAGCGCTATCGCGATTACCCCAACATCACCACCTGGCTCGAGCCGCACGGTGAACTGAAGCATGGCGCGTTCGACATCCTACTCGAACACGGTCCCGTGGCCGACGCGGGCTATCGGCGGTACCTGCGGGCGACGTATGGCGACCTGGCGACCATCAGCCGCCGCTGGTATGGCGAGCCGGGCCGGCTACCCACCTGGGACGACGTGCGGGTGCCCGAGCTGGCCTCGTTCCTGGGCTGGGGGCCGCAGGCGATCGACCTGAGCGGCGCCTGGCGCGTGGCCTATCCCGAGGCTGACTCGCCGGCGGCGTGGTCGTCGGCGCAGTTCGATGATTCGGCCTGGCCCACCGTGGTCGCGCCGGGCCACGACCGCACCATGTTCCTGCCCCGGAAGCGCGCGCTGTACCGCCGCACGGTCGCCGTGCCCGCGGCCTGGCGCGCGGCCCATGCCAAGCGCTTCCTCTATCTGTGGGACCTCAACCAGGACTGGGGCAAGCCGGTGGCGGTGTGGGTCAATGGGCGCAAGGTCAGCGAGACGCCAGTCAAGCACCCCGTGCCGCACTGGGTGGCGGCCGACGTGACCGACGTGCTGCGCGACGGCGACAACCAGATCACGCTGAGCGTGCCTCAAGGCTACCTGGGCTACCGGGTCTACCTGTCGGGCGACGCTCCGCTGCAGTACCCGGCGCTCGGGCCACAGCGCAACGCGCAGTGGGTCGATCTGGTGGACTGGATCGGCTGGTCGCGCGTGGAGACCTGCCGGCGTGGCATGACCATGATCCGGCAGGCCGACCCTAACCGCCAGATCACGCTCATGGCGCCCGATGGTTATGCCGACGGGCTGAAGCAGTTGGCCGTATCGCTGGGCGGCAACTTCCACAACACCGGGTATATGGGTGGCTTCTATGCCGAACCGTTGCCCATGCTCATGCGTGGCGCGGGTCTGCCGTTCTCGTGCGAGCCAGGCGGGCCGGCGAGCGACCTGCCCGAGTTCAAGAAGCAACTCGGGCTGTGGCTGAGCGAGGGCATCCAAGGCCTGGACTACTTCATCCACATGGGCAACGTGATGTGGAACCAGCCCATGCGTGAGCACTTCGAAGCGCAGCAGAACGTCATCCACCTCATTGGCAAGTTCCATCAGCCCGCGGCGCAGGTGGCGCTTCTGATGAGCGCGCGGGCCAACGCCCTGACCGAATGGCCGTGGGGCGATGACCCGTCGGTCAACCTCGGCGCTGGCTACTGGCGGTGGAACGTGGGCGCCGTGCTGCGGTCGGACTACCAGCGCGACGCCATCTCGGAGTCCGACCTGGTGCCTGGCGGTTCGGCGGCCAGGTACCGCGTCATCCTCGACACGAACACGACCATCATGGAACCCCGGCTGGTCGACCGCGTCGAGGCCTGGGTGCGTGCCGGCGGCACCTTCGTCACCTATGCTCAGACCGGCCGACACACACCCACCGAGCCTGATAGCTGGCCCATCGCGCGGCTCACCGGCTATCGCGTGGCGGCCATCGACCCGGTGGATGCGTCGCGCCGGCTGGCCGGCATCGACGGCGAGAGCATCCTGCCCGCGGCCGACTGGCGCGACGTGCCGGCCAACGGCCTGTCGCTGGCCAAAGTGGCGCCCGAATGCCGCGATCTCCTGCGGTGGGCCGACGGCAGCACGGCCGTGGGCCTGCGGCCCATGGGCCGGGGCTTCGTGGTGCAGGTGGGTTGCCGGTTCCACGGGCGGAGCATGTTCGACCGCGTGGAGCCCGGCGGCAACAGCCCCGAAATGCAGCGCCTGGCCAGGCTGATGGGCCAACTGCTGGCCTGGCGCCAGGTGCCGCGCGTGCCCGCGACGGTCAACGCCGAGGAAGTGCTGCTGCGTAGCTGGGAGACCAACAACGGCCTGTATGACGTGTGGACGCTGTGGAACCAGAGCGGCACGAGAACGGTGACCACGGACCTGACCTTCCGCGACCGGCGGGCGCCGACCACGCTGATCAACGTGCGCGACGGCCAGCCGGCCTCGGCCACGGGCATCACCCTGGCGCCTTACGACGCGGTGGTGCTGCTGAGCCCCAAGGGGCAGTTGCCGCGCGCCGGGCTCCGCTGGCTCGAACTGCAACGGAGTTGGTGGCGAGCGCCGGTGATCCCGGCCAACACGCCGCCCTTGCCCGAGCCGACGGCGCGGTTCGCTCACGACCTGTCGCAAGACTGGTCGATCCGCGCGATGGCTGGCGACGAGGATGCCGCGCCGATGGCCAAGACCGAGGTGGACGACAAGGCCTGGCCGCATGACCGGCTGGGCGTGTGGACCTGGCCGGGCCGCGCCGGGGTCAAGCGGGTTCTGTTCCGCCGCCGGTTCACAGTGCCGGCGGCCTGGCGCGATGGCGAGGTGCGGCTCTGGCTGCGCAGCTTCTTCAACACAACGTTTGTCGATCAGGGGCGGATCTGGCTCGATGGCACACTGCTGCAGGACTGGCGCGCCGACGGCCTGCAGGGCGACGACTGCGGCGGCCGGCTGACCGCCGGCTCGACGCACACGCTGGCCGTGGAGGCACGTTGCGCCGGCGCGGTAGGCGGACCGCGTGGTACCTGCTGGCTGGCCTTCATCCCCAAGCCCGAATCGACGCTCGACCTGGCTGGCGCCTGGGAGCCCAGCCCCGACGGCTTGAGCCGCGAAGCGCCGCGTCCGCTGCCGGGTGCCTGGAGCGGCACCATGGCCCGACGGCAGGTGACCGTGCCCGAGTCCTGGCGCGGCAAGCGGGTCATGCTCGATGTCGACGCGCCCACCAGCCTGCTGGGCGTGATCGTCAATGGCACCTTCGTGCGACGGCACCATCACCTGTTTGGCCCGCGCATGATGCTCGAGATCGGCGGCTGGCTGCGCTATGACGGGCCGAACGAGCTTGAGTTGGTGCGCTCGGGGCCCGGCGCCGGCGAGGTGCGCAGCCTGCGACTGACGACCTATGCGCCCGGGACGTACCCGTAGGGCCGGGCGCACGGTGGTCGCGCCCGCGGCCTGGTTTGACTTCGCCACCGGCCGGCATGGATAATCGCCGTGGTGAGCTGATGGATACGTTGCGCAGAGCCCGAACTGCCCTGGCCGCCGCCGCGGTTCGCGGCGACAGCTGGCTGCTGGTCTGGTTCGCTGTCTACCTGATGCTGATGGTGGAGCCGTACCTCATCTACCAGGCGCAGCAGCCACCGTTTGCCATGACGCGCGAGTTTGCGCAACCGTTGCTGCTCGGCGCCGGCGGCCTGCTGCGCTATTTGGGCCTGTTCCTCGCGCAGTGCGACGCATCCAGCACGTTGGGTGCGCTGGTCCGCGTGTGCGAGGCGCTGTTCATCGGCTTGATGACCGACCGCGCGCTGGCGGCGGCCGCCGGCCGTCGCGTGCCGGGCTTGCGCTTCGTGCCGATGGCGCTGTTCATGCTGCTCTGCGGGCGCTACGACCAGCCGCTGCTGGCTGGCCCGCTGTTGGTCGCGACGCTCGGCGCCGTGATGCTCTTCCTGGCTGGCGGGCGGCGCTTGCGCGTCTATCTGCCGCTGGCCATGTTGTTCCAGGTGGCCGCCGCCGGCGCGGCCGGCCCGCTGTCGATGTGGTTGGCGCTGGCCGCGTTGGCCACGCTCTGCGCTTGTGCGGCGGCCCGCGCCACCGACCGCCCTGGACGGGCGGTCGCGGTGTTTGTCGTGTTCCTGCTCGTGCCGCCGCTGGTGGCCATGGCGGCCAGTCGGTGCGGGCTCCATGCCTTCGCGCCATCTTGGACCTACGCTGGGCCGCGCAGCCGCTTCACCGGCTACCTGCTGATCGCGCTGCTGGGCTTCTATCCGGTCGCGGCGCTGCTGGTCACGGGTCTGGCCGAGCCGCTGGCACGCTGCTGGCAGGGCCTTGCCGAGCGCCGGGCCCAGCGACCGCCGGCCGATGCCGGCCGTCGTCGCGCCCGGCCCGGGGAGTTGCGGCTGCTGGGCAACGTGGCGCTGGTGGGGCTGCTGAGCCTGCTGGCCACACGCGTCACGGTGGATGAAGCTGGCGGCCAGCGCGCCTACATGGACTACTGCGCGCTCCACGGCCAGTGGCGCAAGCTGCTTGCCGCCGCCTCGGCGCGGCCCGTCGCCTACGATCTGGCCACGTACGACATCAACCGCGCGCTGTTCGATCAGGGTTTGCTGGCGCGTTCGATGTTCGCGGTGCCACAGCGCCCCGATTCGCTGTTGCTCACGGTGGACACGCCCTACCAACTCGCCGCACGGGTGCGGCTGGCCGACCAGTACATCGACCTGGGCCGCCTGCACCTGGCCGAATACGTGCTGCACAACACCCTGGTCATGGGCGACAACAATCCGTTTCTGCTCAGTCGCCTGGCTCGCGTCTACCTGATCGACGACCGGCTGCCCGCGGCCCGGCTGTACCTGACCATGCTGCTCGACAACCTGGTCTGGCGGCGCTGGGCCCGTGAGCGGCTTCGCCAGATCGAGGTCGATCCGAGCCTCAACGGCGACCCCGAGATCCAGCGGCTGCGGTCGATCCGGCTGACCGAGGACGACCTGCTGTTCATCAATCGCTACGCCGACCGCCCCGAGCAGCGGGCCTGGTACATCGACCCGGAGGTACTGGCCGGCCCGTTGCGCTGCCATCCGCGGCATCGCATGGCCTTCGAGTACCTGGTGTCCTACTTCCTGCTCGCCGGACGGCCCAACTTCGCCGCCGCCGAGATGCATCGGTTGCGCGACTTCGGCGAGACGGCCCTGCCGCGCGCCTGGGCCGAGGGCGCCCTGGTGGCGCTCGATCTGCCTGGCCCGCGGCCCGATCTCTCGGGCCTGGCCATCGATGAGGCCACATCGCGCCGCTACGGCCGGTTCAAAGCCGTTGTGGCCGAGTACGACAACGACCTGCGCGCGGCACTGCCACGGCTGGAGCGCGAGTTCGCCGGCACCTACTTCCTCTATGTGGCGCACGCGAGGCTGGGGCAATGACACTTCGCCCGAGATGGTGGCGCATGGCTGGTGCGGCGCTGGCGGTGCTGCTGGTCGCACGTTGGCTGTGGCCCGCGGGCCCGCCTGCCGCCGGGCGCTGCGAGTCGGTGGCTCGAGCGCCGCGTCTGCGGCCCGATTACGCCGGGCTGGTCATCCCGCCCAACATCGCGCCGCTCAACCTCCGGGTGGCCGAGCCAGGCACTCGGTACCACGTGCGCCTTAGCGCGGCGCGCGGCCGCCGGCTCGACGTGACCAGCCGCTCGGGTGTGATCAGCCTGCCCCAGCGCCGTTGGCGTGAGCTGCTCAGCGCCAACCGCGGTGGCGACCTGCGCCTGGAGGTCTTCGCGCGCGGCGCCCGTGGCCGCTGGCAGCGGTTCGAGCCCGTAGTCAACCATGTGGCCGAGCAGCCAGTGGACGACTACGTGGTCTACCGCCGGTTCCGCCCGTTCTACAATTCCACCGGCGCGCTGCTCATCTGTCAGCGCGATCTACGCTCCTTCGTTGAGCGGGCCGTCATCACCCGCGACGAGGTGGGCGGCGGCTGCATGAACTGCCATACCTTCCGCGACCGGCGGCCTGACTCGTTCCTCTTCCACTCGCGGCCCAAGGCCGGTGTGCCCGCCATGACCCTTGTGTCGGGCAACAGCGCGCGCACGGTGCAACCCGACGGGCCGCCTGCCGGGTACGCCTCGTGGCACCCGGGCGGTCGGACCATCGCTTACTCGCGCAACAAGATCATGCAGTACTTCCCGCAGGCCGGGCCACGCTCCAAGGCCGCGCTCGATGCCGCCTCCAGCCTCGCCCTGTACGATGTGTACAGCGGCCGGGTGACCGTGCCGACCGCGCTCAACCCGCCGGGCCGACTGCCCACCTTCCCCTGCTGGTCGCCCGACGGGCGCTGGCTGTACTTTGCCAGCGCCCCGCGACTGTGGCCGACGACCCGGTTCATGCCTATCGAGGAGCAGGCGCGGGTGCGCTACGACATCCAGCGTGCCGCCTACGATCCCGCCACCAGCGCCTTCGGCCAGCCCGAGACGGTGGTCGCCGCGCGCGACACCGGCGGGTCGGCGCTGGAGCCGCGCATCTCGCCCGATGGCCGGTGGCTGGTGTTCAGCCTGACCGACAGCGGCAGCTTCCCCGTGTTTGCCGAGCGCAGCGACCTGTACCTGCTCGACCTGCAGCGGCCCGGCTCCCGGCCCGTGCCGCTGGAGGCCGAGTCGCCGACGCGGCATGACTCGTTCCACGCGTGGTCGGGCAACAGTCGCTGGCTGGTCTGCGCCAGCAAACGCGACAACGGCCTCCTGGCCCGGCTCTACCTGCGCTATATCGACGCTGAGGGGCGCGCCTCCAAGCCGTTCGTCCTGCCCCAGCGCGACCCGCGCGACGATGACCGCAACCCAGCAACGTACAACGTGCCCGAGTTCGTCAGCGGGCCGATCACCGTGTCGCGCGCCGAACTCAAGCGCGCCCTGGCGCCGACTTGCACCGCTCCGGCCAGGCCCGCGGAGCCCGAGAAGCGCCAGGAGGCACAGACACCCGACGGGTGAGCCTGGCGAGGTTGACGCTCGCGCCGCAGCGCTGCCATAATGCGCCTGCCCCAGCGCGGCCCGCGGCCGCGCCGACCCGAGGAACGATGGCATCAACGCGCAGAGCCTGGCAGTTGGCACGGTTGACAACCGCGCGGATAGACGGGCTCCTGCTGGTCTGGTTCTCGCTGCACCTGGTGTATGCCGTCCAGCCCTACCTGATCTACCAGGCACAGCAGCCGCCCTTCGCCTGCACACGCGGGTTCGCCGCGGACCTGCTGGGCTACTCGGGCGGACCGGTCCGCTATGTAGGGCTGTTCCTGGCCCAGCTTGATGCCTTCAACGCGGCCGGCGTCCTGGTGCGCGTTGTGATCGCGCTGCTCATCGGGGTGCTGACGAGCGCGCTGTTCCAGCGCCTGGCGGGCGGCCGCGCGCGTGCCGCGCGGTTGCTCCCCGTGGTGCTCTATATGCTGCTCGCCGCTCGCTATGACCAGCCGCTCCTGCTCGGGCCGATGCTCGTGGCGATGCTGGCGTCGGCCCTGATCTTCGCGTCCGGGCCGACCGGGTTAGGGCGCTATCTGGTGCTGCTCGCCGCATTGATCTATGGCGTCGCGGGCGCGGCCGGCCCAGCCACGACATACCTGTTGGTGTTGGCCTTCGGTGCTCTGTGTGGCGCGTTGTCCGGGTCGTCGCGTCGCCTGGCACTCGCCGTCTATCCGGCCCTGGGTGTGGCTGCGGTGTCGTTGGCCGATCTCCTCGGCCTGCAGGCGTTGCCGGCGCAGTGGCGCTATGGCATCGCGCCTGGTCGGCTGACCGTGGACCTGGCTGTGTCGTTGTGGCTGCTCTACGCGGTGGCGGCGATAGCCGCTGTGTATGTGGCCGACCCGCTGCGCGCCCGGTGTCACGCATGGCGGGCCGCGCGGGCTGGCGCGGCGCCGTCGTCCGGCGGCCGTCGCGTCCGGCGCCTGCTGGGCGAGGTGGCCCTCGTGGCCCTCGTGGCGGTGCTGGCGGCGACCGTCGCCGCCGACAAGGCCGGCCGCCAGCGCGCCCGGATGGACTTCCTCGCGCTGCACGGCCAATGGGGCCAGCTCCTGGCCGAGTTGGAGCGTGGCGGACCGCGGCACGAGCTGGCGCCGTTCGATGTCAATCGCGCGCTCTTTGCTCAGGGCCGCCTGGGTGAGGCCATGTTCCAGGTGCCGCAGCGCGCCGATGCGCTGCTGCTGTCGGTCGAGACGACATATGTCCTGGCCACGCGGATCCGCATGGTCGACCAGTGGTTGGATCTGGGGCGCCTGAACCTGGCCGAGTATGCGCTGCACAACGCCTGGGTGCTCGGCGATGACAACCCAGTGGTGCTCAGCCGGCTGGCGCAACTCTACATGGTCAAAGGCATGAGCTCTGCCGCCCGGACCTACCTGCGCACGCTCAGCGACAACCTGGTCTGGCGCCGCTGGGCCCAGCGCGAGCTGCATCGGCTGGCCGTCGACCCGACGCTCGCCAGTAGCCCGGAGGTTCTGCGCCGGCGGGCCGTGATGCTGCGCGGCGACGACCTGCTGCACATCAACCGCTACGCCGACAAGGCCGAGGAACGAGCGTGGCACCTCGTCCCCGAAATCCTGTCCAGCCTGCTGCGCGAGAACCCGCGCAACCGCATGGCGCTCGACTACCTCATCGCGCATTTCCTGCTCGAGGGGCACCCGGAGTATGCCGCGCTGGAGATGCATCGCCTGCGCGACTGCGGCGTGACCGAACTGCCGCGCGCCTGGGCCGAGGCCGCGCTGCTGGGCCGGGATCTGCTGCCGACCCCGCCTGACCTGGCGAGCCTGACCATCCCGGAGTCCGCCCAGGAGCGCTACTGGCAGTTCCGCACCATCGTCAAGCGCAATCGCGGCAGCATGGCGGCCGCCTACCCGGAGCTGCAGCGCGAGATGAGTGGCACCTATTTCCTCTATCTGGTGCGCCTGGGGTTGGGCCGATGACACGTCCCACTCGCCGCTGGTGGCTGCTGGTCGCCCTGCTGCTGCTGCTGGGCGCCGCGCGGGCCGCGTGGCGCCGACTCGACGAACGGCCGCCGCCGGACAGCCAGTGCACCGCGACCGCGCGGGCGCCCCGGCTGGAGCCGGACTACACCGACCTGGTCATCCCACCCAACATCGCGCCGCTCAACTTCATGGTGGTGGAGTCCGGCCGCCGCTACCTGGCCCGACTGACGGATGGCCAGGGACGCACCGTGGCGGCGTCCAGCCGCAATGGTGTCATGATCTTCCCGCTGAAGGGCTGGCACCGGCTGCTCGCGGCCAATCGTGGCCGTGAACTGCGACTGGACGTCTGGGCGCGGGCCGATGACGGTCGCTGGAACCGCTACCAGCCCGTACGCCAGACGGTGGCCGCCGAGCCGGTCGAGAACTACCTGGCCTACCGCCGGTTCCGGCCGTTCTATGACTCCAGCGGCCCGATGGGCATCTACCAGCGCGACCTGCGCGGCTTCGACGAGACCGCCATCGCCACCCGCGACGACATCGGCGATGGATGCCTCAACTGCCACTCCTTCCACGATCGCCGCGCCGACAGCTTCGTGTTCCACACGCGGTTGTTCCCCGGCGACCCCGCCATGGTGGTCGTGCGCGGCTCTCAGGCGCAGGCGGCCGACACCCGCGTCGGCGGCAGCGGCCCGCCGGCCGGCTACTCCAGTTGGCACCCCAACGGTCAGACCATCGCTTTCTCGCGCAATCGTATCCTGCAGTACTACCCGCAGGCCGACCGCGCCAAGGCCGCGCTCGACGTTGCCTCCAGCCTGGCTGTCTACACCGTGGCCACCGGTCAGGTCACCGTCCCGCCCGAGATCAATCCGCCCGGCCGACTGCCGACCTTCCCCTGTTGGTCGGCCGACGGCCGATGGCTCTACTTCGCCACCGCGCCTAGGCTCTGGCCGGAGAGCAGCTACATGCCCGTGGCGCAGCAGAAGAACCTGCGCTACGACATCGCCCGCGCGGCCTATGACCAGGCGACCGGCCGTTTCGGGTCACCCGAGACTGTCGTCTCCGCCCGGACGGTTGGCGGGTCGGCGCTGGAGCCGCGCATCTCGCCCGACGGCCGGTTCCTGCTGTTCTGCCTGTGCGAGGCCGGCACGTTCCCGGTCTTCCAGGAGCGTAGCGACCTGTACCTGCTGGACCTGACCCGGCCGGGAGCCCAACCCGTGGCCCTGGAGTCGACCGCGCCGACGCGCCATGACTCCTGGCACTCCTGGTCCGGT
The DNA here is from genome assembly GCA_016235455.1 of Armatimonadota bacterium. Classification (GTDB taxonomy): domain Bacteria; phylum Armatimonadota; class UBA10988; order UBA10988; family UBA10988; genus UBA10988. The sequence continues at coordinate 34,987 of JACRKZ010000082.1, read as the reverse complement.
AACAGCCGCTGGATCGTCTGCGCGAGCAAGCGCGACAACAACCTGCTGGCCCGACCGTACCTGCGCTATGTCGACGCCGCGGGTGTCGCCTCCAAGCCCTTCGTCGTGCCGCGGAGCGATCCGCGCCTGCATGAGCGCGAGACTTGCACCTTCAACGTGCCCGAATTGGTCGACGGGCCGATCCGCGTCGGTCGCACCGCGGTGCGCCGCGCCACGACCGGCTCGCGCCGTGCCGCGCCCACCGGCCAGTCCGGCGGGCATTCGGCCGCCGAGGGCTGAGCCGGGCTCGTATCGGTGAGCGACATAACGGATCGGCGGATCGATTCGCACGCCGGCCGCGCGCGTGCAGGTGCGCGCGCGTCGATGGTGAATGGGCCAACCGGGAGATGTGCCGATGACACGCACAAAGAGCATGCTGCTGGCCCTGGGGGCCGCGACGATGGGCACGCTGGCCGCCGCGCAGGACGCGCCGGCGCCGGTGGTGCTGCCGATGCCCACGACTCCGTCGGCTGGCGCGGTGGTCCTGATGAGTGACAAGCCCGAGAGCGCCGGCGCCAACTGGTATAAGCGCGGCAGCAAGGACGACTGCGGCTGGAAGATGGCCGACGGGTGCTTCACGCCCGACAAGAGCGACATCACCAGCAAGGCCGAGTTCGGCGACCTTTACTTGCACCTCGAGTTCCGCTGCCCGGCCGATGCCGAGGGCAAGCCCATCGGTCACGGCAACGCCGGGGTCGGCTTCATGGGCCGCTATGAAGTGCAGATCATGAACTCGTTCGGCGTCAAGCAGGGCCCGCAGGACTGCGCCGGCTTCTACAACCAGAAGGCCGCCCGCGTCAACGCCTGCAAACCCGCCGGCCAGTGGCAGAGCTATGACATCTTCTTCCGCGCCCCGCGCTTCGATGCCGACGGCAAGGTGACCGAGAAGGCCCGCGCCACCGTCATCCAGAACGGCGTCGTGACCATGATGAACGAGGACTTCAACGGCCCGACCGGCATCCAGTACGGCGACTTCCCCGGCGAAGTGGCCAAGGCCCCGATCGTGCTGCAGGGGAACCACGACCTGGTCTCGTTCCGCAACGTCTGGGCGGTGCCCATGTGAGGCCGCGGGGCAGCGCCCAGACGCGGCCTCGCCTATGGCATCCGGCGGAGTACCAGCTTGTCAATCGGCAGGCGGTACCCGCCGGATGCGCTGTTTTTGCCCCGGCACTCGACCGTCACAGTGTTGGCGCCTGCCGCCAGCGGCATCACCCCCAGTACGATGCGTTGCGCCGCCTGGCCGTCGGCCGCGTACAGGTCGAGGCCGGCCTGCAGCGTGAGCTTGTTCGCGCCCACGCGCGCGATGCCGGCATCGCCGCCGCGCGTGGCCCAGATGGCCAACTCGTACAGATCGGCGGCAGGCACGTCCACGCGCCACCGCACCTCGTACTTCGCCGCGCCGGCTTCGCCGTGACTCGAACTGACGGGCAGAGCGGCGATGGGCAGGGCGGTCTCGTCGGCGACGGCGGTCGATGGCCCGGCCAGGCGCAAGCCCACGGCGTCGTTGCCGTAGGCGGCCACGTAGCCATACGATAGCCAGGCGTGTCCGGCATCCTGCCACTTGGGTCCCGATGAGTTGCGGAAACAGAAGGCGCCGCCGCCGGGCAGCTTGGCGTCCTCGCGATAGGCGACCAGCACCACGCTGTGTCCGTCGAACACCTTGTCGGCCGGCGGCAGCGCCAGCACGTGGTGCTCATCGTAGCTTTCCTCATTGGGCCAGCGCATGCCCAACGCGACCGGATGGCCCTGGTCCAGGCTCTGCCGAATGCGCGCCAGCATGGTCTCGGTCATGCCCGTGTGAACATCCCAGAGCTTGATCCAGTAGCTGGTGACGCCGCGCCGCGTGGCCGCGTCGCTACTGGCCTCGGCACTCGGCTGCAGCTTGGCATCGAACTCGGCCGCGTAGGGCAGCAGTTGCTCCACACACGCGCCGTAGAGCTGCAGGCCGTCGATGGCGTCGGAGAAGAACGAGCCGTCGGAGTCGCGACCGCTGGCGGTGTGCGAGGCCCAGTTGACGAACTCCTCGGACAGCCGCGGCCCTGGCCCGTGGGCGCTGGCCAGCTCAAACTCGAGCAGCCCCGTGGTGGCGAAGACCGAGCAGGTCCCGCGCGGATGCTGCGACTTGGGGGTCAGGCCCAACTCGGCCCAGCGGGGGCGCAGGTCGGTGCAGTGTGTCGTGGGACCGGGTTGACTCATGCAGACACCTCCGAGCATCAGCAGGGGCAGGCAGGCAATGGCGCGGTTGAGCAGACTGCCGTTCATGTTGGCGATTCCATGCCGTGGTAGGCTGTTGGCCCTATTCTACCCAGACGCGGTCAGTACTTCCACTGCCAGGCTGGCGCGGGGCGTTCTGCGTTCCCGGTGAGGGCATGCGGCTCTATGGATGTGTGGAACGAGGTGGCGTTCGTCCTGGACTGGGCGGGCATTGTGCGCGCGGCCAGCCTGGAGCCGGCGACTGCTGCCGATTGGGCGGCGCAGACGGTGGGCATGGCGGCTGCCGAAATTGTACATGCTGACGACCGCCCGCGATTCGCCCAGGCTCTGGCGCAGGCCACGACGCTGCCCACGCAGCTGGATCTGCGCCTGGTCGCCGGCGCACAGCCGGTGGTGGCAAGCGTCGCCATGATACCGGGCGCGCTGGCGCACGTGTCGGTGGTCTGCCGGCCCACAGAAGTCTGTGGCTACCACGACGGAGTATCCAGCCAAGCCGCTGGCGGAGCCCTCTACGGCCGCCCTTCGACGAGCGGCGAGTCGACTGGCCAAACCCGAGGCCAGACGTTGCTGGGCGAACTGGCGAGCGTCGAGGTGCTGGACGCGGTTGTGCACGAGATAGCGACGATGGCCGGGTCGAGTGTCTGGGCCTTCGAGGGCGATGGCAGCTTCGTCGCCGGCTGCCACGGAGGACGATGGTGCCAGTGGCTCGACCAGACGTCGTTCGAGTCTGCTGGAGGCCGGGCGCAGGATGCTCTTCGCAGCGGGCGTTGGATCTGCCATGAGTGCCGCTGGCATGGCGCGGTTATGCCGGTGCTGACCACGGGCCGGGCGGCCGACACGGTCTGTGCCGGCGGCGTAGCAATCCATGCTGTGCCCATCCTCACCGATCGCGGCGTGGTGGGCGCTCTGTGCGGCTCCGTGTCCGATCCACCCAGCGACATCGCCAGCCTGCACCTGGTGGCGGAACGCTACGGCGTGGATCCCGGACTGCTGCTCGGCGTGGCCGATCAACATCCGCGCCGGCCGGCCTATCTGTTCGGCCTGGTGCGCGAACGGCTTCGCTCATCAGCGCGCATGTTGGGTCTGCTGGTCGGCCGTGGCGTTGAGCAGCGCCGGCTCGCGCAGGCCGAGCGCAAACTCGCCGCGGCGTTCCGCAACGTCCCGGACGCCGTCATCATCACCACCCTCGAGGACGGCATGGTGGTCGACTGCAGCGACAGCTTCACCGCCGTTTCCGGCTATGCGCGCAGCGAGGTCATCGGCAAGACCAGCTACGACCTCCGGCTCTGGTCGTCACCGGCCCAACGCGAGGCAGTGGTGCAGGAACTGCGCCGGCATGGGCGCGTGGTTGGCCGGGAGGCCGACTTCCGGTTGGCCAGTGGCCAGATCAGGCGCAGTCGCGCCAACTTCGAAGTGGTGAACCTCGACGGCACGATGTGCGTCATGACAGTGGTCAGTATGATCGATTGAGCATGAGCCGGAGCAGATCGTGTATCCTATCCGCTCGTTTACTACACCGAGGTGAAGCCAATGAGACTGTCGTGGGCCGCTCTGGCCGTGTGCGTTCCGGTGTTTGCCGCGCCGACCCCTCCTGACAAGCTGACCGGGCCGCAGCCCTGGCTGGAATCCAGCCAGCAGCCCGCGGGCGACCGCGTGGGGCAGTGTGCCTTCGACGGCGATGACACCACCAGCTACAAGTCGGCGGGGCCCGCCAAGAGCGGCGACACGCTGACCGTCGAGCTCAGCGAGCCGGTGGCGGTCAAGGAACTGGCCGTGCTGACCGGTGAAGCCGATGGCTCGGCCAAGCTGGCCGCCGGCGCGCTGGAGGTCTCGGTCGACGGCAAGGCCTGGGAAGATGTGGCCAAGGTCGACGCCGGCACCGCCAAGACCAAGCTCGATGGGCGCCAGGTCAAGGCCTTGCGCCTGAAGGTCACCGCCGACGGCACCGACCCGCTGGTGGTGCGCGAACTGTGGCTGAGCAGTACTCCGGCCGTGCCGCGCTACAGCTACCCGCTGGACCTGCTTGTCGACTGCCAGGCGGCCGACCTCAAGGACTGGTCGGTGGGGATGCGGCGCACGGTGATGACCTGGTGGCCGTTCTTCTGCGAAATGCTCGCCAGCGACGGCTATCGGCCCGCGCGGCGCATCGACATGGACATCAAGGAGCAGGACGGCGTGGCGGCCACGGGTGGCACGCACATCACCGGCTCCGCCCAGTGGTTCCGCGCGCACCGCGACGACGTGGGCGCGATGATCCACGAGAGCATCCATGTCATCCAGCACTACCCTCGCTATGACCCGGTGTGGCTGGTCGAAGGCATCACCGACTGGGCTCGCTGGTGGAACTACGAAACGCTCGGGCATCGCCCCAAGCCGCGGCCCGGCGGCAGCTACCGCGACTCGTACCAGCGCACCGGCGCGTTCCTCGACTGGATTGAGACGCATCGCGCGCCTGGTCTGACCGTCAAGCTGAGCACCGCCATGCGCCGCAACCAGTACAGCCCGGACGTGTGGGCCCGCTGGACCGGCGCCGATCTCGACACCCTGTGGGCCGAGTATCAGGCGTCGTTTGCCAAGTAGCGTGCGCGACCAGCCGCCAAGCGCGGTGATTGCCGGTGCCGGGCTGGGTGGGCTGCTGAGTGGCGCCTACCTGGCCCGCGCCGGCTACCGCGTGGAGCTGTTCGAACCGCTGGCCTTTGTCGGCGGCAAGTTCACCAGTTTCGACCGTGACGGCTTCGCGGTGCCCACGGGCGCGTTCCACACCTTGCCGGGCGGCGGCCATGGCCCAATTGCGCGGGCCTGCGCTCGGCTTGGGGTCGATCTGCAACTCCACCTGCCGCGGCCGTCTTTCGTTGTGCGCCGCGGCGACGAGCGCTTTGTCGTCTCCAAGAACGTGCTACGCCCCAACACCTTCTGGCAGACGCTGCCGCGCCGGGGCCGCTGGCGACTGGGCGCGGCCATCGGTGCGCTGGCCGCTGGACCCGTGCTGCCCGATGTCACCTTCGAGCAGTGGCTGCGTCGGTGGGACGTGCCGGCCGATACGCTGCGCATCGCCGGTCGCATCATCGAGTTCTCTATCGGCGTGCCGCTGGGTGAGACGTCGGTGCGCGATCTGGGTTGCGGCATGTGGAGCCAGCGCTGGCACACCGAGGGCGTGGTGCGTGGCGGCGTCAAGTCGATCACCTCGGCCTTGGCCGACATCATCCGCGCGCATGGCGGCCACATCCATCTGCGGCAGGGAGTCCGCCGTGTCCTCGTCAGCGGCCGCTCGGCCCGCGGAGTGGTGACCGAGTCCGGCCAGATCATGCCGGCCGACGTCGTGGTGCTGGGCACGGGCCTTGGCGTGGCGGCCGACCTGCTGGGCAATGCCTGCCCGGCGGCACTGCGGCACCTGCTGGCGCGGTCCGTGCCGGCCTGGGGCGCGTCCATCAGCGTCCGCTCGCGGCAGCCACTGGTGCCCCATGCGGGCATCGAGGTGCCGCTGGACTCACGCCATGTGTCTGGCTACATCCAGATCTCGGCCGGTGCGCCGGAGTTGGCGCCGCCCGGCTGGCACTACCTGCTGGCCTACCAGGTGCTGCGGCCCGAGACGTTCACGCCCGCGCGCGTGGCCGCCGGCGTGGACGAGGTGCGCGCGCTGTTCCCCAGTGTCGCGCCCGACGACGTCTTCCACGTGAGCGTGTTTCGCGGCCGCTGGCCCGCCGCGCGGCTGGCGCAAGGCATCGCGCACCACGGGCGCGGGCGCTGCCCGGTGGTCTGCCCCGGCCTCGACGGCCTGTACCTGGTCAGCCACGACTCCGCGGGCGATGGCTTCGCCGCGGAAGTGGTGGCCTCGGCCGCGGCCACCATGGCGCGGCACCTCGGGCTGGAGGCATAGCGCATGGCCAGACGACCGGCCGAGCAGATCGCGGCGGTTGACCCCGAGCGCTGCACGGGCTGCGGCTACTGCGAGTTGGCCTGCCCGCACGACACCATCGTCATGGACGGGTGCCAGGCGCGGATCCTCGAGGCCTGCACGGCCTGCTGGGTGTGCCTGCGGCAGTGCCCGGTGGCGGCGTTGAGCCGCGCGGCGCGGACACGAGAGGCGGAGCGTCAGGCGATGCCGCGCAGTGCTCGGCCAAGCGGGTAGGCGAAGCCGGGCAGGACGTCCTCGCACGTGACTGTGTCGTCTTCGCCGAAGCGGCGAATGAGGTCGCCGGCGCGGAACTCCACGAGACAGCGCTGGCCCAGGTAGAGCACCCAGACCACGCTGACGCCGAAGTCAAGCCACAAGCCCACCTTGTGGAGCACCTCGGCTTGGCGCGCATCGGCCGAGGCCACCTCGATCGTCAGGACGGGCACAGCGCCCAGCCAACCGTCGGGGACCGGATCCGGCATGCGGTCTGCTGGGATCACCGCCAAGTCCGGGGCGCGGACGGTGTCTGGCTCGGTGGCCAGCACAAACCCTGTCTCGGCTAGGACTGTCTCGCCTAGTTCGTGGTCGGCCACCCAATGGGCGACGGCAACGGCCAACCGCTGCCCGGCCACACCGTGAGGGCCATGCGCAGGCGCCATGGTCACGATCCTCCCCTCGATCAGTTCGCAACGACCCAGCGACGCCGCCAACTTGCTGAACTGCTCAGCAGTCACAGGCGGGATGGGCTGTGTCTCCACGGCTGACATGGGTGCCTCCAGTGCCTCTTGCCACCATTGTAGCGCAGCCCCCGTCGCGTTGACGAATCGGCCCTCATCCGGCATACTGCCTCGCGTCGGAGGCCGCTCTATGCCTGAATCCACCGCACGCACGCAGGTGCCCATCGAGGATGTGCAGCACTTGGCCTGGCTGGCCCGTCTGTCGCTCACCGAGGCCGAGATCGCCAAGTACGCGACCGACCTGACCAACATCCTGCACCATGTGGCGCGGCTCAATGAGGTCGATGTCAGCAACATCGAGCCTACCGCCATGGCCGTGGAAGCCGAGGGCAACGTGGTACGACCAGATGTGCCGCGTCCATCCATGCCTCAAGAGCGCATCATCGCCAATGCGGCCGACACCGAATCCGGCGCCTTCCGCGTGCGCGCCATTCTCGAGGAGTCAGCCTGATGAGTGACCTCACCCACCTGACCATCGAGCAGGCTGCCGCCGCGCTACGCGCCGGCGAGACCAGCAGTGTCGAGCTGACCCAGGCCGTGCTGGCGCGCTCGGAGCAGGTCGAGCCGACCATCGCCTCTTACATTCTGCCCACGCCCGAGCAGGCGCTGGCCATGGCCGCCGCGGCCGACCAGCGGCTCCAGGCCGGCGACGCGCCGTTGCTGTGCGGCATTCCCGGTGCCATCAAGGACCTGATCTGCACCGAGGGCGTGCAGACCACCGCCGGCTCGCGCATCCTCGAAGGCTACCGGCCCATCTACGACGCGTTTGTCGTCAAGCAGCTGCGCGCGGCGGGCTACGTGATGACCGGTAAGGCCAATCTCGACGAGTTCGCCATGGGCAGTTCGTGCGAGACCAGCGCCTACCATCCCACGCGCAACCCGTTCTGCCCCGACTGCGTGCCCGGCGGCTCCAGTGGCGGCTCGGCCACGGCGGTTGCCGCCGACCAGGCCTTCTTCAGCCTGGGCACCGACACCGGCGGCTCGATCCGCCAGCCGGCCAGCCTGTGCGGCGTGGTGGGTCTCAAGCCCACCTATGGCCGGGTCTCGCGCTGGGGCGTCATCGCCATGGCCTCCAGTCTCGACCAGGTCGGCCCGTTTGCCCGTACCGTGCGCGACTGCGCCGCGGTGGCCGAGTGCATCTCGGGTCGCGACGAACTGGACTCCACGTCATCGGCGCGGCTCGTGCCCGACTACCGCGCGGCCTGCGGCCGAGACATCAAGGGGCTGCGCATCGGCGTGCCGCGCGAGTACTTCATTGACGGCATGGAGCCGGCGGTGTCGGCCAGCGTGCGCGCGGCCATCGAGCAGTTGGTCAGTCTCGGCGCCGAGGCGGTCGAAGTAAGCCTGCCGCACACCGAGTACGGCCTGTCCACCTACTATGTCATCATGCCGTGTGAGGTGAGCGCCAATCTGGCGCGGTTCGACGGCATCCGCTACGGTGTGCCGAAGCCCGGCGAGACCATGTGGGACGCGTATAGCAACACCCGTGGCGCCGGCTTTGGCGCCGAGGTCAAGCGCCGCATCATGCTCGGCACCTATGCGCTGTCGGCCGGCTATGCCGAGGCCTACTACGTGCAGGCGCAGAAGGTGCGCACGCTCATCCGCGACGACTTCGCCAAGGCCTTCGAACAGGTCGACGCCATCGTCGGCCCGGCCTCGCCGACCACGGCCTTCCCGCTGGGCGCCAAGCTCGACGACCCGGTGCAGATGTACCTGAGCGACGTCTTCACCCTGCCGGCCAGCCTGGCCGGCCTGCCGGGCATCTGCATCCCGTGCGGGTTCGACGAGCAGAGCAAGCCCATCGGCCTGCAGCTCATCGGCCGGCACTGGGAGGAAGAGACGCTGTTCTCGCTGTCCTATGCGTTCGAGCAGTCGACGCCCTGGAGCCTGCCGAGCAACCGCGCGCGCATCACGGTGGGAGGTGGCCTGTGAGCATCGAATGGAAGGTCGTCGTCGGACTTGAGGTCCACACCCAGTTGCTCACGCAGAGCAAGATGTTCTGCGCGTGCCCCAACGACTATGCCGGCGCCGAGCCTAACACCCACGTCTGCCCGATCTGCCTCGGCGCGCCGGGCATGATGCCGGTGGTCAATGCCGAGGCGCTGCGCTACGGCATCATGGCCGCGCTGGCGCTCAACTGCCATGTGCCGCCGTTCAGCTGGTTCGAGCGCAAGAACTACCCGTACCCCGACCTGGTCAAGGGCTTCCAGCTGACCCAGTACAAGTACCCCATCGGCGCCGAGGGCTTCATCGACATCGAGACCGAGGCCGGCACCAAGCCGTTCCGGGTGAACCGCGTCCACCTCGAGGAGGACACGGCCAAGAACTCGCACCTGACCAGCTTCTCGGGCGAGCACTACAGTCTGGTCGACTGCAACCGCGCCGGGGTGCCGCTCATGGAGATCGTCACCGAGCCCGACGGCCGCTCGGCCGACGAAGCGGTGGCCTATCTGCGCAAGTTGCGCGACATTCTCATCTTCCTGGGCATCGCCTCGGGCCGCATGGAAGACGGCGCCATGCGCCTGGAGGCCAACATCAGCGTGCGCACCGCCGAGGAAGAGGCCCAGGGCATCCTGCGGAAGCGCTGTGAAGTCAAGAACATCAACAGCTTCGACGTGGTGCGCCAGGCCATCGAGTATGAGATCAAGCGCCACATCCGCGCCTATGAGCGCGGCGAAGAGGTGGTCCAGGCGACCATGGGGTGGGACGCCGAGAATGGCCGCACGGTCTTCCAGCGCAGCAAGGAAGAGGCGCACGACTATCGCTACTTCCCCGAGCCCGACCTGCCGCCGCTGCGCTTCACCGAGGCCGAAGTCGACGCCATCCGCCTGACCCGGCCGGAACTGAAGCACGAGATCATCGTGCGCTACGAATCCAGCCTGGGGCTCGACCGCTACCGTGCCGAGTTGCTGGCCCAGAGCCGCTCGTTCTCGGCCTATTTCGAGGCTGCACTCGGGCTGTTCGCCAACGTCGACCGCGTGGCCAACGTGCTACTGGGCGACTTCCTGGCACAGGTCAACGATCGCGGCCTGAGCCTCGACGACTGCGCGCTGTTGCCCGTGAGCGCGGCCGACATCGCCGAGTTGGCTCGGCAGTGGGACAGTGGCGACCTGACCGGCCCGCAGTTCAAGCAGGTGCTGCCCTACATGTTCGACAAGGGCGTCGGTGTCGAGCCGGCCAAGGCCGACCTGGGTATCCGCAAGGCTGAAGCCAGCACGCTCGGGCCAGTGCTCGACGAGGTGCTGGCCGCCAACGCCGATGCCGTGCAGAAGATCCAGAGCGGCAACACGAAGGTCATGGGCTTCCTGGTGGGTCAGGTGATGAAGGCCACACGCGGCCAGGCCGACCCCAAGGATGTCGAAAAGTTGCTGTGTGGGCGGTTGGGAGTCTGACATGCTGGGCGCGTCGATGTCCACGCTGAGAGCGCGGACGTCCACGTCCGCACAGCGCAGCCGGCTGCGGATGGTGAGGACCTGGAGGTCCGCGCTGCCAGGGATAGCGCTGCTGCTGTCGACCGCGGCGTGGGCTGTGCCCACGCTGCGCAACCCCGGCCTGCACGCCGTGGCCACCGACGGCTCCGCCGCCCGCTGGCTGGGTCCTGGCATGGACCCGGCCTGGTTGCCTGATGGCAAGGCGCTGCTCGCGCACAGCGCGCACGGCTTGCTGGGCGATCCGGCGTTCGGACCGGCCTACTTCCTCGATCCCGCCACGCGCGCCGCGCGCGTCGTGGCGGGCGGCCTCGATCTGGCCGGCCTCAAGCCCGCGCCCAGCGCGCGCTACGTGGCCGCGCTGCGGCTGGCGAACGGCCGGCGCAGCGCCGAGTTGGTCGTCTTCGACGCCGTCTCCGGCGCGCTGGCTGGTGCGCCGCTGGCCATGGGGGAGGCGCGGCCCGGCCTGCGCGATCAGTATGCCTGGCGAGCCGAGACCGACACGCTGGTGTGGCAGGCCGAGAACGGCGTCATCAGCCAGCGCCGCCTGCCCGACGGTGCGGTCGAGTTGACCACGGCCGAGGCCGACCGGGCGCTGCTCGGCGCGCTGAAGGCCACGACGCCAGCCGGCATGGTGGGCGAGATGGTCGTGGTCGCCGGACGCGGCTATGCGCTGACCCAGGTCGGCGAAGACACGCGGCTGGTGCGGTTCGACCCGGCCACCGGCGAGTCGACGGCGCTGGCCGAGATCGACCCGCGTGTGCCGCTGCTGGACAGGACCTGGCCGGCGCGACCGGCACTCTCGCCCGACGGCCGCGAGGTGGTGGTCAGTCTGGGCCGCAGTGACCGCATGGGCGTCGCCTCGCGCGACCTGATCGAGGCCGACGACACTGACGTCTCCGGTCAGACCGTGCGCGTCTCGCGGCGGGTGCGCAACGTCGGGCCCAGCGGCGTGGTCTTCGACAGCGCGAAGTGCGCCTTCGCCGGCCAGGCGGCGCCCAAGATCGATTCGGCTGTAGTGGGCGACCGCCGGCCCGGCACCATGCGCTGGCAGCGGCCCACGCCGGCCCGCTGGGTGGTGCTGCACCACACCGCCTCCAACAGCGATTCGGGCAATCTCAACGCCTTGACCAGCGGCACCACCTGGCGCCTGGCAGGGTTCTACCAGGACATCACCCCCGGCGAGCGGCTGCCGCGCGAGCCGCGCACGATTGGCGTGCAGTACCTGGTGTTCCGCAGCGGCGTGGTCTGCCAACTGGCCGAGGAATCGACCATCGCCCGGCACGCGGGCACCGGCCAGTGGACCAACAAAGGCCCCATCTACGACTTCAACGCCGAGACCATCGGCATCGAGATCGTCTCCCGCGGCGACGACTACACGCCCGGCCAGGTGCAGAACGTCGGCCGTCTGGTGGCCGATATCTGTGCGCGCCGCGGCATCCCGCCACGGCACATCGAGGGCGAGAGCTTCACCGAAGGCGTGCTCTACCACCGCGACTTCGCCGGCGGGCTGCGCGGCAAGCCCGATCCGTCGGGCTGGCCGTGGGAACAGAGCATGGCCGAGGGCCGGCGCTGGCTGGCCAGCCGACGCTGAACCACACGAGTCGGCCCCAGAGTAGCGCGCCGCCGCGGCGCTCGGTACAATTGCGCCACATCTGTCGTAGCGAGAGGGGTTCGCGATGGCAATGCGTCCGGCGTCCTGTCGGCTGGTGGCGCTTGCTGTTCTGATGCTGGCGTGGCCGGCGATGGGACAGCTCGATGAGGCGGCGAAGCGCGCCGCTGACTTGCAGCGCGCGCGCGTGCAGAAGGTCGTGCGCAAGTTCGTCGCGGAGACCGGCCACAGTGTCACTGGCTGCGGCTCGTGGATTTCGGGTGCCTACAACGCTGCCACTTCGGACCACGATATGCGCCTCTTGCTGCCCAAGAGCGCGGCCAACCCAGGCGCGCAGTGGCAACAGGCCAAGAGCGCCCTGGGCCGCATGATCCGCGAGGAGTTCGGCGCCGAAGCCGGTCCCATCCTCGAGCGCACCAATCTCTACGCGCCGAGCCAGCTCATGGGCACGGTGCTCGACGCCGATGACGCCTTGGCTGTCTATACCAAGGTCGGCGAGGTGCCGAACCTGGGCTTCTCCGGCAAGGTGGGTCCCACGACGCCGGCCAAGTACGTCGAAGGGCTGTACGGTGAGGGGTCGGGCGCCTTCACGCAGTTCTATGAGCAGACCAAGGGGCGTTGCTTCTATCGCGCCGAGAACGGCAAGGCCGTTGTCGGCGCGGTCGACCTCACCCATTTCCTCGACGGCCAGCGCACCTTCACCAGCGCCGGTACGGCGAACACCGCCATTCAGTGGGGCGAACACTGCCTGGACGAGCTGCGCGCCGGCCGCTCGGACAAGGTGCTCAAGTACCTCAAGCGGCTGGGCAACGACCTGACCAAGTCGCGCGAACTGGCCAGGCTGGGCACCGCAACGCTGAACAAGGCGGAGATCGCTGCACTGGTCACGGCGCTGGAGGGCGGCACCCCGCTGGGTCAGGTGGCGACTCGGGTGCGGCAGTTGGTGGCCAGTTCGCACATGGAGGCCTCGACCCTCAAGGCCTTTGCCACGGCGGGGCCGGTCGGCCGGCTGATGCAGCGCGAGCTGCTGGTGGGCTTGGAGAATCCCAAGGGCCCCGTCGGTCGTCTGCTCGGGCAGATCTGGGCCCAGGCCCCGAACGCGGCCCAGTTTGAGCGGATCATGACCGCGGTGATGGTGCTCCAAGCCGCCAACACCACGGCCCTGGCCGCCGCGCAGGGCGACATGGGCGAGACGCTGATGGTGGCAGGGATCCAGAGCCTGCTCCTGAAGTCCCTGCCGTTGGGTCTGCTGGCCGAGCTGACCAAGGCCATCATCGACCAGGCGCGCGCCGGCGGTATCGACCTGGTGGTCAACCGGCAGGACGCCTGGGACCTGATGGCCGGCATCTACACGGGCCTGGGCCGCGAGCGCGATGAGCCCGACACTCGTTTCTGCTTCACGCTGGAGCGGCTCGTGGCCGAGTGCCTGAGCGAGGCGCGGCTGAGGCAGGTGGTCTGGACCCAGTGCCAACGCGCCACGAATCGCGACATCGCCGGAGCGCCCGCTCGCGACGACGCCGCGGCCGGTGATGCCATGTTGGCCCGGTGCTATCCAGTCATCCTCCAGGCTTGGCGCTGGCAACGCGACCAGTTGGCTGCCGAGTACCTGGTGCTGGCCCAGGACGTGATGCACGCGCCGCTGGCACTGAGCTACCAACCGTGCCCCGCGGTCTGGGCAGGCCAACCCGTTGAGGTGACGGTCACGCCTGGGTGCCAGGACCGGCGGTTCTACGCCAAGCTCAGTCGCATGAGGCGCCTGTTGACCCTCCTGTCGGGAGCCGGCTCCTTCATCGACGAGTCCTACGCGTGGAGCCCGGTGACGCGAAGCTCGCTCGAGGGCCCGCGCACGTTTCGCTTCTCGAAGCCCGGCACCTACACCGTCAGCGTGACCATGACGCTCAAGCCGGGTTCGGGCCCCAACCCGCTGCCCGACCCGCCCGCCATGTTGGCCGTGGGCACGGTGCGCTCCTCGGTGGAGGTCGAGGTGACCGATCCAAACACCGCCAAGCCCGAGCCGCCCAACCCGCCCGCGGCGACGGGCCGCTGGGTGCTCGTGCGCACTTCACGACGAGACACGGGCCAGGTCGGCGCGCCGGTGGTCAAACTCGGCACGGGGCTGGGCAGCGTGCGGACCGAACTCGACCTGACCCTCTGGCCGCAGTTCAAGGTGCCCCACCCGCTGACGGCAGCCGGCGCGTGGGAGGCGGCGCCGACGACCATCGCGCCCGGCCAGGACATCACGCTGCGCTGTAGCGGCAACTCCTTCGTACGCGCCGGCGCCTGGCTGTACACGCCGCCAGATGGCACGGTGGTCAGCAAGGCTCTGCTGGTACACCCGGCCGACTACTACATGGGCGCCCAGACCATCGCTGCCGGACCCGCCGTGGCCGCCGATCTCAAGACCCAGGTGCCCGCCGACAGAGCAGGTCGCGCACTCGCCCTGCGGTTGACCATCGAGGACTTTTGCGGCTATACGGGCACCGAACTGAACCACGAGTATGTGTGGGTCGCTGCTGGCCAGAGCAGCCCGGCGTACGAAGGCGTGAAGGTCCGTGAGTAGGCTGGAGGGAGTGGGGCGATGAGCACCAGACATGCGGCACTGATCTTGACCATGGCCGCCGGTATCGCGGTGGCGCAGCCGCATCCGTTGGCCGGCGCATGGGCTGGCCCATCGGTCCGGCTCGACCTGAGAATCGCCGGCACCGACGTCAGCGGCACCTGCCGCCAGCCGGACGGCAAGGTCGCTGGCACCGTATCGGGCGTTCTGCTGCCCAGCGGACGTGGGCTCACCGCCACGCTCACCTGGCCCGCGGACAGCGGCCTTGCCAGCTACCGCATCGGCCTGATGCTGCACCCCAAGGCAGTCATGGTCAACGGCTTCCGCTGGGACGACGGGGTCGACGTGCCGACGGCCATCGGGCTGCGTCGTGACGAACCGCTGATGATCACGCCGGCCGGGCCCAGGCCACCGACCCCGCCCACCACACCGACCGCGCCGCCGGCCACCACGACCAACCTCCCGTCGCGCGTGCCCCTGGGCGGCGCGCCCACAGTCCTGTTCCGCAACGAGAACGGCGGAGGTGTCCGCCCGAATCCGACGGTGCCGACCGTCGTGACCTTAGCCCGTCCCGCCGTGATCGCCACCATCGAGACCTACCACTACAACGGCGGCAAGGGCGCCACACCGGGCACCATCGCCCTGCGCGCGGCCGACGGCACGGTCTACGGCCCCTGGCGCACCACCGGCCGTGGCGACGCCCAGGGGCGGAAGAACCTCTACTGGGTAGCTGATGTCAGCGCGCGCTTCGCCGCCGGCCAGTACACCATCGTCGACTCCGAGCCGGCCACCTGGGGCACCAACGATGCCGCCGGCAGCCGCGGCTTCGCCACCGTCACCGGCGTCATGGCGCCCGAGGTGAAGGCGGGCCCGGTGATCACGCTCTACGACAACTCCAACGGTGGCGCGATCAGCAATCGGCCCACCAAGCCGACGGTCTTCACGCTGGCCAGGCCAGCCAGGCTGACCTATCTGCGCACCTATCACTACAACGGCGGCAATGGCGCCAAGCCGGGCACGCTGTCCTTGGCCGGTCCCGGCGGCAAGACCTACGGCCCCTGGCAGGCCGTGGGCACTGGCGCGAGCGGCGGTCGTCTACCGATCATGTGGGTGGTCGAGCCCATGGTGGAGTTGCCGGCGGGCACCTATACTGTGCTCGACTCCGACCCGGCAACCTGGAGCCAGAACGCGCAGTCGAGCGGCACCGGCATCACCTGGGCTTCGGGCTCGCCACATGATTGAGGTAGACCATGCACCGTCTCTGGCTCGTGTCCGCGCTGTCCGTCGGCGCCCTGGCCGCCGCGCCCACCGCCTTCACCGACCCGCTCACCAAGCTGCCGCCGCTGTGGCAGAGCACGGGTGACTGGCTGGTGCTGTCCGGCCGTTACCAGGCCTCGCCCGACGGCCTGGTGGCGGCCGATGGCGACGCGCTGCTGACCGCAACGGCGCCCATCAGCGCCGGACGCGTGTCGGTGGTGATGACGCCTCGTCGGCGCGTTCAGGACGGCGGCTGGGCTTCGATGGGCCCGCGCCTGGCCGAGGATGGTCGGCGGTTCTGGCTGATCTCGCTGACCGAGGACCCGGACGGCAAGACACACCGCATCGAGCTGGTCGAGATGCTCGACGGCGAGTGGCAGGCGCAATCGGCGGCCGGCACCAGGCTGGAGGCCACCACCACGGGGACCGCCGCGTGGTCGTGGGGCACGGCCTACGCGATGGAGATCGAGGTGGCGGCGGACGCGGTGATCGGCCGCGTGAAGCCGGCTGGCGCCGCCGACTGGCAGTGGACCTGCCGCTACGCCGTGCCGGCCGAGGCCAAGGCCGTTCGCTCGGGCCGACTCGGCCTGCGTAGCCAGGCGGCGGAGGCTGTCTTCGCACAGGCGGCGGTCAACGGCAGCGCCAGCGACCGCGGGCGGATCACCGGGACGCGCGCCGTGGTGGTCGGCTTCCCCGGCCTGGGTGCGACCGGTGCCCTGGCCAAGCTGGCGCGCGACGCCGGGTACCAGATCCGGCTGGCATCGCCCGTCGATCTCAAACTCGACCCCGCGCTCGACCGTCTGCTGCTGGTCGACTCGCTGCGGCGCCTGCCCGTGGCGACCATGCGCGCCGTGGTCGAGTGGATCGAGCAGGGCGGCGACCTGTATGCCGGCGGCGCCGAGCCGTTCGCTGATCCGCTCTTCAAGCTGCCCGACGGCACCTGGAAGACGCGCGACGATGCCCTGGCGGCGGTCGACGGCCGCGGCACGGCGCTCGATCTGGGCCGCGACGCCGGCCTGCGCGTGGCCACCAACAACTCGGCCGCCAAGTCGGAACTGCTCTACGGCCAGCCCGGCCCGGCCGGCGCCCGCGACGCGGCTCGGCTCAGCCTGCCCGAGTTCAATGGCTGGCACACGCTGGCCGCCAATGAAGCTCGCTTCGGCGCCGGCGAGACGCTGACCGTGGTCTGGGTCAAGGGCACGCCCGGCCAGGCCACGACGTTGGAGTGGCGCGAGGACGACGGCTCGCGCTGGATTGCCGCCATCCCGCTGACCGACACGTGGACCAAGCATGTGCTCGATCCGTCGGCGTTCGGCTTCTGGGCCGACGGCTCACCCGAGGCGCGGCGCGACACGCAGTTTCGGCCCGACCATGCCAAGGGCCTGTCGTTCGGACCCGCCACGGGCTTCGGCACGACCCACGCCGGCCCGTTCGAGCTGCACATCGGCTCCATCCGCACGGCGGCTTCGCCGGTGACCTTTGAGGCGTTCACGCCGCCGGTCATCGAGACGCTATCGCCCTGGTACAAGCAGTGGGAGACGGCCGACGGCCGGCGCATCCCGTACCAGCGACCGCGCGGCCAGACCCTCGCGGCCGAGCTCGAAGGCCGGCACCAGACGCTGGCCGGCGGCCTCAGTCGCTACGTCACCACCAAGGGCGCGGCGATCTTCTGGCAACCGAGCGGCGTGGGCAACGACGCCGAGGCGTTGCGAGCGGCGCGGGCCGGTGTCTGGCTGCTCAACGGTGGGCCGGAGAAGATCGTCCATGTCGAAGGCGAGCCGGTGCCGCTCGGCGCGCGCCTGCTCAACTGTGGAGCCGCCAACCAGAAGGTGTCGGTGCGAGTGACCGTCGACGGCCGGCCGCAGACGATTGAGGTGGACCTGGCGGCCGGTGCGCAGCGCGGTGCGCTGGTCCAGCCGGCCACGGGGCTTGGTGTTGGCCTGCATCGGGTCGGCGTCGAGGTGTTGGTTGCCGGCCAGGTGGTTGACTCGGGCGCCACGCCGTTGCGCATCGTGCCCAAGACCCCGGTGGTGTCGGCGGCCCGTCGCGTGCGGGTCCAGGGCGACACGTTCCGCGTCGGCGGGCGGCCTGTCTTCCTCAACGGCGTCAACTACTGGCCGCGCAACGTCAGCGGCCTGGAGCCCGACCGCTACAACAACGGCTGGCTCAAGCGCGAGGACTACGACCCCGACGTGGTTGAGGCCGATCTGGCGCTGATGCAGAAGCTGGGGCTCAACCTGGTCAGCATCCAGCCCGGCCATCCTGAGCCGATGATCGACTTTCTCGAGCGCTGCCGCGCGCACGGCATCTGGGTCAACCTGTTCACCAGCTCGGCTGGCGGACTGGGCTTCAACCCCGAGCACGACCGTGATCTGTTGACCTCGGCGCGGGTGGTCGGCAACGACACGGTGGCCATGCTCGACCTGCACTGGGAGCCGCGGCTGGGCAACCATGCCGAGCGCACGCGCTGGGATGGCGAGTGGCGGGCCTGGATCGTCGAGCAGTACGGCAGTGTCGAGAGTGCCGAACGGGCCTGGGGCCTGGCTGCGCCGCGCGAAGCCGGCCAGGTCAGCAATCCCACCGACCAGCAGATCGGCAGCGATGGTCCGCATCGCATCATGGTGGCGGCCTATCGCCGCTTCGCCGACGACCTGATCAGCCGGCGCTACGGCCGCGTCTGCCGCTCGCTGCGCAGCCTCGACCCCGATCTGCTGCTGGGTGTGCGCACCGGCTACGGCGGCACGGGCCAGGAATGGGCCGGCCGGGTCATGGCCTACGATCTGACCTCGGGCGCCGCGCACCTGGACTTCGCCTCGCCCGAGGGCTACGGCATGTCGCCCGACTGGGCCAAAGCCTCGGGCACCGGCTTCATCACCGCCTGGGGCAAGTGGGCCGGCGCGGGCAAGCCGGTGTTCTGGGCCGAGTTCGGCCATAGCATCGGGGCACGCGGTGGCACGCCCGACACTCGTGCGCAGCAGACGGCCATCTGGCGCGGCACGCTGCGGCTGTGCCTGCAGGACCGTGCCGCGGCATCGGCCGGCTGGTGGTGGCCCGGCGGGTGGCGCGTCAACGAGCGTAGCGACTACGGCGTGGTGGAGCCTGACGGCACGCCGCGCGAGGCCCTGCTGGCTGCGGCCGAGGTGGGTCGGCAGGTGCAGGCCGAACTGCTCAAGCCGGCGCCGGACTCGCCCACGCTGTTGGTCGATCGCGACGCCGACGCGCGCGGGCTCTTCGGGCTTTGGAGCGCCAAGGATGCCGAGTTCCGCCGCCTGACCGCCCAGGGCAAGAGCGTTCGCCTGGTCACCGAGGCGACCGGCAAGAGCACACGGGACATGCCCCTGGTGCAGGTGGGCAACGTGCCGTATGCCGGTAGCGGCCCGCTCAAGCACGCCAACGCGGAGGTGGCCGGCATCGAGGTCGTCTGGCCCGGCGGCAGCGCTCGCGGTGAGAACGGGCAGGCGCTCAGCGTTGCGGGCGGTGGTCCGCTCAAGGTGACCGTGAAGCTGGTGAACACTGGCGAGGCGGCCTGGGATGGCTGCCGTCTGACGCTCGGCGCCGAGACGCTGGATGTGCCGGCGACGCCGCGCTTCGGCACCGCCGAGGTGATCTTCACGCTGACCGCCGAGGGCGACCGCACGCTCTCGGCCCGCGTCAGCACCGCCGCCGGCGCGGCGTTCGGCGAGACGGTGCGGGTGCGGCTGGTGGCAAAGTAGACGGGAGCATCGCGATGAAAGCCCTGCTCCTCGCCCCACAGTTCCACCTGGCCGCCGACCACCCCGAGCCCACGCCCGGCCACGGCGAGGCGCTGATCGAGGTCGACCTGGCCGCCATCTGTGGCACCGACCTGGAGTTGCTGGCCGGGTACAAGGGCTTCGGCGGCGTGCCCGGCCACGAGTTCGTCGGCCGGGTTGTCGCCTGCGACAACGAGGACTGGCTCGCCCGGCGGGTGGTCGCCTCCATCAACCTGGGTTGTGGCGCCTGCCCCGAATGCCGCGACCACGGACCCGAGCACTGCCCGACCCGCCGCGTGCTCGGCCTGATCGGCTGCGACGGCGCCTTCGCCGAGCGACTGGTGCTGCCCGTGGGCAATCTGGTGCCCGTGCCCGACGACCTCGACGACGCCGTCGCCGTGTGGGCCGAGCCGCTGGCCGCCGCGCGCCACGTGCTCGACTTGCCCGTCGATTGGCCGCGCGCGCGCGTGGCGGTGGTCGGGCCGGGCCGGCTGGGCTTGCTCTGCGCGCAGGTGTTGGCACCGCTCTGCGCGGCGTTGACCGTGCTCGGCCGGCGCGAGGCGTCGCTGGCTCTGCCGCGCGGACTGGGGCTGACTGCCGCGTTGGCCGAGGAGGCTGGCGATAGCGCCTTCGACGCGGTGGTCGAAGCGACGGGCAACGGCGGTGGCCTGGCGCTGGCATTGCGCCTGGCCCGGCCGCGCGGCACGGTGGTGCTCAAGAGCACCTACGCCGAGCCGGCCAGCCTCGATCTGAGTCTCGCCGTGGTCAAGGAGCTGGCGCTGCTCGGCTCGCGCTGCGGCGATGTGCCGGCGGCGGTCGCGGCGCTGGCGCGCGGCGAGGTGAACGTCGCCGCGCTGACCGAAGGCGTCTGGCCGCTGAGCGAGTGGCAGGCGGCATTCGCGCGTGCCGCCGAGCCGGGCGCGCTCAAGGTCTTGCTGCGGCCAGACGCCGCGCCTGGCGCGGTCAAGGCTGCGCCCGCGCCAGGCGCGCATCCAGCTCCGCCAGCGTGAAGCGGAAGCTGACGATGTACGGCGGCTGGCCCGCGGTCCAGTGGCCGTAGGTGGTGGCCACGAACGTCCCGTCGGGCAGCACTTCCAGGCCGGGATAGCCGCAATCGGCGCCCTCCTTGTTGTCGCCCAGGCGCACGCGATACTGGCCCTCGCGGCCCGCCACAAGGTCGTCGAACGTGCCCACCCAGGCCACGAAGTCGCCCCACGTGACGCTTTGCAGCGCCATGTCGCGGAATACCGCCACCAGCCGGCCGTCGGGCGCATAGCGCAGCGTGTGCCGGTCGCCGGTCAGCGCGGCGGGCATCGGCCGCGGCGTGCTCCAAGTCCTGGCCTCGTCGTCGGAGAAGCTGATGAAGCCGTTCTGCCGGCGCGTGTTCTCGCGCAAGAGCATGGCCAGGCGCCGGCCGTCGGGCGAGCGCACCACGCCCGGTTCGCACAGGTCGGCCGTCTCGTGCTGGAACAGCAGTGTCGGTGCCGCCCAGGTCAGACCGCCATCGTGCGACAGCGATTGGTAGACCTTGATGCGTTCCACCGGCTGCGGTTTGGGCTCGAAGAAGCGACCATCGTCGTGGAACCAGGCGGCATAGGTGCCGTCGGCCAGGCGTTGCACATCACCCATGGCCACGATGCCGCCCCAGGTGCCCGCGGGCCGCAGCGGCGACCAAGTCAGGCCGTCATCCTCCGAGACGGCGCTGCGGATGGGTTGCAGGCCGGAGAAGAGCACAATGCGGGCCTTGCCATCGGGGCCGATGAGCCGGTAGATGGTCGGTGTCTCCAGCGACGTGGCCCAGTTCTCGGGTACGCCCAGCCGCGGCGACCAGGTCAGCCCGCCGTCGGTGCTACGCCGGTAGATGATCGCGCCCTTGCCATGGCCCTTGGGGTAGACCGCCAGGATCGTCTTGCCGTCGGGCAGCAGCAGCGTCGACACGTGGCCCAGGTACTGGTTGGCTTCACGGTCGACCACCACCTGCCGCTCGGTCTCGAAGGCAAGATCCAGGATCGGCAAGGCGTAGTGCGCGGGCAGCGGGGGTGCTAGCATGGACAGCGCGGCCAGCCACATGAGCGGTCTCCGAGCCAGACCGTAGCACGCGGGCGTGTCCGCGGCAATGGGAGAGGGTGCGATGTGGATGTTCTGGTTGGTGGCGGCTTGTGCGGCGGCGCAGGCCCAGGACTGGGGCGGCTCGTTCACGATCATCCCGGTCAGCGCGCCGGAGATGGTGCTGGAGGCCGTCGGCGCGGCTGCCGCCGAGGGCACGGTCGTCTCCATCGGCGAACCGGCCAAGGCCACGCACCAGCAGTGGATCATCGAGCCGGCCGGTGATGGCTTCTATGCCATCCGGCCGGCCCATGCCAAGACCATGGTCATGGGCGCGGCGGACGGCAAGAGCGACAACGGCACGCTGATCGTGCTGACCGCCGACACCGGCCAGCCGTGGCAGCGCTGGAGCATCCGGCACAACCCCAGCAACACCTTCAGCCTGATCCCCCGCCATGCGCCGGCCCAGGGCCTGGACGACTTCGCCGGCGGCCAGAGGCCCGGCTCGCGCCAGGATCTATGGACCTACAACGCCGACGACGAGCACCTGCAATGGCTCTTGCGGCCCATGCCGGCCGCCACCTGGCCGGCGGCCGTGGGCGACCTGAACAAGCCGTTGCCGCCCAAGGGTACGATCCGCGACTTCACGTTCGAGACCAGCGCCATCTTCCCCGGCACGCGCCGCGCCGGCACGGTGTTCATTCCCGCGCAGTACGACGGCACCAGGCCAGCCTGCGTCTACGTGCGTCAGGACGGCTACAACCCGCGCGAGAAGAGCATGATGGAGCAACTCATCGCCGATGGGGAGATGCCCGTGACCATCGGTGTGTTCATCCGGCCCGGCGATCTGCCCGCACCGATGAAGGACACGCTGGGCCGGCGCAACCGCGGCCTGGAGTACGATGGCGTGGGCGATGCCTACCCGCGGTTCCTGGTCGAGGAGTTGCTGCCGTATGTGGCCAGGACCTTCGACCTGAAACTCTCGGAGCGCGGCAACGACCGCTGCATCGCCGGTGGCAGCAGTGGCGGCATCTGCGCCTTCAACGCCGCCTGGTGGCGGCCCGACGCCTTCTCTCGGGTCTATGCCAACAGCGGCAGCTTCGTCGCCTTCCGCGGCGGTCACGAGTTCCCCACGCTGGTGCGCAAGACCGAGGCCAAGCCTATCCGCGCCTATCTGACCACCGGTACGCACGACATGGAGAACTGCGCGGGCGACTGGTACCTGCTGGACCAGGAGATGGACAAGGCACTCAAGTTCGCCGGCTACGACTACCAGTTCCACGCCATCGACGGCCCGCACGTGGCCGGCTGGAACGAGCACTGGCTGGAGGCCATGCGCTGCTTGTGGAAGGGCTGGCCCGAACCGGTCAAGCCCGGCACCAGCGCGCCGCGCGTGCGCGACTGCATCGTCGATGGCCAGGGCTGGGAGCTCGTCGCCGAGCGCCTGGGCGAGGTGCGCAGCCCGGTGTGCACCTCACGCGGCGAGGTGCTGTTTGTCGACGTAGCCCGCAGCCAGATCCGCGCGATCGGCACCGATGGCGCGATCACTGTGCGCATCGCCGACGCGCCGGTGGTCAACGGCCTGGCCATCGGCGCCAAGGACGAGCTATACAGCGTATCAGCCGCCACCGGCCGGCTGCTGCGCTACGGCGCCGACGGGAAAGCCACGACCGTTGCCGAAGGCGTGCGCGGCGACTACCTCCTGGCCCGGCCCGACGGTAGCCTGTACGTGACGGGAGGCGGTCAGGTCTCGTTGGTCAGAGACGGCCAGGTGAGCGTGGTGGACACCGGCCTCAAGCAGGCCACCGGCCTGGCCTGCCGGCCCGACCAGTGGCTGCTGGCCGTGGCCGACGGCGCGTCGAAGTGGGTCTACAGCTACCAGGTGGCCGACGACGGCAAGCTGACGAACCGCGAGCGCTACTACTGCCTCAACGTGAACGACTGGGACGACGAGGCCGGCGCTACCTCGGTCGTCTTCGCCCGCGAGGGCCAGCCCCTCATCGCCACGCGTGCTGGCGTGCAGATCTGCGCCGATGACGGCCCGACGCAGGTCATCCTGCCGCTGCCGGGGCTCGCCCGTGCCGAGGCTGTGTGCCTGGGCGGCGCCGGGCTCAATCAGCTCTACGCCTTCGGTGCCGGCCGGCTGTGGCGCCGGCAGACCAGGCTCCATGCCACGGGCGCCTGGTCGCCGTGGGTGGCGGTGCATGGGAGTCCGCTGTAGCGCAATAAACGGTGTCAGGGACCGTTTTCTCAGTCATTGAGAAAACGGTCCCTGACACCGTTTATTGCGGACGCGCCTCGAAGGCCCGCTCATCGCGGAACGTCTCGACGCCGCCCTTGCGCGAGACGAGTCGCAGCGTCAGCGCGCCCGGCTGGACCGGGGTGAAGGCGATAGGCACCTCGACATGCTCGCCCAGGCCGATGCGCAACTCGCGCGTCTCGCCGGCCAGGCGCTGGTCGCCAGCCAGCAGCGTCCATTCCAGGCTCACCGTCTCGCCGGCGAAGGTGTCGTTGTAGACGATCAGCGTGCGCTCGGCCTTCTGCCCGACCGGCAGCACCGGCGGCTTGGGGAAGCCGCCCAGCGCGTCGTAGTCCCGGTCGAACACGCCCACCGCGGCGAACGACCGGGTCAGGATGTCCCACGCCGCGCGGTACTCGGGCTTGACCCCGGCGTCCGTCTGGTAGCCGCTGTAGAACGGGTTGTACGGGCGGATATCGAACCAGTTTGCATATCGATAGCCGCGTGTCTGCAGGCCCATCTGCGCCAGCAATTCGGGCATGGCGCTCTTCATCTCCTGGGTCTCGGGATAGAGGAACTCGCCCATGCCCAGCGGCACGTCCTGCTTGTATTCCGCCGCCCAGTAGATGTCCGTGCGCATGTCGCGGCCGTAGCCCGAGGAGCGCCCGCCGCGGTTGCGCAGGTCGTCGATGGTGCGTACGTAGTGCTTCACGCTGGCCGGCGACGCGCCCTCGCCGGTGCCGTCGCCGTCGAAGACCACCGGCCGCGTTCCGTCGTTGGCGTTGATCACCTCGGCATACCGCTTGAGTTGCGCCGGAGCCAGTGCGTTGACGTTGAGGCCTTCGTTCTCGGCTGACCAGAGCACCACCGCTGGGTGGTTGCGGTCGCGGCGCACCCAGCGCGTCAGATGGCGCTCGCACTCCGGCATGAACTCGGGGTGCTCGGGCATCAGCATGCCCCAACTGGCGTAGATGCCGCTCTCGTCGATGACCAGCAGGCCCTGTTCATCGCACACGTCCAGCACGTGCGGCGGCGCCGGCGCGGCATGGAAGCGCACCACGTTGAAGTTGGCCGACAGCGCGCGCTTCACCAGGCGCTCGGCCTGTTCCCGGGTGTCCATCCAGCCGGCGCGCTCGGCATAGCTGGGGCTCTCGCCGCGCAGGTTGCAGCGGATGCCGTTGAGCCGGAACTGCGTGCCCTCGAAGCCCACCTCGCGGAAGCCGAAGCGGTCTTCGCGGCGGCACAGCGGGCCGCTGACGGCGTCGGTCAGCGTCGCGCGCAGCACATACAGCGCCGGATGGTCGGGTTGCCACAGCGTCGGGTTGGCCCAGGGCGCGGTCACCGTGACCTGCGTGGTGACAAAGCCGGGCAGTTCCACGGTCAGCGGTGGCGGTGTCAGCGCCGACGGCGTCAACGCCGCAGCGCCGTCGGGCCAGGGGCGTACGGCGGTGGCCAAGGTGGCGCGCAGCGTCTCTTTGTAGCTGTTGTGGATCTCGTAGGTCACAGTGAGCGTGTGGTCGCGCACCGAGGTGCGGATGCGCGCGTCGGCGATCCACACCGGCGGTCGCGCGCGCAGGCTGACGCTCTGGAACAGGCCCTTGCGGTTGTTCGCGCCGATGCCGTGTGCCAGCCATGAGCGTGTGTTGCGCCAGTCGCTGCTCGGCCGCGGCACGGCGAAGCACGTGTCATCGGCCACCAGCACTTCCAGCCGGTTGTTGGTCGACGGCGCGGCCACCAGGTCGGTGACGTCGAATTCGCCCGGCAGCGGGCCCAGCAGCGCGCGGCCCGCCGAGCGGCCGTTGACACGCACCTCGGCGAACTCGCCGACGGCGTCGAAACGCAGCACCAGGCGCCGCCCGGACATGGTCTCGGGCACGTCGAAGGTGCGTCGGTAGGTCAGTTCGTGCACGTCGCGCAGGCCTGGCAGCCCTTCCCACCGGGCCGGTACCGGCACGTCCCGCTCGGCCTGGCCGGGCGGCTGCGCTCGCCAGGTCCCGTCCAGGGGCAGGACGGCCTCGGTCACGGCCGCGTCGAGCCGAGCGGCCACGGCTGCGCGATCGACATCGGCGCGGCGCACACTCAGCTCCACCCAACCCGCGCGCTGGCCGCCCTCGACGAACGGCCGGTTCCATTCCAGCCGGTAGCACTTGGCCCACGCTGCCTCACGCTGGTCACCAAACTTCCATTCGCCGCTCGAGGCCGAGACGTCGAAGAGCACTTCCGACCCTCCCAGGATCACCCCAAGCCGCTTGAGTCCGCCGGCCGCGGCGCCGGCGATGGCCCGTAGCCCCGAGCCAGCCGCGGCTTGCGCATCGATCATGGCGCCGTCGAACCGACTGGGCTCCAGCCGCAGCACCCACTGCAGATTGGCACCACCGGCCAGTTCCGCGAAGGCGAACTCGTAACGCAGCGTGAGCGCGTCTGGCCCGATGGTCAGCTTCTCCACGAGGTGGCCATGCGGGCCGTCGAGGGTGCGCGTGCTCGAGGTGTTCGGCAGGTCGCCCGGCGCGCGGTAGACCTGGCTCCAGCTGGAACTGGCTACCCACGGCGTATCCAGCGCCAGCAACGGCCGGCCGTCGAGCAGCAGCCCTCGGCGGCCATCGACGGTGCCGGACTCCAGGCTGGCGGCGCCGGCCACGGTGGCCAGCAGCAGCGTCAGGCAGGTGGCGGAAGGGCTCATGCACTGCTCCCGTGACGTGTCACAGCGACCAGATCGCCTGTCGCAGCACGGCCCGCGGCGAACCCGGCCGCACTTCGTACCACACCGACAGCAGTCGTCCGTCGGCCAGCTCGACCGTGCTCGGGTAGCCCAGGTCGCCGCCTGGCCCGTCGCCGCTGACGATCATCGGCTCGGACCAGGTGCGGCCGTGGTCGGCGCTGAGCCGGGCCTGGTTGCCGAACGGCGGGCGCCGATGGCCATATGTCATCAGCAGCCGGCCATCGCGCAGGCGCAGCAGATGCGACGGCAGGCCCCACACGCCAATCGGCCGCGGCACGGACCAGGTCCGGCCGCCGTCGGCCGATTCGCACTGCAGCGTTTCCCCTTCGTTGGCCCGGCTGTGATTGCGGATCTGCACCAGAAGTCGGCCATCGGTGGTCTCGACCGCGTGCAACTCGTGGTAGCCCTCGACCGCATCGTCGCCCGGCCGCGTGGGGATCTCGGCCAGCCAGCGCCAAGTCAGGCCGTCGTCGACCGACTCGCAGACGCCGTTGCGTGTGCCGGTCCACAGCTCCTTGCCGGCATACAGCAGCCGCCCGTCGCGCAGCGCGATGGGCCCGTGCGGACTGTTGACCAGGCTGGGGTAGCGCGCCGACCAGGTCAGGCCGCCATCGGTCGAGCGGATCATCCACTGGCCGAGCTGCGCCTTCCGCGCCTCGGGGCTCAGCCGGTCGCGCGCGGCCTGCCAGGCCAGCCGCCGGGCCTCGGGCCAGCCGTCTGTCTTGGCCATGATGGGCTCATAGGCCAGCGAAGTGAAGCTGGTCACCAGCAGCGTGCCGCGCGCCGTCTCCAGCACGCCGGCATCGCGGTCGTCGAGGTCGCCATCGAGCACCACCCGCGGCCAGCCCCAGGTGTGGCCTTCGTCGTGGCTGACCATCAGCTCCACGCGGCCGAACGGGCAGACATGCGCCTCGCGTCCGCCCGAGCAGACCACCAGCAGGTCGCCATTGGCGCGTCGCGCGACGGTCGGCCAGCCGTTGTAGTAGGCCGGCTGCCAACTGATGGCGCGTGTCTCATGGACCCGGAATCCGGCCTGACCCTCAGCGCCGCGCGCGGCGGCGGCGGCGGCCAGCCCGGCCAGCTGGACGAAATGGCGTCGGCTCATCATGATGCTCCCTCCGACCCAGGCGCCGTTCGCGCCCGAGCCGCGGGATCCTGCCTGCGTCCCGCTGGTCACAACCACTTCACCCCACATCGCGATCCCGGTGCTATGCTTCGCGCGAGACGGTCATGGCAGCGGACGGAACGGCTGAGGAACGGGTGTGGGAAGGCGGCTATACGCCGTCGCAGGTGCGCCATGCCCTGCGCTACATCGTGGTCGCCTGGGTCTTTGGCGCCGCGTTCTTTGCCATCACCACCGGTCCGGCGTTCGCCTCGTTCCTCAAGCAGTATCTCCAGGTCGACGACCTGCGCTACGGGCTGATCATGGCCGCCGGCCCGGCCGCCAGCCTGTTCTGGTTCCTGGGCTCCTATGTGGTCGAGCGCAGCGGGCGCTCCAAGCCGCTGTTCATGTGGTTTGTCACCGGGCACCGGCTGTTGTGGCTGGTGCTGGCGGCGACGCCGCTGCTGCTGCGCTACGTGGGACGTGAGCAGGCTATCTGGCTGGTCGTGGCGTCCATCTTCGTCTCGGCGGCGGCGGCCAGTTTCGGCGGCGTGGGCTGGTGGGTATGGATGTCCACCATCGTGCCGCGAGCCATCGCCGGGCGCTACTTCGGGCATCGGACACGGCTGGGCCTGCTGTCCATGCTGACCACCATGGTCATCGTGTCGCTGCTGGTCGACCGCTTCCATGGGCGCGGCTTCGTTTATGCCTCGGTGTTCACCGTGGCGGCGCTTTGTGGTGCCGCCGACATTCTCCTGTTCATCCCCGTGCGCGAGGCGCCCCGCAAGGCGCCGCCCAAACGGCCGTCGCTGGTCGAGATCCTCATCATCCCTTGGCGGGAGCCCAGCTTCCGGCTGGTGTCAGCCTATCTGGCGGTGTCGGTGGTGTCCTATTCCATCACCGGTGCGTTCATGTTCCCCTTCTGCTTCGCGCCCATTGGCGAGCATGGGCTGGGGCTGACCGTGGTGCAGACGACAGCCATGGTCGTGGTCTTGCCCCAGCTCGTCACGGCCTGGTGTTCGCCGGTGTGGGGGCGGGTGATCGACCGCTACGGCACCAAATCGGCGTTGCGCGCCGGCTCGCTGGCGGCCATCACGCTGCCGGTCTGGTGGATGCTGCTGCATCGCGCCGGGCCGGGCTATGCCGACCGCATCTGGCTGCTGCCGCTGTCCACCGCGTTCGCCGGGCTGACCGTGCCGGGCATCGACCAGGCGCTGGCCTACATGCAGTTGCGCGAGTTCCCAGTTGAGCGGCGCACCGCCTATACCGCCGCCTTCCAGGTGGTGGTGGGCATGTCGGCGGTGGCCGGCACGACGATGGGCGGCGCCATGGCCAAGCTGTTCCAGGCCAACATGGCACGGCTGCCCTGGCAGCCGGCCTGGCTGTCGCACTACCATCTGGTCTTCGGCGTGTCGCTCGTCATTCGCCTGGCGGCCTTCGTCTTCCTGTTCGCGCGGCTGCCCTTGCCGGGCCGCGTCGGCGCGGTCGAGGTGTTCCGTACCGTGCTGGTCGAGCTGTTCACGCGCCGCCGGCCGGCCGCGGCGGCCTGATCGCGGGCGCCAGTGCCACCAGATCCAGCCTTGGCGAAGACGTTCAATGGGCGTAGAGTGTCAGACCAAGGGACGAGGGGCCCACATACCGTTGTCGGAGTTGGTCGCTCCGCGCACGACCGCCATGCGGCTGCGCCGAGCCTTTTCAGCCGAATATCGTGACTTCTGGCTGATCGTGGCCAACGGCGTCCTGGTCCGGCTGTATTTCGAGGTGTTCAGCCCCAAGCGCGTCGTGGCCGCGTTCCTCACCGAGTTGACGCACCGCGAGTGGATGGTCGGCCTGGCCCTGGCGGCACCCACGGTGTTCAGCTGCCTGCCGATGCTCTTCTTCTCGCACCGCATGGAGACCGAGCCACGGCGCATGCCGTTCTACGCGCGGGGCGCCCGCATCAAGTGGGTGTCGCAGTTCGCACTGCTGTTCGCCGTGGTCATGCTGCCGCGCTATCCCATGGTGCTCGCCCTGTTCTTCGTGGCCATGTGCGGGCTGTTCGGCTTGGGCGATGCCATGGGCGGGCCGGCGTTTGGCGATGTGGTGGCGCGTACCATCGTGCCGCACCGGCGCGGGCGCATGTTCGGGCTGCGCGTGGCGCTCGGCGGCGTGCTGGCCTTCTTCGTGGGCGGGCTCATCAGCCGCTGCCTCGACCCCCGGCTCGGGCTGCCGTTCCCCAACAACTATCTGCTTCTGTTCGGTACGGCCTTCGCCTTCCTGGTGGCGGCGCAGTTCTGCTTCATGCGCGTCGACGAGCCGCCGCTCGAGAGCGTGCCCGAGCAGACCCAGCCGCTGGCCGACTACCTGCGCTCGGCACTGGTCGTGCTGCGCTCGGACGTGAACGTCCGACGGTTCTGCATCTACCGCAACCTCAGCCCGCTGGGTTGGGTGCCGGCGGCGTTCATCATCCCCTATGCGCTGGGCCGGCTGCACTTCCCGCCGAGCGTGGTGGGCACCATCGTCAGCACCAGCGTCGTGGCCAGTTCGGTGAGCAACCTGTTCTGGGGCTCGCTGGGCGACAAGCGCGGCAACAGCCTGGTGCTGCGGTACTCATCGCTGTTCCTGCTGCTGGCCGCCGCGTCGCTGGCCGTCACGCCGTTGCTGGTCGGCCAGGTGACCCAAGGCACGCTGCTGACCTGGCTGGTGGCCAGCAACGCCATCGGCGAGGTCGGGCTCGTGGGGATGATGAACGGGCAGCTCAACTACCTCTACGACCTGGCACCCGACGATCAGGTGCCGCTCTACGTGGGCACCGTGGCCACCGCGGCCGCCCCCATGCTCATCTTCGCGCCGCTGCTCATCGGCTGGGCCGCGGGCCGCTTCGACTACATCGTCATCTTCACCTTCGGGCTGGTCTTCAGCCTGGCGGTGTGGATTTCCACGTTCGGTCTGGGCGAGCCGCGGCCCCAGCAACTCCGTCAGCGCCGCAAGACCTGATCGCGCCGCCGGCCCAGACAGATCCAGCGCACCGGCGCCGCGTGCTGCTCGATGGTCGCCAGATAGGCCTGCAACGGGGCCGGCAGTTCGTCATAGGCCGCGAACGCGTCGAGCCCGTCGGGCCAGCCCGCGAACTCCGCCAGCTCGGCCTGCCCTGGCACGCGGCAGCAGACCTGGGGCAGCCCGGCGAGCGGCCCGAGACCGGTGATGGCCAGCTCCGTGACGCCCACCGTGCGCGCCATGGTGCCGACACTGACCAGGTCCAGCCAGCCGATGCGCCGTGGCCGACCCGTGGTCGTGCCGAACTCGCCGCCGCGCTGGCGCAGGTTGTCGGCCAGTTCGCCGGACAGTTCGGTCTCGAACGGGCCTTCGCCCACGCGCGAGGTGTAGGCCTTGGCCACGCCGATGACGCGGTTGACCCAGGCGCAGGGCACGCCCGCGCCGCTGGGCACGCCCAGGGCGGTGGTGTGGCTCGAGGTGACGAACGGCCAGGTGCCCAGATCCACATCCAGCAGCGCGGCGTTGGCGCCCTCGAACAAGATGCGCAGGCCCTTGGCGTCGGCCTCGTGCAGCAGCGCCACGGTGTCGGTCAGATGGGGGCGCAGACGCTCGCCCCAGTGGGCCAGCCGGGGCGCCCACTCCGCCGCGTCGAACGGCTCGAACGGCTCGCCCACGCGCGCCGCCAGGGCCGCCAGGATGGTGTTGTGCAGGTCGAGCACCGAGCGCAGGTGACTCTCCAGGTCGGGTGCCACCAGGTCGCCCAGGCGCAGCGCGGAAACGCGGTAGGCGCGGTCGGCGTAGGCCGGGCCGATGCCCCGGCCAGTGGTGCCCAGCGACAGCCCGCCGGCGGCGACGATAGCCTTCTCCAGCAGCGCGTCGGCGCGCTTGTGCCACGGCGCCACGAGCATGGCGCGCTCGGAGACGCACAGGCTGGCGCCCAGCTCGATGCCGTGCTCGGCCAGCGCGTCGATCTCGGAAAGCAGTTGCTCGGGGTCGACCACCACGCCATGCGCCACCACGTTGAGCCGGTCGGGGGTGAGCACGCCCGAGGGCAGCAGGTGCGTGGCAATGCGGGTCTCGCCGCCGGCTCCGTCGGGCAGGCGTACGGTGTGGCCGGCGTTGGCGCCGCCGTTGAAACGTACAACGACGTCGTGCCGGGCGGCCATCAGGTCGACGATCTGGCCCTTGCCTTCGTCGCCAAACTGCAGGCCCACGACGACGGTGTGGCTGCGGTTGCCCGTACGGGCAGCGAAGGGCTCTAGACGCGGGTCCATCTCACCACTCTCTCTGGTCACAAACCTTGGCTGGTCGACATAGACAGCGACGCTACCAGCGCCGAGCTTGCCTTTTGCCGACCGGTTGTGACACTCTGAGGTCGGTGATCCGCACCCACTGGAGCAGGCTGTCGCCCGCCTTGGGGGAGGCTCGTGCGGTCCGAAGACTACGCCGTGAATTCTGCCACATTCGAAGTGCGATGGCAAGGACCAGAAACGGTGTCAGAGAAACGGTGTCAGGGACCTTTTCGCAAGCGAAAAGGTCCCTGACACCGTTTCTCTGACACCGTTTCGAGGAACCAACCTCCCGATGTGGAAGTCCCCACCAAGGTTCACCGCGAGGAGGAAGACGCTGTGAGGATCCTACGCCATGGCGTGCGCCTGGGGGCCCTGTGCGCACTGTCTGCCGTGTCGGCTCTGTGGGCGACGCCCCCAGGCCAGTACCGAGTGCCGTTGAACGCGGCCATGCTCACGTCCAGTTCGCCGCTGGCCGACTTTGCGCCGTTGGTCGACGAGCAGATGGACCTGGGCGACCCGCCGTCGGGCAAGCCGACGACCGCCTGGCAGGTCGGCGGGCAGCACAACGGCAAGTTCCCGTTCGCCTGCGTGGTCGACCTCGGCCGTGAGCTGCCGTTGGCCACCTTGTGGCTGTTCGATACCTACAACAACGGCGATGTGCTCATCCAGACCGGCTCGCCCGAGGCCTGGCAGGACGTGGCCACGGTCAACACCAACACCTACATGAGCTGGAAGTCGGTCACCCTCGAACGGCCCTCGCGCTACCTGCGCCTGGAGCTCCGGCAGCCGTCGGCCATCTTCGCCGAGATCGCTCTGGATGCCTACTCGCCGGCCGGCTGGAAGGTGCTGCAGGATCGTCTTGCGGCCGACAAGGCTCGCGAAGCCGAGCGCCAGGCCGCCCTGGCCAAGGCCAAGGACGAGGCGCTGAAGCGACCGGTCATCACGCTCGCGCCCTACGGCAGGCTGTCGCTGGTGGATGAAGTGGACTGCGCCGCCGCCGGCGCTGACCATCAGCTGAGCGAAGCGCCGCAAGGCGCCAGCAGCGTGGCCGAGATCCTCGGCCGCAGGTGTCGCGTGGTCGCGCCCAAGCCGGGCGAGGGCAGCTACGTCTCCTATCGGCTTGGTCGGATGAAGCTGCTGCGGCCCGGCGCGGCCTATGTGCTGGTCATCGACTACCCCGAGGACGCGCCGCGCTCGACGGCGGTGCTGAACACCGGCTGCGAGTCGTCGCTGGGCTTCTACACCGGCCTCTGCACCGGTGACGCCCTGCGCGCCAAGTACGTCAACAGCAACGTCGAGTCCCTGAACTTGCCGCTCTCGGGCCGCTGGCAGCAGTGGACCAACCTGTTCCGGCTGCACGACCGGTTCCCCGAAAAGGGCCTGCTGCGCGGCGACCCCGTGCGCAAGCTGACGCCCGAGGACGGGTTCGACGTGACCATCGCCACCATGTCGGCCGAGAACGACCCGCTGAGTCGCGGCCCGGCCGTGGCGCGCATCGCGCTGTACGAGGTCATCGACGAGGACCAGTTGGCCCAGCCGCTGGCCCTGCCACCCCGCGACCTGCCCCACCGGCGCATCTTCTGGCGCGAGGAGATGGCCGACGGCGTGATCCAGGGCAAGACGCCCGAGACCCGCGGTGTGCTCAACGAGCTCGACTGGTACCGCAACAAGGCTGACCTGATGCGCCATCTGGGCATCAACACCTACACCAAGGACCTGCTTGAGTTCGGCGCCTGCCAGCACTGGGACTCGACCCCGTATGGCGGCAATGCCTGGGTGCATCACGACGGTCGGACCAAGGACCTGTGGGGCAAGATCGTGGCGATGATGGGCAAGTACGGCTACGACGTCGTGCCTTACTACGAGTATGCCGGCAGCAAGGGCGACAAGGGCCTTGGCTATCAGAAGCGCTGCAAGCCGCTGACCCGCGACGACGCTTACACCCACATCAACTGGATCGAGTCCTCCAATGCCGACGTGACCGACCCCGACACGCTGGCCGATTTCCAGAAGATGCTCGACTGCACCGTGGTCAGTCTGGCTGACAAGGCGAGCTTCCCCGGCGTGTGGATCCGCACGCGGTCGCAGCTGCCCGTGGGCTTCGGCGACGCTACGCGTGAGCGCTTCGCCAAGGAGGCCAACGGCGGCACGGCCGTGACGCGTGAGCAGCTCAAGGCCGACAAGGCCTTGTATGCCAAGTACATCGCGTGGTGGGAGCAGAAGCGTCGCGACTTCTTCGCCGGCGTGCGTGACTATCTGCGCGCCAAGGGCCTGGCCAATGCCTTCGTGCTGTACACCGGCTGCCCCGGCGAGCCCGGTGTGGAGTTCGCCGACTGGGAGCCGCGGCTGGTGACCGACGCGCCGACCGCCTGGGCCGAGGTGCTCGCCCAAAAGGCGCAGTTCCAGCGCGACAAGCAGGTGCCGACCATCACGCCGAGCCAGGTGGTCGAGCAGGGGCTGTTCATGAAGGGCCTGCTGGCGCCGGGCAAGAACTGGGGCAACTGGGAGGTGCACCACGCCCATCCCGCCGACGACCCGGTCAACTATCAGAAGGCTGAAGGGCTGATGCTGGCGCACGCCTTCAACCGGCTCTACACGGTCTCGGACCCGGCCACCCTGAATCTGTTCAGGACGCCCGCGGGCCTGACGCTCGTGCGGCACTATCCGCTCAACGAGAACATGATGTTCGACAAGGCTGACCAGGACCGCCTGGGCTACTTCGTCTGCGACTATGAACGGGCCGGGCCGTACTGCATGATGGCCGAGGCAATCGCGCTGGCCAATGGCGACCCGACGCAGTTCGCTTACCTGACCGGCGGCAACTATGGCCGCGGGTTCGGGCAGTATGTGCGCGATTTCAACGCCAACTTCCTGGCGCTGCCAGCCCTGCCCAGCCGCCGGCTGGAAGGTGCGGCGTCGGACGCCAAGGTCGTGGTGCGCCAGATCGACACGCCGACCCACGGCACCTGGCTGGCGGTGGTCAATACGGCCATGACCGAGGCCAAGGGCGTGAAGGTCAAGGTGCCGGGCGGTGCGGTGAAGGTCGCCGTCGGGGGCAAGGAATTGCCCGCGGCTGGCGGCCAGGTCAGCCTGGACCTGCGACCGTACCAACTGGTCACGCTGACCGTCGGCGCGAAGTGAGG